>NZ_CP072137.1:1120000-1377500 GCF_019355535.1 Agrobacterium sp. S7/73
CGCTTGTCCGAGGCATTTTTGTTGTTGGAGCTTTTGCTCCTCTGATGGGAATGCTGGATTGATGTTGCCTGACCGCGCATCACCGGATGATATCTCGAGAAGCTGGTCTTAATGATACGACCTCGAAGTGCACCGGCGTGCCTTCAAAGAGGATTGTATCGAACACGTCGATGTCATCAGGAGATAATCTGGTTGTAAAAGGTAACCGGATTGCCGTTCCTTTGGAACGGCTATGGATGAGCATAGACAATGAGAACGAAGAAGTGAATTAAGGGCATTTGGTGGATGCCTTGGCATGCACAGGCGAAGAAGGACGTGATACGCTGCGAAAAGCCGTGGGGAGCTGCGAATAAGCTTTGATCCATGGATCTCCGAATGGGGCAACCCACCTTAAATGCTTGGAAAATCCAGTCTGTTTTATGAACGGCCTGGGTTTCCAAGCATTGTGATAAGGTATCTTACTTTCGAATACATAGGGGTAAGAAGCGAACGCAGGGAACTGAAACATCTAAGTACCTGCAGGAAAGGACATCAACCGAGACTCCGTAAGTAGTGGCGAGCGAACGCGGACCAGGCCAGTGGCAATGATGAATAAAGCGGAACGATTTGGAAAAGTCGGCCATAGAGGGTGATAGCCCCTTACGCGTAGAACAGTCATTGTCCTTGAGTAGGGCGGGGCACGTGAAATCCTGTCTGAACATGGGGAGACCACTCTCCAAGCCTAAGTACTCGTGCATGACCGATAGCGAACAAGTACCGTGAGGGAAAGGTGAAAAGCACCCCGACGAGGGGAGTGAAATAGAACCTGAAACCGGATGCCTACAAACAGTCGGAGCCCGCAAGGGTGACGGCGTACCTTTTGTATAATGGGTCAACGACTTAGTGTAACTAGCAAGCTTAAGCCGGTAGGTGTAGGCGCAGCGAAAGCGAGTCTGAATAGGGCGATTGAGTTAGTTGCATTAGACCCGAAACCGAGTGATCTAGCCATGAGCAGGCTGAAGGTTGGGTAACACCAACTGGAGGGCCGAACCCGTATCTGTTGCAATAGATTGGGATGACTTGTGGCTAGGGGTGAAAGGCCAATCAAACTCGGAAATAGCTGGTTCTCCGCGAAATCTATTTAGGTAGAGCGTCGACCGAATACCCTCGGGGGTAGAGCACTGGATGGGCTATGGGGACTCACCGTCTTACTGATCCTAACCAAACTCCGAATACCGAGGAGTACTAGTCGGCAGACACACGGCGGGTGCTAACGTCCGTCGTGAAAAGGGCAACAACCCTGACCTCCAGCTAAGGTCCCCAAGTCATGGCTAAGTGGGAAAGGATGTGAGGATCCCAAAACAACCAGGATGTTGGCTTAGAAGCAGCCATCATTTAAAGAAAGCGTAACAGCTCACTGGTCTAAATAAGGGTCTTTGCGCCGAAAATGTAACGGGGCTAAAGCCATGCACCGAAGCTGAGGATGTGACAGTTGTAGTGACTGTTGCGTGGTAGCGGAGCGTTCCGTAAGTCTGTGAAGGCGGACCCGTGAGGGCTGCTGGAGATATCGGAAGTGCGAATGTTGACATGAGTAACGATAAAGGGAGTGAGAGACTCCCTCGCCGAAAGACCAAGGGTTCCTGCTTAAAGTTAATCTGAGCAGGGTTAGCCGGCCCCTAAGACGAGGCGGACACGCGTAGTCGATGGGAACCACGTTAATATTCGTGGGCCTGGTGGTAGTGACGGATCTCGTGTGTTGTACATTCTTACTGGATTGAATGTGCGGCGAAGAGGTTCCAGGAAATAGCTCCACCGTATAGACCGTACCCGAAACCGACACAGGTGGTCAGGTAGAGTATACCAAGGCGCTTGAGAGAACTATGTTGAAGGAACTCGGCAAATTGCACGCGTAACTTCGGAAGAAGCGTGACCCCATTTTACGCAAGTATGATGGGGTGGCACAGACCAGGGGGTAGCGACTGTTTATCAAAAACACAGGGCTCTGCGAAGTAGCAATACGACGTATAGGGTCTGACGCCTGCCCGGTGCTGGAAGGTTAAAGGGAGGGGTGCAAGCTCTGAACTGAAGCCCCAGTAAACGGCGGCCGTAACTATAACGGTCCTAAGGTAGCGAAATTCCTTGTCGGGTAAGTTCCGACCTGCACGAATGGCGTAACGACTTCCCCGCTGTCTCCAACATAGACTCAGTGAAATTGAATTCCCCGTGAAGATGCGGGGTTCCTGCGGTCAGACGGAAAGACCCCGTGCACCTTTACTATAGCTTTACACTGGCATTCGCCAAGGCATGTGTAGGATAGGTGGTAGGCTTTGAAGCAGGGACGCCAGTTCTTGTGGAGCCATCCTTGAAATACCACCCTTATCTTCGTGGATGTCTAACCGCGGTCCGTTATCCGGATCCGGGACAGTGTATGGTGGGTAGTTTGACTGGGGCGGTCGCCTCCGAAAGAGTAACGGAGGCGCGCGATGGTGGGCTCAGACCGGTCGGAAATCGGTCGTCGAGTGCAATGGCATAAGCCCGCCTGACTGCGAGACTGACAAGTCGAGCAGAGACGAAAGTCGGTCATAGTGATCCGGTGGTCCCGTGTGGAAGGGCCATCGCTCAACGGATAAAAGGTACGCCGGGGATAACAGGCTGATGACCCCCAAGAGTCCATATCGACGGGGTTGTTTGGCACCTCGATGTCGACTCATCGCATCCTGGGGCTGGAGCAGGTCCCAAGGGTATGGCTGTTCGCCATTTAAAGCGGTACGTGAGTTGGGTTCAGAACGTCGTGAGACAGTTCGGTCCCTATCTGCCGTGGGTGTAGGAATATTGACAGGATCTGTCCCTAGTACGAGAGGACCGGGATGGACGTATCTCTGGTGGATCTGTTGTCCTGCCAAGGGCATAGCAGAGTAGCTATATACGGAATGGATAACCGCTGAAGGCATCTAAGCGGGAAACCAACCTGAAAACGAGTGTTCCCTATCAGAGCCGTGGAAGACGACCACGTTGATAGGACGGGTGTGGAAGCATGGCAACATGTGAAGCTTACCGTTACTAATAGCTCGATCGACTTCTTCGTTCCCATTGTTCATGCTCATCAAAGATGAGCATCATCTGTTCTGTCCTGACGCGCATAGCGCTCCGGACGGGCCGCGCCACAGGGCGCGACGACCTCTGGTCTGTATGGCAAACATACGGGAAGGGTCGCAGAAAGACGTGTTAAATTAAATGAAGCGCAAGCTTCCCAGCTTCTCGAAACAACACTCATGTGAAAACATGAACTGTGTTGCGTTTTGCCGACCTGGTGGTTATCGCGGGGCGGCTGCACCCGTTCCCATTCCGAACACGGCCGTGAAACGCCCCAGCGCCAATGGTACTCCGTCTCAAGACGCGGGAGAGTAGGTCGCTGCCAGGTCTGCAAAACGCAACAAATATCTTCTCAAGCAAACTCTTCGGCCCAGCCGATACAAAGGGCCGCTCAAAGCGGCCTTTTTGCATTGCGTAACATGAAAACATAAGGAAAACGCAACGTGCGTCCCTTAAAGGAGACAAATCGCCTTCGGCAATTTGCTCCGGAACTATACATCACAGCGTCCCTGTGATGCAGTCGCGATAAATCCAATACGGATTTACGCTGGTCGCGATAAATCCCATAGGGATTTACGCTGGTAACGCGGGGTGGAGCAGCCCGGTAGCTCGTCAGGCTCATAACCTGAAGGCCGCAGGTTCAAATCCTGCCCCCGCAACCATCTTCAAGACTATCAACAACAAAGCCCTCCCATCCCGGAGGGCGCCTTGCGTTTAGGGCCTTGGATACCGCAAATGAATTGCTGGCGGTATAGCCACGTGGGGCTCTGATGGCGTGCAGCGGTCGATCCATTACGCACACTCGAGCTTCGCGAACTCAACGGGCTCACGGCCCCTATTCATTGAACACCTCCATCAAAAGTTCTTCTGACCCCATCAAACAGCCTATCGTGCTAGGTCTAAGGCAGCCGAAAGTGACCCCGATCGTGCGGGATTACCGGGTGGCTTTGGACAATGCCGAGTACGCTTATGGACCTGCCAAAGATAAAGACGCTGATTGATTTTGTCGGACGAACGAACGTCACCGAACTCATGGTGACAGAGAAAAGCGTAACTGTGCGGATATTCAAAACCGCACCTCGAACAGAGACTGGCAGCAATGTCCCGGTCAAAGCCGAGGATGACGCCCTGATCGATCGGTCGGAGTCGATCCTTCCTGCCGCCACATCGGCCACTTCCGTTCATGCCCCGATTTTTGGGGTTTTGCATCGCGCTTCCGCGCCGGGACAACCTTCATTTGTCGAGGCTGGAGATGTGGTCGAGGAGGGGCAGGCCCTCTTCATCATCGAAGCCATGAAAGTCTTCAATAAAATTGTTGCGCCACGCGCTGGCCGGATCACCTATCTGACGGAGGTTGATGGTGGCGAGGTTGAGGCCAATGATTTGCTGGCGGAGATCGCGTAGTGGCGGCAGGTCTCAACACCACATCGGATATACCGGGTTTCGACACGGTCCTGATTGCCAACCGGGGTGAAATTGCTGCACGCATTCAGCGCGCCTGCCGCGAATTGGGCTTGAAGACCGTGGCCATCTGCTCTGAGGCGGACAGGCAGGCTCCATATGGCCAAACGGCTGATACCTTCCTTTGTGTTGGCCCGGCGAATGCTGCCAAGAGCTACCTCAATCAGAATGCTATCTTAATCGCTGCCCGTCTGACGGGTGCGGGTGCGATCCATCCCGGTTATGGATTTCTGTCCGAAAATGCCGCCTTTTCTCAGGCTGTCGAAGATGCCGGTCTCGTATTCATCGGTCCGGACGCAAGGTCGATCTCCACGATGGGCGACAAGATCGCTGCCAAACGGGCAATGATTGCGGCCGGTGTGCCATGTGTACCGGGACCGGATACAGCGCTTCCCGAGGATGCTGAAACGGTTGAGCGTATCGCGAATGAGATCGGCTATCCAATCATCATCAAGGCTGCGGGCGGTGGTGGCGGGCGTGGCATGCGGGTGGTGCAGGAAGCTGCCTTGCTTCATGAAGCCATTACCTTGACGAGGGAGGAGGCGAGGCAGGCTTTTGGCTCTGCTGTCCTCTATATGGAGAAGTTTCTCCAGCATCCCCGTCATATCGAGATACAGGTCTTGTGCGACACGCACGGCAATGCCGTCTGGCTTGGTCACCGCGACTGTTCGATGCAACGTCGTCATCAAAAAGTGGTCGAAGAAGCGCCAGCGCCTGGAATTTCGGTCGATGTGATCCAGCCGGTTGGTATGGCTTGCGTCGAGGCTTGCCGACAGATTGGCTATCGCGGGGTGGGAACTTTCGAATTCCTGTTTGAAGACGGCAAGTTCTATTTCATCGAGATGAATACGCGCTTGCAGGTCGAACATCCCGTCACGGAAATGACGAGCGGCATCGACATCGTTCAGGCCCAGATCAAGGCGGCGCAGGGTAAGCCTCTGGACTTGCGGCAGGCAGATGTTATCTGCGACGGACATTCTTTCGAATGCCGGATCAATGCCGAAGATCCTGATAAGTTTCTCCCCTCGGCAGGCATCGTGACCAATCTTGTGCTGCCGGAAGGAGAGGGGATTCGCGTCGATACCCATATCCATGTCGGCTACCGGGTGTCACCCTATTATGATTCCTTGATCGCCAAGTTGATCGTACATGCGCCGACCCGTGCTGAAGCCATGGTTAGGATGCGCCAAGCGCTTGCGGGTACACGGGTGGAGGGTATTTCGACCAATCTTCCGCTCCTGCGCGCCCTGTTTGAGGACGAGGCTTTTGCGCAGGGCCAAACAGACATTCACTATCTTGAACAATGGCTAAAAGAACGGAACGCGGCATGAGCAGGCCCGACTTTAGCGACCCTGTCTTACTCACAGCTTTGACCGATATGCTGACGGATGCAGGCGTGGATGGCGTGGAAATCACGACGCCTGAGGGTCAGGTACGCATTATTGTTTCTGCTTCGGCAAGATCTGCAATTTCCGTCGCCGGCACTGTTTGCTCACCAAAGGGCGCTGTTTCGAAAGTGGTGGTAAAAGCGCCGATTGCCGGTCTCTTCTGCTCTTCTAAGCCTGCTCTGCCTGCAAAAATGCAAAATCTTCCGCGTTTGGTTGCTGCAGATGACGTGATTGGATTTATCCGGATCGACCACATTCTCATCCCCGTTGTCGCGGGTCGTAACGGTTCGCTCGTCAATCAGCTTGCCGTGCAGGATGCTCTGGTTGGTTTTGGTGATCCGCTGTTCGAAATCGAGCTTCAATCATGATTGCGACATCGAACACTCTAGCACCTCGTCACGAAATCCAGCCCGTCATCAAAGGCCAGGCGCGCGTTTCGTTCATAGGCTCCCGGTCATTCTTGCTCGAAGCATCCGGCGAATTTGATCTGCCAGCACAACGCTGGATCTGGGCGCTTTCGCAAACGGTAAAAGTCTGGGCAGGTGTTGCGGAAGTCATTCCCGGCATGACGAACCTTTTGGCGATTTTTAAGGAAACGCCTGAAGATCCAGAGTTCATCGTGTCCCAGTTGCTCGATGCCTGGGATAAAGCAGCCAGTCTGGATATTGTCGGGAAGACAGTTGAAATACCGGTACATTATGGGGGCGAATACGCTGCCGACCTTCCAGCCATCTGTGATTTTTCAGGGCTGAGCGACCGCGAAGTCGTGCGGATTCACCATGAGGCGACCTACCGCGTCTTCGCGCTTGGGAGCGCGCCGGGCTTTGGCTATCTGCATGGTCTTGATGCGCGCATCTATATGCCCCGAAAAACCGTGCCATCGATCAAGATGGAAAAGGGTTGCGTGACGATCGGTGGAATGCAGACGGGTGTGGCGATGTTGACCGGACCGAATGGGTGGAATTCCATCGGTTACGCCGATTTGCAGATGTTCGATCCCGCCTCTTCTGCGCCAGCTCTTTTGGCACCCGGAGATACGGTACGCTTCATACCTACAGGGATCGAGCTATGATCGAGATTATCGAAACCGGCCCCTTCAACACCGTGCAAGACCTCGGTCGCCCCGGTTACCGTGACATCGGAGTTTCTGCTGGCGGTGCCATGGATCCTCTGTCGCTTAAGATCGGCAATATTCTGACCGGTAATGCCGCAGATGCTGCCGTCATCGAGGTCCAGACTTTTCCATTCAGATTGCGTTTTACGAAAACAGCAACATTTGCCGTTACCGGGACGGATGGGCGCCCGTTGCTTGACGGGAAAGAGCTGCTTTCCTGGTGCGCTCATATCGGCAAGGAAGGTCAGATACTGGAACTGAGGCAGCCGCCGAAACTCGCCCGCGCCTATGTCGCAGTTACGGGCGGGTTGGACGTTCCGGTTTTGATGGGATCTCGAAGCACGGCACTGCGCGGCAGTTTCGGCGGTCACGATGGGCGACCGCTTGCAAAAGGTGACAGGCTCGAAATAGGGGCTTCCGCCGATCTGTTACCACTGCCATCAAACGGGCTTGGTGTAGTTGAGCCTTCCGTGGCTTTAAGCGATATTTTCCCGCCTGTAGTGGACGGCGTTTTGCCGATACGTGCTATTCCGGCCGGTGAACAAAAGCTGTTTGCCAATGATGGCGAGGAATTCTGGAGCCAGATCTGGCGCATATCCTCCCGCAGCGACCGGACCGGTTACCGGCTGTCGGGTGATCCTATAAAACCGACCGAAGCCATCGAAATGCGTTCCCACGGTGTGATGCCGGGCGTTGTACAGGTGCCGCCAGGTGGCGAGCCGATCATCCAGATGAGCGATGCAAATACGGCGGGCGGTTATCCAAAGATTGCCGGCGTGATCGAAGCCGACCTGTGGCGGTTAGGACAGGCACGCGCGGGTGGGAAGATCAAATTCGTGAGGTCCAATCACGAGGAAGCGCGTGTGGCCGAGCGGGCAGTTGCGAAATACGTCGATGATGTTCGCCAGACCTCACAAATGGTCAAGCGAGCGCTGAATGCGATGGGTTGACGGACAACCAGGGAGCAAAGGGAGGAAACGATGAAGATCGATCTGAACTCCGACATGGGCGAAGGCTTCGGTCCTTACCGGCTCTGTGACGACGAAGCGATGATGAAGATCGTATCGTCGGCTAATATTGCCTGTGGTTTTCATGGCGGCGAGCCAGATACGATGGCGCGAATGGTTCGCCTTGCCAAAGAAAATGGCGTCGGCATCGGCGCACATCCGGGATTGCCTGATAGGGCAGGCTTCGGCCGACGCGAAATGCCCTTCCAGCCGGATGAGTTGAGACAGCAGATGCTCTATCAGCTCGGGGCCTTGATCGCGATTGCCAAAAGCGAAGGCGTCGAAGTCGGGCACTTCAGTTTTCATGCGGCCATGGGCAATATGGTCAATCGCGACCCGGCGCTTGCTGATATGATGATGAATGCCATTTCTGCAGTTGATCCGAAGCTTGTGGTGTTCGTAACGCCGGACAGCGAAATCGAGAGAGCGGCAAAACGCGCTGGATTGAAGACCCTGGCATTGTTTTTGGCCGATCGCGCCTATGACGCCAGGGGAAGCCTTGTAGCGCGGGGTCTTCCCGGCGCGCTGGTCAAGGATGAACCATCGGTGCGCGCCCGTGTCCGCCGGTTCCTGACCGATGGCACGGTCGAAGCCATTGATGGCACGGTCATCACAATGCCGGCTCGCTCCATTCTCGTCCACAGTGATACGCCCGGTTCACTGGAGCTGGCGCGTATCGTGCGTAGTGAAATCAGCGCCTCCGGCGCAACGCTCGCGCCTGCCGCAGAACTCGCGTCTTAATGGGCCTCTGGTTGGCCCGTTCTCTAAATCTTACTGAAAGATCATGCAGATGCCCTCTACATCAGACCGCCTGAAAAACGTCTCCATCTCCGCTTCCGCCGCCATGACCCAACGCGCCAGAGAGCTGGCCGCGCAGGGTGTCAAGGTGGTCAGCCTCTCCTCAGGTGAACCGGACTTCCCGACGCCTGCTCACGCAATCGAGGCCGCGCACGAAGCAGCCCTTGGCGGGCAGACGAAATATCCACCGATGGATGGCACGCCTGCGCTGAAAGCCGCGATCGCCAGAAAGTTCAAGCGGGACAATAATCTGACCTACGATGCCAGCCAGATCATCGTTTCCGCAGGCGGCAAACAGGTAATTTTCAACGCCATGCTTGCAACCTGCAATCCGGGCGACGAGGTCGTTATTCCCACCCCGTCATGGGTCAGCTATGCGGATATCGTCAAATTCGCAGGGGGTGTTCCCGTCGCTGTGCCGTGCGTCGAACAAACCGGTTTCAAACTGCGTGCCGAAGATTTGGAAGCTGCGATTACGCCACGTACGAAGTGGCTCATTCTCAATTTTCCCAACAACCCCACCGGCGCCGCCTGTTCCCGCGCGGAGATGAAAGCAATCGCAGAGGTTATGCTGCGTCATCCCCATGTCTGGATCCTGACTGACGATATTTACGAGCATCTTGTCTATGATGGCTTCGAATTCGGCACAATTGCCGATGTGGAGCCGCGGCTTTATGACCGCGTTCTGACAATGAACGGCGTGTCGAAGGCTTACGCCATGACGGGATGGCGTCTGGGCTATTGCGCCAGCGGCTCGAAGGAACTTATCGCCGCAATAAGCAATGTAAACGGTCAGAACGGCGGCGGCATTGCCACTGTTTCGCAGGCGGCAGCGATTGCAGCGCTGGACGGTCCCCAGGATCTTCTTAAAGAACGCGCCGCTATCTATCGCGACCGTCGCGATTTTGTTCTGAGCAAACTCGGCGAGATTGACGGTTTGCGCTGCCATAAGCCGGAAGGCGCCTTTTACCTCTATCCCAATATGTCTGGGCTTATCGGCAAGACCACCAAGGGCGGACGCAAAATCGAAGGCGATGTGGATTTTGTGATGGCGCTGGTTGATGAGCATCACGTGGCAACGGTACAGGGCGCCGCCTATGGTATGAGCCCATACTTCCGGATCTCCTATGCAACGAGCATGGAGATGTTGAGCGAAGGTTGCGCCCGCATTGCGCAGTTCTGCCAGGATATGCGTTGATCCTGAAAACGATCCTTTGGCTCGGCTGCCGGGCCAAAGGATACTCTAAAGTTTCAATTTTTCCGTCAGTTCCACCAGAATATCCTTGACGGCAAAAGCCGGCTCAGACAGCGAATTCTGGTCGGACATGCAGAGCGACAGTGTTTCTTCTATCCGTGGCGACAGCAGCCGGCAAATAAGTGGTTCGCTCGTTTCCGAGACGATCCGGTTGGCAATGGCTTTTGGCATGATGGTTGCGCCGAGACCACTTGCAACGGCGCGGGCAAGCGTCCTGACGATTTCCACTTCCGCGACGACCTTCAGATTGATCCGGCTGCGGGTGAATGCCGTGTCTACAGCGCGCCGGACAAAATTATACGCGGGTGGCATCAGCATGGGCATGCCATCAAGCGCGGCGATCGGCACCGGTTTTGAATCCGCTTCGATTGCGAAATCGCGATGTGCGACAAGATAAAATTCTTCGCTGAGCATGGGCTCGAATTTTACGCCCTTGATTGGTCCGACGCCGTGGATCAATGCCAGTTCCAGACGTCCATTCATGATCATCTGGCTATAGGTTTGTCCCACACTTTCCGTCAGGTGGATCAATATCCCCGGATGTCGCTTGCGCGTTTCCGCCAACAGCTCCACGGAAAGCGTTGCAGCGCTGCTGAATGGGACCAGACCGACAGAGACGCGTCCCGCAATTGAGTTACCAGCCGCCGATACGTCAACCTGCGCCTGTTCCATCTGGCGCAATATGATCTGTGCATGGCGGTAAACGGCATGTCCCGCATCCGTCATCGTCACGCCCTGCTGGCTGCGGATGAGCAATTTCTGGCCGAAATGATCTTCAAGCGCGGCTAGTTGCTGGCTGAGTGCCGGTTGCGCCAGATGCAGAATATCTGCGGCGCGCGTGATGCTGCCACTGTCTACGATGACGATGAATGATTTGAGACGTCTTATATCCATGCTTGGCGCAGCTTACAGGCTCGCACGCGTTTTGCAATCTGGGCGCCAGAGCGGAAAGCTCCTGCCTGGAACAAGAACATCCCGGAATCCCGTCTCTAATTGCCTGTTTGCGGGTCTCCATAAAACTTACTTATTACTCCAAAAATAATCGGTCTTAGGCAAGCAGGGAAAGCTTCGCTAGTGTTGATGGTAACAAAAAAGGGGATCAGAATGCCATTCTCCGATTACAAGACCGCTTTGGTCACCGGTGCTTCATCCGGTATCGGTGCCGCTGTCGTAGAGCGGTTTTGCCGCGAAAACATTGAAGTCCACGCGGTTGCCCGCAGCGCCGGCGCCCTGAATGAACTCGCCGAACGCACCGGATGCATACCGCACGCGATCGACGTTACCGATCGCGCTGCAATTGCCGATCTTGCAAACAAGGTGCAGTTCGACATTCTCGTGAACAATGCCGGCGTCGACAGGCCGAAGAAGTTCCTTCAGGCTGATGCGGAGGATATCGACCTTTTGATCGATGTGAATCTCCGTGCCGTTCTCCACATCTGCCGGCTGATTGTTCCGGGCATGGTGGAGCGTGATCGCGGGCATGTCGTCAATATCTCGTCCATCGCCGGAAACTATAATTTCGGCGGCAACTCGACCTATCATGCCGTTAAAGCTGGTGTCGCCATGCTTTCGAACCAGTTGAGGCTGGATGCATTCGGCAGACGCGTCCGCGTAACGGAGATTTGCCCCGGCCGCGTGGCGACGGATATCTTCACTCACGTTCACGGCAACGATCCGAGCGTGCGCGAGCGCTTCATCGATGGTTTCGAGCTGCCGAAAGCGGAAGATATTGCCGACGCGATTGCCTTTGCCGTTGCCGCGCCAGTTTCAATGAATATCGGCCATATGGAAATTACCCCGACATTGCAGGTTATGGGCGGACTTCAGACGGCCAAACCGCAGACTGTGGCGCAAGCTGACGCAGCGAAGGAACAAAAGCCGTGAGCGGTTTCGACCTGTCGGCAATCCTGAGCGACCCGCAATATATTGCAATGCTCTGGCACGGATTGCAGATGACCTTCGTCATCTTTATCGGGTCCTGGTCTCTCGCCATGACGCTTGCGCTGGTCCTGTTATGCGTGCGATTTTCATCGTCGCGTTTTGCTGATCGCGCCGTGGCGGCCTATGTTTCCTACCACCGCAATGTGCCCACACTCGTGCAATTGATGCTGTGGTACTTCGGGATATTCACGCTCCTGCCTTCAGGTTTGACGGACTGGCTGATCGGTCACAATGCCGAAGCGATCTTTGCCGTGGTGGGTCTTGGTCTCTGTCAGGCAGCCTATTTCAGTGAGGATCTGCGTTCAGGCCTGCGCTCCGTCAGCCCGGGACAGATGGAGGCGGCCAAGGCATTGGGCCACGGTTATCTCTCCGCGATGCGCTTCATCATCATGCCGCAAGGCGTGCGCAATGCCCTGCCGCCGCTCATCAATCACAGTGTCTCCCTGTTCAAGAACAGCAGCCTCGCCCTCATTATCGGCGCTTCCGAATTGACCCATGCCATCAAGGAAATTGAAAATCTCAGCTTCCAGACCTTCGAGATCTATCTTGTCGGAACTGTTCTGTACCTCTTCTTCTCGCTGTTGATCATGGGTGCCGGTGCGTATCTTTCGATGCGCCTTGATCCGGCGTGGAGGGCACGCGGATGATCGGCGATATGATTACCATCGTTCATGACAACTGGTTGCTGCTGCTGATCGGGCAATATCCGAACGGCCCGCTTGGAGGGCTTGCGAACACGATCATCCTGTCTGCCCTTGCCATCGCACTGGCCTTTCCTGTCAGCATCCTTATGGCGATGGCGCGCCTGTCCAAGTGGCGGCTCCTGCGGTGGCCGGTAACGGGGCTGGTCTATGTCACGCGCGGCGTGCCTTTGCTCATGCTCATCCTTTGGAGTTATTTCCTCGTTCCGCTCTGGACCGGCGCAGACGTGCCGAGCTTCGTCATCATGTTGACGACGCTTGTCATCTATCAGGGCGCATTTCTCAGCGAAGTCGTAAGAGCGGGTATTGTCGCTCTTGGTGCCGGGCAGATGGATGCGGCGAGAGCGCTTGGCCACAGCTATCTCGGTGCAATGCGCTTCATCATCTTGCCGCAGGCGCTTTACAACATGATCCCCAGCATGATCTCGACATTCGTCGCCACGATCAAGGATACGACGCTCGGTTACGTCATCAACGTACCCGACCTCACCTTTGCGGCAAGTCAGGTCAATAATCAGCTTCTGACACAACCATTCCAGGTCTTCCTCATCCTCGCGGTTGTCTACTACGCCATTTGCTGGAGCTTGACGTATCTCGCAAATGCCGTCGAGCGGCGTATCGCCAAACGCCGTGCCGGTGTGGTCGGTCGCCGGCAACAGGCATTGCAGGCGCAGGCGAAAATCATAACGGAGCAGCCATGACAAACACGGCATCATCAACACAGCAGACCATCCGCATTTCCAATGTCTGCAAGAGTTATGGCGACTACGAAGTTTTGAAGAATGTCGACGCCGAAGTTGCGCGGGGCGAGGTTATCGTCATCTGCGGCCCTTCCGGCTCCGGCAAATCCACATTGATCCGTACCGTCAATCGTCTCGAAGAGATCAACAGCGGATCCATCACGCTCGATGGGCAGGATATTCACGCGGCAACCAAGACAAAGGAACTCAATCTTCTGCGCAGCAGAGTTGGTTTTGTGTTCCAGAATTTCAATCTCTTTCCGCACCTGTCTGTTGTCGAAAATGTCACGATTTCCCCGATCCGGGTGAAAGGCGTCGCACCTGATGTTGCCCGCCAGAAAGCTTTGAAGCTTCTGGATCGGGTAGGCCTCTCCGACAAGGCTGGCGCCTATCCGGGGCAATTGTCCGGCGGTCAGCAGCAGCGCGTGGCAATTGCGCGTGCGCTGGCCATGGAGCCGCCCGTCATGTTGTTCGATGAACCGACAAGCGCTCTCGACCCGGAAATGGTTGGAGAGGTGCTGGCCGTCATGAAGGGGCTCGCGGCAGAGGGCATGACCATGCTTTGCGTGACCCACGAAATGGGCTTTGCCCGTGAAGTTGCCGACCGCATCTGGTTCATCGACGCCGGCGAAATTCTCGAAAAAGCGACGCCGGAAGAGTTTTTCACAGCACCACGCCATCCGCGCGCGCAGCGGTTCCTTTCCGATCTGCGCCACTGATACCAATCAATCATAAGAGGAGAACTGACCATGAACTGGAAATGCCTGACACTTACCGTTGCACTGGCTGGAACCGCTCTCGCGTCACCAGCGGCGGCTGATCAACTCGATACGATCATGGCGAACAAGGTGCTTCGTTGCGCAACCTTTGCTGATGTCGTGCCATTCGCGGCACCCGATCCGAAGACCCGTGAAATGGCCGGTTTTGACGTTGATCTTTGCAACGCGATCGCCAAGGAACTGGGCGTTAAGGCCGAAGTCAAACCGGTGTCGGTGGAAGCCCGTGTGCCGGAAGTCAAGCTTGGCCGCGTCGATATCACCGTCGCCAATCTCGCCTACACACAAAGCCGCGCCGAGCAGATTCAGTTCAGCGATCCCTATTATCTCGCCAAGGAAATGCTGATCGTGCCGGTTGATGATGCCGGCAAGAAGAAGTCGGATTACGAAGGCCAGCGTGTCGCCTCCACCAAGGGCTCGACCTCTGAAATGTCTATCAAGCTCAACAAGTCCGAGCCGCTGACCTTCCAGGATACTGCCTCTGCCTATCTTGCCGTTCAGCAGGGCAAGGCGCGGGGTATGGTGGCCAACACCATGACCACCACCAAGTTCGTCAATGAATCGAAGACCAAGGGCAAACCGATGCGCATGATCGAGGAGCCGATGCTCTATCAGCCGATCGGTGTCGGCATGGCAAAGGACAATCCTGCCCTCACAGCGAAGATCAATGAAGTGCTGCGCACACTCGACGCCTCCGGCGAGATAAACAAAATCTGGGACAAGTGGCTTGGCCCGAATACCGAATACAAAATGACCCGTACGGACAAGGTCGTCCCGCTCTCCGAGCTGAAATTCGACCCGATCCCCTGATCCCGCCTGGCTTCAAGCCACGGCAACGATTGACACATGACAATTAAACTCAATGCGAGTGGCGGGACGTTCCCGCCGCCAGCCTTACCGTGGGAGGTTTTATGATCCACATTAAAGATATAGCAGAACGGCCAAGCAAGGCAGACATCGAAGCCCTTTCGAAGTTTTCGCCGGCAACCATCCACGAGGCACAGGGTCGCAGGGGCGCACTTTCCTCCCGCATCAAGCCTGTCGATTACCGCATGAAACTGTGTGGTCCCGCCTTTACCGTCAAATGCGCGCCGCGTGACAACATCATGTTGCAGCTGGCCATTAATTACGCCAAGCCCGGCGACATCATCGTGGTTTCAGCTGGTGAGTACGAAGAGGCTGGTTCCTTTGGCGACGTGCTGGCAAATGCCTGCCTTGCAAAGGGGATCGGTGGTCTGGTGACGGATACCGGTGTGCGTGACACCTTGCAGCTTCGAGACCTTGGCTTCCCTGTGTTCTCGTTCAGCGTCTGCATCAAGGGTACCGTCAAGGAAACGATTGCCGCAGTAAACGATACGATCATCATTGGCGATGAGATCGTCAATCCCGGCGACATCATTGTTGGCGATGCGGACGGTTTGGTGGTTGTGCGTCGTGCTGACGCTCAGGAATCGGCACGTCTTTCGCAAATTCGCGAAGATGCTGAAGCGGGCTTCATTGAAGCTTACAAGCAGGGCAAATCCGTTATCGAGGTTAGCAATCTGGAGCCCGTCCTGAAGGCAAAGGGGCTTGTTGTTGATATCTGATTTTTGCGTGGTGCAGCGAGGCGCGTTTGGCGTTTTTGGACTTTTAAAACCGTCGCAACCATAGCTACAATCAATGCAAACAAAAGCCCTCCCCCCGTGGAGGGCTTTTGGCTTCACGTCTGACGAGACCATCGAACTCCAGGAAGCCCCAAGGGCGGCCCTTCTTGCGCGCTGCGTGTCCAAGGATCCAGTACCGGCGGATCGCGGTTTTTTATGCGTTCCGAGCTATGAAGATACGTCCGATCGTGTTGAGCAGAATCTGCGCAGCCAGAATGGCGGTGGAGCCGGTGTGATCGTAATCAGGCGCGACCTCGACCAGATCAATGCCGACGATCTCGCCACGCTTTGCAAGACCTGCAATCAGTTCCAGTACCTCGTAATAGATGAAGCCGCCATGGCTCGGGGTCCCGGTTCCTGGCGCGATGGACGGGTCGAAGCCATCGATATCGATCGAAAGATAATAGCGCTTGCCCGCGGGGATGCGCTCCACTACGGCGTCCACGCCGAGTTTGCGGATCTGGCGCACGGAGAGAATATCCGAGCCCTGGGAGCGGGCATAGTCGTATCCTTCCTTTGCGGTGGAGGAGACGTTGCGGATACCGAGCTGGGTCATTCCGGTGACCCACGGTTTTTCCGAGGCGCGGCGCATGGGGCTGCCATGTCCGAAGCGGACGCCGTGACGCTCATCGACGAAATCCAGATGCGCGTCGATCTGCACCAGATGGATCGGCTCCTGATCGCTGAAGGCATTGATGCAGGGGATGTTGATGGAGTGGTCTCCGCCAAGCACCACAGGCAGTGCGCCGGCTTTAAGGATTTTGCGGACGCCGAACTCGATATTCGCGTGGCTGTTCACCGTATCGGTATGAACAATGTCGGCGTCGCCTATATCGACGATCTTCACGCCTTCCAGATATGTGACGTCGTCCTCGTGATCGTAGGCGCCCGCGTGGCCGAAGGAAAACAGGGTGGAGGCCTCACGGATGCTGCGCGGCCCGAAGCGGGCGCCGGGGCGCCATTGCGTCCCAAAATCGAACGGGGCACCGAGAACCGCCACATCCGCGTCGATCGCGTCCCAGTTTTCGACGTAGGGACTTTTGGCAAAGGTGGAAATACCGACGAATGGCAGGTTCAATCGTCCGCCGTCATAGCCGTGGGCAGTCATGGAGATGTCCTTTCAGATATCAAAGTGCGCGCTCGCGCCAGGTTTGCAGAAATTGTGAAAGGCGTTCGCTCTTCGGATTACTGAAAAGCGTCTGCGGCGCGCCTTCCTCAACGATCTTGCCGTCATCCATGAAGACAACACGGTTGGCCGCATGTGCGGCAAAACCCATTTCGTGCGTGACGATGACCATGGTCATTCCTTCCGCCGCGAGCGTCTTCATGACGGAAAGCACTTCACCGACAAGTTCGGGATCGAGTGCCGAGGTCGGCTCGTCGAACAGCATGGCGCGAGGGTTCACCGCCAGTGCGCGGGCGATGGCGACGCGTTGCTTCTGCCCACCGGACAGGCCGTCGGGTCGGCGGTCAGCGAAAGCGGCAAGCCCGACTTTATCCAGCATGGCGCGGCCGCGCTTTATCGCTTCGGCCTGGGGAAGACCATGGACGAGCCTGAGCGCCAATGTCACGTTTTTGATGACGCTCATATGCGGCCACAGATGAAAGTGCTGAAAGACCATTCCAAGCGGGCGGCGCGTCTCTGCCAGTTCTTTCGGACCGGCGCGTTCGCGGCCAAGCGGGGTTTCACGCCAGCCGATCAGGCGGCCGAAGACATCGACATCACCCGCGTCATAGGGATCGAGAAATGCAAGCGAGCGCAGAAGCGTGCTCTTGCCCGATCCCGAAGGTCCGATGATGCACAGGACATCACCCATATGAATGTCGAGATCGATGCCTTTCAGAACGGTCTTGTCACCGAACCGTTTCTCCAGGCCGCGCGCGGAAATAACAACTGTTCGTTCGCTCATGTCAGGAGCCTTCGGTGGAAAGGCGGCGTTCGAGATAGAGGCCGAGCCGCGACAGGATTTCGACGATTGCCCAGTAGAGCAGGGCAATGGTGAGATAAGGGGTTACGACCGCGAAGGTGATCGAGCTGATCGTACCGGCGACCTTGGTCAGCTCGCTGAGCGTGATGACGGACAGAACGGCGGATTCCTTGACGAGATTAATGGCCTGGCCGACGGAAGCCGGCAGCGTCAGTGCCAGCGCCTGCGGCATCTGGATGTGGAGAAAGGTGTCGCCGGAGGTAATGCCCAGCATTCCCGCCGCTTCGATCTCGCCTCTTGGAACGGCATTGAAACCGGCGCGGAAAATCTCCGCAAAGGGGCCAGCGCCATAGAGGCCGAGACCGACGATGCCGGCGGCATAGGGGCTGAGGATCAGCCCCAATTGCGGGCCGCCATAATAGAAAAGAAACAGGATCAGCGCGAGCGGCGCGCCGCGGGCAAACTCCACATAAAGCCTTACCGGCAGGGAGATGGCCATGTACCGCGACCGTAGCGCCGCAGCCAGCACGATACCAATGATGACGGCCAGTGCGATACCCGCAATGGAAACTGTCAGTGTTGTGAACAACCCGGCCGCATAGAGAGGAATATCGTTCAGGAAGCCGGAAATCATCGCGTCGCTCCCTTTGTGAGGTGCCGTTCGACAAGGAGGCCTATTCCCGCAAGCAGCGCTCCAACCGCGACATAAAGCAGGAGAGCCGAGAGATAGGCGTCGAGTGGCCGGAAGGTGGTGGCCGCATATTGCTGGGCACGGCGCGTCAAGTCGGTGACGGCGATGACCGAAACGAGTGAGGAGTTCTTCACGAGAGCCTGTATCTCGCCGACAAGTGCCGGCAACATGGTTCTGAAGGCCTGAGGCACTTCAATGTGCAGGAATGTACGACCTGCGGAAAGGCCGAGCATGGCGGCGGCTTCCCGCTCTCCCTTTGGAATGGATTGCAGGCCTGCCCTGTATATCTCCGACTGGAAGGCGGCTGTGTTTAGCGCCAGCGCCAAAGTTGCGGCAGCAACCGGCGTCAGATCCAGCCCCAGAAGTGGCAGGACGTAGAAGACGATGAGCAGCTGGACTAGAATGGGCGTGCCTCGCCAGAAGGAGATGTAGAGACCGGATGCCAGGCGGGGCAGGCGGCCGCTGCGACCGCAGGCCGCGAGGAGAAGGGCCAGCGGCGCTCCCAGAAGAAGCGCCGAAAGGCTGACGGTCAGCGTGGTGAAGAGGCCGTCCACAAGAACCGGCCAGATGGCAAAAGATATCTTGTCCATGACCGGTTCGACCTGCCGGTCACTCAGTCGCCGGCAGAGTGTCGGGCAGCTCCATCTGCGCGCCGAACCATTTCTTCTGGAATTCGGCCAGTTTGCCGGATGCATTGAGCTTTGCCAATTCACTGTCCATGAAGGCATTTAGCGTCGCACTGTCAGTATCGTTGCGGCCCGCCCATGAGAAATAGGTCTTCGGTCCGAAGGTCGGCAGAACGACTTCAAAAGCATCCGGCCGCTGGCGTGCAGCTTCCAGAAGGTTTGGAAGCGAGTTGACGACGGCGCGCAGGCGCCCGGCACCGAGGTCGGCATAAGCTTCCGAGAAATCCGTGTAGCTGGAGACCGTCGTGGCATCCTTGCCGGCGGCCTTCAGTTCGGCGGAAAACGTCTCAAGCGCCTTGAGCTGCGCGGAGCCCGCCTGCGAGCCGACGGGCTTACCCGCGATATCTTCCGGCTTGGAGATCTCGGCATCGCCCTTGCGTTTCAGGATTGCCATCGTCGCATCGGCGACGGGGGCTGAGAGCTTGTAGGCCTTCATGCGTTCCGGCGTCACGGTGACCGAGGTCACGACATAATCGAAGCGGCTGGCGGCAAGGCCTGGCAGGATGCCCTGCCAGGGCAGATCGAGACGCTTCAGCTCAACGCCCGGCAAGGCTTTCATGACTTCTTGCATGATGTCAGCGGAATAACCGACGATCTTGCCGTCTTCGACAAATTCGAACGGCGCAAACCGGGCCTCGGTTGCGACAGTGAAAACCTTATCGGCCTTGATCTTTTCCAGAAGATCGGCGGCATGGGCGGATGCGCCGAGGCTGACGGCGAAGGCTGCGCAGAGCGTGAGAGATTTCAGAGTGAGCAGGTTTTGCATGGTTTCGTTCCCTTATTGGTTTGTCATTGGGGAGGAGGAAACCATGGACATTATTCCAGAAAAATAGGAAACTGATGAAGTTTATATTTGTAAAATTGATGTAACGGTTCCCATGCAGCTCGCGCAATCCGACCTTCGTTCTCTCGCCGTCTTCCGCGCCGTCGTGGAGCACAAGAGTTTTCTCGGCGCGCAAATCACGCTCGGGCTGAGCCAGTCCGCTGTCAGTTTCCATATCAAGGCGCTGGAAGACAGGCTCGGTTTCAAGCTGTGTCGGCGAGGGCGATCCGGTTTTGAATTGACGGATCGCGGCGCGCTCGTGCATGAGCGTTCGAAAGTGCTGTTCCTGGCGCTGAACGCCTTCGAAAGCGATATCGGTACGCTCAAGAACCGTATTACCGGTACGTTGCGACTGGGACTTGTGGACAACACGATTACCGATCACGACCTGCCCATTCACCGCATCATCGCCCGCATCAGCGAAAAGGCGCCGGAAGCACGTATCGAGCTGGTGATCGACACGCCGGACGCCCTGTTGTCGGAAATTGCCAATGGCGGCCTGGACATCGCACTTTTACCGGAAACGCTGCCGTATCAGGGCCTGAAGCTTTCGCGCTTCAGGGAAGAGGCGCATTCACTGTATTGCGCGAAGGGACACCAGCTCTTTCATCTTCCCGATGCCGAACTTTCCGTCGAGCGCATCGAATCCTTCGATTTTGTCGTGCGGCCCTATGCCAATATGCGTGAGCTGCAATATTTTCCGCAGGCACGGGCGCGCGCTTCGGCCTCCAACATGGAGGCGCAGGCGATGTTCGTGATGTCCGGCCACTATGTTGGGTATCTGCCTGATCATTATGCAGATGATTGGGTCCAGAAAGGAATTTTCCGGCCGTTGATGGCAGCAAAGACCCGTATCCAGTCCACCTTCGTTATTGCCACGCGGTCCGCTGAAAAGCCTTCGACGGTGCTCGATTTCTTCATTCGCGAACTCGCCGGTTTCGCATCAGAGGCGTTTCACAAGAACGCGCGCAAGGCGTAGAGCATACGCCGCTCATAGCCCCGTCGCCGCGAACGCCTACGTATGTTCCAGAGGGGCAAGTGTGATCTCGGGAAGAAATTGCCTTGCCGATGGCATCGCCGTTCGCTATCCATACTTCAATAATTCAAGGATTATTGAAGTATGGATCAGCATCAGGCTCTTTCGGCATTTGCTGCCCTCTCTCAGGAGACGCGCCTCGCGATCGTTCGAGCACTTGTCGTTGCCGGTCCTGACGGACTGGCCGCCGGTGCAATCGCCGAGCGCATGGGCGTCTCGGCGACGAACGTGTCGTTTCATCTCAAGGAACTGGAGCGGTCTGGCCTGGTCTCGCAACGACGAATATCGAGGTCTATCCTTTACAGCGCCAGCTACGACACTTTGGCCGAGCTTGTGAAATTCCTGGTAGAAGACTGTTGTGCCGAACATCCGGCGATTCTGGAGAATGTCGAGCGAAGCGATGGATGCGCCAGTCCGGCCGGCACTTCCTCCGATGGGGGCAATGTCGTTGCATAATTCGAAAGTACCTGCTGGCATCGTCTCAGCGCTTGGCCTCACGCAGATCATCGGTTACGGCACTCTCTATTACAGTTTCAGTATTCTTGCCCCCGGCATGGCGGAAGACCTCGACCTGACATTGGCGGAGGTATTTGGCGTCTTCTCGGTGTCGCTTTTCATCGGAGGTCTGTCGGCAACCTATATCGGCAGGCAGATGGATAGGATCGGAGCCGCCACGGTGATGACGGTCGGCTCAGGCCTTGCGGCCTTGATGCTGTCGCTCTGTGCCTGGTCACCGTCAGTCGCAATCTTCGCCGTTGCCATCATCCTGCTCGAGGTATCGTCCGGAATGGTGCAGTATCAGGCCGCATTCGCGACGCTGGTCGAAAGCGATCCCAGAACCGCATCCAGGAGCATCACCTACCTCACGCTGATCGGTGGGTTCGCATCGACGATCTTCTGGCCGATCTCGGCCGCGCTTTCCGAATGGATGTCGTGGCGTGAGATCTATCTGGTCTTTGCAGCGCTGAATCTGTTCCTTTGCATGCCTCTACACGTCTGGATCATGCGCGTCGGCAAGACCGGACCGAATGCGGATGCGGCCGTCCCTCGCGAAGCCATAATCGGAGCAATCCCCCACGATGCGCGCCGCCGAAGCATGATCATGGTGTCGTTCGCCTTCGCGCTTCTCGGATTTTCGCTTGCCGCGATCCTCGCGCACATGGTGCCGATGCTCGGTTCCATCGGGCTAGGTGGCGCGGCAGTAGTTATAGGATCTCTGTTCGGTCCGGCACAGGTCGCAAGCCGCCTGATCAACATGGTCTTCGGAAAGAACCTGTCGCCGCCAGCGCTCGCCGTCCTGTCGGCGGTGCTGATCGTGTTCGGCATCCTGATCTTGCTGGCAACGCGAGACTGGCTACCGGGGGCAGTCGCGTTCGCAATCTGCCTCGGGCTTGGGTCAGGCATCAACAGCATCGCGCAGGGCAGCCTGCCACTCTATCTGTTCGGATCGGAAGGGTATGGCGCGATCACGGGCAAGATGGCGGCAGCTCGACTGGCGCTCGGAGCCGGGGCACCCTTCGCGTTCGCGGCGTCCATGGAAAACTTTGGCCTGAGCCTGTCACTCATTGGAAACGCATGTCTCGGCGCGGTCAGCATCACGGCATTCGTTGCGGTGGCAGCATCCTGTCGGCGGCCAGCCACCGCAACAACCTAGGTCGTCAGATCGATTTCAGGGAGACCCGCTTCTCCAACTCGACCGCTTCTTCCTTCCGCTCGCTGTAGCGGTCGGTCAAATAGGCCGAGGCATCGCGGGTCATGATGGTGAACTTCACCAGCTCCTCGCAGACATCTACCACCCGGTCGTAATAGGGAGACGGCTTCATCCGTCCGCTAGCATCGAACTCCTGATACGCCCTTGCGACCGACGATTGGTTGGGGATGGTGATCATCCGCATCCATCGCCCGAGGATACGCATCTGGTTCACGGCATTGAAGGACTGGCTGCCGCCGGAAACCTCCATGACGGCGAGCGTCTTGCCCTGTGTCGGGCGAACAGATCCGAGTGAGAGAGGAATCCAGTCGATCTGCGACTTCATGATGCCGGTCATCGCGCCGTGGCGCTCGGGGCTTACCCAAACCTGCCCTTCCGACCATTGCGAGAGCTCACGCAATTCCTGCACCTTCGGGTGGCTCACCGGTGCTTCGTCGGGCAAAGGCAGGCCCTTCGGATCGAATATCCGAACTTCGCATCCAAGCCGTTCGAGCAGCCGCCCTGCTTCGAAGGCAAGCAAACGACTGTAGGATACCTCGCGTAGCGAACCGTAGAGGATCAGAATGCGGGGCTTATGTGTCGAAAAGGCCGGACGCAGAGCATCGAGATCAATCGCGTGCAGGTGCTGGCCCTCAAGTGCGGGGAATGTGTCAGGCAATGCGCTTTCCTTCATCATCGAGGACCTGTTCGCCGTCTTCTTTGGTAAACGGCCCCTTGAATGCGTCTGCCGGAAGTATATCCAGAACCACTTCCGAGGGGCGCGACAACCGCGTACCCATCGGGGTGATGACGAATGGTCGGTTGATCAGGATTGGCGTCTCGAGCATGGCATCGATCAACTGGTCATCGGTCAGTTCAGGATATCCAAGCCCAAGCACCGTATAGGGCGTGCCCTTCTCGCGGATCGCCTCGCGGACGGTCAGCCCGGCGTCGGCGATCATCTTGACGAGTTGCTCGCGGCTCGGCGGGGTTTTCAGATACTCGATCACAGTGGGTTGAATACCGGCGTGCTCAATGAGTGCGAGGGTGTTGCGCGAAGTGCCGCAATCCGGGTTGTGATAGATGGTGACGTCCATGCTCATTGCCTTTCGGTAATTGTGTTTCGGGAAACGGCTGGGGCCGCCTCGTACCAATCCTTCGAGCGGTTCACGATCCAGACGACCGAGAGCATGACCGGAACCTCGATGAGGACACCGACAACGGTTGCCAGTGCTGCGCCTGATTGAAAACCGAACAGGCTGATAGCGGCCGCAACTGCGAGTTCGAAGAAATTGCTTGCACCGATCAGTGCCGACGGACCGGCAATGCAGTGCCGTTCGCCGCTCATCCGGTTCAGAAGATAGGCGAGCCCGGAGTTCAGATAGACCTGGATAAGGATGGGGATTGCAAGCAAGCCAATAACGGCCGGTTGGGCGATAATCTGCTCGCCCTGGAAGGCGAAGAGAAGAACCAGTGTTGCAAGCAGCGCTAGCAGCGAAATCGGCTGCAGCCTTGCGAGAATGCGATCGAGCATCCGTGACGTTCCGTCCGCCATGAGCCGGTGCCGGATGAACTGCGCGAGGAAGACGGGCACGACGATATAGAGGGCAACGGAGAGGACGAGCGTGTCCCATGGAACGGTGATTGCGGACAGGCCAAGCAAAAGGCCGACAATGGGAGCAAAGGCGATGACCATGATCGCATCGTTGAGTGCGACCTGCGAGAGCGTGAATAGTGGTTCGCCGCGTGTCAGGTTAGACCACACAAAGACCATGGCAGTGCAGGGCGCTGCGGCAAGAATGATCAGTCCCGCAATATAGGAGTCGATCTGGTCAGCGGGAAGATAGGGGCGGAACAGCCAGCCGATGAAGAGCCAGCCCAGCAACGCCATCGAGAACGGCTTGACGGCCCAGTTGATGAACAGCGTGACGCCGATACCCCGCCAGTAGGTGCCGACCTGCGTGAGAGAGCGGAAATCGATCTTCAGAAGCATCGGAATGATCATCAGCCAGATCAGGATTGCGACCGGGATATTCACCTTGGCAATCTCGGCCGCGCCAATGAGCTGGAAGACGCCGGGCAGCAAATGGCCGAGGGCGACACCGACGATGATGCACAGAAACACCCAGACGGTTAGGTAACGTTCAAATGTGGACATCAGGCGGACTTTCCCGCGTGTGGAGTGCAGCAGGGCGTCAACTCGGCGATCAGCGGAGCGCAAAGCTCTGCCGATCCACCACAACAATCTTTCAGGAGAAACAGCGTCATGTCGCGAAGCTGTTCTATCTGCGTGCGATACATGATGATTCTGCTCTGGCGTTGCGATGATACGAGGCCCGCGCGTGACAGAACATTCAGATGCGCGGACATGGTGTTTTGGGGCACCACCAGCGCGCGCGCGATGTCACCCGCCGGCAAGCCTTCCGGTGCGTGCCGCACAAGAAGCCGAAAAGTTTCGAGACGGGTTGGCTGCGCAAGCGCCGCCAAAGCGAGAATAGCCTGTTCTTGTTCCATATATCCAGATTAATGGAAATATAGGCATAGTCAATGTGTTTTTGCGGGTGTTACCAAACACCACAAACTCCAGGGAATCATTTTACGACTATCGACAGAAACCCATTTCGGGCCGGTTTTTAGTGCGGGAAAATCGTCGGCCCAGTCGCTTCGGCGACTTGGTATTATTGTACATGCGAGTCCGCCTGCATGAGTGGGACGCCACCCATGCAGGCTTGCTTCAAGGCATTGCGGACGAAACCGGCAAGCGTTCTGTTCGGCTCACGCGCCCGAACGGTCTCTCTGTTCGCGCCATACGGCGAAAGCCTTCTGGTGTTCGTCCTTCGTGCAGGGATAAAGACCGATGATGGTTGCGCCGCCCTTCACCTGTTCGACCACGAAATCCTCGTAAGCGGTCATTTCCACCGCTTCTGTCGCGATTTCGTCGGCAATTCCGGCGGGGATGACGATGACGCAATCCGCATCGCCGACAATGATATCCCCGGGGAAAATCGGGGCATCGCCGCAGCCAATCGGGCCGTTGATTTCAATTGCTTCGTGTTTCGTGAGGTTTGTAGGGCTGGATGGTCGGGTGTGGTAGGCTGGAATATCAAGCTCCGCAATCGTCGCAGCATCGCGGAAACCGCCATCCGTAACGACGCCGGCAGCACCGCGCACCATCAGGCGGGTGATAAGAATATCACCAGCAGATGCGGCGCTCGGGTCTTTGCGGCTGTCCATGACCAGTACGTGGCCGGGCGGGCAGGTCTCAATGGCGACGCGCTGGGGATGTGCTGGGTTGCGGAATTCCACCAGCTGGTTGCGGTCTTCGCGGGCGGGCATGTAACGCAGCGTGAATGCAGGCCCGACCATGTTCGCGCCCTTGTGGCCAAGCGGGTGGACGCCCTGAATGACCTGGTTGCGCAGGCCGCGCTTGTAGAGTGCGGTTGCGAGGGTGGCGACGGAAACCGTCATCAATTTTTCCCTGGTTTCTGTATTCATCTTATTCTCCTCGAATAGCGTGAGTGTCTGCACATCAGTTTTTGTGGATCGGTTCGTCTATGAAAACGCCGCCCTGGTATTTCGCGATTGCGGCATCCGGATCAGGGCGAGGGACATCCCGTTCGATATCGGCCCGGAAGCGTGCGGCATTATCCCGCCGCTGCCAGCCGAGAAAATCGACGTGGGAATTATCCCACCAGCTGTCGTCATTGGCAGAGACGCCCCAGATGACCAGGCAACCGAGTTTTGGCGCGTGAAATACGGCCTCTACCAGGGAGACCAGATCGTCATGGCTGAGCCAGGTGGATAACATGCGCCAGTTGGTGGGCTTCTCTTCGCAGGAGCCAATGCGGACGATGGCCGTTTCCTGTCCGAATTTGGAATGGTAGAGGCTCGCCATTGCCTCGCCGAAAATCTTCGAGACGCCGTAAAGGCCATCCGGCAAAAACGGCGTCTGCGGCGATAGCTGCTCACCCTGCGGATAATATCCGATGGTGTGGTTGCTGGAGGCAAACAGGATGCGTGGCATGCCAGCAAGCCTTGCTGCCTCGTAAAGATTATAGACACCGCGCAGATTGGCGGCCTCGATGGGATCGTAAGCCTTTTCGACGGAGATGCCGCCGAGATGGACGATGCCGTCGCAATCCTTCACCAGCGCATGGACGGCGCCACCGTCCTCCAGAGAGCAGCGGATGATCTCTTCATTCGCTGCCGCCGCACCCATATCAACCACATCCGAAAGGCGGATGATCTCCGCGAGGTGGCCGAGCCTGCCGCGCAACATGCTGCCCAGCTTGCCGCCGGCGCCCGTAATCAGCAAACGTTTCATCATTTTGCGCGCTCCCGTCTCAGAATATGTCGGGTTCGCCAGCGGTGCGGCCGAAATCCGTCTGCAGGAAATCGAAATCGCATCCGGCATCCGCCTGGGTAACGTGTTTCGAGAAGATGTAGCCATAACCACGCTCGTAACGCGGCGGCGGCGCCTGCCATGCGGCCCGACGCTGGGCGATCTCCTCTTCGCTGACCAGCATGTCGAGACGGCGCTGGGGCAGATCGAGCCGCACGATATCGCCGGTCTTCAGCAGGGCAAGCGGCCCGCCGACGAAGCTTTCCGGCGCGACATGAAGAACGCAGGCGCCATAGGAGGTGCCGGACATGCGGGCATCGGAGATGCGCACCATATCGCGGTGACCCTTCTTGATCAGCGCCTTGGGGATGGGCAACATGCCCCATTCGGGAAAGCCTGGGCCGCCAAGCGGGCCCGCATTACGCAGAACCAGAACGTGATCGGGCGTCACATCCAGATTTTCATCGTCGATTGCCGCCTTCATCTCGGGGTAGCTATCGAAGACCAGCGCCGGACCTTCATGGAAATGGAGTTTCGGATCGCAGGCGGCGGGCTTGATCACAGCACCATCCGGGCAGAGATTGCCGCGTAGAACGGCAAGCGATCCTTCAGCGTAAACAGGGTTATCCAGCGAGCGGATGACGTCGTCATTATAGACCCGCGCGCCTTCGAGGTTTTCGCCCATGCTGCGGCCGGTAACGGTGAGCACGGAACAGTCCAGACGGCTTTCGATCTGCTTCATCAGGGCTCGCAGACCGCCCGCATAATAAAAATCCTCCATCAGGTAATCTTTGCCGGAGGGGCGGACATTGGCGATAAGCGGCGTCACGCGGCCGAGTTCGTCCAGCTCGTCCAGCGTCATCGGTACACCGGCGCGGCGCGCCATGGCAATCAGATGCACGACGGCATTGGTGGAACAACCGGTCGCCATGGCAACGATGGCCGCATTCCGAAACGCGGCCGCAGTAAGAATACGATCCGGGGTCAGCTCCTCGGCCACCATTTCCACAATGCGACGGCCACAGCCTGCCGACATGCGCTGGTGTTCGGCGTCCACCGCCGGGATGGAGGAAGCGCCGGGCAAAGTGAGACCGAGCGCATCGGTGATTGCCGTCATGGTCGATGCCGTACCCATGGTCATGCAGACGCCGGCGGAGCGGGCAATGCCGCCCTGCACGCCGCGCCATTCTTCATCGGTCACGTTACCGGCCCGGCGCTCGTCCCAGTATTTCCAGGCATCGGAGCCGGAGCCCAGCACCTTGCCGGCATAGTTGCCGCGCAGCATCGGCCCGGCCGGAAGATAGATCATCGGCACGCCGGCCGAGATCGCTCCCATGACGAGGCCGGGGGTGGTCTTGTCGCAACCACCCATCAGCACCACGCCATCCAGCGGATGCGAACGGATCATTTCCTCCGTCTCCATGGCGAGCATGTTGCGATAGAGCATGGAGGTCGGCTTGGTGAAACTCTCATCGACCGAAAGCGAGGGCATCTCGACCGGGAAGCCACCTGCCTGTAGAACGCCGCGCTTCACATCCTTCACACGTTCGGGAAAATGCGAGTGACAGGTATTCAGCTCCGACCAGGTGTTGAGAATGCCGATGACGGGCTTGCCGGCAAAATCCTCCTCCGAATAGCCAAGCTGCATCATGCGTGAGCGGTGGCCGAAACTGCGCAGATCGTCAGGCGCGAACCAGCGGGAGGAACGGAGTTTTTTGTCGGTCATGTCAAAGGTCCTGCTTTACGGGGCGTGGCGACGGAGGCTTAGTCCTGCTTCAGCGTCAGCCCGCTTTTCGTATCGAAGAGGTGGATATGTTGGAGGGGCGCCGACATGCGGATGACTTCGCCAGCCGATGTCGATGTCTGCCCCGCAAGATGCAGGGTGACGTGGCTGCCGTCACCGAGGTTGCCATAGAGATAGGATTCCCCGCCGAGCTGCTCTGCCGTTCGCACGGACATGGTCACCGCACCGTCCGGTGTGGGCTGCACATGGTTGGGGCGAATGCCGAGCGTGACCTTCTGGCCGGATGCGTAGGAAAAGCCGCTCTGCGGCAACGGGATCAATTCGCCGGTCGCGATTTTAAGGGACGGCTGACCTTCTGCTACTACTTCGCCGGCGAAGAAGTTCATCTTCGGCGAACCGATGAAGCCTGCTACGAAAAGGTTTGCGGGGCGATTATAAAGATCGAGGGGAACGCCGAACTGCTCGAGCTTTCCGGCGCGCAGCACGGCAATCTTGTCGGCCATCGTCATGGCCTCCACCTGATCGTGGGTCACATAGATCATGGTATTGCCAAGACGCCGATGCAGGCTGGAAATCTCGCCGCGCATATCCACGCGCAGTTCCGCATCGAGGTTCGACAGCGGCTCGTCAAACAGGAAAACCCGCGGTTCGCGCACGACAGCGCGACCGATCGCGACGCGCTGTCGCTGGCCGCCCGACAGATCCTTCGGCCGCCGCTCAAGCAGCTGGTCGATCTGCAGCATCTTGGACACCTGTGAGACCTTCTCGACGATGTCTTTTTTCGGCGTGCCGATATTTTCCAGGCCGAAGGACAGGTTTTCCCGAACCGTCATATGCGGGTAGAGCGCATAGGACTGGAACACCATGGCAAGCCCGCGATCGGCAGCCGGAACCGCGTTCACCACGTCGCCGCCGATGACGATATCGCCGCCGCTCAGCTCTTCAAGACCGGAGATCATGCGCAGCAGCGTCGATTTTCCGCAACCGGACGGGCCGACGAAAACACAGAACTCGCCGTGCTTGATATCGAGATCGATACCCTTGATGACGTCGAGGGCGCCATATGTTTTTTTGACCTGACGAAGCTCTATACTTGCCATTGTGTCATTCCCTCCCTTGAGGATCATTTTCCGCCGGTCGATGCGATGCCGGTGGCGATATATTTTTGCAGGAACATGAAGACCAGCGCGATTGGCGCCAATGTCAGCACCGTCATGGCCAGCAGATTGCTCCACTCTGTCGTCATTTCTCCCTGGAAGGAGTTGAGCGCCAGTTGCAGGGTGAAATTGTCGTTGCGCGTCAGCACGATAAGCGGCCACAGGAAGTCGTTCCAACGCCACATGATGGCGAGGATGGCCAGCACCGCGAGCGCCGGTGCAGACAGCGGCAGGATGATGCGCCAGTAGATTTTCCATTCGCTGGCCTTGTCCATGCGTGCCGCATCTAGGATTTCATCCGGGATGGTCAGCATGTATTGGCGCAGCAAAAATACCCCTGTCGGTGTGGCCGCTCCTGGAATGATCACACCCCACAGGCTGTTGATCATGCCGAGCTGGCTGGTGATGAGAAAAAGCGGAACGAGCACGACGGTCTGCGGGATCATCAACGTTCCGACGACGAGTGCCAGAACCACGCCTCTGCCCTTGAAGCTGTATTTCGACAGTGCAAAGGCCGCCATGGAGTTCACGATCAGCATGATGACGGTCGACGTCACGGTGATGAAGGTCGAGTTCCAGAAATAAAGCGGAAAGTTGAAGCGCTGGAAAAGCTCGGTGTAGTTCTCCGTCGCCAGTGCAACCTTCTCGGCCGGGCGCAGCTCGTTGAACGGCATCTTCATGACTTCGCCGGGCTTTGCCGGATCCACCACCTGGGCGACGAGCCCGACGCGCCTGATCATGCCGAGCTTGCGGCCTTCCTTGTCGACAAAGGCCGGCAAAGGTGCGGCCTGACCGTCAACGACCACGGTTTCCTGCGCATAGGGAAGCAGGCGCGGCGGAAAACGCTGGAGGTCGGCTTCCGTCTTGAAGGAGGAGAGAACGAGCCAGAGAACGGGTCCGAACATCATCAGAACGGCAACGCCGAGATAGGCGTAGGACAGCCAGTCGGTCCAGTGCAATTTGCCGTTTCTGCCGCGTGTGCGGGTTAGAAATGCGCCAATCCTAGCCATCGACTTTGCTCCTGTTGGCCCGGAATTGCAGGGCAGTCAGCACCACGAGAACCACAGCAAGCAGCAGCGAAGCCGCCGCGGCCAGTCCGAAGTTGCGGGGTGTTCCGGCAAAACCAGTCTGATAGATGAATTGAATGATGAAGGTCGTCGCCGAACCCGGCCCACCGCCGGTAAATGCGAAGACTTCATCGAAGGTCTGTACGCCCTTGATGAGGGACAATACGAGAACCACCAGCATGGTCGGGGCGAGAAGCGGCATTGTGATCCGGCGGAAAATCCGCCACGGGCTTGCCTTGTCCAGCTGTGCCGCCTCATAGACGTCACGCGGAATGGCCTGAAGGCCGGCAAGCAGGATGAGCGTGTAGAAGCCCATATGCGCCCAGACGGACAGGAATACCGACCATCCAAAGGCAAGGTTGGCCTCCAGCAGCCAGTCCACCGAACCGATACCGAGGGAATCGAGCGCAGCGTTCAGGACGCCGAAACGCTGCAATATCCACTTCCATATCAGCGCCACGACCACCGGTGAAAGCAGCACGGGAAAGAAGAAGACGGCGCGGAAGAAACCGCGTGCCCTGATGTCACGGTTGAGCACGACCGCCGTAATCAGCGAGAAGCCCACCATGAACCCGACCTGCAGCACCACGAAGAAAAGCGTGTTCCAGACGGAGCGCCAGAAAAGATCGCGCTGACAGGAATTGGGATCGAAATAGTTCTGGCACGAGAGAAGGGCCGAGAAGTTTTCGCCGCCCACGGAGGGGCGTTCCGACAGCAGGATATGCTCGCTGCCGGTCACTGAATAAGCCATGTTGAGAACGATCGGCAAAAACGCGAAGACCGCAAACAACAGGAGATTGGGTGTCAGAAACACCCATGCGATGCGCCGATGCCCGAGCATTTTCTGCAAGAGGGCGAAAGGCAGCTCTATGATGCCCATGACGGGCGCAAGAAGTCTGTACATTGATGGTCCTCCTTCGATCCGGCGCGGCGCGGCAAGGCCGCGCCGGAAGGCGATGGATCACTTCGCCTGTTTCAACGCTTCCTCAAGATCGGCCTTCGCACGTGTCATGGCGTCGTCAACCGAGCTTTCGCCAACAATCGCCTGCGTGACGCGCTGGACGGAAATGTTGAACATCGCGCGGTTGTTCTTGTAGCCCTGATAGGCGTAGGCGACGGGGCTGATACCGGGGACCTGATCCAGCCACGCGTTCATGGCCTTCTGGGTCGCCGGGGTTGCGCCGGTGTAGTCGATAGGCTTTGCGCCGACGGCCTTGTGAGCCGGGACGTTGCGGGTACGGACGGTGAAATCGAGGTAATTTTCGTCCTGCGCGAGGAAGTTCAGAATATCCGCGACGATCTTGGGGTTCTTGGTCTGCTTGAAGCCCACGATACCCGTTCCGCCTGGCATGCCGGTGCATGCGGCCGGTCCGCATGGCTGCGACACGACTTCCCAGTCGAAAGCATCGCCGACCTGACTGTCGAAGCGCGCTGTCTGCCAGCTGCCGGAATAATAATAGACGAGCTGACCGTTGATGAATTCCTGCGCCGCATCGCGGTAGGTGTTGCCACCCTGACCGGCCCAGACGTCACGCGCCATGGTGCCGTCCTTGTTCCACTCGACGAATTTCTTCACGAAAGTGGTGAAGCCCTCGTCGACCAGGATCGGCTTGCCGTCGGCGTCGAAAAGTTTCGCACCGTAGGAAATAGCCGGACCTGCGATACGGTGACCGGAGCGGTCGATCGCCATGGGGTATGGCGAGCCGGTGGCCTTGGCCACTTCATTTGCGGCCTTCGCCCAGTCGTCAAAAGTCGCATCCTTGCCGGGAACGGCGACTTTCGCCTGATCGAACAAGGTGCGGTTGATGAAGGCGCCGGTAATGGTAAGCTGCGTCTGCATACCATAGATGCCCTTGTCGTCCGGGCCGCTACGATACCATTTCAGCACATCGCCGAAATTATCCTGCCAGTACTTCGCATCCACATAGGGCGTCAGGTCGAGATAATAGCGATTGAGGCCGCCAAGATCGGTGACGGTTGCGAAATCCGGGCCGCTGCCGCCGGCGAGCTGCACCGGCAGGCCTTCGAGAAGCGCCTTGTAGGGCACGATATCCGTAACGATCTTGACGTCAGGATGCTGTTTTTCGTAACGCGACAGGATGTCCTTCAGGACTTCGCAGCCGTTGCCGTCATAGGCGCAGGTGAAGCGAACTTCCTGTGCCTCAGCGGCACCGGCAAAAGATGCCGTCCCGAGGGCCAAGGCAAACGCCAGGCTGTATTTTCTGCTCATCTGGTTTCCTCCCTTTAGATGATTATGCCGTGGCGGACGCGCGCGGAGCCCAACCCTTGAGCCGCTCATTGTCAGCGGTCAGCGGCAGGCGAACGGCCGTGCCTTCCTGTACCGATGTGTAGATTGCGGTTACGAGTTCGATGGACTGCAAGCCGTCCGTAATCGTCACTTCCTTGCCCGCGCGACCCTCCATCGCATTGGCAATCGCCTCGACAAAACCGGTAAAGCCGTTTTCGCCATCTTCCACCGTTGCGAGGACGGCGTCGATCTGGTTCTGCGTGGTCGGCGCCCGCGCCGTAAAGTGCCATTTATCTTCCGCCGGACGATAGGGCAGCGTTCCGCTTTCGGCCGTGAAGCCTTCGAAGCAGAACCGCAGACGGGACGTGTCGTCGGCTGCACCAAGCGTGACCGAGCTGGTGGCGAGCGCGCCGCTCTTCATGCGGAAGCTGATGGCGGCGCAGTCTTCCGTCTCGATCCTGTTCACCCGGGTGTCGGCCATGGCGAAGACCTGTTCCACCGGACCTAGGACATGGCACAGAAGGTCGTGGGCATGGATGGCGTGACCGAGGATCGCGCCGCCGCATTCACCCTTCCAGGTGCCGCGCCAGGGAATGTCGTAGTAGCTCGCGCCACGGTTCCAGTGAACTTCCGAGCTTGCCACATAGGCTTTGCCAGCAAGTCCGGCGTCGATGAGGGCGCGCAGCTGCCGTAGGGCGGGACCAAAACGATACTGGAAAACCGGAAAGACGCGCCGTCCGGTCTTCTTGACAGATTCCATCAGCGCATTTGCTTCCTCCAGCGAACGCACCAGCGGCTTTTCGCAGACCACGTCCTTGCCGGCCGCGTGGGCCTTCAGCATTACGGGGAAATGCAGATGCGGCGGCAGGCAGACGTCTATGAGCGAAATGCTTTCATCGGCGAGGACTTCTTCGAGATCCGCCGTGATGCGGATGGAAGAATTTTCGCCAGCCACCGCCCGTGCCCGCTCCACATCAAGATCGCAGATCGCCTTGACGGTGAAACGTTCCGGCAGCGCCAGATAACCGGTGAGATGCTGTGCGCCAATACCGGCGCCGATAATGGCGACGCCGATCATGCTGCGGTTCCTTCAGCCTTGGCCTGCGCCTGAAGCGAGAGGTCACAAACCTTGAAGACGTGTTCCTGCGTCATGGCAGTTTCCGTGCGGTTGCGGATATCGTCGCATACACGGGCGAAGTAGGGCAGGCCCGCACCGGATGCGTCGATATATTCGCAACGGTCGCCATTGACGAGGATCAGACGGTCTGTGCCCTCGGTGTTGCCGACATCGACGTATTTGCGCAGTTCGATGTAACCTTCGGTACCGAGGATCGTCAGGCGGCCATCACCCCATGTCGGCAGTGCATCGGGTGTGTACCAGTCGACGCGGATATACCCATGGCCCTTGTCGCCGCGCAGCACGACTTCGCCGAAATCCTGCAGGCCCGGATCGCCCGGGTTGGCGTAATTGGCAACGGTGGCAGATACGATCTCAACCTCGGTCGAGCCGGTAAAGAACATGAACTGGTCGATCTGGTGGCTGGCAATATCGGTGAGAATGCCGCCATAGGCCTCGCGTTCGAAGAACCATGTCGGGCGAATTTGTCGGTTCAGGCGGTGCGGACCAAGGCCAACCGTCTGGATGACGCGGCCGATGGCACCCTGTGCAACCAGCTCGGCGGCTTTCGTGACGCTCGGGACTTCGAAGCGCTCGGAAAAATCGACGGTCCAGATTCTTTTGGTCTTGGCAACGGTCTGGCGCAGGCGCTCAAGCTGGTCGAAGGTGGTGCAGCCCGGCTTGTCGGACATGACGTCCTTGCCTGCTTCCATGGCAGCGATGGCAAGATCGGCACGCTTGGACGGAATGTCGGCAATGATGACGAGATCGATGGTTTGGTCAGCCAGCAAATCCTCCTTGGAGGCAGCACGCGGCACGTCCGGGAAGCGCTTTACGAAACCTTCGACCACGTCCGGCTCGCCTTGCGTCCACCAGCCCGCAAATTGCGCACCGGCATCCAGCATGTTCTGCGCCATGCCGAAAATGTGCCTGTGCTCTATGCCGAGAGCCACGAACTTGATTGGTTTACTCATCCTGCAGTTCCACTTCCTTGCCGGTTTCGGCTGAGTTGATGATCGCGTCGATCAGTCTGTGAGACAAAAGAGCTGCTTCACCGGTGACGACCGGCGGGCGCCCTGAAGAAATGGCGTCGACGAAATCGTCGAAAACGCCCTGATGCCATTCATGCGTGAAAGCCATGGGATCGGCGCCGCCGCCGGTGCCGGAAGCGGCACCACCGAAGGTTTCCTGGCGGCCGTCGCGCCAGTCGACATGCAGCAGGCCGGATGCGAGCCGCAGGCTTGCCTTGTCGAAATGGAGAAGAATGGATTCAGGCGCACCGGGAAAGCTTGCGGTGCTCGCGACGAGCGAGCCGACGGCGCCGTTTTTGAAACGAAGGCCGGCCGATACGTAATCCTCGGTTTCCATCTTGTGAAAACGCGTCGTTGCCGCCATGGCCTGCACGCGGGCCACAGGGCCTGCAAGGCTCAGGGCCAGATCGATCGTGTGGATTGCCTGCGATATCAGAACGCCGCCGCCGTCACGCGCAAGCGTGCCGCGTCCCGGCTCATCATAATAGGCCTGGGTACGCCACCACGGCACCGAAATCTCGCAAAGGCCTAGTTCGCCGAGCGTGCCGGATGCGACCAGTTCGCGTGCCTTTTGCGATGCGGCGCGCATGCGGTGCTGGAAAATGATACCGAGCGTTACACCCGCATCGCGGCAGAGCGCTACCAGATCGGCCGCTTCCCGCGTGTTGCGGGCGACAGGCTTTTCGAGAAGAATGTGTTTGCCGGCTTTTGCAAGCGGACCGACGATATCGGCGCGGGCATTGGGCGGCGTTGCGATGATGGCGAAATCGACATCCTCGTCACGCGCGGCTTCCTCGATTGACGCGTATACGGCAACGTGGTGACCGGTGTGTTTTGCCGCTTCGGCAGCCAGCGCTTTCGCGCGGCCGGAGCCACCGTCGACAATCGCTTTCAGGCGGATTTTTTCAGGGCTTGCCGCACAGGCAAGCACATGCGTCTTCGCTACCATTCCGGCACCAACGATGACGCAGGTCTTGATATTTTGCATTCGGGAGCCTCCTTCCCATGGCCATTCAATTGCATACCGGTATGCCGGTTGTCAACACACCAGTGTTCCGGTATACCGGTTACAGAGAAAGACATTTGGAGAGCGTATGCCAAAGATCCCGATGACAGGCGGCACGGTGCCGATGATGGAACGACTGGATTTCAACCGACCGGTTGTGGACCAGATCTATTCGGCGCTGAAATCTGCCATCCTTTCGCGGGAGCTGTTTCCGGGCCAGGCCGTGTCGGAAAACGAGATTGGCCAGTCCTTCAACTCCAGCCGCACCCCGGTGCGCGAGGCGTTGAGCCGGCTGCGAGATGACGGTTTGATCGTCACCCTGCCGAGCCGCGGGACCTATGTCTCCAGACTGTCGGACAAAAATATCCGCAGCGCGCAGTTCATTCGTGAGGCGCTGGAGGTTGCCGCTGCCCGCAGGCTCTGCCAGACCGGCATCCCGGCCGAAGCGGACCAGGAAATCCTGCATGCGCTGGAAGGCCAGCGTTTGGCGATGGAGCTTGGCGACAAAAAGGCCTTCCGTATCCATGACGACCAGTTCCACAGCGCCCTTGCCGCCGCAACCGGCCTCGAAAGGCTGGAGACCCTGTTGATCCGGGAAAAGGCTGGGCTAGACCGCCTGCGAGCGCTGGCGATTACCGACGAAGCACACATGGCCAGACTGCTGACGGAGCATGAGGCCGTCTACAATGCAATAAAGGCGCGTGAGGAGGAGAGCGCGGTGGATTATCTGCGCCAGCATCTCCGCCGCGTCCTCGGCATTCTGTCGCAGATCTTCGAAGCACATCAGGAATATTTCGAATAACGCCACGCTGCGCAATTCAACGGTTCAGATAGAAAATGACAACAGCAAATTTGGACAACGCGCCTGCGATCGATCAGGCAGGACTCCTGTGCGACGAAATCAGCATTCTTGCGGAAAGCCCGGTGTGGGACGAAAGACGTCAGGTCCTGTTCTGGTGCGACATTCTTGGCAAGAAGCTACGTTCAGCTGGGCTGGGCGGCGTCCAGTATCGTGAATGGACGTTCCCGGAAACCGTCTCCAGTCTTGGGCTCTGTCAGAGCGGTGATCTGATTGCCGCTTGCGGGATGGATATACTCATCCTCAATCCGGAAAGCGGCGCGCGGCGCACACTTCATTCCATTCCCGCACCTGAAGGCATCGCCTGCCGGCTGAATGACGGACGTGTCGGTCCGGATGGAGCTTTCTGGGTTGGTACCATGCACAATGTCCCGCTCTCGCAGATGCAGCCCTATGGAGAGCTCTGGCGTATTACGAATAATGGGGCCGAACGTATCCAGACCGGACTGACATGTCCCAACGGCCTCGCTTTTTCGCAGGACGGTTCCGTCATGTGGCAAAGCGATTCCGTGCAGAAATGGATACGCAGGCGGAATTTCGACAAAACCAACGGTGTATTTGATGAAGGTGTGCTAGTCGCACAAATGCAGGAAGAGACCGGAAGGCCCGATGGTGGATGTCTTGACATAAGCGGCCGATATTGGAGCGCGGGTGTCTCTGCCGGCGTTTTGAACATTTTCTCGGAAGACGGCAGTCAACAGATCGCGACGGTAAGGATGCCTGTTCCGCATCCAACGATGCCCTGCTTTGGCGGGCCGGATTTCGGCTCGCTTTTCGTGACATCGCACCGCCATAACATGACGCAAGACAGGCTGAGCGAGGTACCTCTTTCCGGTGGCGTTTGGGTCATTCCGTCCGACATCAAGGGCTTTCCCGCATTCCGTTTTGAGGATGGCAGGTGAAGCCCAAATCGTAAGTCTTTGATCTTTGTTGCCCAACGCAAGTGATGGGTTTCGGCCAGTCTACGTCAGGCAAATTCGTCCTGTTGATCCTGTAGTCTGGCCGTAATCAGCATCGCTTCCGCATTGGTAGATATTGCGGTCGAGATCAGCGTGTTCCGTGCTTTTCCTGCAAAAGCCGGATGGTGAGGTGCTGCAGCAGAATGATGGTCTTGGCGTCGCGAATATCGCCGCGGCCGATCATCTGCATAGCGTCTGGCAGAGCGATTTCCAGCACGTCTATGTCTTCTCCCTCGTCCGCGGAGCCGCCGCCTGTGCCCACTTTATGGTTCTCGGCATATTCGCCGTAGAAAAAGGCGAGGTATTCGGTGACCGATCCGGGGCTCATATAGATATCGAACAGATGGGTGAGTTCGGAAACCTCATAACCGGTCTCCTCCATCAGTTCCGCACGCATGCGCGCTGCCGGTTCAGCGCCTTCCAGCAGCCCCGCCGGAGTCTCGATCAGCGACTCGAGGCCGCCGTTCAAGAGAACCGGCAAACGGAACTGGCGGGTGAGCAAAACATGGTCGTTTGCGGGGTTGTACAACAGGCATGTCGCTCCGTTGCCGCGATCATACGCCTCCCGGGTCTGCCGTTGCCAGCTTCCGTCCCTTAGCTGAAGTTCATACTCATATTTGGTCAGCCGTCCCCAATCATCCGCCAATACGCGTTGCGAAATCGGGCGGTAAACGCTGCTATTCATCAAGTCACCTCGTCATTATCTGTCTTTTCAAAGGCCGTGCAGCCGGCCTTCGACTTGCGTGCGTGTCTCGCCGCCGACCCATATCTGGCCGGTATCATCGCGGGTCAGGTAAATGCGGCCTTGACGGCCAAGACGTGTGCCCTGGGCGGCGACATAGTCTTCCGCGACCACGCCTGTCGCAAACAGCCATTGCGCCAGCGAGGCGTTGAGGCTTCCGGTGACCGGATCCTCGGCGATGGCGCCCAGATGATCGCTGAAGAAGGCGCGAACCTCGAAGGCGGCTTCGCCGCCATTTGCGTGCGGACCAACGACGCCAATGTCAATGCGGCCGGGCCAGCTGCGGACCGGCTCAAGGGCAAGCACCTTCTCAGCCGATGCCAGCCTGATCCCCAACCAGCCGGGGCCATTGTCGATCCATGCGGCATCAACGATGTCGCGTGTCTCTATTCCCAGCAGCAGCCGGGCCTCTTCCAGCTCTGCGGGTGTCGGCGCGCCTGAACGGATAAGGGGCGGAGCGGCAAAGGAAAGTCGACCATGCGCGTGCCGGATCGTCACCAGACCGGCACCGCATTCCTGAACGATGCCCGTTTCGCTTTTGGGCAGGCCGTTTTCGGAAAGCCAGGCATGGCAAGTGCCGAGCGTAGGGTGTCCGGCAAAAGGCATCTCCCGGTCCAGTGAGAATATCCGGACACGGTAATCAGCCTGGGGGTGGGTGGGCGGCAGCAGAAACGTGGTTTCGGACAGATTGAACCACCGCGTCAATCGCTGCATGTCATCCGTGGTCAAGGTGTCTGCACCCGTGACGACCGCCAGCGGATTGCCAGAAAGCGGGCCGGAGCCGAATACATCGATCATATGGATAGTAAAGGTCATTGCATCGTTCTTTCAGTTCGGATCGATTGTCGGCGCGCACTGTCTACTGCGTAATCCGTTCCAGCACGCGGCTCAATGCCCGCTTCAATGCGCTCGAACCGCCATTGCCGTCAAAGTCCTGAAGAACCTGCTCGTTCAGGCCACCCTTGGTGGCGAATTCGCGGCTGAGATCGGTAAAGTCCGTGTCCTTGCCGGCAAGCAGCGCCACTTCGGAGAGGCCGGCGAAGAGGGGTGCAAGATAGGCGCGGCCCTTTTCTTCCGGCAGGCCGTTTTCCGCCAACCACTCCGTCGTCTGTTGCAGAATGCCGAAATAGGTTGCCATCAGGGCGCTTGCGGCGGCGAGAAGGTCGTATTCCGCCTTTGTTTCACATTCCACCGCATTTCCGAGCACGTTGAAGATCGCGGCGGTATCCGCATCGGAGGGGTAAACGGCCGTGACGCCTTTGCGGCGGGCGACAAAAGGCAGCGGGATCGCCTGGGTCAGGCGCACATCCGCGCCGATCCAGTCAAGCAGTGCATGTCGACCGGTTGCGGCAACGACGCTTATGACTTTCTGCCCCTCGCGAAACCGCAGCGGCCGGATGACGTCCTCGGCGATCTGCGGGCGGATGGCCAGAACGACGGTATCGCAGCCGTCGACAATCGCCTGATTGTCGCTGGAGACGATCACCTGCGGGAAATCGGCGGCAAGCCTGGCCGAGATATCCGCGCTGCGTTGGGACACCATGATATGCGGCACGGCGGCAGGCGTGCTGAGGAGCCCCCGCACCATCGCATCGGTGATAGCGCCGGTTCCGATAAAGCCGATTTTCTGGGGAAGGGACATGATGACTCCATTGCATTGATAGGAAGGAACGATACATCGGTACGGCTGACGCAGGAAGGCAATGAAACAATCTCTAGATTGCCGGGGGCTGGCATATCTGCCGAAGAAATGGCGTGGCAACCGGATCGGCCACCTCACATACCCGTTAAATCTCTCCGAACCAACGGGCTGCTGCCCTTGCGAATTTCTCCTTGTCCGGAGCAGACTCCGTGGCCCAGGCGACGATACCATCGGGGCGCACCAGGACTGTGCTCAAGCCCAATTGATCGATGGCATTGCCGGCGACATAGGAAATCCGGCCGTTCCAGCGGCCTGCCAGCGCTTCAAGCGATGCGTCCACGCTAAAATTCAAAAGCAGACCTTTGCCCTCTCTCAGAAGTTCGCCGGTGCTCCTCCCGTCCGCCAGTGCGAAGTCCGGAACGCTTCAGCCCACCAGCGGATCGTTGCCGCCTAGCTCGTAGCGGAGGGAAATGCCCCATACGCGCTCGGCGAAATATGTCGCGCCGTCGCGGGTCTCGATGAGATCGCGGATGATGGCTTCCAGCGCCCGTGTACTCCGGCTTGGGCGCATCAGTGCGACCTGGGCGCGCGACCAGTCAAGGACCTGTGCACCCACTGGGTGTCGCTCACAGTCACGGCCGATGCTCCCGGAAAGCGGCGGCCAGTGTGCGCAGCGCCTCACGGGATCTGCTGTCGGTAAGGGTCGAGAACATCACGATCTCGGTGGAAGGCAGCGGCGGGAGGCTGAAACGCTGGCTGACCTCGATTGTACCGGGTGGCGCCAGGCGGCAGGAGAATGCCGAAATGGCGAGACCTGCCGAAACGGCCGCGGTCACCATCGATGAGGTGCCGCCAAGAAAGACTTCCGTCCACGCGATGGCGGCGGAATCAAGAGCACGAGTGGCGATGTCACGTACACCGCAGGCGGGCGAAAGCGCTGCCAGTCGCAGCGGCTCGCCCTGACGATGCTCGAATTGCGGGGCTGCGAACCAGCCGAAATGCTCTTGCCCGAGCACTTCGCCATCACGCCTGTCATCCTCGCGCCGGATGATTGCAGCATCGATCTCGCCGCGGTCGAAGGCATCCAGCAACGTGCGGGAATTGTCCATCCGCACTTCTATCGTCAGTCCCGGATCGTGCGCGTTGAGCCGCGCCAGCAGCGTTGGCACTTCCGGCCCTGCAACATGGGCGGCTATGCCAAGGCCAAAGCGTCGGCGCGTGGAAAAAAGCCCTGCCATGGCGCGATCGTGCGCGGCAAGGAATTCGCGGGCTGGTGTTAGAAACACTGCGCCTTGCGCGGAAAGGCGCACCGAGCGCGGCGTCCGTTCAAGAAGCCGCTGGCCGAGCCGGTCTTCCAGCCGCTTGAGCTTGACGCTGATGGCACCCTGCGTGGTTCCGAGCGTTTCGGCAGCGCGGGTGAAGCTCTGCAGATCGGCAATGGTGACGAAAGCCTGAACGGCATCCACATCCAGAGTGGTCACTTTAATAATCCAAATTTGTTGTCTCTGAAATATCCAAGCATCCAATTCAGTTATGGTCAAGCTTTCACTAATTTGCCTTGGACTCTGCAAAACACGGATCGAAGCGTGCATGTCTTCTGATGCTTCAGTCCGAACCACGAAAGGCTGAAGAATGACCCTTGCCGTTACCGCCCCAACCCGGAGTAGAAGTGCCATTGCGCTCGCCGCCGTCTGTCTCTCCGCTCTGATGTTCGGGCTGGAAATCTCCAGCGTGCCGGCGATCCTGCCGACGCTCGAGCAGGTGCTGCACGCGGATTTCCGGCAGCTGCAGTGGATCATGAACGCCTATACGATCGGCGTGACGATGGTGCTGATGGCAACCGGCGCGTTGGCCGACCGCTTCGGTCGCAAACGCGTCTTCATCGCGACCATCGTCGCTTTCGCCATTTCCTCCCTCGCCTGCGGCATGACTGAAAGCGTGGCGGTGCTGATCGGCGCACGCTTCCTTCAGGGACTAAGCGGTGGAGCGATGCTGGTATGCCAGATCGCTATTCTGTCACATCAGTTCCGCACGGCCCGCGAGCGTGGAATGGCTTTCGGCTGGTGGGGTATTGTCTCCGGCGTCGGGCTGGGTTTCGGGCCGATCATCGGCGGAGCCATCGTTGCGCTGTGGAGCTGGGAGTGGGTATTCCTCGTTCACGTGGCGCTCGGCATCGTGACACTGTTCCTTGCCGCAAGCGGTGTGGAAGAATCGTGTGATCCGGATGCGACCCGTCTTGATCTTGCCGGTATCGCCACACTCTCGGTTGCCGTGTTCTGCCTTGCGTTTTTCATCACCCAGGGACCGGAACTCGGCTTTGCCAGTTCAAAGGGACTTCTGATCCTTGGTCTATCAGTCGCGAGTTTTATCGCCTTCGTGATCGTCGAAAAGCTCACGCCAAGGCCGATGTTTGATTTCTCCGTATTCCGCATCCGGCCATTTTCCGGCGCGATTATCGGCTCGGCGGCGATGAACATCAGCTTCTGGCCGTTCATGATCTATCTGCCGATCTGGTTTCAGGCGGGCCTTGGTTATGACAGCGTCACCGCCGGTCTCGGTCTGCTTGCCTATACGCTGCCAGCGCTGATCGTACCGCCGTTGGCCGAGCGTCTGTCGCTGCGTTATCAACCCCGTCTTGTCGTCCCGGCCGGGCTGTTCACCATCGGTCTCGGTTTCATGCTGATGAAACTTGGCAGCAGTGTCGCAGATGCGAGCTGGCTCACCATGCTGCCCGGCTGCATCCTGTCCGGTGTCGGGCTTGGCCTCACCAACACGCCGGTCACCAATACGACTACCGGTGCCGTTCCCGCTGCCCGTTCCGGCATGGCCTCCGGCATCGACATGAGCGCGCGAATGATCTCGCTTGCCATCAACATCCCGATCATGGGCTTCATTCTGGTTGAGGGCGTCTGGTCGTCGCTTAGGGTCAACCTGCCGTCCGGCGCGGATTTGCCCGCCCTGCGTTCGCTCGCGGAGAAGATCGCGGCGGGAACCGCGGGATCGTCGGTTGAGCGTGTTTCGGATGCACTCGTCCATCAGGCACTCGCAGACGGTTTCGGTCTGGTCATGCTTTATGCCGGCATCAGTGTCTGGTTGCTCGCCGCTCTGAGCTTTGTGGTTTTCGGCCCGGCGCGAAAGCTTGCCCACGGTTAGTGGTGCCCTGGCGCTGGGACGATAGTCAGGCGGATTTCAGGATTTGCAGTCCTGCCGAAGGTTGGGCGGCCGCAGTCTCCTCGCGGCTCCAGCGGCCAAAGGCGGAGCGGCCCAAAATCGCAATCGACGTATCCTCCTGCGGCGCATGGACGAGCACCGTCTGGATGTCGCGGAAATGTCGTTCGAGGCCCAGTTCGCTACCAAGACCTGGATTGCCGATGCCGCGCACTGCGATCTCGACGGCATCACGCAGCTGCCGGCCGGCAAGCAGCCTTGCCCTGATGAATCCTTCCGCATCGCCATTGTTGTTTTCGAGCGTGCCGAAAATGATCTGGCGGGCGCCTGAGACCAGAAGATCGATTTCGCCTGAAAGCGTTATGAAACGTTCCGTGCGGGCGATGGGATGGCCGAGATTGGCCGGCACACGCTCATGCGCGAAGCGGATGAACTTGGCCTGAGCGGCTTCTGCCACGCCGAGGTAAAGCGCTGTCAAAGCCAGCGTGAGTGCCGCATGCGCCCGGTTGTCCTGCTGGGCGACCGATGGATCGACGAGGTCGATGACGTTTTCTGCCGGGATTTCGACATTGGCATATTCGACATCGTGCGATCCCGTAGCGCGCATGCCGAGGCTCTGCCAGTTCTCGATGACCTTGATGCCCGGCAACCCATTCGGCACCACGAATGTTCCCACCCGCGCCGGCGTTTCGTCAGTATGCGCCCAGACAAGGAAATGCGTGAGACCATATGCGCCCGTCACGAAGCGTTTTCGGCCCGTGATAGACCAGCCATTGTTTGTCCGGCGGGCGAGCGTCGCGGGCAGGCCACCGCGCGCCGGCGACCCCAGCTCCGGCTCGACACGCGCGGCATTGAGCAGCAACGGCCGTTGTTTGGCGTCCGTCAGAAGCCGCCGGTAGAGATCTTCGGGCCAGTGGTTTTTCGCGGCCTGGGCGAGATGGGTAAAGATCGTCATGGCGCTGATCAGCGCCACGGAAGGATCGCCCCGGCCAAGTGCCGCCAGAATGTGGGCGGTATCGGCAAGCGTCGCCCCCTGGCCGCCATAACGTGTCGCAACCGTGCTTTCGAGGAGGCCGCTTTCATGAACGGCACGGATACCCGTCCAGGGAAACTGGCCAGTCTGGTCCGCATCCGGTGCGGCCTGTTCAAGGATGCGAGCGGTTGCGTCTAGGACAGTTGGGTCATGAGACATGCGTGGTCGAGGCTCTCTGGCTGTGGGGAATACCATTTCCCCATCAGGGGCGATTGGCTCCGTCTGCACTTCAAAAAAATGCCCGGTCAGGCGACCGGGCTGGATCGCGGCATTATGCAGCGGTCTTTTTCTTCGCATCTTCCCGTTCGCGAATGCCTTCGCGGACAAGAGGCAGGATGTAGCGGCCATAATCCACCGCGTCGTTGTAATTGTCGTAGCCGCGGATCGAGATCAGGTCAGCGCCAAGATCGATGTAGTCGAGGATGGAATCCGCAATGGTGCGTGGCGAACCGACCAGCGCAGTGGTGGCGCCGCTGGCATTGGTGGCGGTGACCGTCGGATACCAGAGGGCGCGATCATGCACATCGCCGCGTGCGGCGATTTCCAGAAGCCGTTGCGAACCGACATTGGCCGGGCGCGGCGCGTTGAGCGGTGCGCGTGTTACACCTTTCTGGCGGTTCTCGTTCAACCGATCCAGAGTTCTGTGAGCCTTTTCCCAGGCAAGCTCATCCGTCTCGGCGACGATTGGCCGGAATGTGACCCAGATCCGGGGGCGATCCGTGCGGCCCGCCTTTGCGGCTTCCGCATAGACCCGCTCGATCTGCTGCTTGGTTTCGGCAAGCGGCTCTCCCCACAGGCCGAAGATATCGCAGAGCGAACCGCCGATGCGATAGGCGGCGTCCGAGGAGCCACCGAGCGAAATCGGAATAAGCCCGTTTGTGGGCCGCACCGCGCTGCGGAATTGCTTGAACTGGTAATATTTTCCGTCGAAGTCGAAGGGCTCTTTCGAGGTCCAGGCCAGGCGCAGGATGCGGATATATTCCTCCTGGCGCTCATAGCGTTCTTCCTTGTTGAGGAAGTCGCCTTCACGCGCCTGTTCTTCATCGCTGCCGCCGGCAATGAAGTGCACCACGACACGTCCACCACTCAACTGATCGAGCGTCGCGAGCGACTTGGCCGCAACTGTGGGATAAACCGTGTTCGGCCGCAGGGCGACGATGATCTTGATGTTTTTCGTGTGCGCGAGCACCGTGGCGCCCAGCGTGAAAGGATCGAAAGACGATGAGGAGTAGGGGATCAGCGTATAGTTGAAACCGTAATCATCAAGGGCGCGGGCATAGCGCTCCAGAAAAACAGGATCCACAGGTGCGTCTGGAACGGGGTTTAGATCGTTCGATGCATTGGGAAAGCTTACGCTGATAAATTCCGCGGACATGGGCGCTCCTTCAGGTTCAATGCAAGCATGTTAGGGCGCGGCGCAGGAACGAGGAAGATAGGTCTTTCTTTTTCTATCGAATATGTAGAAAATATTCCCTGCGACGGCCTTCGATATAGGACCAGCAACCGCCGCCGCGTTTCCGTCTTCAAGTCGCTGCCACGAAGTGGCAATCGCTCGGTGCCCTAACGGTTACAAGGTGGGCGCCCAGCCCAGGCTCGGAGCCACCGTGTCCGCCAGATCGGTCAGCAGTTGTATGTTTTCGGCGAGACCGAAGGCAGGCGGCAAAAACAGCACGACCTCATCGGCTGCTGCAAGGCCAGGATCGTTGAATACCGATTCCAGCACCTGATCGGGCGTGCCCTGGAAAACGGGCGAAATTTGAAACCCCGCTGGCTGGGCTGCCTGTTCGAGAGCGCCTTTGGGGCGAGACGCGGCAATACCCTTGGTACGCCGCTCCAGATCATAGGCGGCGTATTTTTCGCGAAGCTCGGCCGTGGTGCCAACCAGGATGGAGGCGGCGACGGCGACCGGCGGCGGTTCCGTTGTCCATGTCTTGCGCCATGTGGAACGGAAGGCCTCGATGATGCGGGCCTGATATTCCCCGAAGCTCTCGCCTTCTGCCTGGTCGTGCTGGACGGTTCCCGAGATAAGGCCGATGCCGAGTTCCGCCGCCTGCACAGCCGAAGCAATGCTTGCTGCACCCTGCCGGATGCGCGAACGCAGTGTAGGGCTATGCGGCGTGACACGCAGTGCCGTGCCTTCCGGGTTGGATTGGCCGCCTTCGACACGGTGCAGGACATCGCCAGCGATTGCCGAGAGGAAGCGGGCCTGACGACGTCTGGCCTCTGTGCGGGCATCGGTGTCGACCGTGCCGAATACCGCGTCAAAGGCGGCGTTTGCGCCGGTCGAAATGGCAAGTTCCAGTCGCCCATCAATCAAAAGATCGGTCGTGCCGGCCGCCTCGGCAAGCAGAATCGGATCCTGATAGCGCATGGGGATGACCGCAGAACCGAGCGTAATATGCCGGGTATGCTGGCCGGCAGCGGCGAAGAACGGAAGTGGCGAGGACAGATAGTGATCGAAATGCCGCTGATAGGCCCAGCCGGACTGGTAGCCCAGTTGTTCGGCAGCCTTGAACAGCTCGATACCCTCACGCAGCCCCTGCGCCGGCCCGGCATCGTCGCTGAAAGATACGCGGGTATTGAAGCCGAGCCGCTGTTTGGGGCGGAAGGACGTGGACGCAGTATCGATGGGTGCAGCGATGGTCATGCGATCTTTTCCTTATCGTGAACCCGCCGGGGCAGCGGCTGTGGCGCACGGGCGATGGTTGCGGCACCGGATGGGATCGATTCCAGCAGCGACGCGGTATAGGGGTGCTGCGGATTGTCGAAGATATCGACGACCGTTCCATGTTCGACAATACGCCCGCGCTGCATCACCGAAACGGTGTGGGCGAGCTGGCGTACCAGTGCCAGATCATGGGAGACGAAAACATAGGTCAGGCCGAGCTTCGCCTGCAGCGAGAGCAGCACATCGACGATGTCTGCCTGGACGCTGACATCAAGTGCGGAGGTCGGCTCGTCGAGCACGATCACATCCGGTCGGAGAACCAGCGCCCTTGCAATGGCAACGCGCTGGCGCTGGCCACCCGAAAGGGCCGTCGGCTTGCGGTTGAGAAGGTGTTCGCTCAAGCCCACATTGGCCAAAGCCTCACGAACAGTTTCGAGCCGTTCCGCACGGGTTCCGATCTTGAAACGATCAAGCGGCTCGCGCACCAGCTGTTCGACACTCCAGGTGGGATCAAGCGAGGTAAACGGGTTCTGGTAAACGAACTGAAGATGGCGCCAGGTTGCACGCAGCGACGTGCGGGAGCGGCCGGTCAATTCTTCGCCGGCTACCGATATTGTGCCGGTGTCGGGTTCCTCCAGGCCAAGCAGCAGCCGAATGGTTGTCGTCTTGCCAGAGCCGGACTCGCCAACCAGCGCATGGGTGGTACCTGCAGGCACGTTGAAGGAGACGTTGTTGACCGCCGTCAACACCCTGTCGCCGACCCTGAAATTCTTGGTGACGGCATTGACCGCGATCTTTGGCGTCGCTGTGGACTCTGCCTTCAGCAGACGGAAACCCGGATCGCGCAGCCGGGCGTAGCGATCCGGATTGAGTGCCGGCACGTCCGCATGCAGCTTCCTTGCATAGGCAGAGGCCGGTGCGGAAAACACCGATGCGGTGCTTCCGGCTTCCTGAACCTTGCCACCCTTCAGGACTACCAGCGAATCCGCCCGTTCGGCGGCGATCGCCAGATCGTGTGTGATGAGGAGCAGGCTGATATCCAGCTCGTGCTGCAACCGCGAGAGCAGATCGAGGATCCGCTTCTGGATCGTCACATCGAGCGCAGACGTTGGCTCGTCTGCGACCAGAAGTGACGGGCGCGGCAGAACCGCAAGGCCTATGAGCACTCGCTGCAACATGCCGCCGGATAATTGGTGCGGGTAGGACTCGTAGACGACACCCGGGTTGTCCAATCCCACCTGCGCGAAGGTCTCGAGAATGAGGGCCTTGCGGATCGCCTTGTCAGGTTCGTCGAGAAGTGCGGCCGCCTCCATGGCCTGCGCGCCGATTGTCCGCACCGGATTGAGCGAATTTCCTGGATCCTGCGGGACAAAGCCGATGGCGCGTCCCCGCAGCGGTCGGAAGTTGCGCTCTGGCAGTCCCAATATCTCCTGATCACCAAAGGTGACGTGGCCGGTGGCATGTCCCCCGCTTGGCAAAAGCCGCAGGACCGCACGGGCGATCGTCGATTTGCCGGAGCCGGACTCGCCAATGAGGGCAAGGCTCTTGCCACGGCCGAGTTCGAAACCGACATTGCTGACGACCTCCTGGCCTCCATAGGCAACCGAAAGATCGTTGACCCGGAGAAGCGGGACAGGAGCCTGCTGCGGCTGCGGTCTGGCCGCAAAGGTAACGGGGCGGGCGATAGTGGTGGTCAGTCTGTCTTGCGTAGCCATCGGCTGATCCTGTTTACAGAGAGGACGGTCGCGATTGTGACGAAGGCGGGGGCGTATACGAGCCACGGCCATTTGAGGTAATCCTTGCCGATCGAGATCAGCAGGCCCCAGTCGGAGGCGGGCGGCGGGTCGCCGTATCCGAGAAAGGCAAGGCTTGCGATCACGAGGATCGACTCGCCGAACTGCAACACGGCAAGCGGCAGCACCGAGCGTGACGCGTTAGGCAGAACGTGGCGCAGAAGGATGAACCAGCGCGAGCCGCCGAGCAGGTACGAAGCCTCCACGAATGTCGCCTGTCTGGTCTTGATGACCTCCGCACGCGTGACGCGGGCAAAGACCGCTACGGCGGAGACGCCGGTGGCGATGGCGGCATTGATGGTCTCGAAACCTATGGCGGTGACCACGATCACCGCCAGCAAAAACTTTGGAATTGCCAAGAGCACATCGACCAGCCGGGCAAGTGTGATATCGACCCAGCCGCCGAGAAAGCCCGCAAGAAGCCCGATGAGACCGCCGGCGAAGACGCCGATCACGACCGCGACGAGTGCGCTGGAGACGGAAGAGGACGTGCCATAAACGACGCGTGCGTAGACATCGCGGCCAAGGTGGTCGGTGCCGAACCAATGCGCAAGACTTGGGCCGAGCAATTTGTTCGTCGGCACCCCGACGACCGGGCTGTGACTGGTAAACAGGCCGGGCGCCAGTGACCAGGCGACGACGAGCGCGATAATGGCGAAGGACAAGGCGACGGTCAGCGGTATCCGCAGGCCTGTCAGCCTGTTTGCAGGGGTCGCACCCGGCAGGGAAGCGTTCGAGGCGAAAGTCATGGTGTCACCGCCTTGGTGGTGGTGGAGGAATCCTCTGTAATGGCCAAGCGAGGCTTTCGCGCGCCGAGAATTTGCACGCGTGGATCGAGCAGGGGATAAAGAAGATCGGCAATCAGGTTGACGAGCACGAACACCACGGCTCCCAGCGAAACGATCGCTTGCAGGACAGGCAGGTCCTGCGTGCTCACGGAGCGCTGCACCAGGCTGCCGAGACCGGTTCGCCCAAAGACAGACTCGGTGATCAGTGAATTGCCAAGCAGTTCACCGACGGTGATGGCGATCACGGTGACGACGGGCAACGAGGCAGGCTTGAGCAGATGCAGTGCAAACAGCCGCGCCTGTCCGATGCCGCGGCTGCGGGCGACGGCCGCGTATTCCTGTTCTGCCTCCCTGTCGAGGTTCGCTATAAGCACCTCGGCGATTTGCGCAGAGAAAGGAATTCCGATTGTGATTGCGGCAAACACCGTTGCCCAGAAGCTATCTGGTTCGATAACGCGGAAGAGGCGCAGCTGAAAGCCGAAGAGATGGATCAGTATCAGGCCAATCACAAAATTCGGTGTCGAGAGAAACAGCGATGGGAAAGCTCTTAGCAATCCCTGGCCGTAGCGCTTTGGTACCACCTGGGTTCCGTAAGCAACGGCCATTGCCAGAATCAAGGCGACGGCGAGTCCCGTGGATGCAAGGATCAGTGTCGATGGCAGCACTTCAGCGATGAGGGTCGCCACCGGCCGGTTGGAGCGCATCGACATGCCTAGATCGCCGGTCAGAAACCCCGACAGGGATGACCACAGCTGCACGAGAACCGGTCTGTCGAGGCCCTGCGCGGCGATGATTTCCGCGATCTCCTGCTCGGTGAACCCGTTTTGCGGGTTCCGGAGCACGCTGGTGATCGGGTCGCCAGGCAGGATGCTGACGACCACGAAGGTGAAGACATAGGCCAGCAGTATGACGACGACCGCCTGGCCAAGCCGCTTTGCGGCGTAGGTTAGGTAGGCATTGCTCATGCCGGTGACCTCCTTCAACGTTGCCTTGTTGTGCGCGTCAGTCGCTGATGGAGGCGGTGTAGTAGCTGGCATAAGCCACGCCGTTATACACTTCGCCCTTCAGCTTCGGGGACTGCACGTAGATCCGCTGCACGATCTGCGTTCGCGGAATGAAATAGCCCTGCTCAAGGACATATTTCTGCAGCTCATCGAGAAGCGGGCTGCGCTCGTCGACAGAGCCGGCGCCGGCGATCTTGTCGCGCAATCCGTTGAGCGTCGCGTCGCGGTCGTCAAGGGCGAACCAGTTCTCGCCATTGTTGGCGTTGGTGAGAATGCTGGCGACGGTGCCTGCATCGATGAAGCTGCGCGTCACCTCATAGGTCGGGATGGCCGCACCGCCGAATTTGACCTTTTCACCAAAGGTCACGACGTCGTAAGCGCGAATAGCGACTTTCCAGCCGAGCTTGCCGAGTTGCTGGGCGATGAGTTCATCGACCGACTTGGATGTCGCGAGATAGGGATTGGAGTGGATCGTCAGCGACAGCGGTTTGCCGTCTTTGGTCCTGATACCATCGGCACCCTTGACCCAGCCCGCCTCGTCGAGCAGCTTTTCGGCCTTGGCGGGATCGTAAGCGAGAAGTGCGCTGTGGTCGGTCGCGCCCGGCACGTTGCTTTGGATGAAGGACGTGGCGAGCTTCCAGTCTGGCGTATAGACGGTGTCGATGATTTCCTGACGGTTCACGCCGGCCTGCAGCGCCTGGCGAACCTTCACATCATCATAGGGCGGAAGCTTGGTGTTGACCGCCCAGCCGTTGACGAAGCCGAGATAACGCGGCGTTGCGACGGTAAAGCCCTCTTCGTGCAGTGACTTCAGCTCCTGCGGCGAAGCATTATAGGCGACATCGGCCTGGCCGGACTGGACCGAGGCGACACGCAACGACGGTTCCGACACCAGCTTATAGGTGATGGAATCGAGGAAGGCCGGGCCGGTGTGGCCAACGGCGGCAGGACCCCAATTGTAATCCTTGCGCTTGACCAGCTTGACGTAATCTCCCTCCTTCCAGGATTCGACCACATAGGGGCCGCTGCCGGAAGTCTTGCTGAGATCGGCCTGCTGGGTGGCGGGCTGGGCGATGGTCTTCGGCGAGATCAGGATCGAGCCGTGGTAACCGAGCGTCGGAATAAAGCCGAGCGTCGGCTTCTTGAAGAAGACCTTCACCGTGGATGCGTCCACCGCTTCAGCATGGTCGTAGGTCTTGGGGAAAAGACCGATCGGGTTGATGCCTTCGCTCTTGCGTCCGGCATACCAGATGTCGAGATTGGCGACGACCGCCGCTGCATCCAGCGGTGTGCCATCGGAGAAGGTCACGCCGTTTTTGAGGTGAAGCGTGAATTCGGTGGCATTGTCGTTCTGCTCCCAGCGCTCGGCAAGCCAGGGGCTGACCTTACCGTCGGCATCGACATAAAGCAGCTTGTCGGCGACATGGCCCCAGATATGGCCCTGAAAGCTGGAAATGGCGCTGTTGTTCGGGATCCAGGTGTCGCCGAGAGAATCGATGAGGAAGGTAATGTCGCCGCCATTGCGTGGGGTATCGGCTGCCTCAACCGGAGCAGGCCCCATCGTCGTCAGAAGCGCGATTGCCCCTGCGAGAGTGGTGGTCAGCAGACCCCGACGGGAGAAGGAAAAAAGCGAAGAACGTATCGTCATTAAGAAATCCTGATTGGTCGCGTTGTTTCTTGTCTTTGTGATTTCAGGAACTATCGCCGCTCTGCGCCGGTCTTTTGCGGCCACACGAAAGGCTTCACACGACAGCGTTGCCGGTGGTTTCAATGTCCTGAAATCGGGAAAAATGTGCCTGCTTTACCTCTTGGAGGGTCCGACCGATGTTACGGCTTAGCCGTTACTTTCAGCCATTGACGGCTCGTTCGATCGCAGGCCGTGCTTGCTGATACATCGTGCGGTCATGACGCGGTCCCTTGTTTCGAAATTCGGTTCTTGATGTCTAACGTAGCAGGGTGGCCAGAAGGAGAAAGACCAGTTGTTCTTTTTCTATCGAATTAATGGATTATTTTGCCGCGGTTTCCGAAGGTGGTAGGATCAGCTTTTCCGACGCCCGAAATACGTTGGCGGTGCGATTTTTCAGGCAGTGCCGGAACACCCGTCCCCCACTTATTTTGCAAATGCCATCTTTTCGAAAATCCGCACCGGAGGCGCCTCACCGGCAAAACGTTCCACCTCCACTCTGGTAATCTGACCGGTCGATCCCTGCGCCAGTTTCGAGGTGCCGATGTCGCGCGTCAGGATGTTCGGATTGCCGTGAATGCACGTCGCTTGCTCTGCATGCCGGTCATGCGGTTCGAACCACGCACCCGTTGCCAGCTGCATCACGCCGTTGCGCACATCCGTGCTCAGGACGGCTGCGGCGAGGCAGCTGCCACGACTGTTGAACAGCCTGATGATATCGCCATCGGCAATGCCCCGGTGGGCTGCATCTTCGGGGTTGATGCGCACGGGTTCCCGGCCCTTAATCTTGGTGGAGCGGCTGAAAGCGCCATAGTCGAGCTGGCTGTGCAGACGCTGATGCGGCTGATTGCACACCAGATGCAGCGGATAGAGCGCTTCGTCTTCCGGTTTCGTCCTGCCGGGATACCATTGCGGATGGCCGCCGCAATCGTCATAGCCGAAACCCTCGATCGTCTCGGAGAAGATTTCGATTTTACCGGATGGTGTCTTCAGAGGGAAGGCTATGGGATCATCACGGAAGGCACGCGCAGGCCCTCCGTCATCCGGCTTGAGCGGCAGACCTATCTCTCCACGTTCCCAGAACGTTTCGAAATCGGGAGCCTCGTACCCACCGGCGGCAAGCGCCCCACGCGTTGTTTCATAGAGGAAGGCAAGCCATTCCCGGCTGCTGCGACCTTCGGTGAAGGTTTCGAATTTGCCGAGCCGGCGCGCGATCTCGGAGAAGATTTCGTAGTCGTCGCGCGCCTCACCAACCGGTTCGATCAGCTTTTTCATCGCGATCATCAGAGGATCGCGGTCGGCGGCGCCAATGTCGTCGCGCTCCAGAGTTGTCGTCGCCGGCAGCACGACATCGGCATGCCGCGCAGATGATGTCCATGCGGTTTCATGCACGATGATGGTCTCGGGCCGTCTGAACGCTGCCCGTAGCCGGTTGATATCCTGATGGTGGTGGAAAGGGTTACCACCCGCCCAGTAAACCAAGCGGATATCGGGATAGTGCATCCTCTGGCCGTTATAGTGAAATTCCCCACCCGGATTGAGCAGCATGTCGGCGATGCGCGCGACCGGAATGAAATCCGCGACCGGGTTTTTGAACTGGCTAAGTGTCGGCAGGGGAACGGCCAGCAGGTTCTTGCCGACATTGCCCAAAGCGCCGAGGGAATAGGAATATCCGCCGCCGTCGAGGCCAATCTGACCGAGCATGGCGGCAAGAACGATCCCCAGCCAGACGGGTTGCTCACCATAATCGGCGCGCTGAAGCGAATGGCTGACAGTGATCAATGTTCTCGCGCGCGCCATGGTGCGGGCGAGTTCCCTAATAGTTTCCGTGCCGATGCCGCAGAGCCCGGAAGCCCATTCGGGGCTTTTCGCCACACCATCGGTCCGGCCGAGCAGGTAGTCTTCGAAACGCTGATAGCCGACGGCATAGCGGTCAAGAAACGCACGATCGTGCAGGCCCTCGGTGACGAGAACATGCGCAAGTCCGAGCATCAGCGCGACATCGGTACCGGGTATGACCGGCAGCCACTCCGCATTGAGGTCTTTCGGAAAATCGTCTTTTAGCGGGCTGATCAGCACGAATCGCGCGCCGCGTGCACGTGCGCCATTCAGCTTCTGTGGCACGATATGCACGCTGTTGCCGCCGCCATGCACGTCCGTATTCTTGATCGCCATGCCGCCGAAGGCGACGATCAATTCGCTGCTGCGCTCGATTGCATCCCAGGTAACGCTCTTGCGGTCGAAATGATCGTAGGGTCCGAGCACATGCGGAATGATGACCATCGCCGCGCCGGAACTGTAGGTGTTGACGGAGCGCACATATCCGCCAAGCGTGTTCAGAAAACGGTGGACCTGGCTTTGCGCGTGATGGAAACGCCCGGCGCTCGACCAGCCGTAGGAGCCGCCGAACACGGCCTGTGGGCCGTAATCGCCGTAAACCCTTTGAAGCTCCTTCGCGACGAGGTCCGCCGCCTGCGGCCAATCGACCTCCACATAGTCGTCCGCCCCGCGTATCTGCGCGTTGCCCGGTTTCCCCTCCAGCCAGCCGCGCCTGACCGCCGGACGCCGGATGCGCGCGGCGCTATCGGCGATTGCCGGCAGATTGGCGAGCAAGGGCGAGGGGTGTGGATCGTCCGGATGTGGACGGATATCGAGCTTGCCATTCCGGTAGCTGCCGGAAAAGGCGCCCCAGTGGGAGCTGTGGGTCTTGTAATTATCCATCTGCGAAATCCCGCACGGTCAAAACGTTTCTCGGCGGCTGGGCAAGTCTTGGCTCGGCAGGATCTTGCCCGGATTCATGATGCCGGCCGGATCTATGGCGTTTTTGATGATCGCCATGAGGTCCACCGCGTCGCCGTGTTCCTGCCGCAGATAAGCGATCTTGCCGGTGCCAACCCCATGCTCGCCGGTGGAAGTGCCGCCAACCGAGATGGCGTGCTGCACCATCTTTTTGTTGATTGCCGCCACCTCGTCGAGTTCGGCTTGATTTGCAGGGTCTACGGCGAAGACCACATGATAGTTGCCATCGCCGACATGGCCGAGAATGGCGGCGGGCACGCTGCAGTCGCGTAGCAATTCCCGGGTCCTGACGATGCAGCCGCTCAACTCGGATACCGGCACGCAGACATCGGAAGACCAGCCCTTGGCGTTCGGGCGCTGCGAGACCACGGCGTAAAACGCGTTGTGGCGCGCCTTCCACAGGCGGTTGCGGTCCTCCGGCGCATTCGCCCATTCGAAATCCCTGCCGCCATTGTCTTCCACTATGGCAGCGACCATCTCGACCTGTTCCTTCACGCCAGCAGGCGAGCCGTGGAACTCGAAGGCGAGCGTGTCCTCGACCTTGAGGGAAAGACTGGAATAGGCGTTGACGGCCTCGATCAGGCCACGGTCCATTAATTCCATTCTCGCAACTGGAATGCCGAGCTGCACGACCGTAATGGCTGCCGCAACTGCCTGTTCGACGCTTTCGAAGGAGCAAAGTGCAGCCGAGATGGTTTCGGGAATTCCGTAGAGTCGCAATGTCACTTCCGTGATGATGCCGAGCGTCCCCTCGGAGCCGACGAACAGCCGCGTTAGGTCATAACCTGCTGATGATTTACGCGCCCGCCCGCCGGTGCGGATGACCTGGCCGTTCGGCAAGACGACTGTCAGCGACAGCACGTTTTCTCGCATTGTGCCGTAACGCACGGCGTTTGTGCCGGAAGCGCGGGTTGCCGCCATGCCGCCGATGGACGCATTGGCGCCAGGATCGATCGGAAAGAACAGGCCCATGTCGCGCAGATGTGTGTTCAGTTGCTCGCGCGTGACGCCGGCCTCCACCGTGCAATCGAGATCCTCGGCGCTGATGCGGACGATTTTCGACATGCGCGACAGATCGACGGAGACACCGCCACGCACTGCCGTCAGATGGCCTTCGAGCGAAGTGCCGGTGCCGAAGGCGATGACGGGAACACCTTCAGCGGCGCAAAGCCGCACGGCTTCCGCCACATCATCCGTGCTCTCGGCGAAAACGACGGCATCCGGGATCGCCGGCGTGTGGTGGGATTCGCCACGGCCGTGTTGTTCCCGCAATGCCTGCGCGGTGGAAAAACGCTCGCCGAAACGGTTGCGCAAAGAGTCCGAGAGAGCGGGAGGCAGTGCGCTCATCGCGATACTCCGCGCGAGGAGGGCGGGAAAAGAGACATGAGAAACTCCACGGGAATGGTCTGGAGAGAGCCATGGCCGGGTTGCGGCCACGGCGTGACAGTCACCCGGTTTTCGGCGGGGATCAGGCGGCCAGTTTTTCGCCCTTGAGATGACGTTCGAGGAAGGGCAAGCTGTCCTGTCCCCAATACAGTTCGTCCTCGTAGCGGAATGTCGGAAGCCCGAACACACCGGCTGCCTTTGCGGCCTCATAATTGGCTTTCCGGATGGCTTCCACGGCATCGCTTCCGCCGCGTTCGTCCAGCGCCGCACCGTCGAAACCGGCCTTGTCAGCGATTGCGCGGCGAACTTCGGCATTGCCGATATCTTCGCCGCCTTCCCAGAAAGCTTCCTGAAGCGCCTTGGTCAGCCTCAACCAGTCCTCGCCCGCATCGATCGCGGCAATGACCATGAAGCCGGCCGGCGTGGGATCGGAAAGGGCGGCGCGATTGTCGAAGTTAAGGGACTTGCCGCGCAACGCCGCCCATCGCTTCAAATCCTTCGTCCAATAGGCGCGGCGCGCTTCCGGACGGTTGCGTGAGTAGATGGCGCCATTATCCTCGATCAGCGGGATGACATAGGGCCGTATCGTGGCGTTGTGCTCGTTAGCGAGCGCGGCGAAAGGATCCAGGCCGAGAAAGGCCCAGGGGGAGCCGATGCCGAAGAAATAGTCGATGGTCTTGGTCATATCTTGTCTCCTGAGGATATCTTGCCGGTGGCGAGATCGAACACCGAGAGCGCACAGTCCCGGGCGATGAGTACGGCATGCGGATCGCGCCCGACCGCGACGGTGGCAAGTGCGCCTTCGTAAAGAAGCGAAAGGTGGGAGGCGGCCTGATCCAGTCGCACCCCCGCTTTCGACATGACGGTCTCGAAAATATCCCGCACCATTCTTTTGTGGGTTCGAGCCACGGTGACGACGCGTTCGGAATCGCCGTGTTCGGCAACCGCGAGTGCAAAGGCACAGCCCCTGAATTCAGGGCTGTCGGCCTTCTCGTAAAGCCGCTCGAAAATCACCTGCAGCTGGTCCCTTGGATCAATCGTCGCCGTCAGAACATCCTTCAGCGAGCGAATGACACGATCGTGGCGATCCTGAAGATAGGCCGCGACAAGATGATCCTTGGACGGAAAATGCCGATAGAGAGTAGCTTTTGCGACCTTCGCTTCTTCGATGATGCGGTCGATACCGACCGCCCGGATACCTTCGGTATAAAACAGCGCTCCGGCGGCGGTGAGAATCTGGTCTGGAATGGCTTCTCTCATTTTATCGCTTCAGCTTGGTGGTTTCATGGGAAGAACAGGTCGCACGCATCATTGCGCGGCGGCGAGACAGGTTTTGTCGCGCTCGTGGAGCTGCCCGACAAAAGAAAGGATCGCGTCAAGCGGCACCGCCCTCGAGAAGCCGCCCTGATGCGCCAGCCTGCCGCCAAGAGACTGGATAGCCTCGTTATACGGTGTCGCGACGTTATGCAGACGGCCGAGCAGCACAATCTCACCGTTGAGAAAATCGACCTCGCTGGAAGCGCCTCTGGCAAAGCTCTGCCAGGTCGATTGCTGGCCGGGCTGAATGCCGCTGTTTTGAGCGATGCTCCAGCCTGAAATATCGACAGCCCGTTCAGAGGGAGAGGCGAGATTGTAGCCTGCTACCTCAAGCGTCTGGCGGGCTTCATTGACCAGCGCTTCGGCGATCGATGCTCGCAGATCGTCTTCTCCGTCGAACAGATCCAGCGCATTGCGGACGTTATGAAGCAGTTTTGCCGATTTCCAGCGGCGGATATCGCTGCTGGTTTCCGCAAGATAATTGGCGCGTGTGAGGTCTGCGGCAATCTCCTTCGCCGTTTCGTCGGAACCGGCCGGGAAGCGCCCGATCGTGACCACGCCGACCTGCGGATTGCCGGCCGCCGCAACCGCGCCGGTTTGTGTAAACCGGGCAGGGGTCAGAATACTGGCGCCGTAGACATTGGCGAAGGTCCTGAGCGCCAGCGCTTCCGTCGCCAGACCGTTCTGAAAGGTAACCACCGGCAACTGCGTGGCTGTTAGACCTTCCACGCCGGATACCTGTCGCCATGACCAGTCTGCCAGAGTGGCTGCCGCATCCTGCGTTTTGACGGTCAGCAGCAGGATATCGTCGGGCGCCAGGTCCGGCGGAGCGGATACGTCGAAGGCGTTCAGCCTTATTTGCTGCGTGCCTGAGGGGCGTTGGTAGCTCAGCCCCTGTTCAATGATGGAGGCAATTTGTGCGCCGCGTCCGACCAGAGCATATTTGATGCCGGAAAGCTCGAACTGTGCGGCAAGGCTCGCGCCAACCGCGCCTGCGCCAATGATAACGTATCGTGTCACCTTTTCCTCCAATTCAACCGGGCCGATAATGCGCCAGTATCAATTGCAGCGGTGCAGTTTGCTGGATCGATACGGGATTTCGCTCAACATCGGTCCTCCCTGACGGCGACCAATGATGACAGCTAAACTAGGCATGAGGAGCGCCTCAAGAAAGACAGGTCGTTCTTTTTCTATCTATTTTATAGAAAATAATTCGGCGTAGGGAAAATTTGCGATCACCTTATTCCCGACAGCAGTCCTGGCGCGGTGAACCGTGGAATAAGCCCCAACGAAGCACACCGTCAGCGCGCATGGGAGAGCATCAACTCGCCGGGATTTTTCAGGAGGCCGCCTTGAAGAGAACCGTGACGACGGTTCCGCCGTCCTGTCGCGGATCTATCTGCAAATCGCTGTCATGCGCCCTTGCGATCGCTCGAGCAATCGACAGGCCGAGGCCGGTGCCACCGGTCTTACGTGCACGCGACGGCTCTGTGCGCCAGAAGAGTTCGATGCCGTGTGCCTCGATGCCGGGGGGAAAACCCGGCCCCTTGTCTTCGATTGTTATGAAGGGACGTCCTTCCCGGACTCCGGTCGAGCAGAAGAGGCTCTTCCCGCTCGCCGCATAGCGGCGTACATTATCCATCAGGATGAGCAGTAGCTGTTGAAGGCGTTGAGGGTCGCCGCTAATGGGAGCCGTCTGCAGCGACATATCGAGACGAATTCCTGCCTCTTCGAGAAGAGGCCGTGCCGCCTCCGCCACGGCCGCGCATTCGGTAGCGAGATCGAGTGGCCGCATCTCCGTAACGAGACTGTTGGTTTCTGCCAGCGAAAGCGTCCGCAGATCGTCGACGAGACGCGCAAGTCCTTCCACATGGCCGATGAGGTGGCGAATGGCCTGCTTGTCGAGCGGAAAGACGTCATCGGCAATGCCGTGTAAACGGCCTTGCAGGATGGTCAGCGGGGTGCGCAGCTCGTGGGCTACCGCCATGGTGTTGAACTTCAACCGGCGCTCCATCATCTGAAGCTCCTGCGTCAAAGTCTCGAAACTGTCGACCAGAAATCCGACTTCGGCGATGCGGCTCGCCTTGATCTTTGCGCCTCCGCTGAAGTCGCCGGTCGCCATGCGCCGCGCCGCGTCGGCAAGTTCGCCGAGAGGTGCTGCAATGCGGCGGGAGATGAAATAACCAAGCAAGCTGCACAGGAAGACACCGAGCAATCCAAAGAGGAACACCGATTTGAGAAGTTCGCTATCTGCCTGGTCCTCCAGGCCCGGTAAAACCTCGATAAGGGCCTGAAGCTGGCTCTGATCCGGCATCACGCCCCGGTCAATATCCGAGAAAGCCTTGGCGGCATCAGGCGACAGTTGGGCAAGGATGCGCTCCTCAATGGTGTCCGAATACCAGGAAACGCCGAAATAGACCAACGCAACCGCAAAGATGAGCATTGTGGTGATTGTGATCGCCGTCATCGTGCGCAGGCGGAGCCGCCGGAACCTCATGATGTCTGCTCCCTGGCAAGCCGGTAGCCGATGCTGCGCACCGACACCAGATAACCGCCAGCACCGTGATCCGTCAGTTTTTTACGCAGATTGGCGATGTGCGTATCGACCGTGCGTGCCAGCGCATCGCTTTCCGGCAGGCAGGCATCCAGAAGATCGGCCCGCTGAAAGGCATAGGTGGGGCGACGCGTCATATGGGCAAGAATTCTGAATTCGCTGAGCGTCAACGGCAGAACGGTTCGTCCCGCATCGCTGCAAACAGCCGCGATGTAAGCTTCGGTATCTATTTCGATGGCGCCGAAACGCAGGATCCCTCCGCCAGTTGGCTGACGCGAGCGTTTTAGAACGGCATTCACCCGGGCGACCATTTCCTGCGGGTTGAAAGGTTTGACGATGTAGTCGTCGGCACCCAGGCGCAGACCGGTCAGCTTGTCCATATCTTCGGCAAGGGCGGTGACCATGATGATCGGTGTATCACGCTCCCGCCGTATGCGTGTCAGCACATCGATGCCATCGAGCTTCGGTAGCCCGATGTCGAGAAGAATGAGATCCGGCCGCAGCATCGAGAAATGCGTCATGGCCGTCTCGCCATCCCCGGCTCTAACGGTTCTGTATCCGTCACGAATGAGATAGGCGTCCAGAATCTGCATGATGTCGGGGTCGTCTTCGACGATGAGAATGAGCCCTTTGTCCATGCTAACCTTACGAACTTACTGATATTACCGCTTTATTGCCGGGACGCTAAGCCGACGCAAAGCGCCGGGCAAGAGCCGTCTCACGAGATAGATGCGGCAGGCACGCTTTTCCTCTCAGTCTTGGGACTTCCTCCGCAGAACCTTGACATTTCTACGGAAGAAAGCTGGCCATGCACCAGTATCTCTCCCATAAGACCGAACAGAAATGGCCAGGCCGGCCCGAAAAACCGAAGTTCCGCTTTGCCGTCATCCCCACGGCGCGCCAGACTTTCGCATGGGTTTCCCGCAGCCCATCTCTGCTCGCGCTTTCGACCACGCTTGCAATGATGGTCTTCTTCACTGTCAGGCCGGATATCGATCTTGACGCCAGTCGCTGGTTCTGGACAGATGGTTTTCGTCTTGGCGAGGATCAATTCCTGATTTCCGTCCGCGATCTGAACCGCGCACTTCCCGCCATTTTATTGTCCACGCTTGTCTGCCTGCTCCTTGCAACGCCATTTGTCTCCGGCGTGCGGCGTGCCATCCGCCCTCACAAACTGCTACTTGTTCTCACCTTTTATGCGCTTGGGCCGGGTGCGACCGTGCATGTGCTGAAAAACCTGTTCGGACGTGCCAGACCGCGGCATATCAGTGAATTCGGGGCGGATTTGTTTTTTACGCCCGTTCTTTCCCTCGATGGCAGCTGTTCGCGCAACTGCTCCTTTCCATCCGGCGAAAGCGCGTCCGCAATCGCCCTGCTGGCGTTCATCATCTTCCTGCCGGAAAAATTTCGCCTGAGCGCCACGGCGATCTTGATGCCGTTCATCGTGCTTTGCTCCCTAAACAGAGCAGCTATGGGCGCACATTTTCTCTCCGATGTCCTGATTGCATGGCCACTGATGCTCGCCGTGTTCCTCTCACTGCATCGGCTGTTCACGAAGCATGGGGACACAATCGACACTGTGCTTCTGCGCTAATTCATGGGAATACGGCATAGCGCCAAACAAAGGTCATGCCCTGAGCAATAAATTTGTGTCCGGGGTTCGTCCGCCGCCTGCTCAAATCGCACATGCCCGTGCCTGTGGTCTGGTACGGGCATGTGCGGACGGTGACTGCCTTATTTCACCTGCGCGACGACCAGCTTGCCATCCGCACGTTCGGCGATGAACTCGATGTTCGCGCCTTCCTTGAGCTTGGCGAGCAGGGCATCGTCCTTGACGCGGAACACCATCGTCATGGCGGGCATATCGAGGTTTTTCAGTTCCTCATGAATGATGGTGACTTTCTTGGCGGTAGCGTCGACCTTCTTCACCGTACCCTTGGTGAATTCCTGTGCGAATGCGCCAAAGGGGGCTGTCAGCAACAAAGCGGCTGCAAGGGTAATTTTAACGATCGTCTTCATGGTCAGATTCCTTTCTTCGATTGGTTACTTGGCCGAAACTTTGAGATCGCCGCGCATGCCGGCCTCGTAATGTCCGGGCTTCAGGCAGGCGAATTCGAACATGCCGTCATTGGTGAATTTCCAGATGATTTCGCCGCTTTCGCCCGGCGCAAGGCTGATTGCGTTCGGATTGTCGTGTTCCATCTCCGGGGCCTTTGCCATGGCGGCCTTGTGCTCCAGATTTGCGCTCTGTTCGTCGAGAATGAATTCATGGTCCAGCTCGCCGACATTCTTCACGGCAAAGCGAACGGTCTTGCCCTTCTTGAATTCGAACTTGGCGGGCGTGAACAGCATCTTGCCATCAGGCGCTTCCTTCATGGTGACCTGTATGGTCTGGGTTACCTTGGATTTGTCGCCGGGTTCGCCGATCGCCATCGCTTCATGGCCGCCGCCGTGGGTGCCCGATGCGAAGGCGGGTGTGGCAAGAGCGGTGAGAAGCAGTGCAAGTTTCAGTCTGGTCATCGAATTTTTCCTTGGTTCTGGTGGGGATATGGTCTGCACGATCAGCCGTGTTTCATCGGTTTCGGCGTGATCTGTGTTTTCGGATCATTGGTCTTTTCGGTATCCGGCACGTCGCCGGTCCATTCCCAGGCCTGGGTACCGGGCGGGTTTTGGTACCAGCCGGGATCTGAGTAATCGCCCGCGGAGATGCCTTCGCGGACCTTCACCACGGAGAACATGCCGCCCATTTCGATGGGGCCGTGCGGACCCCAGCCGGTCATCATGGGAACGGTGTTCCCAGGGATTTCCATCTCCATCACGCCCATATCGGCCATGCCGGCTGTACCCATCGGCATGTATTCCGGCCGCACCTTTCGGATCTTTTCGGTGACGGTCTTCTTGTCGACGCCGATGAAGGTCGGGACATCGTGTCCCATCGCATTCATCGTGTGGTGCGACTTGTGGCAATGGATCGCCCAGTCGCCGACATATTTGGCGTCGAATTCATAGGCCCGCATGGCGCCGACGGGGATATCGATGCTGACCTCCGGCCACCGGGCCTCGGGCCGCACCCAGCCGCCATCCGTGCACGTCACCTCGAAATCATAACCGTGCATGTGGATCGGGTGGTTGGTCATGGTCAGGTTTCCGACCCTGACACGCACCCGGTCGTCCTTGGAGACCACCAGCGGATCGATGCCCGGAAATACCCGGCTGTTCCATGACCACAGATTGAAGTCCGTCATGGTCATGATTTTCGGAACGTAGGAGCCGGGATTGATGTCGAAGGCGTTGATCAGGAACACAAAGTCGCGATCAACAGGCATGAAGGTCGGATCCTTTGGATGGACCACGAAAAAGCCCATCATGCCCATCGCCATCTGCACCATCTCGTCTGAATGCGGGTGGTACATGAAGGTGCCGGACTTCACGAGATCGAACTCGTAGACGAAGGTCTTACCAACGGGGATATGCGGTTGCGACAGGCCGCCGACACCGTCCATGCCTGATGGCAGGATCATGCCGTGCCAGTGGACCGTCGTATGTTCCGGCAGCTTGTTGGTCACGAAAATCCGCACCCGGTCGCCTTCTACGGCCTCGATGGTCGGGCCGGGTGACTGGCCGTTATAGCCCCAGAGGCGGGCCGTCATGCCCTCCGCCATCTCGCGTTCCACTGGCTCGGCGACAAGGTGGAATTCCTTGACGCCATTGTTCATCCGGAAGGGCAGGGTCCAGCCGTTGAGGGTGACGACCGGATTGTAATCGGGACCGGTAGTGGGCTTGACGGGGGCTTGCGTTACTGCCGTTTCCATCACGGCTGCTTCCGGCAGGCTGCTATTCGATGTCTTTGCCCAGGCCGCCGTGGAGACCATTGCGGCGCCGACGCCCAGAAAGTTTCTTCTATTGAACATGGTCGTTTCCTTTCTCAGTGTCCGCCACCGCTGCCGCCACCAGTGGCGGCAACTTCGGTCTCCGCGCCTGCCGTACCCGCGCCACCGCCGTAGATGGCGGGCGCAAGGCTGGCTTCCGCGAGCCAGAAGTCACGTTTGGCATTGATGGCGAGCAGGTTCGAATTGACCTTTTCGCGGCTGTCGGCGAGCAGTTCGAAGGTGTTGGTGAGCATGCCGTTATAGGTCAGCAGCGACTCCTCCTCGATCTTGGTCCGCAGCGGCACCACGCTGTTGCGATAGTGCCGGGCGATGTCGTAGTTCGAGCGATAGGCCTGATAGGCGGAGCGGGCTTCGGAGCGGATATTGACCGCTTTTTCGGCCAGCAGGTTTGCTGCGCGCATATAGGCGAGTTCGGATTCCCGCATTCTTGCCCGACCGGAATCGAAGATCGGAATGACGAATTCCAGCTCGGCATTGCCGGTCGTCTGTTTGTGTTTTTCGCCGTCTTCAAGTTCGCGTTCGGTCTCGAAGCCGGAACGAAGTTCTAGATCGGTAACGTATCGGGTGGCTTCTGTGAGTTTGAACGACCGGGCGGTCGATTCCAGATCGAGCTTCGCCATCTGCAAATCCACCCGGCGCTGCAGCGCCTCAGCCTCGATCATCTCACGTTTGGCCAGATCCTTTGGAAGCTGGGGCAGGCGGTTGGGGATGGAGTAGTCTATGTCCGCGCCCCACAGGCCCATCAGCCTTGTCAGTTCCTCCTTCGCAAGCCGGGCTTCAAGCCGCGCCTTGGCGATCTGGCCGGTCAGTTCGGCATAGAAGACCTGCTCGCGAGCCTGGCCTTCCTTGTTCAGCGAGCCTGCTTCGCCAAGCCTCCTCGCAAGTTCCGAGGCGGCATCCGCGGCTGTCTGGGCCTGAGCCAGCTGGCCGACATTTTCCCAGGCAGCAACCGCCGTGATCCAGGCGCGGCGGGTATCTGCCGCCAATTGCAACGTCTTCAGCGCGGCTGCGAGCTGCGCCTTTCGGAAGCCGGTATCGGCAATCTCGACATTCTGTTTGAGCGTGGCCAGTGCCAGAATATTGGTGACGATCACACCCTCGATCGCCTTGTAGGCCCGGAGCCCCGGAGTGCCGATCCCCGTCAATCCGATGCCGACCCTCGGATTGACCAGCATGGTCGATTGCCAGGCGGTTGCGGCCGATTCACCCAGATCGGCATAGGCCGCCTGAAGGCCCTTGTTGTTGAGGAGCGCGACCTGAACTGCCGTCTCGACATCGATTGTTTTCGCTGACATCAGCGATTTGACGCGGGTTGCGGTTGCCTGCGCCTCGGCCCGGTTCTGTATCCAGACAGTCTGCTTTCCTGTCGCCTCGGTCGCCCTGGCCGAAACGGTGGTGAAGCCTGCGTTCTTCGAGGTGTAGTCGGCGGCCGTGACGCAGCCGCCAAGAACGAGCGGGACGGAAAGGACGGCCGTGAGTTTGATCACGCGTAGCGTCATGATGCGTCTCCTTTCGGAGCCTGCGCATCGTTCTGGTTTCGCCAGGGCTTCGGGTCCACCGGAGCACGGTGCGAGTAACCTGTGACCGGTGTCTGATAACGCAGAGGGGTGACGCCGAGCGACGGGTTTGTCGCGTCTTCATACGAGGCGGCCTCGTTCATCGAGGATGTGGCTGTGCAGCCGCCCAGCAAAAGGGGCGCTGCAACCACGATGTAGATAGGGTTCATGGTAATTTCCGAACAGGAGATGCAACGGCGCGACGGCGCTAAAGCCGTTCACGCACGATCATTGCCCGAGAGGCGGGCTTTGCCTGTTCAGATATTCGGTGGACGGTGAAGCAGCGGGATCTGGCCCACGGTCTTGCTGTCGTCAAGGAAGGAACGGATGGAATTGACGACTGGTCCGCCAAGGGCGTCATGCGCAATCAGCACCGCCATGCCGAGACAGAAATCGTTGCAGCATTCCTGCTTCACGGGCTTTTTGACGCCGCTGTCGTGGTCTGCCGTATCCATATTATGGTGGTCGCTGGACATCATGGCCGAACCGCCATGGTCCATCATCGCGCGGTGATCCATCATCATGGCGGATTGGGTGGTCTGCATTTCCGCGGTATCGGGACCATGCATTGCGGCATTGACGGTGAAAACGCTGTATCCCGCCAGTGACAATATCATCACCAGTCGAAACAGCAGTGCCGTCAATTTCGATGTTCGCAACATCCCACGCATGCCCTGTAGAAGAGCCGCAGTCCTGAAGTTTGTCAATGGATATCGCTCATAACCATCAATAAATAGCACGTCTGCCGGTTCTTAAACCTCACACTGTCTCCATAAAGGCATCGTCGAGAATGAGGAGTTTACGCGCCTGCATGCGGGCATATTCCTCGTAAAAGCCCTGGGAGATCCAGAGAGCGGAACGCCCCTTCCGTCCGCTCCAGCCGATGCCGCCGATCAGTTCGGCCGCGCCAAGCTTGCGCCTGACATGGATTCGGGAAAGGGAGAGCGATGCCGCCAGTTGCGATGCTGTTTTCACATCCGTCAGGTGTCTGCCCTGTTCTGTCGGCTTTTCCCAGTCGATCCCGGCGATCAGGCGGTCCATCAGCAGCCCGCCCGCGTCGAACCAGTTGAAGATGATGGACAGCGGGCCCGGGCAACGTACCTCCGGATTGGAAAGCAGCGCCTGCGCCACGCGGGGATGGATGTGTGCGAGCATGGTTTCGGACCGCTCGATGAACCGAGAGGCCCTGAACCCCTCATCGATGAGGTCCAGCGCCTGAAAATGCACGTCGTACCATTGGGCAAGCATCGCCAGGGTGGACGGTGAAGGCACCACGCCATCGGCCGGCTTTTCGCCGGCTTGGTGCGCCGGTCTCGTCAGGCCGCGTTTCAGCGCCTCTTTGAAGAAGGCATAGGCGACATCATGGCTTGCAAGGCCGTGTTGGAGCGCGAGTTGGCCGAAATCTTCCCGCGTCAGGGCGGGTTCGTCCGTTCTGGTCTTGCGCTTTTGAAAATAGAGCGCCAACAGCGCGTGGCAAAGAAGCCGGCTCTGGCGCGTGGCGAAAAGCGCGGTCATGTCGGGTGAACCTTCGTAGAGGGTGATGAAACTTCCCGCCAGCAGCCGTAGTGCTGCCGCGAAAGCACCCGTTTGAAGCAACCGGTCGATTTCGCTGGGTGGTAGCCTGCGGCCAACGGTAGAGGCGTCCGGCAACCCGGAGATCGCGAAATCGAAAAAATTGGTCATGGGCAGCGCTCCTCGAATTGCCGGCACCACCCTCCTTGCGGAGTGTAATGAGGATTGGATGATCCATCGGCCTTACAGGGGTCGGGATGAGGCGTCTTCTCATTGCGCGCAGAGGTGACACTTTTAGGCCGTCGGCATGCCCGTGGCGCGGGCTTCGCCGGGCGTCATGCCATAGGTGCCGCTGAACACCCGGTAAAAGGTTGGAAGACTGTCGAAGCCGCAGCCATACGCGACCTGCGTGATTGGCAAGGCGGGAGATTCCAGCAGCAGGCGTCGCGCTTCCTCGATCCGCATGGAGGCGAGCGTGCGGGAAAAAGACAGCTCCGCGCCTTCGAAAACGACGTGCAGTTGCCGAAGCGAAATGCCCAGTTCCTTTGCCACTGCGGCAGGCGTGAGGTTCTGCCAGGACTTTTTGCGCATCATGATGTCCTGGGCCGCATAACAAAGCCCGGTGCGGAGTGCGGCGCGCACTTCCGGCATTGCAGGCGAAAGCCGTCCACGCGCCGTCATGGCTAATCGGGCGATATGCGTCACATCGCGCACGGGATCGATGAGCCTGCCGCGTTCGGCGTTCAGCGCGTTGAAGAGCGCCCGGAACGGCCGGGAGAAGGCGGTATTGTCGGCGTAACGCGTGGCAAACAGGTCATCAGCCGGTCGGCCAAGCATGACTTCGTCGTCGACAGGGATCTTGAGCATCTTGTAGTGAAAATCCGCCTCACCGCCGGGTATCGCGTCATAGGGCAAGTCCGAATAGTTGATGGTGAAATCACCGCCGCTGACGGCATGGATCCTGTCTCGACCGGCATGCAGCAACCCCGAACCCTTCACCTGCAAGCCAATGCAGAGGCTGTCGCCGGCAATGCGGGCAATATCGGCTTCCGTGCGGTTGACCCGGTATGAGGAAGCGCGCATTTCGCTTACGACGGCGCCTGCGACAGAGCGCGCCTGAAAAGACCCGCTGAAGGCCCGGCGGCGATCCGGCGCAAGCTCGATCGTTACGCCAAACAGGCTTTTGCCGCGCACTTCGCGCCATTGGTCGAAGCGGTGCTCGGGCCGAAAATCCTCGGTTGCGAAACGGATGATGGTGTTCGTGGCTTGCTCCCCCCAGATGAGCCATGTCCCCGCGGCTTATTGTTCGGTTGCGCGAAACCCAAGATGGACGAGCGGATAGGGCCGTCCCTGCCCGTCGAGGTCGGAGCGTCCCGTCGGCTTGAACCCGAGCCGGCGATAAAAGCCCATGGCCTGCGTATTCTGTTCGTTGACATCGGTTGTCAGCGCGGGGTGTGCGGTAAGCGCTGCCTGCACGAGCGCCTTGCCGATGCCTCTGCCGTGATAATCCGGATCGATGAAAAGCGCTTCCATGTGCCCTTCATGCAGAAACATGAACCCGAGAGGCTTATCCGACGCATCGACGGCTAGCATCAAAGCGGCCTCGGGAAGAAAAGCCGTCACTTCTTCCTCGATTGCGGCGCGATCCGCTCTGTGAAGAAAATCATGGGTAGCGTCTACGGCCTTACGCCATATTTCAAGGATGCGGGCCGTGTCGCGAGCGTTGGCGGGACGAAATGTGATCATCCCTCACCTTTAGCAATTGCGGCGTTTTTGCGCCATGGGTCTTTTCGCAAGGCGTTTTCCCATTCGCTAAATCCCCGCAGCCAAACGCCGCAGTCTTATCCCGCATATTTCTTCGATCTCCGGTGCCTGACGTTTTTCTCGAAAAAAGTCCTTGCAAAAGGGTCCGATAAAAAAATAGATAAAAATAAGTTCTATCTATTTATTTGAAGGGAAAATCGCCGGATGAATCAGATTATCACAGAAATTGAACAAAATCAGGCGCAGATTCCCTCAATCAAAGCGGATTCTTCACTCGAAGAAGCAAAAATTATCTATAATTTACCATTTAATGACCTCCTGTTCCGGGCACAGCAGGTGCATCGTCGCCATTTCGATGCCAACGCCATCCTGATGAGCCGGCTTTTATCGATCAAGACCGGCGGCTGCCCGGAGGATTGTGGTTATTGCAGCCAGTCCGCCCGCAATCCAACAGGTCTGAAGGCTTCCAAACTCATGGAGGTGGAGCGAGTACTGGCAGAGGCGCGCAAGGCGAAAGAGGGCGGGGCGACGCGCTATTGCATGGGGGCGGCGTGGCGCAACCCTAAGGAGCGCGACATGGAGGCGGTGGTTGCCATGGTCGAAGGCGTCAAGGCGCTCGGCATGGAAACCTGCATGACGCTCGGCATGCTGACGCCGGAACAATCCGAACGTCTCGCTCACGCCGGGCTAGATTACTACAATCACAATGTCGATACGTCGGAGCGGTTCTATTCGGAGATCATAACCACCCGCACCTTCGAAGATCGGCTGGAAACGCTTGCCAATGTTCGTGATGCCGGCATGAAGGTCTGCGCCGGCGGCATTCTCGGCATGGGAGAAACGGTCGAGGACCGTATTTCCATGCTGGTAACCCTTGCCAATCTGCCGGTTCCGCCGGAAAGCGTGCCGATCAACATGCTGATCCCGATCCCCGGCTCGAAGCTTGCCAAGGCCGACCCGGTTGATCCGATCGACTTCGTCCGCACCATTGCGCTTGCGCGCATCCTCATGCCCCGTTCGCATGTGAGGCTTTCTGCCGGACGTACCGAAATGAGTGATGAGACGCAGGCGCTCTGTTTTCTGGCCGGGGCGAATTCCATCTTCGTCGGCGAGACGCTGCTGACGGCGGATAATCCGGGGGAAGATCACGATACGGCGCTGTTCCGGCGGCTGGGCCTGAAGCCGATGGCGTTGCAAACGGCGGAAGCGGGAGAGACCCGGTGAATTCGTCGGCGCTCTCCGCCTATGAGCTGAAGCTTGCCGGTCTGCACCGCAAGTCGCGCCTGCGCGCGCTAGCGCCCCGGCAGGGTATCGACTTCACCTCCAACGACTATCTCGGGCTTGCCGATGCACCCCGGCTGAAGGCGGCGATCACTGACGCAATCGAGAGGGGCGTACCTGTGGGTGCAGGTGGTTCGCGGCTGCTTCGTGGCAACCATCCCGAACATGAGGCGCTTGAAACGGAGGCGGCGGTATTTTTCGGCGCTGAGAGGGCGATCTATTTCGGTAGCGGATTTGCCGCCAATGTCGCACTTTTTTCCGCACTGCCGCTGCGGGACGACCTCGTTCTCTACGATGCGCTGATCCATGCCAGCGTGCATGACGGCATTGCCGCCGGCAAGGCGAAGGCGGTCGCTGTGCCGCATAATCAGGTTGAGGCATTCGAACGGGAAATAAACCGATGGCGGCAGGCGGGCGGCAAAGGTCGCCCGTGGATCGCGGTGGAGAGCCTCTATTCCATGGATGGTGACCGGGCGCCGGTTGTGGCCCTTGCCGACCTCGCCGGGCGACATGGCGGCTTTCTCGTCGTCGATGAGGCGCATGCCACCGGCGTTTTCGGGCCGGGCGGGCGCGGCCTGGCCGCTGAACTGGAAGGTCGGGGTAATGTCGTGGCGCTGCACACCTGCGGCAAGGCGCTTGGTCTTTCCGGCGCGCTTATCAGTCTGCCTGCGGTTCTTGCCGATTACCTCACCAACCGCGCCCGCGGTTTCATCTATTCGACCGCGCCGTCACCGCTGATGGCGGCGGCTGTGCGGGAGGCCTTGCGGATCGTCGCCGACGAGCCCTGGCGGCGCATCCGTCTGGAAGAACTGATAAATTTGGCCAGCGAACAATTACGATCCCGGCTGGGCGTGACGCCCGGCGGCTCGCAGATATTGCCGGTGATGATTGGTGACAATGCGCGTGCACTGAAGATCGCCACGCGTATGCGGGACGGCGGTTTCGACGTGCGCGCTATCCGCCCGCCAACGGTGCCGGAAGGCACGGCACGCCTGCGCATATCCATTACGCTCAATGTCGAGGAAAGCCAGATCGCCGATATGGTCGGGCTGCTCGCCCTCGCCATGGAGGAGGAACGATGAGCCTTCGTTTCATCGTCTCGGGCACCGATACGGGTATCGGTAAGACGGTTTTTTCTGCGGCGCTTACTCACGCATTGCAAGCCCATTACTGGAAGCCGGTGCAATCCGGGCTCGAGGAAGAGACCGACAGCGAGGTGGTGGAGCGGATGGGTGGCGTGCCGCGCGCGCGCATCCTGCCGGAGGCCTATCGCCTGAAAATGCCGGCCTCACCGCATCTTTCGGCCCGCTTCGACAATGTCACGATCGAGCCCGAGCTTTTGCTGCCGCCGGAAACGGATGGGCCGCTGGTGATCGAAGGGGCGGGCGGTCTGCTGGTGCCGCTGACCGACACATTGCTGTTTGTCGATATTTTCGCCCGCTGGCGAATTCCGCTGATCCTGTGCGCCAGAACCTCACTCGGCACCATCAACCACACGCTGCTGTCGCTCGAGGCGCTGCGGCTGAGAGCCATTCCGGTGCACGGCGTGGTCTTCATCGGTGATGAGAACCGGGAAAATCAGCGCATTATCGCCGATATCGGCCGAGTTCGCTCGCTTGGCCGCTTGCCTCGCATACCGGAGATGACTGCCGAGGCGCTGCACCATGCATTCGCTCAACAATTCGATCTCGCTGATTTCCTGGAGGTGCCGGCATGAGTCGTTCCCGCGTCTGGCATCCTTTTACCCAGCACGGGCTGGAACCGCCGATGAAACGCATCGTCTCGGCGGAGGGCGCCTATCTGGTCGATGAGGATGGCCAGCGGTTGTTCGATGCAATTTCATCCTGGTGGGTCATCACTCACGGCCACCGGCACTCGGCAATCATGTGCGCCATCCGCGCAGCGACCGAGACCTTCGACCAGATCATTTTCGCCGAGTTTTCGCACGAGCCGGCCGAAACGCTGGCCAAAGGGCTGATCGAACTCGCGCCTGCCGGCTTGGAACATGTGTTTTATTCCGATAGCGGTTCGACCTCGGTGGAAGTGGCGCTGAAAATGGCGCTCGGTTATTTTCACAATTGCGGTGAAAAGCGAGATCGCATCGTGGTCATGGAGCACGGCTACCACGGTGATACGATCGGCGCCATGTCGACGGGCGAACGCGGCGTGTTCAATGCTGCGTATGAACCACTGCTATTCGGCGTCGACCGGCTTGCTTTTCCGGAAGCGGATTGTGAGCAGGAGACGCTCGACATGTTCGAAAGCTTTTGTCGTTCGGGCCGAGTCGCCGCCTTGCTGATCGAGCCGCTTGTTCTAGGTGCCGGTGGCATGAAGATTTACCGTGCGGACGTTCTCGCCGGACTGAAACAAATTGCCGAACGCTACGGTTGCCTTGTAATCGCCGACGAGGTGATGACGGGCTGGGGCCGGACAGGAACCATGTTCGCCTGCGAGCAGGCGGGAGTTTCACCGGATATTCTGTGCACCTCCAAGGGGCTGACCGGTGGCTCCCTGCCGTTGGCAGCGACCTTGTGCAGTGGCGAAATCTTCGACGCGCACTTCTCGACCGATCGCCGCAAGACCTTTTTCCATTCGAGTTCCTACACCGCCAATCCGATTGCCTGCGCTGCCGCTGTCGCCAATCTGCAGGTTTGGCGCGATGAGCCAGTGGTACAGCGCATCGGCCAACTGCAAGAAGTGCTGCGCGACAATCTCGGGCGATTTGCGGATGACAGGCGCTTCACCAGCATACGCCAGATTGGAACCATCGCAGCGCTTGACCTCGTCGTGCCCTCCGGCGGTTATCTCGCGGAGGCGGGGCCACGCATGCGGCAATTGTTCCGCGAGCGCGGGCTCATCATCCGCCCGCTCGGCAATGTGCTCTATCTGATGCCGCCCTATTGTTCGACGGCGCAAGACCTCACCCGTGCCTTTGACGCCATGGACGAAGTGGCCTCGATCGTGACTGAAGCCGCTCCGGGAGAACCCGGCGCGGCCGCGATCAAAAACCGTCTCCGAAAGGCCTGACAATGCAGACCCGTTCTTCCCGCATGGCTGGCTTCGGGCATGCCGTGCCAGTGCGATGTGTCCGCAACGCGGAGATTGAGACGCGTCTTGGGCTGGAGGCTGGCTGGATAGAGCGTCGGACGGGGATCCGCACACGTTATTGGGCGCAAGAGGGCGAGACGCTAAGCGGCCTTGCCGAAAAAGCCGGCCGCATGGCACTGGAAAACGCGAAAATTGGCGCCGAGGATATCGCACTGACATTGCTTGCGACCTCCACACCAGACCATCTTTTACCGCCTTCGGCCCCGCTGCTTGCGCACCTGTTGGGCCTCACACAATCCGGGGCGATCGATCTTGCCGGGGCCTGTTCCGGTTTTCTCTATGCGCTCACTCTTGCGGATGGTTTTGTCCGCACCCACGGCCGCGCGGTGCTGGTTGTTGCCGCCAATATCTTAAGCCGTCGTATCAATCCGGCGGAAAGGGCAACTGCAGTTCTGTTCGCCGATGCTGCCGGCGCCGTCGTGCTTGTCCCCTGCCGGGATGCGCAGCGCGGCCTTTTGTCTGCCGATCTCGTTTCGGATGGGAGCGGTTACGACCTGATCCAGATCGCGGCGGGCGGCAGCAGCCAGCCTTTTTCCAATGATACAGAGGCTGAAGATACCCTGATGACGATGCGGGACGGCCGCGAAGTCTTTTCCCGTGCCGTCGCAACAATGACGCAGACCTCACAGCGCGCTCTGCAACGCGCAGAAATGACGGCCACCGATATCCATCGATTCGTGCCGCATCAGGCCAATGCCCGCATGTTCGATGCCGTCTGCGGCAATATCGGCATCGACCGGCAAAAGACGGTACGTACAGTCGAAACCTTCGGCAACTCTTCTGCCGCCACTATTCCGCTTTCGCTTTCCGTTTCCAATGCTGAGCGGCCCATCACGGAGGGTGAAACGCTGTTATTGACGGCGGCAGGGGCGGGGATGACTGGGGGGGCGGTGGTGTATCGAGGCTAGGCCAGCTGGATACGGAAATGTCTGATTCGGATCGAGCCGCGCGTACAACGTTGGCAGATATAGGCAGAGCGCGGTGATGCAGCTCAAGTGCTCGAAACAGTTTGATTTTGTTTGGAGAAATTTGGCTGGGGAACCTGGACTCGAACCAAGATTAACGGAGTCAGAGTCCGTCGTTCTACCATTGAACTATTCCCCAAAAGCCCGAAGCGGGTTACCGCGTTCGCTTTGGTGGGTCGTCATATAGATGATTTCTTGCGAGGCGCAAGTCGAAAAAATCGAAAAATGCGTTTTCGTCGCTCTTTTGCGTCTGTCTCCTGCGTCAGAGCCGCGCACGGGTGGAGCGTGGGGTGGAGAGCAGAAGGCTGGTCTCGCTGCCGGTAATGCCAGGGACAAGGCGGATACGGCGGAGCACCGCGTCGAAATCGCTGAGAGTGGCGGCGTTAAGTTCTACGATCAGGTCCCAGCGACCGTTCGTGCTGTGAATTTCGGATATTTCCGGGAAACCGCCGAGCGTGCGGATGACGCGGTCCGTCACATGGCCTTCAATCTCGATCATCATGATGCCGCGGATCGCCGCCTCCACCGCATCGGCACGCAGGATGACGGTGTAACCGATGATAGTGCCGTCATTTTCCATTTTTTCGATGCGTGAGCGTACCGTTGCGCGCGAGGTTTCCGTCTCGATCGCCAGATCGGAAATGCTGCGTCTGCCGTTATGCCTCAAAAGGGTCACGAGCCGTTCGTCGAGATCATCCATTGGTAGCCATTCTGATAAATAGATTTGACCAAATCGATAGCCTATTTCGATAATATTGCCAATATTTGATGTTCATTCCGCCATGTCTGTGTGGTTTAGTGAGGTTATCGGTTGATAAAAGCGAGGGCTCAAATGGATATCAGGCTGATCGGTGCGCCGTTGCAAATCGGAGCCGGGCAATTGGGGTGTGAGATGGGGCCGAGTGCGTATCGCATCGCCGGTCTCACGCGGGCGCTCGAAGATTTGGGCCATCGGGTGGTGGATACCGGCAATGTGACGCCGGCGCCGCTGAGGGAGTTTAGCCACCCCAATCCGGCGGTGCATCATCTCGCTGAGACGGTGGCCTGGACCGAGGCGCTGACGGAGGCCGCCTATCGCGAAAGTGCTGCCGCCGTTCCGATCTTTCTTGGCGGCGACCACGCAATTTCCGCGGGAACCGTCGCCGGCATGGCGCGGCGGGTGGCGCAGAGTGGCCGGCCGTTTTTCGTGCTCTGGCTCGATGCCCATACCGATTACCACACGCTTGAAACGACGCGCAGCGGCAACCTGCATGGCACGCCGGTCGCCTATTTCAGTGGTCGCGACGGATTTTCGGGTTACTTTCCGCCGCTCTCGCATGCGGTTCCTGAGGAAAATATCGGCATGATCGGCATCCGCAGCGTCGATCCAGCCGAGAGAGCCGCACTGGAAGACAGCGGCATCACCGTTCACGACATGCGCTCGATAGACGAGCATGGTGTCGCGGTTCTGCTGCGCGCGTTCCTTGCGCGGGTGCAGGCGGCAAACGGCCTGTTGCATGTCAGTCTCGATGTCGATTTCCTCGAACCGTCGATCGCGCCTGCGGTCGGCACCACGGTTCCGGGTGGGGCGACGTTCCGTGAGGCGCATCTGGTGATGGAGATGCTGCATGATAGCGGGCTTGTGTGCAGTCTTGATCTCGTGGAGCTTAACCCGTTTCTCGATGAGCGCGGCAGGACGGCGACGCTGATGGTCGATCTGGCTGCCAGCCTGATGGGCAAGCGGGTTATGGACCGCCCGACACGGGCCGGCTGAGGGGGATGATGCAATGACGATTATACCGAACCTTAATATCGTACCTTTCGTCAGCGTCGATCATATGATGAAACTCGTTCTGCGCGTGGGGATCGATACGTTTCTGCGCGAGCTTGCCGACGTGGTTGAAGAGGATTTCCGTCGCTGGGAAAGTTTCGACAAGACGCCGCGCATCGCATCGCATTCCCAAGAGGGCGTCATCGAGCTGATGCCGACCAGTGATGGAACGTTGTATGGCTTCAAATATGTGAACGGCCATCCGAAAAACATGAAGGAGGGCCGCCAGACGGTGACCGCCTTTGGGGTGCTTTCCGATGTCGGCAACGGCTATCCGCTGCTATTGACCGAAATGACCATTCTGACGGCGCTGCGCACCGCTGCTACTTCGGCTGTCGCTGCAAAACACCTTGCCCGCAAAAATGCCCGCTCGATGGCCATCATCGGCAATGGCGCACAGAGCGAGTTCCAGGCGCGGGCCTTCAAGGCCATTCTCGGCATCGACACGGTGCGGCTTTTCGATATCGACCGGACCGCCAGTGAAAAATGCGCCCGCAATCTTGCCGGGCAGGGCTTTACCATCGAAATTTGCGATAGTGCGCAGAGCGCAGTGGAGGGTGCAGATATCATCACCACCGTCACGGCTGACAAGCAATATGCGACAATCCTGACCGACAACATGGTTGGTCCCGGCATTCACATCAATGCCGTCGGCGGCGATTGTCCCGGCAAGACGGAACTGCACCGGGACATTCTGCTGCGGTCGGACATTTTTGTCGAATACCCGCCGCAGACCCGCATCGAAGGTGAAATCCAGCAATTGCCAGCGGACTACCCTGTCACAGAACTATGGCAGGTCATTGCCGGTCAAAAGCAGGGACGGGTAAACGACAGGCAGATCACGCTGTTCGACAGCGTCGGTTTCGCGACCGAGGATTTTTCGGCGCTGCGTTATGTGCGCTCGAAACTGGCCGCCACCGGGCTTTACACGGAGCTGGATTTGCTGGCCGATCCGGATGAGCCGCGCGACCTGTTTGGAATGCTGCTGCGTTGCGAGGCGGCTCTCGCCTGAGAGGACGTTCAACGGGAATGACGTCAGTCAGCCCGCCTGCGTTCCCTTCGGGCAACGGCATGTTCCCGCCAGATGGTGAAGAGACCGGCGGCGATCACGATTGCAGCACCCAGAACCATGTTGGATGTAACGACCTCGCCATAGATGGTGACGCCGATGATGGAGACGAGCACGAGCTGGTAATAGGAAAACGGCTGCACCGAGGCCGCATCCGCCAGCTCGAATGCCTTGATCAGGCAATAATGGCCGCTCATGCCGGTAATGCACAGCGCCAGCATCCAGCCCCAATCCTGGGGTGCGAGGCTAACCCAATAAAACGGACCCACTAGCGTCAGCGCTGCCGCACCGGCCACGCCGGTATAAAAGAAGCTCGTCATCGCTGAATCGCTCTTGCTGCCAAGGCGGGTCAGGACGCTGTAGAGCGCAAGCATGAAGGCGGCGATGAAAGTGATCAGCAGGCGGTTGTCGAACCCTTCGCCATCAGGTTTCAGAATGACGAGAACGCCGACGAAGCCGACAAAAATGGCGCACCAGCGCCGCCAGCCCACATGTTCGCCAAGCAACGGCACGGACAGTGCGGCGACGATCAGCGGCGCCGAAGCGAGGATGGAGTGGCTGTGCGCCAGCCCGACAACGGCGAAGGAGAAAATGGAAAAAACAATCTGCACGGCAAGAAGGACGCCGCGGCTGATCTGCAGCCACGGACGGTTTGCCATGACAGCGCCCCGAATGCCGCCAGAGGACCTTGCAGCCATCAACAAAACGAAGACGGCGAAGGCCCAGTATCGAAGCATTGCGACGAAGACGGGCGGATAAGAACTGCCAAGATGTTTGGATATGCCATCCTGCGCTGCAAAGATCGTGAATGCTATGAGCGCATAAAGATAACCGGTCTTGGGTGATGGCATAAATAAACCACTGTCCGGCTGTTGCCGGCAAAAAGAGGATTCGGCGTGAATAAGGTGAACAGCAGCCATATGGTCTGGCCGTATCTTGTCAGACAACCTTATTTTCCGAATAGCTGCCATGCAAGTCCGAAGACTGCCTCTGCCCGGTCAAGTTCACGGGTGGCGCCGATGCTGGCGAAAGCTCTGCGAATAGCTGTTTTCCTGTCCGCCATGCGTTAACGCACCGCGGACAGGATGTCGGTTACGGAGTGATTTCTGCGTCGATCAGCCGATCGTCACGGCCGCCTTAGAGGTGACGGATTTCAGCGCAGCGTCGGCCAGTTTCAATGCGATCAGCCCATCCTTGATGGAGGGTGACGGAGCTACATTGTTTTCGATGCAATCGATGAAAGCGGTAATTTCCGCCGCGTAGGCCGCCGTATAACGCGTCATGAAGAAATCATGCAGCGGCGGGCGGGTGTAGCCCTCAGCATTGGCGATCTCGATGGAGACCGGCCGCTGGTTCTCGGCCGCAGCCGAACCGAGCGAACCATGCACTTCGATACGCTGGTCGTACCCATAGGTCGCGCGTCGCGAATTCGAAATGCTGGCTTGCCTGCCGCTTTTCGTTGTCAGAATGATGCTGGCGCTATCGAAATCGCCGAGTGCACCGATCTCCGGATTGACGAGAACGGAACCGGTGGCGAATACGCTTTCCACTTCCTCGCCGAGCAGGAACCGCGCCATGTCGAAATCATGAATAGTCATGTCACGGAAAATGCCGCCGGAAACCTTGATATATTCGGCTGGCGGCGGGCCGGGATCGCGGCTGGTGATGGTCACCATTTCGACCTTGCCGATGCGGCCATCCTCGATTGCCTTGTGCACGGCCTGAAAATGCGGATCGAAACGCCGGTTGAAACCGAGCATCACCTTTGCACCGGTTTCCTCAACCACCTTGGCGCAGGCATCCGCACGGGCCACATCCAGATCGACGGGTTTTTCGCAGAAGATGGCCTTGCCGGCACGGGCGAAACGCTCGATCAGATCGGCATGGGTGTTGGTCGGCGTGCAGATGATGACGGCGTCGATCGTCTTGTCAGCCAGAACCTCGTCGATTGTGCTGACCTTGCACTGCGCTTCGCGGGCGATTGCTTCCGCAGCACCGGCAACGGCGTCCACAACGGCCACCAGCTTCGCACGGCTGTCGGTGGTGATCGCCTTGGCGTGGACCTTGCCGATCCGTCCAGCGCCGAGCAGTGCCAATTTCGTAACCATCTTTCCTCCGGTTCCTCACACCCGTCTCCCACTCCCGGAAAGACAGAATATGAACGCAAACAATGTTTCGATATGGAATATATGTTCTATTTTGCTAGATTGACATCGGAGGCGTGTCAAGCGTTTTGACGACGGGCAGGGCAGCCGAAATCATCTCTTCCGGAGGTTGCGCAGCACGGGTGAGCGCTGCGTTGAGAAAGCGTTGAAACGGGAACAAAGTCCTGACCGGCAGTCAGTCGACAGAGGGTGCGACGACCTCTTGTTGGGGAAGCGCATAAACCTCGACCGGGGTTTCAAGGCCGCGCAGGAGCCATGGGCCAAGGTTGTCCAGCTTGTCCTCATGTCCGGCCATACGGACGAATTCTTCGGAAAACAGGACGTTGCGGCCGGTTTCCTTGGTCAGGGTTTCAAGCCGTGATGCGATGTTTACGGCCGGACCGATGACGGTAAAATCGAGGCGGGTTTTCGAGCCGATATTGCCATACATGACATCGCCGACATGGACGCCGATGCCGTAACCCAGAGGGTCATGGCCTTTCTGGCAATTGATGTCGTTGAGGGCAACGAGACTTTTCTGTGCGCTGGCAATGGCTTTCAGCAGGTTTTCACAAGCCTGCGGATCGCTGAGCGGGAAAATCGCCAGCAGCCCATCGCCCATGAATTTCAGGATTTCACCACCGAATTCCTCGATCGGATCGCACATCGCGTCGAAATAACCGTTCAGCAATTCGATCACATCATCGCGCGGCCAGAGGTCGGAAATATGGGTGAAGTTGCGCAGGTCGCAGATCAGGATCGCCGCGCCGACCGTTATGCCGCTGCCGCGCGTCGTTGCACCATTGAGGATTTTTTCGCCCGCATGCGGCCCGACATAGGTCTCCAGCAGGGTGCGCGTCATGCGGTTTTTCAGGCGAATTTCGCTGACCAGCGCGAGCGCCGGTAGCAGGTTTTTCAACGCAAGGACTTCCGCTTCCAAAAAGCCACCGGGCCGATCGCTGGAAAAAGTGGCGACATGGCGCTTGCCGAACGTATGTTCGATCGGCCAGGCGAAGTAATCCGTCAGCCCGTCGGCGCGCAATTCCTCATAGATCGGATAAGCGGATGGCTCGATTTCGTCGCCGGTCAGGCGGTGGCGGATTTCGGTTGCGCCCTGATGGATGTCGTTGATGGGACTGTTCAGATATTCGGGCGAGCTCTCCGCCCCATAGCCATAGGTGGTGATCTCGGCCGACGATATGCCGGCCTTCCACAGGATGCGCGCGCCAAGCCATTGCGGGTGACGAATGCGGAAGGCAAGTGCGCCCCGCGCTATGGAAATTCCACTCTCGCGCAACCTGCTACACAGCTCGAAGAATATCTCATCGATAAAGCGCTCGTCCTTCGTGCCGGTGACGAGCCAGTCGAGAATTTCCGTTTTCTCCGTTGGCCACAATTCATCCAATGCTGAAGAAACCCGTTCTTCGGTGTTAAGGCTGAGTGTCATGGCAGGATTCCGGAAATTATTGGTGCTCTCGCGCAGGCGGGCCACATGGCGAACATGTCCCGTGCGGACATCATGTGGTGCCGGATAACGGAAATGTTAAGAGAGCGGAGCGGAAAATGTTCCGGAGAGACTTGTAGCGTTCAAACCGTTACGCGCGCCGCCCGGATGTTGCGTGAACATCGTCCCCGGCGGCGCTGAGATTTGGTTCGGATCGTTGTGAACGATCAGATAACGGTTTCGACTGGAATATGCAGGGCGGCGGCAACGCGCCTGATGCGCAGAGGATCGCTGTCTGAGCCGTCTTCCAGGGCGCGGATTTCATTGGCTGTCAGGCCGCAGGTGATGGCAAGCTGATCGACCGTATATCCGGCGAGATTGCGCGCCATCAGGACTTTTCGGGCGAAAGGAGCATCTGTTTCCTGATCGGAATCGAGTTGTGAGACTGAAATTGTCATTTTTTGCATCTCCCTCATGGTGGACACTTTAATGCGGATGGCAAAGAAAGGTTGCCGGAGCCGAATGCGACCGCGTTACCGGAGAAAAATCGTGTTGCAACGCAGCGAGAACATAGCCGCTTCATCCACCTACGCAATAGTTAAATTTTGTTAAGATTCGTGATCGCAGGATTCCTGCGGGATTCATCGCACGAACAAGGGGTTGAGAAAAATACTATTTTTCCAGGGTTTAGGCGGATGAAGACTGGCGGCTTGTGCTACAGCATGCCCCAGGCACGGAAGCGGCCGCGGCCCGTAACCTCCCTCAACTCCAGTTGATTGGCGAGCCCTATCGCGCCCTGCGGCGTGGTGCCGAGTTCCCTGACGATCATGGCCGCCGAAACCACCGGCCGGGAGACGACAAGCTCCACCAGGTCTGGAAGACGCGAAGACGAGCGTCGGCCGGCCAGCTTGCGCATCATGCGTTCTCTGGCGTGGGTCAGCCTGTCATGTTCCTTCATGCTGGCCAGTCCCGCCTCGTAAAAGCTGTCGAGAAGGGCGACTAGGCGTTGCGTCTGGTTTCTGGCGTGCCGGCGCTCGCGCGGGACGGCACGAAGACCAGCGCTGAGCGCCGGCAGGTGGTCGGGAGAGACAGCCCCGTCGCGCAGAAAAGCGGCGGCCATGAGCCTGCCGAGCCAGGGGCTGCGTTGCAGAACCTCGATCATATTCCAGGCATCCAGCAGGATCGCGGTGCGCAGGATTGGGGGCAGCTCCTCCGTCTGGCCAAGGACCTGCCGCCATTCCTTCAGCCTTTCCTCCTCGTCCCAATCGGGATCGTTGATCATCGGATGGGCCTCCTCCCGATGTGTCACCGGCGCAAGGGTGGTGCCGGCGGTGATCGCGTCCAAGGTCGCGGCGCTTCGCGCCAGAAGTGCGTCCAGCTCTGAAAAGGCCCCATCCAGCGGTGTCTCGCCGTCTGCATCAGACTCTTCGTTGCCGGAATGATCCACCGTTTCCGGGGTAAATGCCGTCGCGTCGGCGGCAATTCCCATTCTTCCGCGCAGACGGGAAAGGCCTGGTGCAGTGAAGGCCCAGCCTGGCGCGTTTGAAAAAATCAGCCGCCTTGAGCGGACGATCCGGTGCGCCGCCGTCATTTCATGGGTTGGCGCCCGCACATCCATATGGGCGTCATGCAGGACCAGATCTTCCATATGGACAAGTTCGCCATCCACCCACATGGAGGAAATCGCGTCGGTAAAGTCCTGCCTTTCGATGAAGCCGTGTTTCATCGGCGACCGGCTTATCCTCTCGTCCAGTCGTGCCAGCGCTTCACCCGCGCGCGCGGCGGGGATGAGAAGCTTTTCGATATAGATGTCCGATGTATCGTAAATCATTGATATTTTTTAGTTTGAGCACGGCCGGGTGACAAGGCGTATTAGAATGGTCCGGCGCGGAAGATGGCGAGTAGACGCTGCCATTGCCATGCTGCGATGCGGCGTAAACTTGCGCATTGCAATATGGCGGGTATATACCCCCTCCGAGAGCGACAAATTATCACACCTTCCGTTCGCCCTTCCACCTCCAGGCGAGATGAATTGGAGTTTACCGTGAATATTATGGCAAATGGTCCCGCTACGGCACCGGATCAGAAAACCCGTTTGAAATCCATTATCGGCGGATCGGCGGGCAACCTCGTCGAATGGTACGACTGGTACGTTTATTCGGCCTTCACCCTTTATTTCGCGCCGGTGTTTTTCCCTTCCGGAAACCAGACCGCTGAATTGCTGAGCGCGGCCGCCGTTTTTGCCGTCGGATTTCTGATGCGGCCCATCGGTGCGTGGTTCATGGGAACCTATGCCGACCGCAAGGGCCGCAAGGCCGGCCTGACCTTGTCCGTTACCTTGATGTGCCTCGGCTCGCTGTTGATCGCAATTACACCCGGCCACGAGACGATCGGCATTGCAGCGCCTGCCATTCTGGTGTTTGCCCGCCTGCTGCAGGGCATCAGTGTCGGCGGTGAATATGGCGCCAGCGCGACCTATCTCAGCGAAATGGCCGGCAAGAATCGTCGCGGCTTTTTCTCCAGTTTCCAGTATGTGACGCTGATTTCCGGCCAGCTTCTGGCGCTGGCGGTGTTGCTGGTTCTGCAACGGGTTCTGACACCCGAGCAGCTCGGCGCCTGGGGCTGGCGCATTCCCTTCTTCATCGGTGGCGTTCTTGCAATTGCGGTGTTTTACATCCGTCGCGGCCTTGCCGAGACGCAGTCCTTTGAAAATGCCAAGGCGGGCAACGCGGACAAGCCGAAATCGAGCGGATGGGCGCTTTTCAAGCACTACCCGCGGGAAGCGATGATGGTCATGGCGCTGACATCAGGCGGCACGCTCGCCTTTTACGCCTACACGACCTATCTGCAGAAATTCCTCGTCAATACCTCCGGCTTCAGCAAGGAAAGCGCGACCGAAATCACCACGGCAGCCCTCTTCGTCTTCATGCTGTGCCAGCCGATTGCCGGTGCACTGTCGGACAAGGTGGGTCGCAAGCCGCTGATGGTCGGCTTCGGCATTCTTGGAACGCTGTTCACCTATCTCATCTTCACGACGCTGGCGACGACAACCGACCCGATCATGGCTTTTGCTCTCGTTCTGGTCGGCCTGTTGATCGTCACCGGCTACACTTCCATCAATGCGGTGGTGAAGGCGGAAATGTTCCCCGCCCACATCCGGGCGCTCGGTGTGGCTCTGCCCTACGCGCTGGCGAACACGATTTTCGGGGGAACGGCAGAATTCGTAGCCTTGAAGTTCAAGCAGATCGGCCACGAAAACTGGTTCTTCTGGTACGTTACGATCATGATTGCGCTGTCGCTGGTGGTTTATGTGAAGATGCGCGATACGCGCGACCATAGCCATATTCACGAGGATTGAGCGGCCAAAATTATACCAGCGAAAGCCCCGCCCCCTGGCGGGGCTTTTTGTTTTCAGCGGATTCAGGCGTCTTCGACCGGAAGCACGATGCGGGCCTCAAAACCGTCCTGTCTGCCGGGTGCAGGGGAGGATAGCACGAGTTCGCCGCCAATCTGTTCCATCAGGCTTCTGACGATAGCGAGGCCAAGCCCGGTGCCATCAGCCTTGGACGGGCCTCGGACAAAGCGCGTCGTCAGTTTGGGAAGAAGCGCTTTGTCGATCGCCGCGCCGGAATTGACGACGCGGATCGTGCCGTTCTCTTCGGCCAGTATGTGCACCGGGCTTTCCGGCGGACTGTGGATCAGGGCGTTTTCGAGAAGGTTGCGGATGATGATGCCGAAGGCATCCGTGCCCAGCTTGCAGTTCAGGCCGCCTTCGCAGCGATTGGTGAAGCGGATGCGGGACGTGCCGATCGCCGTTCTGCTCATATCGTCGATGATGAGCTCGAGAATGGGGATGAGGTCGGTCGCCGTGTCTGTTACCCCGATCCTTGCTTCCGCGCGCGACATCTGCAGCAGTTTTTCGGCGAGATGGCCGAGATGCATCAGGGCTTTCTCGATATTTTCCACGCGCGGTGCAAGTTCAGGCGGAATATCGGCGTGCAGTCGCTGCGCCTGCGCCAGCGCGCCGGCAATCGGCGTGCGCAATTCATGGGCGCTGTTGGCGGTAAACTCCCTTTCCGCTTCGATTGTCGATCGCAGCCGCCTCAGCAGCAGATTGACCGAGCGGGCAATCGGGTGAAGTTCAGCCGGAAACGGCAGGGTTTCCAGCGGCGCGAGATTGCCGCCGTCTTTTTTCCCGATCTCGTCGCGCAAGGTCTGTATCGGTTGCAGGGTTTTGCGCACCACGAAGATAACGGCAAAGATGCTGGCGGGGATAAGAATGAGAACGGGCAGCAAAATTGCTGTGCCGGCTTCCTCGATTGCCTCACGCCGGTTGGCGAAGGCATCTGCGACCTGAAGGAAGTAATTCCCGTCCGGTGTCGCCACCGTGTAGATGCGCTGGGTCGCCGTTTCAGAAAAACCGGGGTCGAGAGAGACTTCGAAAGGTTCGGTCGAACTGTCATGCGAATGCAGGACGACCTGTCCTTCCCGGTCGCGAACCTGATAGGTCAGATATTCCGCCGCATGTGCAGACTGGTTGAGTTTTTGCGAGGCGGGGCCCGTGTTGTTTTCCCTGAGATCGTCCACCAGCAGTGGCAGCAGTCTTTCGGCTGTTTCCTCAACGCCAGCGTCGAAAATTTCAGCGAACTCGTCCTGCATCACCATGACGCCCAACCCGCAGGCGATAAACCAGGATATGGCGACAACGCTCGTCAGCGCCGTGACGAGCTTGCGGGTCATGCTGGTTGGTCTGGCCATTTCTGTCTACCTGATGGTGTAGCCGACGCCGCGCACGGTCTCGACGCGGTCATGGCCGATCTTCTTGCGCAGCCGGCTGATATAGACCTCGACCGTATTGCTTTCTATTTCCGCGCCGAATTCGTAGAGCGTGTCGTGCAGTTGAGATTTCGAGACGACCGCACCGGGATGCTCGACCAGCTTTTCCAGCACGGCCCATTCTCTGGCGCTGAGCGTTTGCGCTGTTCCGTCAACGACGATATTGCGCGCCACCTGGTTGATTTCGATGCCGGGCAGGCGAATGACGGGGGCGGAGCGCCCCTCGTACCGCCGCGAGACCGCCAGCATGCGTGCCGAAAGCTCGTTGAGATCGAAGGGCTTGACCAGATAGTCGTCCGCTCCGGCATTCAGTCCGGCAATCCGGTCGGACACCTGGTCGTGCGCCGTCAGAATGATCACCGGCGTCGAGTCATCGCGATTGCGCAGTGATTGCAAAAGGGTGATGCCATCGCCGTCCGGCAGCCGCATGTCGAGCAGGATGAGCCCGTAAGCCATGGTCAGCGTCGCCGCCGTGGCGTCGTCGAGCAACTTAAACCAGTCAACGGCGTGGCCTGCCGCGGCGACATGGTCTCGCAGCGCCTCTCCCAGCACATGATCGTCTTCAACAAGCAGAACCCGCAAGACAGCTCCTTTATCGCGTCGTCTTGCGTATCGCTTTCACGGGATAAGCGTCAAGCACTGTATGTTCAGCTATTCTGGCGCTGGGTGCAGCCGCCGAACACGTCCTGCGCGGAATCGTAGACGGAGGTGGAGACGTTCATCATTCCAAGGATACTGTGGAAATAATTGTCGTGCGAGCGCCCGCCCTTTGCTGCGCCTTTTGCAAGGCATGCGCGATCCAGCCCCATTGATTTGGCGAAATCATCATCGAACCAGACGAGAAACGGCACATGGGTCTGCTGGTCGGGTGCCAGCAGATAGGGTGCGCCGTGCAGATAGACGCCGTTCTCGCCAAGCGATTCACCATGGTCCGAGGCGTAGATCATCCCCGTTGCCAGCGTGTTGGAACGTGCCTTCAGCTTGTCGATCACGGTCGACAGGAAATGATCGGTGTAGAGAAGCGTGTTGTCATAGGAATTCACGATTTGCGCGTCCGTGCAATTGCCAAGCTCAGCGGTTCGACAGTCCGGGGTGAACTTCCGGAATTCGTCGGTGTAACGCAGATAGTAGGTCGGCCCATGGCTGCCCATCTGGTGCAACACGATGACACTGTCCTTCTTGACGTTATCGAGCCATGCGTCGAGCTTGTCGAAGAAGATATCGTCGCGGCATTCTCCGCCAGTGCAGAAGCGGGTGTCGTTGGTGGAAGGCAGGTCGAAAAAGGGAATGCGGTCGGCCACGTTCTTGCTGCCGGTGTTGTTGTCCAGCCAGGTTGCACCGACACCGGCATGGACAAGAACATCCATGACGTTCTCGTTGGCTAGCGCCTTGTTGTGGCTATACTCAGAACGCGGGAATTTCGAGAACATGCAGGGAATGGAAATCGCCGTCGCAGTGCCGCAGCTGGTTGTATTAGGGAAATAGATCACGTCGCGCTTTGCCAGTTCCGGGTTGGTGTCGCGCCCATAGCCGTTCAGGGAAAAGTTCGCAGCGCGCGCGGTCTCACCAGCCACGATGACGGTGATGCGTGGCTTGTGGATGCCACCCAGCGCCGGCAGGATTTTCGCATCCTTGCCGATCGGGCTCACCTGTATGTCAGCTTCCTTTTCCGCCTGCGTCAGATAGTGAATGGTGGATATGATCGGCGACAAGGGATTGACGCTTTTGACGATATCCTTGTGCTGGCGCACGGCGGTGGTGAATGTTTTGGAATTCGCAAAGCTGATGATGCCGGCAACGGTGAGGCAGATCAGGATGCTGACGGTGTTCCACAGCAACTTGTCGATGATCGGCCGATGCCGAACCCGGACGGCGGCGATGACGAGCGACGGCACCAGCCCATAGATCGTCAGATGCCAGAAAAGGCCAGGTGTCATCAGATTGCCCGCTTCCGCGCGCGTGGTCTCCACGGCGTTGCGGATCATGTCGCTGTCGATGATGATGCCGTAGCGGTCCATGAACCATGAAGCCGCCGCGGCCGCGAATATCAGCAAGATAAGAAACGGCTTGATGAGATATTTGGCGGAAAGAATGGTGATGAGCGCACCGAAAAGCGCCGCTATGGCGACATAAAGCGCGACGATGGCAACCGGATAGGCGGAAAGATAGGTGTGAACCTTCGACCAGAATGTCCGGTTCGTGAAAAACAGCAGATAGGCCGCCGTCAGCAGGCTGAGCGGCACGCTGCCGATCTCCGGACGATACGTTATTGTTCCCGTCGCTTTCGCGGTAAAAAGAGCCACTGCCAGATCCACCAGATTTCCGATAGGCCGGCGGCAACGAAAAAGGGGCGGGAACGCCGCTGTCCAAGCTGCCGCATGGGCCGATCAATGGCGGATGCTTCATTTTGCTGACATCAACCTGAAAGCTTGTCATGAAAGTGTCACACTCCTTGGTGGGCTTCTGGCGAGGGCTGCGTTTCAGATCGAGGAGATCAGCCGGCGATGGAGCGCTCAATTGAGCCCCAGAATGCCTGTGGCGGTGGTGCGGGTTGCAAATATGCGGGTGGCCCTGACCGGCAGCAGGCTGCCTGCGGGCAGGTTCTGGAAGGTCACCGTCGCGCCGGAAAGCAGGGTCAGGCAGAGATGACCACCATTGCCCACATAGATGGCGCGCGTGGGGGAAGGAAGCGGGTTCGTATCATCAGGAACAACCTCGAAAGCATGGGATGCCGGGGATTCGAGGCCTGCGGCGTGGTGTTCGTAAGTCTCAGCCATTGCTGTCTCCCGTAAATCGAAATCTGCCGCGATTATACGGTGCGCCGCGGCTGCGGGGAAAAGCGGGAACAGAAAATATCCGGACGGGATTTAGGCCTTGCTTCCGGTTTGCCGAAAAGAGCGCCATTCTTTCCGTAATCTCATGTGGTTGCGTCGCTTGGCCTGTTGCCACCGATGCCGCGGAAACGGACGATGACGGGTTTTTCGTCCACGGGATCGGCAGCCGGGTCGTGGATATTCAGCGCATGGGCGGGTGCGGTCGCGTCAATTGCGGGTATGGAGAATGAAGGCCCTGACGGCGGGAGAGGCTTCCGTTTTCCGGTGGGCGATGGCGAGGTCGGAAGTCGTGGCGCTTGCTGCAAGCGGCACGTAGCGCACGCCGGGCAACCGCAGACAATCGAGCGAGCGCGGCACCAGCGCCACACCGAGGCCGATCGCCACCATGCTGGTAATGGTGGTGTAATCCCGGCCTTCCGGGCTTATCGTTGGCTGGAACCCGGCCTCGTTGCAGGCTTCTATCGTATTGTAATGAAAGCCGACATCCGGCGGCTGCCGCGGTGTGATGAAGGTCTCGTCGGCAAGGTTCTTGAGGTCGACCTGCAGCGCAAAGGCCAGGGGATGGTTTTCAGGAAGTGCGGCCACCAGCGGTTCGCGCAGAACCACATGGGTTGTGACACCTTCCGGAACGGGCGCAGGCGGGCGGATGAAGGCAAAATCCAGATTTCCGTCGGCGATCTTGGCGAGTTGCAGCCGCATCTCCATCTCGATCAGTTGCAGTTCCACATCGGGATGAGAGGCGCGGAAACTGGCGATGGACTGGATCATCAGGCCGGAATAGGCGGCCGAAGCGACATAACCGATGGAGATGCGGCCCGTCTCGCCGCGATCGACGCGTTTAAGCGCCGCAAGTGTCGCCTCGGCATTGGCGAGAATTTTGCGGGCATCCTCATAAAGAAGCTGGCCAGGCGTGGTGAGCTTCACCGATCGCCGTGTCCGGTCAAGCAACGGCATGCCGACGATCTGCTCGAGCGCCATGATCTGCTGGCTCAAACCCGGCTGGGCAATGCCGAGGCGGGCGGCGGCGCGCTCGAAATTGCGCTCATCCACCAGCGTGGTGAAATAGCGCAGGTGCCGCAGCTCGAACGCGTCCGCCCGGTTTGCCGGTTTCCTGCCCATCATCACTGCCTTTCCTGACGGATTTGAATAATTCCAAGCTATTATCCGTAAGAATTTTCATAATCAGTAGTTCTGAAAAAATCCAGTTTCACTTATTGGATCACAATCCGCTCCTTGCGTAATAAGATGACTTAAATTCTCCAGAAAAATAACCGTCTCATGGCGGCGCGGTTGATGAAGGGTCTTGGCGTGCAGGGAAAATCTAAACACATTTCCATTCTGGCGGGCGGTTGCGCTGCCATCGCCTATGTGGCGTTCGTGACCTCCGGCGTTGCCCTTGCGCAGGAAGCCGGAACGACGGTGCTGCAGACCATCACCGTGGACGGCGCGAAAAATCAGGACTCCAAGGCGCCGGTGAAGGGCTATGTGGCAAAAACCAGCGCCAGCGCCACCAAGACGGGGCGATCCCTGATCGAGACGCCGCAATCGGTTTCCGTCATCACCAGGGATCAAATGGATGCGCAGAATGTCCGTAATCTCAGCGAGGTGCTGAATTATGTGCCTGGCGTCGTCGCGCAGCCGTTTGGGGCGGATCCACGTTTCGATGCGCCGCGCATTCGCGGCTTTCAGGGTAACCAGCTGCAGTTCCTCAACAGTCTGCGGCTGATGCGCACGGCCGGTGCGCCGTCTTATGAGGTCTACGGTCTGGAGCGGGTGGAAGTCATTCGCGGGCCGGCCTCGGTGCTTTACGGTCAGGGTAATCCCGGTGGCCTCATCAATCTCATCAGCAAGCGGCCGACTTTCGAGCGTTTCGGCGAAGTCGGAGCGCAGATCGGCAGCTTCGATTATTACCAATCGATGTTCGATATTGGTGGGCCGGTCGCGGATAGCGACAGTTTTGCCTATCGCCTGACCGGCCTTGCCCGCAACGCCCATCTTCAGACGGACAATCTGCAGAACGATCGTTATTTCATCGCCCCGGCGCTGACATGGCAGCCCGACGAGGATACGAAACTGACGGTTCTCGCCTCCTATCAGCACGACAATCCGAGTTCGCCGTCTGGCCTGCCGCCGGCGCTGACCTATCTGAGACCAGGCAATATGCTGGACCGCAGCTTTTATGTCGGCGATCCCTCTTTCGATACCTCAAGCCGCAAGTTCACTAATATCGGCTATGAGTTCGAGCACCGTTTCGACGAGACCTTCACCTTCCGGCAGAATGCGCGTTATTCCAATTTCGACTGGTCCTACCGCGCGCTCGGCATGTCTTCGACCAGCGGCGGCATGATCGGCAATCTCATCCGCCGCAATGCGACGTTCCAGGATGAATTGCTGAACACCTTCAACATCGACAACAGCCTGCAGGCGGAGTTCTCCACGGGACCAGTCGACCACACCCTGCTTGTCGGGCTGGATTACCGCTATTTCGACAATAACGTCAAAACCGAATTCTGGGCCGCAACGCCCCTCAATCCCGTCAATCCTGTTTATGGCGGGCCAATTAGTCTCACCTCGCGCACGCTTTATGCCGATGTGAAGACGGATATTTCCCAGATCGGTCTTTATGCGCAGGACGAGATGGCCTTTGAGAACTGGCGGGTCACCGCCGGTCTGCGGCAGGATTGGGCAAGCACCGGCGGCACGACGTTCAACGGAACGACCTACCGCACTCTCGACAAGGACGACCATAAGCTGACGGGCCGTGTCGGGGTCAGCTATCTCTTCGATGGCGGCATCGCGCCGTATGTCAGCTACGCGACCTCCTTCGAGCCCGTGCCGCAGCCGGCTGTCGGTGATGCGCCGAAACCGACCACGGGCGAACAATGGGAAGCGGGCATCAAATATCAGCCCGAGGGCTTTGACGGTTTCTTTTCCGCGGCGATCTACGATCTGAAACAGAAGAACGTCACGACGACGGTGGGCGGGGTGACGCAGCAGATGGACGAGGCGCATGTGAGAGGCCTCGAACTGGAAGGCGTCGCAAGCCTTGCAGACGGGCTCGACCTGCGGGCGGCCTATACCTACATGGACAGCGAGGTCTCCGGCCGTGTGAACAACGGCAAGGAGCTGGATAGTACGCCCCGGCACGCCGCCAGCCTCTGGCTCGACTACACCTTCCCGGAAGATACGGCGCTTGAAGGTTTCGGCATCGGCGGCGGTGTCCGTTATGTCGGAAAACGTTATGGCGATGCGGCCAATGCCTTCGAAATGAAGGGCCTCGCCCTGCTCGATCTCGGCGTGCATTACGAGAAGAACGGCTACCGCGCCTCGCTTCTGGTGCAAAACTTGACTGATAAAGAATATATTTCTAGTTGCTCCACTTTCGGATGCTATTACGGTGACGGCAAAACCGTTATGGGCAAGCTGACCTACCGTTGGTAACGCCATATTAAAGTGAAGCAGCAGGGGCATGACGCGTAAGGATCGATGGATTTCCCCCCTCTGGGGGCGGCGGGAATTTTTAAGCCTGCTCGCCGCCTCGGCTCTTGCGGGCAAGGCGCGGGCAGCAGTGACGCCGCGCATCGCCGCCATCGACTGGGCCATGCTGGAAACATCTGTGGCGCTCGGCGTCATGCCGGTGGCGGCGACCGAACTCATCCAGTTCCGGTCCGGCGCGGTCGAGCCTGATATCCCTGAAACCGTCGCCGATCTCGGCCTGCGCGGCGCTCCGAATTTCGAGCTTCTGCAGCTCACCCGGTCGGAGCTCATTCTGATTTCGCCTTTCTACACACGTTATACCGGCAGGCTGGAAGCGATCGCCCCCGTCTTTTCACTGCCCTTTTACGTGAAGGGTGAGCCGCCTTTCGAAAAGGCGCTGGCGGCGGTCACCGCGCTTGGTGAAAAGCTCGGGCGGGCCGAAGAGGCGCGCAAGGTTCTGGGTGAAACGGAAGCGGCACTGCACGCCATGCGGGCCCGTCTTGCCGGGTTTTCCGCACGGCCGACCTATGTCATCAACATAGGCGACGCCCGGCATTTTCGTGCCTTTGGTGCGGATAGCATGTTCGGGGATGTTCTTGGCCGTCTGGGGCTGACCAATGCCTGGGTGGATCGGTCGCAATTCACCTTCGCGGCCCCGGTGCCGCTTGAAAACCTCGCCGCCTCATCCGATGCGCGCATCGTCATCGTCTCCGATATTCCGGTGGAGGCGCGGGAAACTCTGCGCAACAGTGCCATCTGGCGTGCGCTTCCGGCCGTGCGGGAAAACCGGGTGGTCACCCTCGGTAATGTCAGCCCCTATGGCGGTATCACCGCAGCCATGCGATTTGCGCGGCTTTTGACCGAGGCTCTGGCAACCCACGGAGAGGCATTGTGACGGCACGGCCTCTCCAGCTTTTCTTCGGCCTCGTCTTTCTTCTGGCCTGCGGGCTTTCCCTGCATGCCGGATTGCTGCGGTTACCCCTCGGCGCTTGGCCCGGCCTGCCGTTCGATGCCGCGTCCATGTCGATGGATCAGGTCATTTTCGCCTTCAGCCTGATGCCGCGTGTGGCGGTTGCCATTCTGGCGGGGGCGATGCTGGGATTGTCGGGTGCGCTTTTCCAGCAATTGCTGCGCAATCCGATTGCCGACCCCTCCACCCTTGGCATCTCTGCCGGCGCCCAGCTGGCAATCGTCATCGCGACCCTGTTCTTCCCCTCGGTGCTGGATGGCAACCGCGCATGGGTGGCGCTCGCCGGCGGTACCGCTGCGGCCTCCGTGGTGTTTCTTCTCGGCTGGCGGCGGTCCTTCGAGCCCGTCACCATGGTGGTGTCGGGACTGCTGGTCGGCATCACCGCCGCTTCCGTTGCCGCCGCGCTGACGCTTGCACGAGGCGAATATCTAATGTCGCTTGTGGTCTGGAATGGCGGTTCCCTCAGCCAGCAGGACTGGTCGAATGCGTTTCTGCTTGCCGCCCAACTTCTCGCTGGTCTGGTTCTCACCGGGCTACTGATAAGGCCATTGACGGTTCTGGGTCTCAGCGATTCCAGTGCGCGATCGCTCGGCGTATCGCTCTTTTCGATCAGGCTGGCGGTGGCTGCCGTCGCCGTGATGCTGTCGGCATTCGTCGCCGCCGCCGTCGGTCTCGTCAGTTTTATCGGACTTGCAGCACCTGCGCTTACCCGTGCGCTGGGTGTGCGACGTGCATCTTCCGTGCTGTTCGTTTCGCCGCTTCTGGGCGGTCTGCTGCTCTGGTTCTGCGACGGTCTCGTGCAGCTTCTGGCGAGTACGACAGCGGAAGTGTTTCCGACGGGTGCGGTCACGGCTCTCATCGGCGGGCCTTTGCTGCTTTGGCTGCTGCCGAAAATCGCGCCTACGAATATCCATCGCAATGAGGGCGGCGATCTCGCGATCAGACGCAGGCTTGCCTCCCTGCTGCCGGTGCTTGTCATCATGGCCGGGCTGGTTTTTGCAGCCCTCGCCATCGGCAAGGGGCCGGAGGGCTGGACGGTGCTGAAAGCTGGCGACCTGCAAAGCCTTCTGCCCTTTCGTTGGCCGCGGTTGATGGCGGCTTGTGCCGCCGGTGGTTTATTGGCGATGGCGGGCGCGCTTCTGCAGCGGCTGACCGGAAATCCCATGGCAAGCCCGGAGGTGATCGGCGTCAGCGGTGGCGCGGGTCTTGGTTTTGCCGCCGCCATCACGCTTTTTCCGGCCGCCGGGTTGTTCGAACTATTTTGCGGCGCCGGCCTCGGCTCGGCAGCCGTCATGATGCTCGTTCTGTTCTTTTCGGTGCGCCGGCATCTGGCGCCTGAAAAAATACTGCTCGCCGGCATTGCCATCAGTTCGCTCTGCTCGGCGGTACTTTCGGCACTGCTTGCCATTGGTGATCAGCGGGCCTGGCAAATTCTCTCCTGGCTCAGCGGCTCGGGTTCGACGGCGACATCAGCTTCGGCGATCTTTCTTGCGGTGCTTTCCGTCGTGCTCCTGGCCGCTGCCCTGTCGGTGACGCGCTGGCTGGTGATCCTGCCGCTTGGCCGGGATGTGCCGCTCTCACTAGGTCTGCCGCTCGCTACGGCGCGTATTGCAGTCATCGCCGTGGCCGGCATTGCCACCGGTGCGGCCTCACTGCTGGTCGGTCCGCTGAGCTTCGTCGGGTTGATGGCACCGCACATTGCGCTTCGGGCCGGTTTCACCACACCGCGCGACCACCTGTTTGCATCGTTCCTGTTCGGTGCGGTGCTGATGGCGCTTTCCGATCTCGGGGCACGAACCGTGACCTTTCCTTACGAGTTGCCGCTTGGGCTTTTTGCGGCTCTGGCCGGTGCGCCCTATCTGATCTGGCTTTCAGGCAGGCGATGATGATTTTTCTGAACGATTTACGGAGATGAGAACAATGGGTCAGGCCGCACCTGCCGTGGATTACGACGATATCCCGCTTTTCTCTCTGGAAGCGGTAACGATGGAGGTTCCGGGCAGGACATTGCTGCATCCGCTGACGGCAAGCTTTGCGACCGGCAAGACCATCGGTCTTATCGGCCATAACGGTTCGGGAAAATCGACGCTGCTCAAGATACTCGCGCGCATGCAGGAGCCGACGGCGGGCAAGGTGTCGTTCGAGGGGCAGCCGCTGGGGAGTTGGGGCAACCGCGAATTTGCGCGAAAGCTCGCCTATCTTCCTCAATATACGCCGGCTGCGTCCGGCATGCTGGCCAAGGAACTGGTGGCGCTTGGCCGTTACCCCTGGCACGGCGCGCTCGGCCAATTCACCAAGGCGGATCAGGAGAGGGTGGACGAGGCTATCGAGCTGACCGACACCGTGGCCTTCAGGGACCGGCTGGTGGACACGCTTTCGGGTGGGGAGCGCCAGCGCGTGTGGCTGGCCATGCTGGTTGCCCAGAACGCCGAAAGCCTGCTTCTCGACGAACCCATATCGGCGCTCGACATGGCACACCAGCTCGAGGTTCTCTCGCTGGTGCAAAGATTGTCGCGGGAAAAGGGTCTCGGCGTCATCGTGGTGCTGCACGATGTCAACATGGCGGCGCGGTTCTGCGATGAGATCGTCGCACTGCATTCCGGTAGGCTTATCGCAAGGGGAACGCCGAAAGAAATCATGACGCCGGAAACGCTGGAGCGTATCTATGGCGTCCGTATGGATGTCATGACCCATGCTGCGACCGGCTTTCCCGTAGCACTGCCGCTTTGACATCGTTGCAGCAAAACAACGCCCTGACGTACTCGCCTTTAACAGGAATTCCGCAGGCGTTTCCCGCCCTAACAATGTCTTAATGGCATCCTACCGCCAGTAGACATTGTTAACCGTTTTGCTTTCCTTGCACCCAATTCAGTTGTTTTGGATCGATTTCGGGGAACAAACGTTAACAGTGCGGAATTCAATATCCGGAGAGGGCAAGAAGGGCTGCTGCGGGTAGGAATAAAACAGGAGAAAATCAGATGAAAAAGGCTGTTGCCGTAACTTTTGCCGCATTGACGATGGGTCTCGGTGGAACCGTGTCCGCACTCGCTGCCGACCTTGCAAGATATGAGCCGGCTCCGCAGGAGCAGGACGAACGCAATGGCGTCAAGATCGGTTACCTCACCTGCGATATCGGCGGTGGCGTCGGTTACGTAATCGGCTCGGCCAAGGAACTGGATTGCACCTTCCAGTCCACCATGGGCGCGCGTCGCACCGATCATTACACCGGCGCCATCCGCAAGATGGGCGTTGACCTTGGCTTCACCACGCAGGGCCGTCTGGTCTGGGCCGTTTTCGCCCCGACAGCGGGTTACCACCGTGGTTCGCTCGGCGGCCTTTATCAGGGCGCCACGGCTGAAGTGACCGTTGGTCTCGGCGTTGGCACCAACATCCTCGTTGGCGGCACTTCGGGCTCCATCCAGCTTCAGACGGTCAGCGTAACGGGTCAGGTTGGCCTCAACCTCGCCGCAACCGGTACGTCCGTGACGCTCACGGCGATGAACTGATCATCGGCGTACTGCCCGGCGTATAAAGCCGGGCATTCTGTCGCGTGTCAAAAAACGCCCTCTTCGTTGTCAGACGGAGAGGGCGTTGTATTATGTGGGGCATGATGATCTCGGCATTCAGAACGCTTCCGGCTACAATGGCTTTTTTCCTCTGTATTGCTGCGCCGGCATTGGCCGAAGGCGATGCGGTGCACGGGGAAAAAGTTTTCAGCCGCTGTTCCACCTGCCACAGTATCGATGCGCCGCGCACCCGCATGGGACCGCATCTGATGGGCGTGGTGGGCAGGCCGATAGCCTCCGTGGCTGATTACGGCCATTATTCGCAGGCGCTGAAGGATGCCGGTGCCGCGGGTCGGGTGTGGACGGAGGAGGAGCTGCAAAGTTTTATCTCGAGCCCAAAAAAGGCGATCCCTGGAACCTCGATGCGCTTTTTCGGGCTGTGGAGCGAAACGGATATTGCGGATTTGATCGCCTATCTGAAAACGCATCCGATGCCGCAATAACCCTTAAAGCGGTGCTTCCGAAACGATCTCTTCTGCCTCTTCCACCGTCATCGCCATCACCTTCGCGCCGATTTCGAAGCCGAAGCCGTTGCGGGCGAATGCGGAAAATTCCTTCGACTTGCGTTTTTCATCAAGCTCGACACGGCGAAAGGGGCCGAAGGCGCGCTTGCGCGCAAAGATGACGGCCGCCACCAGATCGTTGGTTTCCTGCAGTGCGACTGCGGCCGTTTCCCGATCAATGCCCTTGATCTGAAGTTTTTGCGCAAGCCCGCGCTTCGACTTGCCGCTGCGCTGGCCACTTCGCACTGCAATTTCTGCATAAGCCGTATCGTCGAGCGCCTTGATGCCATAGGCGAAGGTCACGGCGAATTCGCCAAGGGCCTTTATCTGAGCGGGGCTGATATCCTCGAATTTTTCCCGCGCCTTGCGGGTGATCGCATCGCGCAACTGCTTTTCCGTCATCATGCGCTGTTCCAGCCGGTAGAGAGCGGAATTGCGCGCCCATGACAGCATGCGGCTGGTGGGTTCGATGGCCTGCGTTTCGCCATCCAGTGCCATGTCGTCGGTCAGGAAGGGGCTGGAATCATCGTTCATCCCGCTTTTATAGCGCAGCGAAGCCGTCTTGCCAGTTCCCGTCTGCTACACGCCCTCTGGTTTTTCAGCGTCTCACGGCGTCTGCGCGCCGGTTGCGGCGACGTAGACCGAATAGAGCGATTTCGTTGCGGTGATGAACAGGCGGTTTTTCTTCGGGCCGCCGAAGGTAAGGTTTGCGACCGTCTGCGGCACCTTGATCTTGCCAAGCAGCGTACCGTCAGGCGAGAAGCAGTGGACGCCATCGCCGGCACTGGTCCAGAGATTGCCCGCTGTATCCAGACGGAATCCATCAGGCAAGCCATTGTCGAGATTGCAGAATTCCCGGCCGTTTGTGAGCTTCACGCCGTCCACGACATCGAAGACGCGGATATGGCGTGGGCGGGATACATCATGGCTGTAGGAACTGTCTGCGACATAGAGCTTGGTTTCATCAGGCGAGAAAGCCAGACCGTTTGGCTGCACGAAGTCATCGATGGCGATCTTGATTTCACCGGTTGCGGGGTCGAGCCGGTAAACATTGCGCGTCTTCTGTTCGGGTTCCGCCTTGTAGCCCTCATAATCGGAAAGAATGCCATAAGTGGGGTCGGTGAACCAGACGCTGCCATCGGATTTCACCACCACGTCATTAGGCGAGTTCAGCCGCTTGCCGCCGTAGCTGTCGGCAAGAACGGTGATCGAGCCGTCGACTTCGGTGCGGGTGACGCGACGGCCGCCATGTTCGCAGGAAACCAGCCGTCCCTGCCGGTCGCGCGTATTGCCATTGGTGAAGTTGGAGGGGTGGCGGAATACCGAAATCCCGCCATCCGGCACCCAGCGCAACATGCGCTCATTGGGAATGTCGCTGAACAGCAGGCAGTTCAAATCGGAAAACCACACCGGGCCTTCCGCCCAGCGGCAGCCGGAATAAAGCTCTTCCAGTTCCGCATTGCCGACGATCAGAAGGCGGAAGCGTTCATCGTGGATTTCGTAAGGGGAGGCGTTGTCTGTGGTCATGAGCGTGGTCCGCTTGAGGGCTTTTCGTTCGGGGTTCAGCGTGTGGCCTTGGGGCCGCTTGCCAGAAGAATGACGGAAATGATGATGAGGCCGGTGAGGATGAGGCGGATGCCCGCGCCGAAACCATAGGTGTTCAGCATCGAGACCACCAGGAACATGAACAGCGAAGCGCCCCAGATACCGGGTACGTTGGAATCGCCGCCCGCAACCGCCGTGCCGCCGATCACCACCACGGCGATTGACATCAGCAGATATTCCGATCCCATGTTGAGTGCTGCGCCGCCGGAGAAGCTGGCGAGCAGATAACCCGCGATCGCCGCCAGTACCGCGCAGAGCACATAGGTGACGAAGCGTGCTCCATCCACCGGAATGCCGGTCATGCGGGCGGCGAAAGTGCTCTGGCCGATGGCGGAAATCCAGCGTCCGTAAAAGGTGCGGTCGAGTAGCAGCCAGGCGATGACCGAGAGGACAAGGGCGACGAGGGCAACATTCGGAATGCCGAGAGAGCTCGACGTGGCAAAGGTGGCCAGTGTTTCCGGCGGCTTGATCCGCAGGCCGCGGTTGGACCAGATGGCGATGGACTGCACGATGAAGCTCATCGAAAGCGTCGCGATGATCGGTGGGATGCGAAGAAGCTTGATCAACGTATAGTTGCCGATGCCGATGGCAATGCCGATCAGGATGGCGATCAGCAATCCCGGCAGGATGAGACCATCGGACACATCCATGAATTTGAGCGCCAGCGTGCCTGATAGCGTCATCGTGGCGGGAACGCAGAGGTCGATATTACCCGGCCCGAGCGTGATGACGAACATCTGGCCTATGCCGACGATCATGGAAAAGGCCGCGAAGGTCAGGGCTGCGTGCGACAGGCCGAAGGAGCTGGCGCCGCCGGTGAACATGACGGTAACGATCCAGACCGCAGCCGTTGCGGCGAACGACCATATCCATGGTTTTTTCGAGAGAGACGAAAGCCCGTTCATTGGTTTTTCTCCCGCTTTTCGAGACGGTTGAGCAGGATGCGGAGCGCCAGCACGATGATGAGGATCGCCCCTTGCGCGCCGATCTGCCAGTCCGGCGAAATGCGCATGAAGGACAGGAACGAGCCGGCGAGGGTGAGCGTCAGCGCGCCGATGACAGCACCGATGGGCGAGACCCGACCGCCGACGAATTCGCCGCCGCCCAGAATAACGCCGGCAATCGACAACAGCGTGTAGCGAAGCGCGATATTGGCATCTGCCGATGTCGTCAGCCCGACGAGCGCTATGCCCGACAACACCGCGAAGAAACCGGCCAGCGCGAAGGTGGCAGCACGTATGCCGATGACCGACCAGCCGGAGCGCTCGACGGAGCGGAAGTTACCGCCGACGCCGCGCATCAGCACGCCGAAGGAGGAGCGCATGACGATGTAGTGGGCAACGACCGCAATCACGATGCTGGCAACGATGGCAATTGGCACGAGCGGCGGTTTTGCCGTCATCAGCGCCCGGATGAAGGCTGGCGCCTGGCCGCCGGGTGAGGGGAGGATGAGGACGGCAAGGCCGCCCCAGACAAAGCTCATGCCAAGCGTGACGACGATTGAGGGCAGGGCGCGGATGTGGATGATGGCGCCCAGCATCGCATAAACCGCAATCGCACCGGCGAAGATCGCGATACCGAGCAGTGGCGTCGTTTGCAGGAAGGTGGCGGTGACGCAGGCGCAGAAACTGACGAAGGTACCCATCGACAGATCGAGATCGTTGACGGACATGATCAGCATCTGCGCAATGGTGGCAAGTGCAATCGGCACCGCCAGATTGAACAGCAAGTTGAGTCCGTTATAGCTCATGGCGCGCGGCTGCATGTAAAAGACGGCGGCGAGCAGGAAGGCGAGCGAGGCGGCGGGAATGATGAGACGAAGGGCACTGGCGGAGAGTTTCATGCGTGGTCCTCTCCGGAAAAGGAAGCGGCCAGCACATTCTGTTCGGTGATGTCCTCTCCCACCAGTTCCGCCTGAATGGCGCCGTCGCGGAAAACATAAACCCGGTCGCAAAGGCGGATTTCATCCATCTCGGTGGAGTACCAGATGAAGGTGCGGCCGTGAGAGGCTTCGGTTCTCAAGATATCGTAGACCTCCTGTTTGGTGCCGATATCGACGCCGCGCATCGGGTCGTCCATCAGCACGGTGCTGGCCGTGGTGGCGAGCGCACGGGCGAAAAGCACCTTCTGCTGGTTGCCGCCGGAGAGCGAAAGGATTTTGTTGCCCATGTCGGGCGTGCGAATTTCGATGCGCTTTTTCCACTGGGCGCCAAGCTCGGTTTCCTTGCCCCTGTCCACCATGCCGGCGGATGAAATATCCCGCAGCGAGGCGATGGAAAGGTTTTTGAGGATGCTCCACAGCGGGAAGGTGCCGTTCAGACTGCGATCACCCGCCACGAAGGCGATGTCGGTCTTGCGCGCGGGCAGCCAGCTGCTGTTGCGGGCAAGGTAGAGATCGAGTAGCGCTTCGGTCTGCCCGTGGCCGCCGAGACCGGCAAGGCCGATGATTTCACCGCGGAAAGCCTCGAAGGCGAGGCCTTCGCCCCGGCGCGCCGGCATCGAAAGCACCTTCTCTCCCGCCTTGCGGTTTTCGCCCTTTTGCCTGTCCTGTTCCTTGACGACGCTGCCCATGGCTTCCACCAGCGTGCGCGTCGTGAACTCGCCCGCTGCCCGATCAGCGACCACTCGGCCGTCCTTCATCACCACGATGCGGGTTGCTGTCGACAGAATCTCGCCGAGAATATGCGAGATCAGCAGCACGGAGCCGCCGGTGCGCACGAAACTGCGAACATAATCCATCAATTGTTCCGCAAGACCGGCATCGAGCGAGGAAGTCGGTTCATCGAGGATCACCAGTCTCGGCGCATCCGGGGTTCGACAGAAATTGATGGCGATTTCGACCATCTGCCGCTCGGCGATGGAGAGTTCTGCGATCGTCAATTCGCAATCGATACCGTGGCCGGGAAAAATCTCGTCCAGCGTATGCCGGATCATGGTGAGGGCACGTCCGCGCCAGTTCCGCCCGTTCATCGCGGCATGCATGATGCGGACGTTTTCGCTGATCGTCAGGTTCGGGCAGAGCGACAATTCCTGAAACACGCAGCGAACGCCGCTGGCCCGTGCTGCCGCGATTCCTTGACGGCCTTGTTCGCCGCGATAGGAAATGGACCCCTCATGCGGCGTCAGCCCGCCATTGATGACGTTGACGATGGTGGATTTTCCCGCACCGTTATGGCCGACGAGCCCCAGGCATTCGCCCGAACGGATGACGAGATCGGCCCCATCAAGCGCTCTTACCGCGCCGAACACGACCTTCACGCCGCGCGCGGCAACGACTTCTTCCGCCTCGATGATGTCATTCATGAGCATTCACGCCAGTGATCTGAAACTTGGATGATATTGGTAGCAGTTGCGGCGCCCGTTCAGGGAGCGCCGCAATCGCTTGTGTCCGGAAATCATCCGGCCTATTTGGCGGAGGCGATGGCCTTCTGGGCGTCTTCCTGTGAATATTCCACATTCGCGACGCCGCCCTTCTGGGTGTTCTTGAGGTTTTCCTCAAGATTGCCCTGATCGATGCGCAGGAAAGGTACGGTCAAATCCTTTTTGACATCCTTGCCGTCGAGGATTTGCTGCGCCACCCAGAAAGCGAGCGTGGAAACGCCGGGGGCGATGGAGACCGACATGGTCTCGTAGCCGCTGGCATCCTTCTGCTGCTTCCACCATTGCAACTCGTCTTCGCGGTTGCCCATGACGATGGTGGGTGTCGGGCGCTTGGCGGCGGCGAAAGCCTGTGCCGCGCCGTAACCGTCGCCGCCCTGCGTCACGACTGCCGCAACTTCGGGAAGGCTCGGCAGAATGCCGGCGACAGCGCGCTGTGCGACGTCCTGCGCCCAGTCGCCATTGACCGAACCGACAATCTTGAACTGCGGGTTCTTGGCGACGGCGTCGACGATGCCGGCATGGATTTCATCGTCCACCGAAACGCCCGCGAGGCCGCGGATTTCGAGCAGGTTGCCACCCTTCGGCATCGCCTTGGCGAGATAGTCGATCTGGCTTGCGCCCATGGCCTTGAAGTCTACGGCGATGCGCCAGGCGCAAGGCTCGGTGACGATGCCATCGAACGAGACGACGGTAATGCCGGCGTCGCAGGCTTCCTTCACGGCACCGTTAAGAGCGGTGGGCGAGGCGGCGTTGATGACGATGGCGTCGTAACCCTGAAGAATGAGGTTCTGGATCTGCGCCGCCTGTTCGGTCGCCTGATTTTCGGCTGTCGTGAAGGCGTCAGCGGCAGCGACCTGCTTGTCTGCAACCGCCTGCTTGGTGATCTTGTCCCAGCTCGTCAGCATTGCCTGACGCCAGGAATTGCCCGCGTAATTGTTCGAAAGCGCGATTTTTTTAGCCGAGGTGTCGGCGTGAGCGGTGATCGGCAAAGCTGCGCATGCGACAGCGGCCGATGCCAGAAGCATCTTTCTGAAAGCCATTGATTTCCCTCCCTGGTGGCTTGCCCTTTTTGAGCTCGGAACCCGCTTTCCCGCAAATCTCCTCGGCGGCAGGCGGAATTCCTTTGCACTGGAGCTCCTTTCCCCAGTAAAAGCGAGAATGACCAAGAAGGTTTGGCTTGTACAGGCGGATAACGGCAATCTTCCTGCGGGTTTCCGCAGAAAGGATGCGGGAACCCGCAGGACGAAACGCCACCGCCGGGCGCAGAATAGCCGATACGGGGCAGGTCGCGCCGCCACAAGTTGACAAGGCAGGCGCTTGGGAGGGTGTCCGCACATGCTGGATACGCCGAAAAGCGCTCTTTTCCATCACTACATGGGCATTTCGCGGCTGCTCGCCGGGCAGCTCGAATTCAACGCCATCATTCAGGCGGTCGCTACCGAAATCACCCATATCATTCCTCACGTCCACATGGATGTCTGCATCAAGCAGCTGGATGACAAATTTCACATCGCCTATGAAAGCGGTTTGGCAAGCGCCTGGAGCCGCCAGCCGCCCGCCCTTCTGTCCGGCAGTCCCATCCGTTCCGTGCTCTCGGGCGAGGTGGAATATCTTTTGAGCGGCGATGCCTGCGTCGATCCGCGCTTCCATTTCGAAGGTGCATTTTCCAGCCCGATCATCGAGCTTGATCTGCATAGCCGCCTGCACGTGCCGATGAAGGTGCATGGCGACATTATCGGCGCGCTCAGTTGCTCCTCGCACCAGTCGGATGCCTATACGATGGAGGATGTCGCCAATGCCCGCGCGGTTGCGGATTTGCTGGCGCCCTATTTTTACGCCATCCGCGCCGCCGAACAGGCCAAACGGTCTGCGATCGAGGAGGCGCGCGCCAATGCCCGCGAGGAGGGGTTGCGGCTGGGTGCCCTGCAATTGACCGAAGCGCTGGAGGCGGAGCGACAGCGGATCGGCATGGATTTGCACGACCAGACGCTGGCTGACCTGACGCGGCTTGCACGGCGCATCGAGCGGATGAGCCACGCACCGGACGTGTCGGGCGAGATGCTGGAACCGGTGGTGCGCAGCCTGCAGCACTGCATGCAGGATCTGCGCGAGATCATTGAGGAGGCGAAACCCTCCATCCTGCAATTGTTCGGCGTCGTGCAGGCCATCGAGACCTATGTGGATCGCTCCGTGCGCGACAGCGGCTCTTCTATCGACTGGTCGGTTACAGACGAGACGGACGGTCTTGTTGAGACACTCGACAAGACCGTTGCCATCTCGCTGTTCCGCATCGTGCAGGAGGCGGTCAACAACGCCATCCGTCACGCGCAGCCGGAAACGATTGCGGTGACACTGTCGTTAACGGATGGCGGGTTGCGGGTGACCGTGAGCGATGACGGTAGCGGCCGTGGCGAGGGGGCTGTCTCTGGTGGACTAGGCATCGGCAACATGAAGACGCGGGCACGGCTGATTTCAGCCAGATTCGATATTGGTGGCAATGGCAAAGACGCTGGAACCCGCATTACCGTGACGTTGCCGGAAGGCGCTTTCGACCGGCGGGAGGAAATATGACATGGATGTGCTGATCGTTGAGGACGATGCGCTACACCGCGCCTATCTGAACGAGGCGGTGAGAGCCGCCCTGCCGGAATGCGACAAGGTGCTGGAGGCGGCAAACGGCAGAACCGGCGAAAAGCTGGCGCGGGAAAACCGCGCCGCCCATATCGTCATGGATTTGCAGATGAACGAACGCAACGGCATCGAGGCGGCGCGCACCATCTGGAAGGAGCGGCCGGACACCCGCATCCTGTTCTGGTCCAACTATTCCGACGAGGCCTATGTGCGCGGTGTTTCCCGCATCGTGCCCGAAGGTGCTGCCTATGGCTACGTGCTGAAATCAGCATCTGACGACCGGTTGCGGCTGGCGTTGCGCAGCATCTTCATCGAGGCGCAATGCGTGATCGACAGGGAAGTGCGCGGCCTACAGGAAAAAAGCCTTGGCAAGGCGCATGGCTTCACCGATTCCGAATATGAAATCCTTGTTGATGTTGCGCTGGGCCTGACGGACAAGGCGATTGCGCGCCGCCGTAACCTTTCGTTGCGCAGCGTGCAGAACCGGCTGCAAAGCCTCTACGAAAAGCTGAACGTCCATCAGGCGGCCGGTGATGACGAGGCGGAAGGCCGTTATAATCTTCGAACCCGCGCCGTCACCGTCGCTTTCCTGCGCAAGCTGTTGAATTACAGCGCGCTCGAAAGGGCCGAGCGGGAATTGGGCGAATGGGCGACTGGCCGCTGATTATCACGGCAGGAAGGCAAGCAGACGTCTTTCATCGGCCCTGAGGCCCGAGACCGGCTTTGCGCCCACCTTCAGAATACGGCCAAGCTTCTTCTGCGCCTTCTCCTCCGTCGCTATATCGAGAACGGTAGGATGTACGTAGCTCTTGCGGCAAATGGCGGGTGTGTTGGACAGTTCCGTCGCCGCTGCCTGACACATACCCTTGATGCTGGGTTTTTCACCCGCAGCCACATGTTCCATCGCATGACAGAAGGCCGCAAGCGTTCCGCCCCAGGTACGGAAAGTCTTGGCAGAAATGCCTTGTCCGCCGACGCGGGAAAGATAGGCGTTGAGATCGCTTGAATCGACGGAGTGAACCCGGTTTTCACTGTCCTGCCAGACAAACAGCTCCTTGCCGGGCAGATCGGCGATTTCCTCGAGGATTTTTTGAAGGCGCGGGTGGCGCAATTGCCGTTTCACCTTCTGCCCGCCCTTGGCTGCAAAGCGCAATTCGATTGTCTCGCCGAAGGACACGTGGCGCTTGAGCAATGTGGTTGCGCCATAGGTACCGTTGGTTTCAAGATAAGAACGGTTGCCGACGCGCAGATAGGCGGCATCGAGAAGCAGCGTCAGGGCCGCCAGTGTCATGTCCTGACCGTGATCCTGTTTTGCAATGTCAGCCATGGCGCGTCGCCGGATGGCAGGCAGCGCCTTGCCGAAGCTTTTCAGCTGAAAGAACTTCGTCTCACCGCGCAATGCGTGCCAGTCGGGATGGTAACGATATTGCTTTCGCCCGCGCGCATCAAAGCCCGTTGCCTGCAAATGCCCGGATGGGTCGATGCATATCCAGACATCTTTGTAGGCAGGCGGGACGCCGAGCGATTTGATGCGCTTCAACTCCACGTTATCGGACAGAAGTTCGCCGCCCGGCAACCGGTAACAGAAACCGCGCCCGCGCCTTTCTCGGGCTATGCCCGGCTCCTGATCGTTGACATAGGCAAGTCCGATTTTGGCAAGAAGGCGGGTGGGCGGTTGTGGCATCGTTTTTTCCGGCAGGTTTAAGGTTGCAGGAAACGAGAAACAGGCCGCCTTCGTTCCGGCGGCCTGCTGTTCCGGTCATGACTTTCTCAGCCGGCCTTGGCGATCCGCAAAATTTGCGAGTTGCCGCCGCCGCGCTCTTCGGTCACGGCATAGACGGCGCCATCCGGACCCACTTTCACATCACGAATGCGCGCTTCCAGCGGCAATCGGCTTTCCGTCGCAACCTTGTCGCCGTCAATGTGCAGGATGACGAGGCCCTGGCTCACCAGACCGCCTACGATGAAGGCTCCCTTCCACTCGGAAATCTGGTCGGCGTCGTAAAAGGCCATGCCGGACGGGCCGATGACGGGGTCCCAATAATAAACCGGCTGTTCCATGCCTTCCTTGGCGGTGGCACCTTCGCCAACGGACCGACCGCTATATTCGACACCGTAGGTGATGACCGGCCAGCCATAATTGAGGCCCGCCTTCGGCAGGTTCATCTCGTCGCCGCCTTTCGGGCCATGTTCCACTGTCCAGAGCCTGCCCTGTCCATCCAGTGCTGCCGACTGGAGGTTACGGTGGCCATAGCTCCATATCTCGGGGAGGGCGTTCTGCTGGCCGGCGAAGGGGTTGCCCTCGAAGGCCTTGCCTTCGGCATCAATGCGGAAGACCTTGCCAAGCCCGCTCGACAGGTCCTGCGCCTGCACACGCGGCGTTGCGTCTGAACGTTCACCGACGGTGACGTAGAGCTCGTTGTTCTGGCCGAAGACCAGGCGGGAGCCGAAATGCTTATCGCCATCATAGGTCGGCATCTGGCGGAAGATCACCGAGACGTCTTCCAGTTTTGCTGCTCCACCCTCTTCGGTCAACTTGGCCGATGCGACGGAGGTGCCGTTGCCGCCATCCCGTGGCTCGGAAAAAGAGAAGAAGATTTTACGGGAGGTTTCGAAATCGGGAGCCAGCGCGATGTCGAGCAGACCGCCCTGTCCGTCGGACGCTACCTCCGGCACGCCTTCGATCGCTGGGCCAGCTTTGCCGTCTGCGACGATGTGCATTGCGCCTTCCTTGGCCGCCACGATCATGCGGCCATCGGGCAGGAATTCCATCGACCAGATATGCGGTAGGCCCTCGGCAATGACGGTTTTTTCGACATCCGGCTGAGTGGCGGCTTGCGGCGCACGGGTCTGACCCTCGAAAGCCGGTTTCTGATCCGGCGCATTGGGCCGTTTCGTCTCGACTGCCGGGGCGGTCTGTGCGTGGGCGCCGCCGGCAAGTGGTACGGCCAGCAGCGCGAATAGCATCGTCGAACTCAGAAATCGGTTGTTGCGGAACATGGGTCTCCCTTCCTTTGTCTGCATCGGGCAGAGAACCATTTGGGGAGGAATTCGTTTCTTGCGATAGTTTCAAGAAAACTTGATGAGGCCGTGTACGGGCGGCATCCTCTTTTTTCATCCATGTAACCTTACAGGGAACCGCAAGCCCACGCCTACGTTTTCCCCCTGGTTACACGGAGGGCGCCGCCATGCAGATCATCGACAACAAGAACATAGACGGGAACAGAGCCAAGCCAATTCTCAATGTTGCGGAGTTTTGCCGCCGTTACCGGCTGGACAAGGCCGAGGAGACACGGTTGAGAAGGCTGTTCGGAGAATTCGCATCCCGGCACGAGCTTTTAATGAACGCTCAGCGCAAGCCGAACTTCCGCTGATCAGTCCTCCGGATCGAGAGATTTTCCGAAAATCATGAAAACATCATATCGGGTGTTCTTTCCCGTTATCTGGTGCGAAGGCTTGCGAATGCCGGGCATAGGTTCGGCGCGCAGAGGCCATTTTAGAACCACCCGCTTCGTCGCATGTTCAAGCGCAGCCTCCATAAGCTCTACCTGATCGGGATCGGATCCCACCAGTTCCCGCAGCACCCGCATCTCCTTTTTCACCAGCGCCGTGTTGTGGCGCGGCGGATGCATTGGGTCAACGATCACCACCTCCGGTGAAAGTTCTTTCAGCAGAAGCCGGGAATCGCCCTGCAGCAGCGTCATGCGGGAGGCAGCCTCGGCATAGGCTCCACCCGCCTCCAATGCGCGGCGAATGCCGTCAGCAAGGTGGGCGTGCATACCGGGTGAACGCTCTATCAGCGTAACTTCGGCTCCGAGTGACGCCAACAGAAAGGCATCGCGCCCGAGCCCTGCCGTAGCATCGACGATTTTTGGCGTGCGGCCTTTGGTGAAGCCCGCGGCCTTCGGCAGAGCCTGTCCGCGCCCCTCGCCGGAGCGGAAACGGTGACCGACCGCACCGCCAACAAAATCCACCACGAAGCTTTCGTCTTGTTCTTTCATCGCAGGCCTCAGAAGGGGCAGGGCACGGTATAGGTGACGTCGCGGCCATCCGGGTGACGAAAGCCCACCGCCTCGGCATGCAGCATAAGACGCGGCGCGGCGGCGAGCGCTTCACCTTCTGCATAAAATTCATCGCCAAGGATAGGGTGGCCGAGAGCCTTCATATGCACCCGCAATTGATGGGTGCGGCCGGTGAGAGGGGCAAGTGCGAGCCTCGTGGCGGGAAGCGGCAATCTTTCCAGCACGCGCCAAAGGCTTTGCGCCGGCTTGCCATGGTCGTGGTCCACCCGGTGGCGGGGCTTGTTCTCGGGGTCGATCGCAAGTGGCAGGTCCACCTTGCCCTCTTCACCCTCGACTTCACCCCAGACGACGGCAACATAGGATTTGCGGGTCTGGCGGTTCTCGAACTGGGCGGCGACGGTCGCGTGCGCCTTGCGGTTCAGGGACATCAACACGATGCCTGATGTATCCTTGTCCAGCCGGTTGATCATCAGTGCTTTTGGAAACTGTTTCTGCACGCGCGTCAAAAGACTGTCGGAGAGCGCGGGATCGCGTCCCGGCACCGAAAGAAGTCCGCTCGGCTTGTCCAGCACCAGTAGATCGTCATCCCGGTGCACGATAGTGAGCCACGGTTCGAGCGGCGGATTATAGACGGGGTTGGAAAGCTCAGATGACATTGCGCTTCCTTAGCACAAATCGGGCATGGGGCCAGATGCCCACCGCGCAATATGATTAGTCCGGAATATGAAGATTGACGCGGCCACTGGTCAGATCGCTGATGAGCCGTGTCAGACGCTCGGCTTCCTCTACGGGAACCGAAAGCTGCATATCCGCGCCGGTGCCGGTGAAGTCCTCCTTTTCCACTCGCAGGTTTTGCGTGGCGGCGAGGCGCGATTTTACCAGGGCCAGATCGGAGAACGGGCAGCTCAAGGTCGCGCTGACATAGGCGATGACCGGTGACGTCTCGCCAAGCCGAAGGCAGGCCGCCGCCGTGCCGCCATAGGCGCGCATGAGGCCGCCGCTGCCGAGCAGAATGCCGCCGAACCAGCGGATGACGAGGACCGCGACATTGTCCAGGGCCTGACCGTCGATAGCCTGAAGGATTGGCTTTCCCGCCGTGCCGGAAGGCTCGCCGTCGTCACTGAAACGATAGGTCTGGCCGGTTCGCCATGCCCAGCAATTGTGGTTTGCGTCGAAGTCAGAATGCGCCGCAAGGAAGCTTTTCGCATCCTCCTCGCCAGTGACAGGTGCTGCAAAGGCAATGAAGCGGCTTTTCTTGATATCCTGCGAAAAGGTGACGGGTCGGTCGAGCGTGAACATGCGCGCTTCAATATCGCATATATTCGCGCGCGGAAATCGGTATAAGGCCACAATGGCGAAGATGCGATGGAGCGGGTTTTGAAGAAGGCAAGGCAGGTCGCGATTGTCGGCGGCGGGCCAGCGGGCCTGATGGCGGCCGAAGTGCTGTCTGCGGCTGGCCATGCCGTAACGGTGTTCGAGGCCATGCCGACCGTCGCGCGCAAATTGCTGATGGCCGGAAAATCCGGTCTCAACATCACCCATGCCGAAGACTACGACATTTTCCTCCACCGTTTTGGCGACGCGGAGCAAAAGCTGCGCGCCGCCCTCGATGATTTCACGCCCGGCGCGCTGCGTCACTGGGCGCAAGGTCTGGGGCAGGAGACCTTCGTCGGCACGTCAGGTCGGGTGTTTCCGACGGTCATGAAGGCCTCGCCGCTGTTGCGGGCATGGCTTGCCCGGCTGGAGGCACACGGCGTTATCATCAAGACGCGGCATCGCTGGATGGGTTTTTCCGCAGACGGGCTGGTTTTCGCGACACCGGAGGGCGATGTCTTCATGAAGGCCGATGCCGTTCTTCTGGCGCTCGGCGGCGCAAGCTGGCCGCGTCTGGGTTCGGATGCGGCATGGGTGCCGGCACTCGCGGCTGAAGGCGTGGAGCTTAACCCTTTCCGCCCCGCCAATTGTGGCTTTGATGTCGATTGGAGCGATGTCTTCCGGCAGCGTTTTGCCGGTGAGGCGTTGAAATCCGTCACCACCATTTCCCCGGCCGGAGCGTTTCAGGGTGAGTTCGTGGTGACGCAGCACGGCATTGAGGGCAGCGTCATCTATGCCCATTCCGCCGCACTTCGCGACCAGCTGGAACACACGGGAAAGGCGACACTCGCTGTCGATCTGGCGCCGGGACGTACCGTGGAGCGCCTTGGCCGGGATCTGGCAAAGCTTGGCCGCAAGGAGAGTTTTGCAAACCGGTTGCGGAAGGCCGTGGGCCTCTCCGCCGTCAAGGTCGGACTTCTGCGGGAAATCTTTCACGATATCTCGGCGATGCCGGATGATCTGGTCGCCGCAAGAATCAAACATGCGGAGATACCGCTTGCACGGACGAGACCGATTGCCGAGGCGATTTCATCGGCTGGGGGCGTTGACTGGCAAGGTATCGATGAGAACTACATGCTGAAAAAACTCCCCGGCATTTTTGCTGCCGGGGAAATGCTGGACTGGGAGGCGCCGACCGGCGGTTATCTGCTGACCGCCTGTTTTGCCACTGGCAAGGCCGCCGCCAAGGGCATGACCAAATGGCTCGACGGCTTGGCCTAACCGGCCTCGGCCAGTTTTTTTTCCGCGCTTGGCGTGGTCCTGACGAGGCAGCGCATGATGGCATCCGTGGTGACGGAGCCGAGTGACTTGCCGTTTTCGCCGATGATGACGGCACTGCCGACATCCTCCCTGACGAGCGCGCGCAAGCCTTCCTCGACGGTCATGTCCGCATCGAGCTGAAGACGCGACTGGCCGGTAAACTCCGGCTGGACGATGGCGCCGAGACGAATGACCCGGCCACGATTGACCTCTTCCACGAAGGCTTCGATATAGCTGTCTGCCGGACTCATGACAATTTCGGCGGCCGTACCCTGCTGGATGATCTCGCCGTCGCGCAGAATGGCGATCTTGTCTCCCAGCCGAAGGGCCTCATCCAGATCGTGGGTGATGAAGACGACGGTCTTCTTCAGCTCTTTCTGCAATTCCAGCAGCACTGTCTGCATGTCGACGCGGATGAGTGGATCAAGTGCCGAATAGGCCTCGTCCATCAGCAGGATTTCGGCGTTGTTGGTCAGCGCGCGGGCGAGACCCACGCGCTGCTGCATGCCGCCTGAAAGCTGGTTCGGATAATGGCTCGAAAAGCCTTCCAGCCCCACCCGCTTGATCCAGACGTCGGCTTTTTCTTCCCGCTCGCCCTTGTCGACGCCCTGCACCTCAAGGCCATAGACGACGTTTTGCAGCACGTTGCGGTGCGGCAGCAGGCCGAATTTCTGGAATACCATCGCCGTCTTGTGGCGGCGGAATTCCAGAAGTTCCGCTTCGTTGAGGCGACAGACATCCGTTCCGCCATAAAGGATTTCTCCCGCTGTGGGGTCGATCAGGCGGTTGACGTGGCGGATCAGCGTCGATTTTCCCGAGCCGGAAAGGCCCATGATCACGGTGATCTGCCCGCCCGGCATGGTGATGTTGATGTCGCTGAGGCCGAGCACATGGCCGTGCTTGGCGTTCAGTTCCGCCTTGGACATGCCGCCCTTCACGGCGTCGATGTAGTTCTCCGCCTTGGAGCCGAAAATCTTGTAAAGGCTGCGGATTTCGATCGATTGACTAGCCATGCGCCACTTCCCGGTGTTTTTGCAGGCGAAGGCCGTAGGCCTGGCTGATGCGGTCGAAGATGATGGCGATGCCGACGATTGCCAGGCCGTTGAACACACCGAGCGTGAAATACTGGTTGGCGATGGCCTTCAGAACCGGCTGGCCAAGGCCCTGAACACCGATCATGGAGGCGATGACGACCATGGCGAGCGCCATCATGATTGTCTGGTTGATGCCTGCCATGATGGTGGGGAGTGCAAGCGGTAGCTGCACCTTGAAAAGCTTCTGGCGCTTCGAGGAACCGTAAGCGTCTGCCGCTTCCAGCACGTCCCGGTCAACCATGCGGATGCCGAGATTGGTAAGCCGGATCATCGGAGGAATGGCGTAGATCACCACGGCGATGACGCCCGGGACCCGGCCGATGCCGAGCAGCATGACGACGGGAATGAGATAGACGAAACTCGGCATCGTCTGCATGACGTCGAGAACGGGGTTCACGATACTCTGCAGGCGGTTGGACCGCGCCATGGCGATGCCAATCGGCAAACCGATCACGATCGAGAGCACGGCGCAGACGAAGATCATCGAGATCGTCTTCATCGTGTCTTCCCACATGCCGAACCAGCCGATGGCAAAGAGAATACCGCAACATAGTCCAACAATGGTGGCGCTGCGGCTGGCAAACCAGGCGAGTACGCCGACAATAAGAATAACGACCGGCCAGGGGGTGCCGATCAAAAGCCTTTCCGCCCAGATGAGGAAGCTCTGGAGCGGTGTGAACAGCCCCTCTATCGTGCCGCCATAGGCTCTGGTGAAACCCCGAAACCCCTCGTCGATCACTTTCTTCAGCGCACGCAGGGCATCGTCATTCATGGTCGGAAATTTGAAAAGCCAATCCATATCCTGTTCTCCACGACGAACCGGGGCCGGCGGGCAATATCCGCCGCGCTCCGGAACTTAAAAACGGCCGGGCGCCGCCATTGGCGGGCCAAGCTGTCGACCACATATGTCGTGCCGCCCTTTTAGAGGGCAGCCTTGACCTTTTGCGCGACGTCGGGGGAAACCCAGCCCGTCCACAGAGCCTCGTTTTCCTTCAGGAAGTGTTTCGCACCATCTTCGCCGGTTGCCTGATTGTCGGTCATCCAGGCGATCAGCTTGTTGACGGTGTCGTTGGTCCAGGCGCGTTTGTTCAGATAGTCCATGGCCGGGCCGGCGCGGTCGGCAAAGGTCTTGCTGACCAGCGTCTGCACGTCGTCAACCTGCCATGCATTGGGCTTCGGGTCCGCGCAATCGGCAACCGAGGTGCAGCGCTTCCATTCGGCAGAGTCATATTCCGTGCCGAAGCCGAGCTTCACCATCTCATATTTGCCGAGCAGCGAGGTCGGAGCCCAGTAATAGCCTACCCACGGCTGTTTCGCTTCGTAAGCCTTGGCGACCGAGCCGTCGAGACCTGCGGCGGAACCGGTGTCCACCAGGGTGAAGCCGGCCTTTTCACCACCAAAAGCCTTGAAAAGCTGGGCGGTGACGACGGTGCCGCCCCAGCCCTGCGGGCCGTTGAAGACGGCGCCCTTTGCCTTGTCTTCAGGCGAGGGGAAGAGCTCGGGATGCTTGAAGAGATCAGGAATGGTCTTGAGATCGGGGTTGGCATCGGCGACATATTTCGGGATCCACCATCCCTGCACAGCGCCGTCCGACAGGATCTTGGCGGCCGCCACGACCTTGCCGCCCTCAAGTCCCTGTTTGACGATTTCCGGCTGCAGGCTGACCCAGGCCTCCGGCGCGATATCAGGCTGGCCCTTTTCGGCCATGGAGGTCAATGTCGGTACGGTGTCGCCTGTGACGATTTCAGCGCTGCAACCGTAACCCTTTTCCAGAATGATCTTGTCGAGATTGGCGGCGACTTCAGCGGATTGCCAGTTCATGCTGGCGATCGTGACGTTTCCACAGTCCGCAGCAAAGGCTGCACCGCCTGTAAGGGCGAAGCCGGCGGAAAGAATTGTGGCACCCAAAAGTATTTTCATTTTTGTTCCCTCTGGTCGCGGTGTGCGAAGACCCGGGCGCTGACGGCACCGCGACCGCCAGCACCCGCATTGAGCGTTAATAATTACTTTGTTGCCGTTCCGTTTGCGGCAGTTTTTGGCGTATTGAGGATGGCAATCGTCAATCAATCATCACGCTTGTGGGGTGCTTCTGCGAAATTTGCGGCGTGCGAATTCCCCAGTCTTGCCGGTCGCGCTTCTGAAAAGCCGTGAACAACAAGCAGAAGTTTCTGTTTTCTTGGACATTTATTCCGTTCTGTACTACGGAAAATTTCGTCTCTTTTTTGTGGTGATATTGAATGACCAATCTTCGTGCTGCCCCGGTATGGCCGATCGGCGGCGGTGAAACGGGTGAGCTTGTGCGTGGCTTCGACTGGTCGAAGACATCGCTCGGTCCGATTAGCGACTGGCCGCAGAATTTGAGGCAGAAGGCCAATTCCGTCGTCAACTCTCCCATTCCGCAGGTGCTGATGTGGGGTGCGGATCATGTGATGATCTACAATGACGGCTATGCGGAAATTGCCGGCAATTATCACCCGCGGGCGCTGGGCGGAACGGTGCCAGGTATCTGGCCCGAGATCTGGGACTGGAACAGCCGCATTCTGGAGGCCGGCTTTCGTGGCGAGGTCATGGCTTATCGCGACCAGCCGATGACGCTGATGCGGCACGGTCAGCCGGAAGAGGTGATCTTCGATCTGTTCTATACGCCGATCTACAATGATTGCGGCGCGGTGGACGGCGTCCTGTGCACGGTGCTTGAAAACACCGAAAAGGTGAAGGCCGTGGAAGCGCTGGAGCAGAGCCGCAAGGAGCTGAGCCGGCTTACCAATGCCCTGCCGATCCTGGTGGGATATGTCGATCGCGACTATGTCTATAAATTCGCCAATGACGGTTATCTGGAGTGGTTCGGCCGCAGCGCCGAGGAGGTGATCGGCCGCAGCGTTCCGGAAATTGTTGGAGACGCGTTCTTCAGTTCGCGCAGGGCCTATCTCGATCGTGCGCTCGGCGGCGAAAAGATCGTTTCGGATACGGTGATCAGCAGACCGGATGGCAGCAAGCGAGCCGCCGAAATCCGTTATGTTCCCCGCTATATCGCCGATGGCTCGGTTGACGGCATTTATGTGCTGATCATCGATATCGAGGACCGGAAACGTTCCGAGCACGAAATCGTGCTTAGCAATAACCGTTTCCGCGCCGCTGTTGATGCGGTCCACGGCGTGCTTTGGACCAACACCGCCGACGGCATGATGCTGGGTGAGCAGCCTGCGTGGGGTGCACTTACCGGGCAGAGCTTCGACGAGTATCAGGGGTTCGGCTGGGTCGAAGCGGTTCATCCCGAAGACAGGGACCATTCGCTGGAAAGCTGGACAAAAGCCGTTTCCGCGCGGGCGACCTATATTTGGGAGCATCGCGTTCGCCGCCATGACGGCGTCTACCGCACATTTGCGATCCGTGGCGTTCCGATTTTCGACAATTCCGGTGATATTGCGGAATGGGTCGGTGTCCACACGGATATCACCGAACAGCGGCTGGCCGAGAACACGCTTAAAGAACATGCCAGCAATCTGGAACGCGAGATTCGCCACCGCATAAGAGCGGAAGAGCAGCTTCGCCAATTGAATGAAGGGCTGGAAGCGCGGGTCGAGACGGAAATCGCCGAGCGCCGCCAGACCGAAAGAGCGTTGCAGCAGGCGCAGAAAATGGAATCCATCGGCCAGTTGACCGGTGGCGTCGCGCATGATTTCAACAATCTTCTTCAGGTAATCGCGGGCAATCTGCAATTGCTGTCAAAGGACGTGATTGGCAACGAGCGTGCCGAACGGCGGCTGGAAAATGCGCTGGCCGGCGTTCATCGCGGTGCCAAGCTTGCAAGCCAGCTTCTGGCCTTTGGCCGCCGTCAGGCGCTGGAACCGCGCGTTATCAACATCTCCCGGTTCGTTACCGGCATGGACGATCTCCTGCGCCGTTCGCTTGGTGAGGCGATCGAGGTTGAGGTCATCACCTCCGGCGGCCTGTGGAACACCTATGCCGACCCAAACCAGGTGGAAAACGCTCTCCTTAATCTGGCGATCAATGCGCGTGATGCCATGGAAGGGCACGGCAAGCTGACAATCGAGGTCGGCAATGCGGTTCTCGATCGCGATTACGCGCGCAAGCATTCGGAAGTTTCGCCGGGGCAATATGTCATGCTGGCTGTTACCGATACCGGATCGGGCATGTCGCCGGACATTCTGGAAAAGGTGTTCGAGCCGTTCTTTTCGACGAAACCGGAAGGCAAGGGCACCGGTCTCGGCCTTTCGATGGTTTACGGTTTTGCAAAACAGTCCAGTGGCCATGTCAACATCTATAGCGAGGTGGGGCAGGGCACGACGGTGAAGATGTATCTACCGCGATCCGCCGCCGACGAGGACAGGGAAGTGGTGATACCGACCGGCCCCGTCGAGGGTGGCACGGAAACGATCCTTGTGGTGGAGGATGACGAGGAGGTGCGCAGCACCGTCGTCGAGACACTGAGCGATCTCGGTTACCGCGTGCTCACTGCCCGCGATGCGCAGGCTGGTTTGACGGTGGTCGAGAGCGGTATTCCGATTGACGTCATCTTCACCGATGTGGTGATGCCGGGACCTTTGAAAAGCCGGGAAATGGCGCGCCGTGCGCAGGAAAGGTTGCCTAATCTCGCCGTTCTCTTCACATCCGGTTATACGGAAAACTCCATCGTGCATGGCGGCAAGCTGGATTCCGGGGTGGAACTGCTCTCCAAGCCTTACACGCGCGAAGCGCTGGCGCGGCGCATCCGCCATGTCATCGCCAATCGCAAGCAGGTTTCTCTCGCCAAGACGAGGCCGGTATCATCACCGCGTCATTCCAAAACCCCCGAACCCGCGCAGGTCGTCGGAGACGAGACCAGATCGGTTTGCGTGCTTCTGGTTGAGGATGACGAGTTGATCCGGATGAATTCGACCGAGATGCTGGCCGATAACGGCTTTGCCGTCGTCGAGGCCGGAAATGCTGTGCAGGCGCTAAAGGCGATCGAGACGGAAGAGATCGATGTTCTCGTTACCGACATAGGCCTGCCGGACATGAAGGGCGGCGAGCTGGCGGTTGAGGCATTGCGCCGGAAACCGGGACTAGCCATCGTGTTTGCCACGGGAGACAACCAACTGCCGAACGGGGCGCCGGAAACGGCAGTGCTTTTGACCAAGCCCTATGACGAACAGCAGATCGTCTCAGCTGTCGAACTGGCCCATACGGCAAACAGGATAGCGGGCGAATAAACCGCCCGCCATCGTGTCTCAATAACCGCGCGTCATATCGACCGTTTCCGGCAGCGTACCTGTTTCACGCCATGTCTTGACATTGCCTGCCACTATTTTCGCTGAACTTTCACGGCTTGTCGGCGCGGAAATATGTGGCAGGACGGTCACTTTCGGGTGCTGCCAGAATGCGGAGGCGGGAGGTAGCGGCTCCTGTTCGAAGACATCGAGAACCGCATGCGAAAGCTGGCCGGAATCAAGCGCCGCGATCAGGTCATCGGCGACGACGACGGCTCCGCGGGCGAAATTGATGAGTGCGGCTCCCTTTTTCATGGCGCCGAGACGGTCGGCATTCAGAAGGCCGCGCGTCGCATCGGTCAGCGGCACCAGACAGACGAGAATGTCGCTTTTTTCCAGCAAGTCCCCCAGCCCGTCATCGCCCGTCAGCGTTGCCACTCCCTCGATTGCCTTGGCCGAGCGGCTCCAGCCGGAAACGTTGAAGCCTGCATGAAGCAGGCGTTGCGCCGCAGCCGTTCCGAGCGCGCCGAGGCCGAGGAGGCCGACGGTCATCTCGCCCGGATGCCGATAATCGAGTTCCTGCCAGAGGGCTTTTTGCTGGTTTACGCGATAGGCCGGCATGTCGCGTTGCAGGTAATATGTCCATGCCAGCACGGCTTCCGCCATCACGCGTGAAAGCTCCGGGTCTTTCAGCCGCACGATCGGCGGCGCCTTGTCTCCCAGTTCCAGAACGAGCCGTTCGACACCCGCCCACAGGCTGTGAATCCACGAAAGACCCGGCAAGGCTGCAATATCGGCTGGATCGGGATTGGCGACGATGGCGAAGTCCACCGCGCGTTTCTGCTCCCCGCTTAATTCGGAAAAGGAGAGGATTTCCTCTTCCGGCATGGCGTCGCGAAGCGCTTGCTTCCAGATGGCTTCCGCTTGCGCATTCATCCGCGAAACAAGGGCGATGGGTGATGGCATGAAACTGGTCCTGCTTGCTGGCGATTGGTTGGTCGCCATCAATGCGTAATTTTGCGGGCAACGCCATAGGCTGGATAGCAAAATTTGAGCTGCAAAAAAAAAGCGGCCCGGTTTGCACCGGGCCGCTACACCATTCAGGCGTTTTCCTTCACCGGCGGTTTGGCGTCGCCGTAATAGGCCGCGAATGTCTCGTGATAGTGCTCAGAACCACCGGGGCCTGCATAACGCTGCAATTCCGTCATATCGGTCTTGTTGAGCACGATCCCCAACGTCTTGTTGGCAATCTGCGGTTCGTTGGCCATCAGGTTCTGCACCATCTGGATCGGCGTCTTGCCCCATTCCGTAACGAAGACGAAACCATCGACCTGCGGTGCGAAGGCTTTAGCGTCGATGACGGGAACGACGGGTGCAAGGTCGACAATGATGTAGTCGCAGGCCTCACGCGCCGATTCGATGAATTTGCGCATGCCGGAGGAGGCAAGAAGCTCGCTTGAATGGGCAAACTGGTTGCTGGTGGAAACCGGCAGGATGCCCATTTTCGTGCGGGTATCGACCTTCACTGCCTGCGTCCACGGTATCTCGTCAAGCACGACCTCCACCAGACCGGCGGATTGCCGCGTTGTCAGCATGCGGCTGAGGCCGGGGTTGCGGATGTCGGCATCCACCACAAGCGTGCGCTTGCCGGTGGAGGCGATCAGACCGGCGAGATTGAGCGCCACGACCGATTTACCCTCGTTCGGCAGGCATGAGATGACGCCGATTACCCGGCACTGGCGTTCCTGGATAACGACATCAGCCGTCAGCTTCACGTTGCGCAGCGTCTCGGCAAAGCTTGAGCGCGGGCTGTCGACGGCAAGGCGCAGCATTTTCTGGAACGAGACCTGACCGTTTTCGTCGATGGTCGTGCTCTCGCTGCCGGGGGTGGCGGCAGGGGTACCCGACTTTGCGGTTTCTGCACCCCGTTCCCCGATAAAGGGCAGGTAGCCCAGAAAACGCATGCGCAGATTGTCGCGCACATCGTTGCCGGTGTGGAAAAAGCGATCCCGGAACTCAAGAAGCGCTGCGATGCCGCCGCCCAGCATAAGGCCGAGAATGACGGAAAGCGCCATGGTCATCGTCTTTTTCGGGCTGGACGGAGCTGTCGGCAGACCCGCTTCGGAGATGATGCGGGCCTTGGCGATCGGCAGCGACTGCTTCTGGGATGCTTCTTCGAAGCGGCCGAGGTAGGACTGGTAGAGTGTGCGCAGAGCGGTTGCCCGCTGCTCCAGCTCACGCAATTGCACCATAGTGATATTGGCTTGCGAATTGCGGCCCGCCACGCGGTCGATATTGTCGCGAAGCGATTGCACACGGGAATTGGAGACGTCGTATTCGTTCTTCAGGCTGCCCGTAACCTGCTGCAGTTCCTGGAATATCTGCCTTGCAATTTCTTTCTTCTCACTCTCCAGCGCTACCGCCTGAGGGTGGTCGGCGCCGAATTGCTGGACGACGCCCTGCAATCGGTCAGAGATCGTGATGTAGCGCTTGCGAAGGTCCTGAATGACCGAGTTATCGGCATCCCGTGCGGAAACGACTGCATTGTCAACCGCTGCATCCGGTCCCCGGTCGATGATGGATTTGTACTGGCCATAACGTGCAGCAGCCGTCGCGACATCCGCCTGCGCGGCAATCAGCTGGCCGTTGAGATCGGCCAACTGGCCTTCCGACATGAGCTCGCCGCGCGAAGAAACGATATTATTGTCCGTCTTGAATTTTTCGACGGCAAGCTGGGCGGCCTGCGCACGCTGGTTCAGGTCGCTCATGCGCTCCTGAAGCCACACAGAAGCGCGCTCGCTGGCGTCGAAATTGGCGTTCAGCTGTTCGGTCAGATAGGCCTGCGCATAGGTCTTGGCGATGAGCGCGGCAAGCTGCCGATCCGTCGAACGGGTGGAAATGGCGATGACCGAACTGCGGCCGACACGCTCTACGATCAGCGATTGTTGCAGCACGGCGGCTGCCTTTTCGCGGCGTCCGGCGCGGATTGCCGCTTCGGAGAACGGCGGATCTCCGGGCAGGATGAGATCGACGATACCGCGCACGGAAGATTTCACGAGATCGACCGGCGACAGCGACGGATTGACGATGGTGTCGTTCTCGTCGAGCTTGGCCTTGTCGACCACGGTCAGCGCCATTTCCTTGGATTTCAGAATTTCCACAGCACTGGCGATACGGTTGTCGACGATCTGGGCGGCAGGTACCGGCGATTCCTCTTCCGCGTAACGGGAAAGGCTTTCATCCAGAAGCACCTGAGTCATCGCGGTGTAAACGGGGGTTGCAAGCACCAGATAAAGGCCGGCCAGAACCACAGCGGCGATGACCGAGGCGGCAATGACATTGGCGCGGCGCACCACGGCTGCCCAGAGGCGATCGAGGTCAATAAATGTGTCGGCATCCTTGCCGGGATCCGGAAAACCGATGCTGGATTTAAAGGTCTTGTGGTGCATGGACCTACCTTGTGAATTAAAAATGGTACGCGGGAAGCCGAGCAACGCTCGGCTTCCCGCCCCCCGTTATTGATGTGCCGACCGCCTCCCCGGCAGCACGATTAAAGTCAGGCCGCCTGAACGCGGCTTTCATGGTTTGCGACGAGTTCCTTGACGGAAGCGAGAACCTGCGCCTCCATGTCGGCACGCATCAGCGAGAAAGCGACATTGGCGGCGATGAAGCCCTGCTTGCTGCCGCAGTCGAATGTGCGACCGCTATACTTCTGCGCATGGAAGGCCTGCTTTTCAGCGAGCCGCTTCATGCCATCAGTCAGCTGGATTTCGTTGCCCGCGCCACGCTCCTGTTTGGCGAGAATGTCGAAGATTTCCGGCTGCAGAATATAACGGCCGTTCAGGTAATAATTCGAAGGCGCCCTGGATGGTTCCGGCTTCTCGACCATTTCGGTGACTGCAAAGCCGTGATTGACCTTCTGGCCGACACCAACGACGCCGTAGGATGACACCTCTTCCGGCAGGCATTCCTCAACACCGAGGATATTGCCGCCGACTTCGTCGTAGAGTTCCATCAACCCGGCAATGCAGCCGCGTGCGCCATAGGAAACCATATCAGGCAAAAGCAGCGCAAAAGGCTCCTTGCCCACCAGTTCGCGCGCGCACCAAACCGCGTGGCCGAGGCCGAGCGGCACCTGCTGGCGCGTGTAACTGACTGTGCCTGCGACTGGCAACATTTTTTCAAGCTGCAGCACCTGCACCGTCTTGCCGGAGCGGGTGAGTGTGTTGATAAGCTCGGGCGCGCTGTCGAAATAGTCTTCGATGGCGGTCTTGTTGCGGCTGGTTACGAAAATAATGTGCTCGATGCCGGCCTGCATGGCCTCATCGACGGCATATTGCACGACCGGCCGGTCGACGATCGTGAGCATTTCCTTCGGCATCGCCTTGGTGGCGGGCAAAAACCGCGTGCCGTTGCCGGCTACGGGAATGACGGCTTTTCTGACAGTTTTGTTCAGGTCCATCGCGTTCTCCTTCATCAAGGTTTGATCTGTCCCCAGTCCGCTTGCAGATTTTTCGCGCACAGATTTGTCCGCTCACAAATTTTACGAAATCTGCCTTTTCACCCCAGTATTTGCCGCGGGCGCAAACATCGCGTTCCGCAACCTCTTCAGCCGCACGGCAATGGGCATTCTCAAATGGCCCAGCACGGCGGGATCTCTGATCGTTGTCTTCAGCGCGCCGATAATCGAGCGCCGCTTGATGTCTTCCACCAATGTCAGGAAGTTACGGGCCAGTTGCAGGCTACGGCTTCTGGCCTGCTGCGCATCCATGGCGGCGGGCAACAGCGCGTAGTGGCTCAGAAACTCCTGGTCCGCCCGCATCATTCCTTCGACGTGGTGGATTTCAAGGACGCGCGAGATCGAACCTTCGCGAATATTATAGATGTAGCCCGGTTTCGGCTCGATGACGCAAAGGCCGCCGGCGGCAAGCGCCGAGGCAAGCAGGATGTAATCTTCGCCGATGCGGATGTCCTCGCGAAAACGCAATCCCTCGCTATTTAGGAAATCGCGCCGGAACATCGGCTTCATGTAGCCGAAGTTGAAGGTGGAGCGGAAAAGGATGTTGGAGGAAATGAAGTCCTCAAGGGTAAGGACGGGTCTTTCCTCCAGAAACTCCTCTGCGAACATCGTTTCCATTGGCCTGCCGTCCGTATAGGCGACATCGAGATTATCGACAGCGATCACCGCATTGGCCGCATCTGCCCGGCACATCATGCAGGCGGAACGGTCGGGGCGGATGACGTCGTCCGAATCGAGAACGGCGATAAAGCGTCCGGTTGCTGCGGCGATACCGGCATTGCGCGCGCCTCCCGGTCCGAGGTTCTGTTCAAGCGCAAGCAGCCGGACACGCGGATCGTTGGCCGCAATGGCCTCGACGAGCGAGATCGTCTCGTCGGCGGAGCGGTCATCCACGACGATCACCTCCAGCGTCACGCCCTGCTGGTCAAGCGCACTTTGAATGGCGGCTTCGATCGTCTCGGCGGCATTATAGGCGGCAATGACGAAGCTGATATCGGGCTGAGGGTTAAGGTTCTCCATCAGGTTGCCTCCACCGCGCCGTATTGGCGGATTTCGCGCACTCCGAAGGCGCCGCTTACCGAGCCGAGATGCAAGGCGCCGCGCAGGGCATAGCGGTTGCGGCGCACGGCGTTGAAACCGTTCAGGGCGGCAAAGACGGCGCAATAGAGAACTTTCGATCCTGCCTTCAGCACCTGCATCACGCGTCTTGCGCCGGGTTTCTTTTCGGCAAGCACACGGCCATGGGTCTGGCCGGAGCGGAAGCGACGTTTGGCAAGCCACATGAAACGGGCGCGGTTTTCCGGCACCGGCTCGGAGAGCACGGCCTTTTGCGCAAAGACGATGCGACCGCCCGAAGCATGGAGATGCGAGAAGAAATGCGTGTCCTCACCGCCGCTCTGGCCGAGCGCCAGCGCAAAACGCCGGTCCTTTACCGATGGGGCGTCCATCTTGAGAAGCGTGTTGCAGGTGTAGCCGGTGATGATCTCGCCATTCACCCAGACGGGCACGGTCGAGTGAAAATCGCCACGTTTCATCCAGCCCGGCGCATTCTCACGGTAAACCGCCGTCACTGGGCCAAGAACGACATCCGCGCCGGTTTCGCCTGCCTTTTCCAGAAGTGCGGCCAGCCAGTGCGGCGGGGCGGTCTCATCATCGTCGATAAAGGCCAGATAGTCCGCCCGGCATTCAGAGAGGCAGGCGTTGCGGGCAATCGAGATATTCGATTTCGGGCAATGGACATAGGCGATCTCGAAAGGCGAAGTTTCACGCAGCCGATCCACACTTGCCTTGGCACTCGGTTCCTCATCATTGTCGGCAACGATCAGGCGAACTGTCACGCCTTCGGGCACTTCCAGTTCGAAGAGTGACAGAAGTGTGGCGACCAGCGCCGGACGTCTGTAGGTACAGATGCCGATATCGACGGTCTTTGAATTGTGTGGTTCGGTGACGATGAGGTCGGTCATGAGACAGCCTTTTTTCCCCGGAATTTCAGGAGTTCCAGCCAGAAGCCGGTGGACCACGCCAGATGCATCACCATTGCGGAAAAGGCGGCGAGCGGGCCGTATGGGTTTTTCTGACCTATTGCCATCCACAAGCCATAACCCACACATGCGGCGATCCAGAGGCCGAGCGGAATAAGTGCTGCCCAATGCACAAGCGACAGCAGGGCAAGCACGAAGACCGGCAGGACAGCCAGCGGAATCATCTGGCGGATCTTCGGGATCGAGCGATGTTTCAGCAGGTTCTTTGCCCGGCCACGGCCATAGGCGAGATATTGCTTGAACAGAGGCATGACGCTGGCGCGCGGATAATAGGTCATGCGGGTCTTGTCGGTCATCCATATACGGAAACCGGATTTGCGCAGCCGGAAATCCAGTTCGGCATCCTCGTTGTGGCTGAAGCTTTCATCGTAACCACCGACCGCGTCGAAGGCGGCGATCCGCATCAACGCGTGGTGGCCATGGTCGATCCAGTGTCCCTTGGCGCCTTCGCGGTGCTTTGAGCCGCCATTGCCGAGTTTGGAATTCTGCGCAATCGCCGTCGCCTTCTGGAACAGGCCGTGCCCGACCGTATCCATGGCGACCACGACGGAATCCGCGCCGGTGCGATCCGCGTCTTCAATCAGCCGCTGGCAATAATCATCCGGATAATCGCCATGGGCGTCGATGCGGATGAGGTAGTCGAAATCCTCGCCGAAAGTGGATACGGCCAGGTTTATGCCGGCGCTCTGGATGCGCTTGGGATTGGGAAGGAGCGTAACGCGGTCATCCGTTACGGCGAAGGCGGAAACGATGTCGCGCGTGCCGTCCGTGCTGCCGCCATCGGCAACAACGATGCGGAAAATACGCCCATCCATCGCGCCGGTGAATTTTCGCAGCAACGCCTCGATCGTCTTTGCCTCGTTGAGGCAGGGAATGACGATCAGAGTTCTGATGCCGGAACGACCAAGACCTTCCATGATTTGCCCCCTACGCACTACACGGGTGAAAACGCAGCTTCACGGGCATGGCCGGAAGCGGATTTTGTAAGAGAGGACAATTGCTGGACCAGCTGACGGCAATCGTCGCGGTCGGTCAGCCATTGTTTCTTATCGAGTGCCGAGAGGGCGTCGAAGGCGTCCGTATACGTTTGTGGAGTCATAGTGTTGAAAAGAGCGGCCAGATCATCTGCACCGGCATTTTGCAGAACAAAACCGATATTGCGCTTTTCGATGAAACGAGCCGTTTCCGTGCCTGCAAGTGCAATCGGCAGGGTGCCGTAAAGGCATCCCTCATAGAGCCGATTGGGCAGCAGCCAGCTTGAATTCTGGCCTTCCTCGAAGAAGTCGATCGCCCAGGTGAACTGCACTTCATTATAGATGGTGGCCAGATCTTCAGGGTTTTTGTAGGCCCCGTGGAAATGCACATGCGGCGCGGCAGCCACGAAACCATCGAAATCCGCAAATTCCGAATAGGCCGGCCGGCCGCGCAGGATGATTTCGACCTTGCCATCCATGCGCCTTGCAAAATCGGCGAGGATTTCGAGCGATTTGCGGCAGCGAAGCGCCCCAAACCAGCCGATTTTCCACGGTTCGCCGGGGGCAGGTGGGCGCGGTTGTGGGGTGGCTGCTACAGCGGCATCAAGCGCCAGCACCCTGTTTTCCTGCAACAGCACGGGAAGGTTCAGGCCGGAAACGGGTTTGAAATAATGCTCGACGAAAGCTGGAGAACTCGTCACCAGCAGCTTGGCATCCCGGGCGAAATAGCGCTGGGCCGCATTGAGAAGCTGCCCCGGCTTGCCCTCATTGAGAAGCAGGCGGTGAATGTCGAGACATTCGTAAACCAGTGCCGGCTGGCGGTCGTAAAGCGACATGGCCCGTTTTGCGAGAGCCAGCATTTCCAGGTTTCTGGCAAGAATGACGTCGGGCATGGGGATGCCGCGTAATGTTTTGCCGAGCGAGAGGCTGGCTTTGGCGACGGCTGCCATGCGCTGAAGAAACCGCCCATCGGCGGTTTCTCCGAGAATGACCGGCACCACGCCCTCGATCTCTGCAAGCCGGTTCTGTCCGCGCCGGAAGCCCGCCAGCGTGACCCGCGCGCCGCCCGCAAGCAAGGTCAACACCCGCCGGCGAATGGCGGGGTCCGACAGATCATGCGCGAGATAAAGAACATGGATCATGCATGGGTTCCGGTTGGTTTCATACGTCAAGGACGCCGAGGCTCAGGTTTAAAAAAGCAATCAGTTAAGGGCGCAGGCGATGGATTCGGGAAACTGGCATTTGTCGCCGAGCGCCGTGAAGGCGAAGCGGTCAACAATCATCTGTGTTGCGCCGGAATAGGAAAAGGCACCCATCCAGTCCTTCAACGTGTCGGTTCCCCACAGGCTGAAGAAAATCTTCTGGGCATTCTGCGGAATCTTGGTCTCATCCGTGACTTCGTGAACGAGCTTGCCGTTGACGTAGTAACGCAGGCGCTGAGGCTCCCACACGAAGGCGTAATCGTTGAAGCCAGCATCAGCTCCGCCTTCTACCGGCACCAGTTTCTCATTGCCGCCCTTGGCGGAAATATACTGGTTCAGCTGTACCTTGCCCGTATTCTTGCCCAAAACCTCGAAGTCGATTTCATCATGGGGCTTTTTGTCGGTCGGGCCGATATAGGTGAAGAAGGCGGAGTTCAGCCCGGAGCCGGTAGCGGCTTTCATCCGTGCTTCATAGGTGCCGTAGCGATAACGCCCCTTGGTCTGGATTTCACCGCAGGCGAAGTTGCGGTCGCCGGACTTTGCTTCCTCAAAACCAAGCGTCAGCTGGCCGTTTTCCACCGTGGCCAGTTTCTTCGACCAGGTGCAGTTCTGATGCGCACCGTTGTTCCAGCCGTCGGAGACGTACCAGAACGACCGGTCCATCTGATCGAAATTCTCGATGAAGGATGCACCGTTGCCTTCTTGTGCCTGGCTCGGTGTCGTGAAGGGTGTCGCCAGCAGGGCGGCGGCGAGAAGAATGCGTGTCTGAACGCGGGTGACAAATGTTGTCATTGGTTCACCTCTGTCGTTGCGAATAAAGTGTTTCGGATGTGGGCGGGCCGATCATGGAGGCCCGTTTTGCAGCGAATTCGGACGTTGTCTTGCGTTTGCCGTTCCGGCTTCCGGTCAGCACGGCATAGACGGCCGGCAGGTATTTGCGGGTTTGTGCATTGCTCACCACCAGAATGACAAAGGCGGACAGCGTGGCGATGACATAGAAGGCGGGGTAGAAATCGGGTCCGCCCTTGTTCCAGACCATCCACATGATGACGAGCAACGGATAGTGAGCGCAGAATATCCAGAAGCTGAGGCTTCCGGTTTCGGAAAGCCGCTTGCCGAGCCTGCTGCGGATCAAAAGCGCCGACGACGCCCAGAAACCGAGCGCGCCGAAAACAGCGAGCAAATTGCGAGACATGTTCAGCCAGAAGGTAAACTCCGGGCCGGTGAAATAGAGGCCTGTTGCCAGCATGGCCGCAGCGACAAAGGTCAGCGCCATGATCGGGAAGGCGTAGGGATCGAGTGCCTTGACATCGACGCGGTGCAGCGCAAGTGCGATGCCCAGTGAGAAGCTGAACAGGATCGATTTCTTCTGGACTATGAAGATCGTCAGATCAGGCATGGCGGTTATGAAGAGCAGGATAGCGAGCGTTGGCAGCGCAAAGCGGCGCATGAGAAATGCGAGCACCGGCGACAGCAGGATGCAGACGAACAGGTCGCGCAGGAAATAAAGCGGCACGTTTACCGGCAGTTCTTCGAGCGCCGTGCCATGGCTGATGATTTCACGCGGGCTGGCGTTCCAGAGGTCCGGGAAATAACCCACACCAACGTCAAACAGCTGGATAAGCAAAATTGCGGCAAACAACGCGCCATTCCACAGCAGGAAGGGCAGCAGCACCGTTTTCGACTTCGAACGGATCGTCGCCGGATAATCGAACCCGCTCATGCCGCGACGAAACAGCAGATAGCCGGATATCGCGCTGAGACAGGGCACACCGATGCGAAACAGGGCGTCGCCCAGAAAAACACGCAGCCAGTCGAAGAAGCCGTAAAGGCCAAGAAAAGGGCTGGTTTCGGCATCGTGCGGCACATGGACGAACACGATTCCAGAGATCAGCAATATACGCATCAAATTGATACGGGAGGATAGGTTCTGATCGACAGTCACATCAGTCACCCCTATTGGGCGGCGTCCACCCACGCCGCGTTGCAACCAGAGCGAACTTAAGCCCGCACTCGTAAGTCTGGTTTCGACTTTAGGGTAAAATGTGGCGACGCGGGAAAAACGCAAGCTTAGATATTGCGGGTGATTGTCTGGCGTTCCGGCATTCCGTGCGACTTTAAAAAATTAAGCAACTGAAAATATTTAATTTTTTCTAGATTTAAGTCGTCACTAAAAATCGCCAAAGGAAGCGATATTATCATTGTACGCGATATTGCACCGCAAAAAAATGGCTTTGCCATGCCGTCACGAAACACATATCCGTGACGGGTGAGACCTGTTAACGGCCGAAATGAGGCGCTTTCGGTTACGAGACACTAACCTTGGGTTGCGTTTTCACGCATTCGCCGCGATTTGACCATCCCGAGGATTTTTCCAAGCAGGGCGCGTTCGGTCAGCAAAATCAGCGCCGCATAGATGACGCCGCCGACTGCGGCGCCAACGAGCACCTGAAGCGTTGCGCTGGGGATGCGTTCGGCAATGATGTGAAGCAGGTAACGCACCGAAACGGCCATGACCAGCGCTGCAATCATCGGTCTGCTGCTGACATAGAGGCCGCTGAGAAAGGGTGTATCGCTTGCCTTGAACACCGCCCATGAGTAGGCAACCAGCGTCACCGCATTGACGATGCAGAGCCAAATCATCGCGTCGATCAGGCTGCCGTAGACGGCTGCAGCCCAGACGGCAACTGTGGTGACGATGGCGCGGATCGTGGCCGACCAGAACAGAACACGCCCATAGCCGGCACCCTTGAGATAGGGGATAAAGGTGCTGCATGGGGTCAGAATGGCTTTCGAGAGGGCAAGGAGACCGAGAACCGGCCAGGCATAAGCCCAGTTCTGCCCGAAAATCACCAGCATGGCCGGTTCGGCCACCGCCCAGAGGCCGAACATCATCGGCGCAAGCAGGACGGTCAGAACCTGCGTGCTGAACATCAGGGCATCACGCCGGCGCTGCGGATCGTCCATCATACGGCTGAAGGCGGGAAACAGCACGCCCATGACGGCCGACAGCACGACCTGATTGGGAATGCTGGCAAAACGGTTGGAGGCGGAATAGGCGCCCGCATCGGCAAGGCCGAGATGCCGGGCGATCACCACCATCGGCGACTGGAAGGTGACGAAATTGGCGATTTCCGATCCCATCAGGCCGGAGCTGAAACCGAGAAGCGGCACCAGACGGCGCGGTTTCATGACGAAACGCGGGCAATAGCGGGAAACGGCATATAGCCCGACAAGCCTGATGAGTGCGGCGGCGAAAAGCTGGATGATGAGCGCCCAGACGCCGAAGCCGAGAAGCGCCATAGCCACGGCGACAACCGCCGCGATGCTTTCAGACGCCATGCTCCACAGCGCATCCTGGCTGAAGTTCATGCGCCGGGCAAGCAGTGAATAGGCGACATCACCCGCAAGTTGCAACGGAATGAGAAAGGCCATGATACGCAGCAGATAGGCACTTTCCACCGCACCCAGAAGCCCACCGAAGAACTCCGCGAAAATGTAGAGCGCAGCGGCCATGGTGCAGGAAATCGCCAGATTTGCCCAGAAAACGGTATGGATTGTATCCATATCCTCTTCTTTCTCGACGATCAGCGCCGAGGTCAGCCCCGCTCCGGCTATCATGGTCAGGAATTGTACAACCGTTAAGCCGACTGCAACCACACCAAATTCTTCCGGTGTCAGCAGTCGTGCAAGAATGGGAACGGTGACAAATTTAAGCCCGAATGTCCCTGTCTTAGACAAGACGCTCCAGCCGACATTCGTGGTGATGGTCTTTACATTTGGAGCTGGGGGCATACAAGCATCCTGTTTCTGGAGGCCGGCGGGGAGGAACGCCGGTGGGGAGTTGCCGATACCATCGGGGCCGCTTTTAGGATCGGGCCCGACACTTCTTGATCAACGCAAGGGGCGAAACAATGGCAAGATTTACTGTCGTCATTCCCTATTACCAAAAGCAGCACGGAATTCTTGGACGTGCGCTCGCATCGGTTTTTGCGCAGAGTTACCAGGATTTCGATCTTGTCATCGTCGATGACGAATCGCCATATCCGATAGACAATGAGCTTGCAGAACTTTCGCAAGCGCAGAAAGAGCGGATTCTCGTCATTAAGCAGGCCAATGGCGGGCCGGGTGGTGCGCGCAATACCGGTCTCGACCACGTTCCTGCTGGCAGCGATTACGTCGCATTTCTTGACTCGGACGACATCTGGACGCCCGATCATCTCCAGAATGCGGCCTTCGCGCTGAAGACATTTGGCGGCGAGTGCTATTGGGCATCCATGCAGGCAAGTGACGAATTTTATTATCATTTCGCCATTTCCGAGCTGGAAAAGAACGAGGGCGCCGCAAGGCTTTCCGAGCGGCCTCTGGTGATCGAGCTGCCGGATCTGGCGAGCGTGATGCTGCGCAACTGGAGCTTCCTGCATCTCTCCTGCATGGTGATCGGCCGCCCGCTTTTTGAAAAGATACGCTTCGATCCGGCGCTCCGGCTTGCGGCGGAAGATGTGCTGTTTTTCTGCGATTCCATCCTCGCATCCAAGCGCACGCTTCTGTGTGACGATGCCGGTGCCATGCGCGGAATGGGCGTCAATATCTTCCACAGCATCGACAATACCTCGCCGGAATTCCTGCGCCAGCAGTTCAATACCTGGGTTGCGCTCGATACGCTGGAGGGGCGATTTTCGCGGCGGCCGGACGATGTGGCCTCGATCGTTTCCTATAAAAATACGGCGCGCAAACAGGCGCTCTGGAGCCAGGCAGGCAATCTGAAACGGCGCAAGGTGCCCGAATTCGGACTGCTGCTGAAGTGGGCGATGCGCGATCCGGCACTCCTGCGAGCGGCTTTTGAGCTCGGCGCAGGCAAAATAGTGCGGACAAGATGATCGAATTCTTGCCTGCAAGAATTTATATGTTTTTCACCCAGGAGTGACTTCATGAAACCTTACCACTGGGAATCGCATCACGGAAATTTTGGCGACGATCTCAATCTGTGGCTGTGGGACTTTCTGCTGCCCGGGCTGCGGGACGTGCATGACGACGTGATGCTCGTCGGTGTCGGCACGGTTCTCAATGATACATTGTTGCCCGCAAAGCAGCGCAAGCTTGTGATCGGCAGCGGTTATGGCTACGGCGCGGTGCCGGATACAAGCACCGGATTTTGGGACATTCGCTGCGTGCGCGGCGAAAAAACCGCAGCCAAATTGGGACTTTCTCCCGAAAAGGGCATTGTCGATCCCGCCGTGATGGTGACCGAGATGCCGGAGTTCAAAGGCCTGCAGAAACTCTACAAGAAAACCTTCGTTCCCCATTGGGAATCGGCGGAATTCGGGATGTGGGAAACGGTTTGCGAACCGGCGGGACTGACCTATCTCGACCCGCGCGGCGAGGCGATGTCGGTCATCCGCGCCATCGCCCAATCTGAATTTATCGTGGCCGAATCCATGCATGGCGCCATTCTTGCCGATGCGTTCCGCGTGCCATGGGTGGCGGTGAGCACATCTCCCTCGATCAACAGTTTCAAGTGGAGCGATTGGGCAGGCACGGTCGGTGTGGAGTATCAGCCGCGTTACGTGCCAGTCTCCACCCGCGCCGAGGCGGCAAAAAAGGGGTCGCGTTTCTGGGGTATGAGCTTCCCGCCGCCGCCAGCCCCCGTCATTGCCGAGGCTGGATCCGGTCCGGCGCATGAGGGCGATGTGCTGGTGCGGCCGCAGGCAAGCCAATCCCTGTCGCTGCGCAAACTGGCCAAGCAAGTGCTGGCAGCACCTTCCACGCTGGCGCTCTGGCAGGCAAGCCGTGCCGAACCCCGTCTCAGCCCGGATGGCAGGCTGGAGGAACGCAAGGAGCGTTTTTCCGCTGTTCTGGAAACGGTCAAACGCGATTATCTCTGAAGGCGGGTTGCCTCAGCAATTCCGCACACAGTCACCCCGGACTAGATCCGGGGTCCAGCGCGCTCAAGTCCTTGATCGCAAAAGACTCTCTTCATGGCGCAGACGCGCCATGACTGGATGCCGGATCTAGTCCGGCATGACGAATGAGAGAATATCGAACTTGCCATCATTCTCGCCGCTGGAGGTTTTCCCTCAGGAAACCGGCGTGCCGTCCAGCAGATAACGAATATCCCGAACCGGCGCCGGTTTGCGAAAACGGGCGGTCTTGTCGGTCCAGATGCCGCGCGTGATGGCCGGCAGGGCAGGCAGACGCGCAAGAGCGTGGCTCAAAGCGCCGCCCATCCCTTTCTGCTTTTTCGCATCGAGAAAATGGCGAAGCTCGAATTTCGCGCGGATGTGTTTTTCGTGCTCGAGCAGGATCGCCGTCTCGCTGGCCGACAGCTTGCAGCTGGTGAGAATGTCCTTGTCCGCTTCATATAAACGGCGAAGATCTTCCGTGCTGTGACGGCCGCTCAACGAATTGCCGCGGACAATCGCCCCGTAACCGCAATGACGGATGACCTTGTAACGGGCACCGGCGGCAAGCGCGCGGGTATAAAGTTCGTAGTCTTCGCCGAGACGCAGACGCTCGTCGTACCGCAACGCATGTTTGTCCAGAAAGGCGCGGCGGATCACCGGTTTCAGAAAGCCGGTTTCCCCGCGTTCCACGCCGGGTCTGGAAATATTGCCTTCCACGAACTCCGTCAGCGACAGAAACCGGGCCTGTGGTTCGAAGCGGGCCGGCTGCATGGACGACGCGCCCGGAACCGATTGCTGGATGAAGGCGATATTGTCGGCCACCAGATCCCAGTCGTCATTTTCCAGCATGGCGGCAAAACGGCCTTTGAAAAAAAAGTCGTCCGCGTCGAGAATGCTGATGAGCGGTGCGGATGAAATCGAGATCGCATGGTTGCGGGCGGCCGAAGGGCCACGATTGACGTCGAATCGCACGACCCGCAAACGGCCGGTACCGTCATCCGCCGCATGTGCGACATCGCTGGTCGTATCGGTGGAGCCATCGTCGATCACCATGACTTCGGCGACCTCCGGCTCCACAAGGGCGGAGCGGATGGCGATATCTATCGTATCGGATGCATTTTTCGCAGCGATGATGACGCAAATGGGCTGTGAACCGCTCACCATGTGTTGTCCTTCTGCTGTGACGAACCGTCAGGATTTGGTCAGCAGAAAGTGTCAGGGGTGTGGATGCAAGTGATTTTTTTGCGGCGCAATAAAAGAATGTGCGCGAGAGGTCACATATCGGTCAGTTTCGCGCCATGTGGCGGGGCGCTGCTTACCGTGTCCGGCGTCATGATCTCGGCGCTGCGATCAAGCGCGAAGGTTTCGCGCATCCGGCGTTTCTCCCGGGCGACCAGAACCAGAAGTGCAATAAAATAACCGGTTTGCAGAATGACGGCGCAGATGAGGGTCTGGATGAACGCCGTATAGAACGACCCGTGGATGAAATATGTAGCGACCGCAAAGGCAAGCAATGCACCAATCATGCTGAAAAATACACGAGGTGCATACATGGTGCTCTCCTCCCGAGAACGATTTCTCCGTTTTTGGCTGCGCTGCGGCATTTTTTTTCTTTGCAAGAATATACGATGAGACCGGTGTTGTTTCAACACACATATACTTCTTCTATCTCCTACGGCATGAAATTTCGGTAATCTTGATTGGTAAATTCCTTGGTAATCGGCGATTTGCCCGAATCGGTGTCCTCCGGCAGCGCAGATTCTTGCGTCTGACAGGCTGCAGAACCCGTCCCTGCAAGGCGTTAGCGGCCTTCTCTCCTGCGTAGCAGACTTCGTTAACCATCCAGCCTTTAAAAAGTCGGTATTGATTCCTCGAAGAGCAAGGTGCCCGCGTGACGACGAATTCGGAAGTAATCGCCTTTCCGGCAAAGAACCGTATTGCCAACGTAAAACGGTGCGCAACCATGCTCGACCGGCTGCATGGTGTGGAGGCGAATGATTTCTGGCGCAGGGAGTGCCGTGAACTGGCCGCCTATCTGACGGGCCTCGGCTATGAGGACGCCGCCATGCGGCGCGAGGTCATGGAGTTTCAAAATGCGGTGCAGGCGGAGTTGTGGGCGGGGGATGCCACGCCCGAGGCGCGCCGCGACAGCCATTGAGGCTTTAAAAGTTTCCCATAAAAAAGCCGGCAGGTGTCGCACCGCCGGCTTTTCTGTTCGTATCTGTTTTTGATCAGGATGCGCCGGCACCGCGCGTGCGGGCAATGCCGTCGAGCGCGGGCTTATATTTCGGATCAAGCCGTGCCGCATGTGAATAGGACTTTGCGGCTTTCGCCATCTCGCCGCGGCGCTCATAGACCAGTGCCTGGTTGGCCCATGATTCTGCGACGTTGCCATCAAGCGAAATGGCGTGGTTGAAATCGGCGAAAGCGTTTTCGTCGTCGTTCAGCGCGACATAGGAAAGGCCACGGCCGTTATAGGGTTCCGGCGAGGTTGAGGACAGCGAGATGGCCTTGGAGAAGTCCTCGATGGCCTGGGCATGCTGGTTGCGCAGCTGGTAGATCAGGCCACGATTGTGCCACGCGCGGCCATCGGTGGTTTCGAGTTCGATGGCGCGGGAGAAGTCGTTGAAAGCTTCGTTGACGCGGCCGGACTGGCGGTAAAGATTGCCACGGCCGATCAGGGCTACGTCATAGCTCGCATTGATCTGTAAAGCGGCGTTGTAATCCTGCAAGGCCTGCTGCTGCTGGCCGGAATTGCGATACACGAGCGCGCGGTTGGCATAGGCCTGATAAAAGCGCGGGTTCAGTTGCAGCGCCTTGTTGAAATCCTCGATAGCGCGGCGCGAATCGCCGGCGCGGCCGTAAGCGGAGCCACGGACGTTATAGCCTTCCGGATCCTGAGGATTGGCGTTGATGACCGAGGTGAGCGAGGCAATGTTTTCCTGCGAGCCCTGGGCACGGTCGATCCTGAAGACATCGTCAGTCTGGTTGGACGTAGCGCAGCCGGAAAGACCGGCAAGGACGGTACAGACGACAAGGGAAACACGGAATCTCTTGTTGTTTTTCAGGAGCACCCGGCGCGTGGAGGCATCGGAGTTTTTCACAACACAGGCATCAACAGCGGTCATTCGGTGGGGGTTCCCTCGCAGGCCGGTCTCAAGATCATTCTCCGGCCACAAACACAAAGAGCGGCGGCGAATTGATCGCCCCCGCCCAACAAGCATTCAAAAACGTCCAAAAGACGGCCTATTAACGGCCTGCGCGCGGAGCTGCAACCAGACCTTCGCGCTGTGCGCGCTTGCGTGCCAGCTTGCGAACGCGACGAACAGCTTCAGCCTTTTCGCGGGCGCGCTTCTGGGAAGGCTTTTCGTAATAATCGCGCATTTTCATTTCACGGAAAATGCCTTCGCGCTGCATCTTTTTCTTGAGAGCGCGAAGCGCCTGATCAACGTTATTGTCGCGGACTAGTACCTGCACGTGAAACCCGTTCCTTTTGTTTGGTTGTCTTGCTGTGAGAATAAAGGCATTCGCACGCAAATAAAATCGTTCGTTCGGCCGTCGAGCCTAGCGATTGGTGACGTGCAATATCAGAACATTTGCAGCAAGTCCATACGGTACCGCATATTCAACAGCCAAAATCCAGCTATCCCGGCATTCTGCCTGCAATGTCGAAACAAAAGCATTGCGGCGTCGCAAAATGGATATTGCCTCCGATGCCGATTTGCCATGTGTATAATATGTGCCGGAGCTATGCTTTCGGCTTCTGGCCGGTTCTTGAGGAGCAGACTGCGAATGCGCAAATATTCCGTTTTTGCCGTGGCGCGCGAGGCGTTGCGGGGTCATAAGGGGTGGGATGCGCAATGGGCGTCGCCCGAGCCGCGCAAGGAATATGACGTCATCATCATCGGTGGCGGCGGCCACGGTCTTGGGGCCGCCTATTATCTTGCCAAGGAACACGGCATTACCAATATAGCGGTGCTGGAAAAGGGCTGGCTAGGCGGTGGCAATACCGGCCGCAACACCACCATCATCCGCTCCAATTATCTCTATGAAGAGAGCATGGATATCTACGAGCATTCCCTGAAATTATGGGAAGGCCTGAGCCAGGATCTCAATTACAACGTCATGTATTCGGCGCGCGGCGTTATGATGCTGTCGCACAATATTCACGACCAGCAGTCCTTCAAGCGCCATATCAATGCCAACCGTCTCTATGGAATAGACAATGAATGGCTGACGCCGGAACAGGCCAAGGCCTATTGCCCGCCGCTCGAGATTTCCGGCAATGCGCGTTATCCGATCAACGGTGCTGCCCTCCAGCGGCGCGGCGGCACGGCGCGTCACGATGCGGTGGCCTGGGGATATGCGCGTGCGGCTTCCGATCGCGGCGTGCACATCATCCAGAATTGCGAAGTCACGGCCATCAGGCGCGGACCTGATGGCGCGGTCACGGGCGTCGAGACCAATCGCGGTTTCATTGGCGCAAAGAAAATCGGCGTTTCCGCCGCCGGCCACTCCTCCGTTCTGATGAAAATGGCGGATGTGCGTGTGCCTCTGCATTCCAACCCGTTGCAGGCGCTGGTATCAGAGCCGCTGAAGCCGATCTTCCCCTGTGTCGTCATGTCCAATACGGTACATGCCTATATCTCCCAGTCGGACAAGGGCGAGCTGGTCATCGGTGCTGGCACCGACCAGTATAATTCCTACTCCCAGACTGGCGGCCTGCAGATCATCACGCATACGCTTGACGCCATCTGCGAGCTGTTCCCGATTTTCCGCCGCGTCAAGATGATGCGCCAATGGGGCGGCATTACCGACAATACACCCGATCGCTCCGCCATTCAGAGTGTGACGCCGGTGCCAAATCTCTTTGTCAATTGCGGTTGGGGCACGGGCGGTTTCAAGGCGACACCGGGCTCGGCCAATCTGTTTGCGCATCTCATCGCGCGCGGCGAACCGCACCGTCTGGCGGCGGGGCTGACGCTCGATCGTTTCCGCACCGGACGCCTCATCGACGAGGCCGCTGCCGCCGCCGTGGCGCACTGATGCTGGCGGCGGTTATGCTTTCGGCAAACATGGGTGTTGCGGCGGCGGTCGTGCCGGCGGGCAATCTCATCCCCGAGATGGGGGATTTTCGTAGCCAGAAAATCCAGAGAATGCAGGGTGAACGCGACTGGCCTTTCGTGGCGGAAAAAGGCCTTTTGCTCTGCGCCCCGAGTCTCGCGGACAAGCTGGTCTATTTCGTCGGCGAGAAGGAAAATGGTGCGCAGGACCAGCCCTTCGCGATCGACACCGACATGATGGCGGTTGCCATCATCAATATGGGTCGGGCCTCGGCGCTGAAACCATTCGATAATTTCGAGCAGCTCTTGAAGCGGCTTTCCCCCTTCGTTGCGATGGGAAAGCGGCTGTGTGACCAACCCGCCGGAAGCATGCTTCCGGAAAGTTCTCTTTGAAGGTGGAGCCACGATGCTTCTGATCCATTGCCCTTATTGCCGGGAAGACCGTTCCGAACTCGAATTTCGCTGGGCGGGCGAAGCCCATATCGCCCGGCCGGAAAACATTGCCGATATTTCGGACGAGGCCTTTGCCGAATATTTCTTCATTCGCGACAATGACAAAGGTCTCGTTTTCGAGCGCTGGCGCCACATTCACGGTTGCGGCCGCTTTTTCAACGCCGCCCGCGATTCCGTCAGCGATAAATTCCTGATGACCTACAAGGCAGGCGAGCCGAAACCGGATGCCGACGCGGTTCTTTCCGCCCAAAAGGGAGCTGCGCAATGAGCGGCGATTATCGTATCAAGGGCGCCGGTCGCCTGACACCTGCCAGAACGGCACGCTTCACCTTCGACGGCAAGATCTATCAGGCGCTGGAAGGCGACACGGTTGCATCCGCACTTCTGGCGAATGGCGTGCATCTGATTGGCCGTTCGTTCAAATATCACCGCCCGCGCGGTTTCCTTTCCGCCGGTCCGGAGGAGCCGAATGCGCTGATCGACGTATCGCGTGACAGCCTGCGCAAACAGCCGAATGTGCGCGCCACGGTGCAGGATGTCTTCGATGGCGCCATCATCGCCTCGCAGAACCGCTTTCCGTCGCTGTCCTTCGATATCAGTGCGATCAACGATTTCCTGTCGCCGATGTTTGCGGCTGGTTTCTACTATAAGACCTTCATGTGGCCGAAGGCGGCGTGGCACAAGATTTATGAACCGATCATTCGCCGGGCAGCCGGTCTCGGCAAGGCGCCGACCGAGCCGGATGCGGATCATTATTCCGGCCGCTATGCCCATTGCGACGTGCTGGTGGCCGGTGGCGGTGTGGCCGGGCTGACAGCGGCGCTCGCCGCTGCAAAAACCGGCGCCAGCGTCATTCTGGTTGATGAGAATGCCGAAGTTGGCGGCGCGCTGCGTTTTGATACCGGTGCGGTCATCGACGGCCTGTCCGGATATGACTGGGCGCAAAAAGTTTTCACTGAACTGAAATCGCTGCCCAATGTGCGTGTTCTGACCCGCACGACAGCGTTCGGTTATTACAACCACAATTTCGTGGCGCTGGCCGAGCGTGTGACCGATCACCTCGCCACGCCGGCCAAACACCAGCCACGTGAAAGACTGTGGCAGGTCCGCGCCAAGAAGGTCGTTCTGGCGGCAGGCGCGATCGAGCGGCACATGGTCTTTGCCAATAATGATCGTCCCGGCATCATGCTGGCTTCTGCTGCGCGCATCTATCTCAACCATTACGGCGTGACCGTCGGCAATAATGTCGGTGTCTACACAGCCCATGATTCTGCCTATGAGACGGCATTCGATCTCAAGAAAGCGGGTGTGAAGATCGCCGCTATCGTGGATTGCCGCGAGAACCCCGATCGGCGGCTGCTGGACGAGGCGCGGGCGCTGGGCATCGAGGTACTGGCGGGTCACAGTGTTTACGATACGTCAGGGCGGCTGCGCGTTTCTTCCATGAGCGTTGGCCGCAATGGCGGCTCTAACAAGCGCAAGATCGCCATCGACGCGCTCGTCGTTTCGGCGGGCTGGACGCCTTCGGTGCATCTCTTCTCGCAATCGCGCGGCAAGCTGAAGTTTGACGCGGCAAACCAGCGGTTCCTGCCTGACATCCATGTGCAGAATTGTGTGTCAGTCGGCGCCTGCAACGGCACGGACGATCTCGCCGCATTGATCGCCGAGGCTGCTGCCGCAGGTGGCGGTGCAGCGGAATTCTCCGGTGAGAATGCGCGCGCCTGGACCGGCGGCATGATCGGCGCTGCGGAAGGGGCAGGCGAAGGCACCGGCGTCAAGGCCTTCATCGATTTCCAGCACGATGTCTGCGCCAAGGATATTCGCCTGGCCGTGCGTGAAGGCATGCATTCGGTCGAGCATATCAAGCGCTTCACCACCAATGGCATGGCGTCCGATCAGGGCAAGATGTCCAACATGCATGGCCTTGCCATTGCCTCGGAAGCGCTTGGGCGGGATCTGCCGAAGGTCGGTCTCACCACTTTCCGCCAACCCTATACGCCGGTCACCTTCGGCACGCTCATCAACCATTCGCGCGGTGCGCTGTTCGACCCGACCCGAAAGACGCCGATGCATGACGAAGAGGCTGCGGCAGGCGCCCTTTTCGAGGATGTCGGCAACTGGAAGCGCGCATGGTTCTTCCCGCGCGGCGGTGAGGATATGCACGAGGCGCTCAACCGCGAATGCAAGACGGTGCGGACAAGCGTCGGCGTGTTCGATGCCTCCACGCTCGGCAAGATCGAGGTGGTCGGCCCCGATGCGGCTAAGTTCCTGAACCTCATCTACACAAATGCCTGGGACACACTGAAACCCGGCCGTTGCCGCTATGGCATCATGACGCGCGAGGACGGTTTCGTTTACGATGACGGTGTTGTCGGTCGTCTTTCCGAGGACCGTTTCCATGTGACGACGACGACGGGCGGCGCACCGCGCGTTCTCCAGCACATGGAGGATTATCTCCAGACCGAATTCCCCGAGCTGAATGTCTGGCTGACATCGGCGACCGAACAATGGGCGGTGATTGCGGTGCAGGGACCGAAAGCGCGCGAGGTGATCGCGCCTTTCGTCGAGGGTATCGATATTTCGCCCGAAGCCTTCCCGCATATGGCGGTCGCGGAAGGCACCTTCTGCGGTGTGCCCACGCGTCTCTTCCGTGTATCATTCACGGGTGAGCTTGGTTTCGAAATCAACGTTCCGGCCGATTACGGCGCTGCCGTCTGGACCGCGATCCGTGAACGGGCCGAAGCGGTGGGCGGATGCCTTTATGGCACCGAGACCATGCACATCCTGCGTGCCGAAAAGGGTTACATCATCGTCGGACAGGATACCGACGGCACCGTGACGCCTGACGATGCCGGGCTTGCCTGGGCCGTTTCCAAGAAGAAGACGGATTTCGTCGGTATTCGCGGTCTGAAACGCCCGGATCTCATGCGCTCCGGTCGAAAGCAGCTTGTGGGCCTCAAGACGAAGGACCGGCTGACTGTTCCCGAAGAGGGTGGCCAGATCGTTGCTGATCCAAACCAGCCGAAACCCATGACCATGCTCGGCCATGTCACTTCCGCCTACTGGTCGGAAAATCTCGGCCACTCCATCGCCTTTGCGCTGGTGGCGGATGGCAGGGCGCGCATAGGCGAAACGCTCTACATCCCGCTTGCCGATAAAACAATTGCCGTCGAAGTGACCGACATGGTCTTCCTCGACAAGGAAGGAGCCCGTCTCAATGGCTGACACACTTCACGCAAAACGCAAATCCGTACTCGAGGATTTCCACGGTGGTTCGCCCTTCGTCTCGCTGAAGCCCGCCGCCTCGGCGTCGCGGCTGTCGCTGCGCGCAAGGGAAAGCGCACTGCCGGCCCTCTCGGATGCACTCGGCCTGTTATTGCCCAACAGCCCGAAAAGCTCTGTCACATCGGGTTTGCGCTCCGCTCTCTGGCTTGGTCCGGACGAATGGCTGGTGATCGATCAGGGCGAAAGCGACCTGATGGCGGCGCTCGCCACCGTTCCCGGCCTGTTTTCGGCGACCGACGTTTCCCACCGCAACACGGCTGTCATCGTTTCCGGCCCCGGCGCGGAGGTAGCCCTGAACGCCGGTTGCCCGCAGGATCTGTCTATCGCACAGTTCCCGATCGGCGCCTGCTCGCGAACGGTTTTCGGCAAGGCGGAAGTGGTGCTGCTGCGCGTGGCTGACGATACGTTCCGGGTAGAGTGCTGGCGCTCCTTCGCCGAATATGTCGGCGGCCTGTTGCAGGAAGCGGCGCAGGATGTGGCGGTCTAGCTTTTCCACCCCTGCCATTCCACCCATCGCCCATGGAAATCGGCGCGGCCGATTTCCTGTTTCTTACCGGTCGGCCAGATTTGCAGGGTGATTGCGGCGCTTCCCGGCGTCGTATCTGCCTCCATTTGCAGGCGGGCAAGCGGAGCCTCAGGGGTGGCACGGCTTCCAGCCTCGGCGATCAGCGTTTCGCCGGCCTCTTTCAGCGCATCGGGAAGATATTGCCAGGCGACAGAATGGTAGACCACATGGGCAGCGCCCGAATGTTGCGCGGCAAGGCGGCGTTGCAGCCAGTCAATTGCGTCAGCCTTTTCAACGTGCAAGCCGTTCTCCACCGCAATACGCAGGGCGGCCGCCGTGCGCTCCAGCCTGTCGGTCTGATCGGCCCAGACATATGACATCAGCCGCAACCGGTCCTCGGCAGACGACGGATCGAGTGGGTTAAGATCGCAGCCGGCGCGCTCGATGACCTCTATCCGCTTGTCGGGCGGGGTGTCTCCGCGCCATTCCGGCGACATGGACACTTCGGATTGCCTGCCCCAGGCAAGATCGCCAAGACGATACTGGTAGCGGTCAAATTGCAGGTTCAGACCGGCGCTGGCGCCGACCTCTGAAAGGACCATCGGCTTGCCAAAAAGCTCCGCAATGGAAAGAAAACCCGGCAGCAGCACAGCGGAACGGCGGACTTCGTTGGTCTGCGGCGGCGATTTCAGTCTTTCGAGGATGAAGCCCGAATGGAAGCGCAAGGCACTTGCGCAAGCCTGCCAGAGCGCATTCTCGTCTTCGGGTGCTATATCGACAAGAGGAGTGATCTTGTCCTCGATGACAAGCGCATGCAGGGCACCGGCAAGCCGCAGTGGGACGGAATCGCCGGACGGGCCGACATCGCCAGGCCAGGACAAAATCATCTCGCCAACGTCCGTCTGGCGATCCAGCCGCGCCGCCACCGCGCGGCAAAGCCGTGCGGTAAAGGGCGAACCGAGGCTGTCGCAGGCTCTTGCCTGTGCGAGAAACGCGTCTCTTACGGCTTCATCATGCATTGGGCCGTCTCCTTTGCGCAGTCTGGCGTTACTTTGCCAGACTGGCCTCGCGGTTGACGAGGGCTTGATCATCAAAACCAAAATTGCGCATCAGCACACGGTGCTCGTCTGATCCGATATAACAAAGGAGCGCCGCATCGACCGCGCTCTGGAGTTCCCGGTCGGATTGGCGGAAAGCAAATGCGCCTGAGGCTGCTGGTCTCTCTTTCGGTAAAACGGAGACAACTTCCAAATCGAGCTCTGGATTTTGCTGCATAAAACCGAGATGGGCCATGGCCACGCTGGCATAGGCGTCGGCACGCCCATCCAATACGGCCTGAGCGGCCTCGTCGTAGGTCTCGCAAATGAGAATGCGGTCATCGGGCACGCCCGCTTCCATAATTGCGCGATGTTGGATCTGATCACGGATCGCGACCAGCGTACATTCCGGATTTTTTGCTGCCGATGCGTATCCGTCCAGATCTCTGAGGTTGCCCTTCCTCACCAACAGTCCATCAGGCAACGCCCAGATGGGATGGCTGAACGTCACGATCTTTCTGCGTTCAGCGGTATCGAAGAGGCCAGTAGTCATATCCCAAAGGTTTTCGTTCAGCCCAGGCAACAATTGCGAGAATTCGGCTTCGATGAATTCAATGTCATGAATACCGATCATGGCTAGAATGACTCGCGCCAACTCCACATCGCACCCGGTCACATCGCCGCATTCGTTCCTGTAGTTGAACGGAGGTTCTATCAAATATGCGAATCTCACAGACACTCCGATCTCAAATTGGGATTTACTTCGCCATCAGGCGTCTTGCGGCCTGTCCTCGGGGTTGAACTGGGTGATGGTTGTCCAGCGGGCAGTGAGCGCCGGTTTTTTCTCGTTTTCTATCTCCACCGTAACATCATAGGTCGTCACCAGCATGGCGGCGCCGCGAAACCGCGCCTCAGCCAAAGTGAAACGGCCACGCACCCGTGCTCCGCTTTTGACCGGCGTGACGAAGCGGACGGCGTCAAAGCCGTAGTTGATGCCCATGGTCGTTTCGCGAATGCGGGGCAGGGCATCGTAATTCAGAGCCGAAAGCAGCGAGAGCGTCAGGAACCCATGCGCGATGGTGCCGCCAAAGGGGCTTTCCGCCTTGGCGCGTTCCGGGTCGGTGTGGATGAACTGTTCGTCCAGCGTCGCTTTTGCGAAGGCGTCGATCATTGTCTGGTCGACGGTGATCCAGTCGGAAACGCCCAGCTCCGTGCCGACGAAATTTTTCATTTCCGCCAGCGCTATTTCCTTTGCCATGTTACCTCTTCTCGATTGCCTTTCGGAACTTATAAAGGTGCCGGGGCCAAGCGATCAACCGCGCAGATAAAACACCACCGAGCGGGCAGGCAGGAAGGCCGGATTGCCGAAATCCGTGCCCATCGCTTGCCAGTCGTCGCCCGGCAGGGTGAAGGGCACGATCTCATGGCTGCGGTTGATGAGCACGGCAAGCTCCGCGTCGTTTTCGGTCTCGTGGTCCGGCGTGGCAAGCACCATGGCGAAAGCCGGCATGTCCGGCCTTTCCCATTCCGCGACCGTCATCGGTTCTCCGCCGGGGGCAAGCCATGCCACATCGCCGTTGCCGGAGAAAAACTCGGTTTGCGAAAACACGCCGAAGCGTTTGCGAAGTGCGGCAAGAAATGCCGTGTGGTCAGTCAGCTCCTGGGAGAGCGACGACCAGTCGACCCACGTTATCTCGTTGTCCTGGCAATAGGCATTGTTATTGCCATACTGGCTGCGGCCACCCTCATCGCCGGCGGTCAGCATCAACGTGCCGCGACTGACAAAGAGCGTGGAAAGCAGCGCTTTCACATCCGCGTGGCGGGCGGCCACGACGGCAGGATCGTCCGTCAATCCCTCCAAACCATTGTTCCAGGAATGATTTTCATTATGCCCGTCGCGATTGTTCTCGCCGTTTTTCTCATTGTGCTTGTGTTCGTGGCTGACGAGATCGAACAGGGTGAAACCGTCATGGGCGGCAAGGAAATTGACGCTGCGGCTTTTCGAACGTCCATGGCGGGAAAAGATCGGCGAAGAGCCGGAAAGCGCATTGGCCAGCGCCCCGGTCGTTCCCGCATCGCCGCGCCAGAACCGGCGCATGTCGTCGCGGGCGCGGTCGTTCCATTCCAGAAAGCTCTCCGGAAAATTGCCGAGCTGATAGCCGCCGGGGCCGATATCCCATGGTTCGGCGATCAGCACGCGGTCGTATAGTACCGGGTCAGAGTGCATGGCGGCAAGCGTTTCGCTGGCCATGTCGAAGCCACTAGCCGTTCGTCCCAATATGGGCGCGAGATCGAAACGGAAGCCATCGATACCGGCATTGAGAACGAAATGCCTCAGGGAATCGATAATGAGCTGGCGCACATAGGGATGATCGCAGGCCACCGTGTTGCCGGTGCCGGTGTCATTGACCAGCACGCCCGGCTTTCCTTCCGGGTGACGGAAAGCGGTGAGATTGTCCAGTCCGCGCAAAGACAGGATGGAGCCTTCGCTGTCGCTTTCACCCGTATGGTTGAAGACCAGATCGAGAATGACGCCAATGCCTTGCGCGTGCAGGGCTGCAACCGTGTCGCGCAGCTCCCGCACTCCGCCGGGGCAGAGGCGCGGATCGAGCGCCATGAAGCCGACGGGATTGTATCCCCATGCATTCGAAAGGCCAAGCGGCGGCAGGTGGCGCTCGTCGATCCAGGCGGTGATCGGCATCAGCTCCACCGCATCGACACCGATTTTTTTCAAATGCGCGATAATGGCAGGATGAGCCAGCGCTGCCACCGTGCCTCTCAGCTCTTCCGGCACGGCAGGATGCAATTTGGTGAAGGATTTAACCGCGAGTTCGTAAATCAGCCCGCCTTCGGCAAAGCGTGGCGGCTGGCGCCTGACCTGCTCATATTGCGACAGGATCGCCTTTGGCATGATCGCGCCCGTGTCTTCGCCATAGGCCAAAAGCGTGGCATCATGCCGGAATGGCCGGTCTATCTCCGTGGCATAGGGGTCGAGCAGCAGTTTTGCGGGGTCGAACCACAAGCCATGTTCGGGGGCATAAATGCCGTCGGCGCGGTAGCCATATCGCGCACCGGGGCCGGTCTCGGCAACTGTCAGCCGGTGAATGTCATTCTCATCGCGCCTCATTGGCAAACGCGCCGTCTCTTTTTCGCCCGTCGCATCAAAAAGGCAAAGGTCGATTTGTGAGGCGTGCCGGGAATAGACCGCAAATTCCGTTCCGTTTTCCGTCTGGGTTACGCCTTTGGGGAAAACGGCTGGTTTCTGCATGGTCTCTCTCTCCGGAAGATGATGATATCGAGTCTGGCGGGGAGGTTAGTCAGTAACCTCAGGCGGCCTCATGGCCGCCTGCCAAGTTTTTCGCTATGCCCGTTGCCGGAAACGGTGCGTGCAATGCAAAACCTTACGTGATGACGGTCGGTTCGTTGCGGCCGGTATGGGCCTTGATGCCGGCGATCGTATCGGCAACGGAAATAAGGTCGGCAAGCGCCGCCTGCGTTTCGATGCCGTGACGGGCCGCATCCGGCTCATAGCGCTCGACGTAAAGTCTGAGCGTTGCGCCCGCAGTGCCCGTGCCGGAAAGGCGCAGCACGATGCGCGAACCACCTTCGAACAGGATGCGGATACCCTGGTTCTTGCTGACGGACTGGTCGACCGGGTCGAGATAGGCGAAATCATCAGCAGCTGCGACCTTAAGATTGCCGTAGCTGGTGCCGGGAAGTGTTGCGAGTTTTTCGCGCAGGATGGCCACCAGAGTGTTTGCTGCGTCCGAATCCACTTCCTCATAATCGTGGCGGGAATAATAGTTGCGCCCATATTCGGCCCAGTGCTTGGTAACGATGTCCTTCACGCTTTCCTTGCGGGCGGCGACAATGTTCAGCCAGTAGAGCACGGCCCACAGGCCATCCTTTTCGCGCACGTGGTTGGAGCCGGTGCCGAAGCTTTCCTCACCGCAGATTGTAACCTTGCCGGCATCCATGAGGTTGCCGAAAAATTTCCAGCCGGTTGGCGTCTCGTACATGCCAAGCCCAAGCTTTTCGGCGACGCGGTCGGCTGCGGCACTTGTCGGCATGGAACGGGCGATGCCGGAAATGCCGGCGGCATAACCGGGCGCGAGCCGCGCATTGGCGGCGATGATCGCCAGGCTGTCGGACGGGGTGACAAACATGCCCTTGCCGACCACCATGTTGCGGTCGCCGTCGCCATCCGACGCCGCGCCGAAATCGGGACCTTCCGGGCTCATGACATCGTCATAAAGCTCCTTGGCGTGCACCAGGTTGGGGTCGGGATGGTGGCCGCCGAAATCGGGCAGAGGCGTTGCGTTGCGGACGGAGCCCTTCGGCGCGCCGAGACGCTTTTCGATGATTTCCACGGCATAGGGGCCGGTGACGGCACTCATGGAATCGACGACAACCTTGAAGCCGCCGGCAATCAGGGCGCGAATGGCGGCAAAATCGAACAGTTCTTCCATCAAAGCGGCATAATCGGCGACCGGATCGATGACGTCGACCGTCAGTTCATCCACCTTGAAGCTGCCCACCTTGTCGAGATCGACGTCGGCAGCGTCGGAAATCTTGTAGCTGTCGATGACCTTCGAGCGGGCATAGATCGCGTCGGTGATCTTCTCCGGCGCTGGGCCGCCATTGCCGATATTGTATTTGATGCCGAAATCTTCGGTCGGGCCACCAGGATTATGGCTGGCGGAAAGCACGATGCCGCCGAAGGCTTTGTATTTGCGGATGATATTGGAGGCGGCGGGGGTGGAGAGAATGCCGCCCTGACCGACCAGCACCTTGCCGAAACCGGCGGCGGCCGCCATCTTGATCGCCTTCTGGATGACTTCGCGGTTGTAATAACGGCCATCGCCGCCGATCACCAGCGTCTGGCCCTGAAAGCCCTCAAGCGAGTCGAAGATCGACTGGATGAAGTTTTCGGCATAATTTTCCTGGGCGAAGACGGGCACCTTCTTGCGCAGGCCGGATGTGCCCGGCTTCTGATCCTGAAAGGGTGTCGTCTGAACGGTCTTGATCATTGTTTCAATGGCCTCTCGAAATAAGCTGGCTGTAAAGCGCGGCGTAGAGCGCAGCGCTTTTTTCCCAGGAAACATCGGATTTCATTCCGAGTTTCTGCATTTGTGTCCATAGTTTCGGGTCGTTGTAATAACGGATGGTTCGGCGGATCGCCTGTTTCAGACCGTCGAGCGTGACGGGTGAGAATTGTACACCGGTCGCCGATTTATTGGCGATGGCGGCATGGTTGGCGTCGATCACCGTATCGGCAAGGCCGCCGGTTCGGGCAACCACGGGAACGCAGCCATAACGCAGCGCGTAAAGCTGGGTAAGGCCGCAGGGCTCGAAGCGCGAGGGGATGATGATCGCATCGCAACCCGCCTGCATCAGATGCGACAGCGGCTCATTATAACCGATGGCGACACCGACGCGGCCATGGTGGCGGGATGCCGCAGCCAGAAGCGCGCCTTCCAGCGCCACATCGCCGGCTCCCAGCACGACCAGACGGCCGCCGAGCGAAACGATTTCGTCCACGGCTTCCGCCATGAGATCAATGCCCTTCTGCCAGGTCAGCCGGGAGATGACGCAGAAAAGCGGGCTGTCATCCTGGTCGATGCGGAAATGTTCTGCGACGGCCTTCTTGTTCAGCGCACGGTTCTTGAGATTGGTGGCGGAATAGTTGTCGTGGATCAGATGGTCGGTGGCCGGATTCCAGACATCGGCGTCAATGCCGTTGACGATACCGTGCAGCACATGGGCGCGGCTGCCGATCACCCCTTGCAGCCCCATGCCGAATTCCGCGGTCAGGATTTCTTCCGCATAGGATGGGCTGACCGTGCTGAGCGCGGTTGCCGTCTGCAAGCCGCCCTTGAGGAAGCTGACATCGTTATAATATTCGATGCCTTCCATGCCTAAGGCGTGGGCGGGCAATTCGAGCTTGCTGAAGATGTTGGCCCCGAACTGACCCTGAAAAGCAATGTTGTGGATGGTGAGAAGGCTCGGAATCTCCGGCGTTTCGGCATAACGCATATAGACCGGGGTCATCGCTGCCTGCCAGTCATGGGCGTGCACAATATCCGGCCGCCAGCCGGGAAGCACACCGGCGCCGATCCGTGCCGCTGCCAGCGAGAGCGCCGCAAAGCGCTTCCAGTTATCAGGATAATCCTTGCCGGTCTGGCCGAGATAGGGGCCGCCGGAACGCTCGTAATAGGCGGGCGCGTCAAGGATCAGAAGGTCTAGCCCCTCATGTTGTACTTCGAGCAGATCGGCCTTTTCGCCAAGCAGATCGGTGAACTCAAAACATTTGACGGGATCCGTCACGGCGGCTTTCACCGCCGGATATCCGGGTATCAATGTGCGCGTTCTCACACCATAGGCTTCGAGCGCGATGGGGAGGGCGCCGGTAACGTCGGCGAGCCCTCCGGTCTTGATCAGGGGATAAATTTCGGATGAAACCGAAAGGACATTCATGGGCTCTACAGGTCCAGCTTGTCGATCATCGATTGGGTGATAAGGCAAATGCCGTTTTCCGTGCGGCGGAAACGTTTGGCATCCAGTTCGGGGTCTTCTCCTACAATCAGTCCTTCCGGAATGACCACTCCATGGTCGATGACGACGTTGCTGAGCTGGGCGTGGCGCCCGATCTTCACACTCGGCAGTACTACGGCATTCTCAAGGCGGGAGTATGAATTGGCGCGCACGCCTGTGAACAGAAGGCTACGGTTGAGGGCGGCGCCGGAAATGATGCAATCGCCTGACACAACCGACGACACGGCAGAACCGCGGCGGTCCTCATCGTCATGCACGAATTTCGCCGGCGGAGTGATTTCCGCATAGGTCCAGATCGGCCAGGACTTGTCATAGATATCGAGGTCAGGCACCACATCCGTCAGGTCGATATTGGCCTGCCAATAGGCATCGATGGTTCCGACATCGCGCCAGTATGGTCCGTGCTCGAAATCCGAACGCACGCAGGAGTCCGCAAAACGGTGGGCGACGGCTTTGCCGTGCTGGACAATGTAGGGAATGATGTCCTTGCCGAAGTCGCGGCTGGAGGTGGGGTCGGCGGCATCGCGACGCAGCGCTTCCATCAGGAATTTCGTATGGAAGACGTAGATCCCCATCGAGGCAAGCGCGAAATTCTCATTGCCAGGAATGCCGGGCGGATCGGCCGGCTTTTCGATGAAGTCGATGATCTCGTCTTTTTCGTTCACATGCATCACGCCGAAGCCCGACGCTTCCTTGCGTGGCACTTCAAGGCAACCGATCGTTACATCCGCGCCGGAATCGACATGCTGTTGCAGCATGTATTCGTAGTCCATCTTGTAAATATGGTCGCCGGCCAGAATGACCATATATTCAGGCGCATAGGGCTCGATGATGTCGATGTTCTGGTAAACGGCGTCGGCGGTGCCTTCGTACCATTGCGTTTCGGACACGCGCTGCGAGGCCGGCAGAATGTCAAAGCTTTCGTTACGCTCTGGACGGAAGAAGTCCCAGCCGCGTTGCAGGTGGCGGATGAGGGAGTGAGCCTTGTATTGCGTGGCGACGCCGATGCGGCGAATGCCGGAATTCAGCGCGTTCGAAAGTGCAAAATCGATAATGCGGGCCTTACCGCCAAAATAAACCGCTGGTTTTGCCCGGCGGTCTGTCAATTCCTTCAAACGGCTTCCTCTACCGCCCGCGAGAACATAGGCCATTGCATCACGCGCCAGGGGCTGAACTCTTTTTTCCGACATGGTTGTCCTCCCGTTCTGTCTGTCAGTTTTCCGGTTCGAGCATGATCGTTGCCAAGGGCGGCAGGACGAGCATCGCCCCTATCTCCCCACCGGCATTGACCGCCTGAACGCGTCCGCCATTTCCCTTGCCGCTGCCGCCATAAATTTCGGCATCGGTGTTGAGAATCTCCCGCCACCGCCCCGCAACAGGAAGCGGCACATAATAGTTTTCCCGGTAGACCGGGGTCAGATTGCAGATAACCGCAACCGGTTTTTCGCCGGGCGCCGAGCGCAGCCAGGCGAAGACCGAGTTTTCGTGATCATCGACCACCAGCCACTGGAAACCTTCGGGTTCGCAGTCACGGGCGTGCAGAGCGGCTTTCGAACGGTAGGTGAGGTTGAGATCGCGCACGAGGCGGCGCATACCCTCATGCATCGGATATTGGCGAAGGTTCCAGTCGAGCGATCCCTTTTCGCTCCATTCGCTCCACTGGGCGAACTCCTGCCCCATGAACAGCAGCTTCTTGCCGGGATAACCCCACATGAAGCCGTAATAGGACCGGAGATTGGCAAATTTCTGCCAGTCGTCGCCGGACATCTTGGCGATCAACGATCCCTTGCCGTGCACCACTTCGTCATGGGAAAGCGGCAGCACGAAATTTTCGGTGAAGGCATAAAGCAGCCCGAAGGTCAGTTCCTGATGGTGGAACTTGCGGTGCACCGGCTCACGCGAGAAATAGCTCAGCGTGTCGTGCATGAAACCCATATTCCATTTGAAGCCGAAACCGAGGCCGCCCTCGTGAACCGGCTGCGACACTTTCGGCCAGGAGGTGGATTCTTCAGCAATGGTCATGACGCCCGGATGGGTGCCGTAGACGAGCGAGTTCATCTTCTGCAGGAAGCGGACGGATTCCAGGTTCTCGCGCCCGCCATATTCGTTGGGGATCCATTCGCCTTCCTTGCGGGAATAATCGAGATAGAGCATCGAGGCGACGGCATCGACGCGCAATCCATCGAGATGGAATTTTTCGGCCCAATAAAGCGCGTTGTTGACGAGGTAGGACAATACCTCAATGCGGCCGAAATTGTAGATGGCCGTGTTCCAGTCGGGGTGAAAACCCTGACGCGGGTCGGCATGTTCGTAAAGCGCTGTCCCGTCAAACAGGCCCAGGCCGTGCTCGTCGGTTGGAAAATGCGCGGGAACCCAGTCGAGGATCACGCCGATGCCGACCTTGTGGGCGCCGTTGACGAAGCGGGCGAAACCTTCCGGATCGCCGAAACGGGCGGTCGGGGCATAAAGCCCGGTCGTCTGGTAACCCCAGGACGGATCGTAGGGATGTTCGGTGATCGGCAGAAACTCGATATGGGTGAAGCCCATATCCGTGCAATAGGGAATGAGCTGGGTGGCCATTTCGTCCCAGCTGAGGAAGGTGCCGTCCTCGCGACGTCGCCAGGAACCGGCGTGCACCTCGTAAATGCTGATCGGCTGCCGGCGCTGGTCCACTTGCGCCCAATGTTCCCGGTGGGCCTGATCTTCCCATTTCTGCGCCAGTTCCGGTGCGGTAACGGAGGCGTTCTTCGGCCGCAGTTCACCACGCCGTGCATAGGGGTCGGCCTTCAGCGGTAGAAGCTCGCCGTTTGCGCCGAGAATCTCGAATTTATAGGCGCAACCGGCATAGACGTCAGGTGCGAAAATTTCCCAGATGCCGGTATCCTTGCGGAAGCGCATCACATGTCGTCGGCCATCCCAATTGTTGAAATCGCCGACGACGGAGACGCGCCGCGCATTGGGAGCCCAGACGGCGAAGTGGAAACCTTCGACCCCTTCAAGCTTGAGCGGATGAGCGCCCATCTTGTCGAACAGTCGCAGATGCGATCCCTCGCGGACGAAATAATCGTCCATCGGTCCAAGAACCGGACCAAAGCTGTAGGGGTCGGTCACTGCCCATTCCGCATCGTCGCGACAGGCGCGATAACGCACCGGCTGACGCGAGGTGAGATCGACCGGGCCTTCGAAGAAACCCTCCGGATCGAGCTGCTTCAGTTCGCCGACGAAAGATCCGTCCAGTGTGAGGACAGATACTTCTTCAGCCCCCGGAATGAAACACCGTGCAGAAAAACCTCCCGGCGTTTCGTGAACGCCGAGAAGTGCAAAGGGGTTGGAATGCAAACCGCTCTTGATCGCCTCGATTTCAGCCTTCGTGATTTCGCCAGTCTTTTTCTCTTCGGCCGAATTGAGCGGTTTTTTCATCAGGCTCTCCAGATATCGGCGGCGTATTGCCGGATCGTCCTGTCGGACGAGAACCAGCCCATACGCGCCGTGTTACGGACTGTTTTCGCATACCAGCTTTCCGGATCGCTCCAGATCGCATCCACCTTGCGCTGCGCTTCGGCGTAGGCGTCGAAGTCGGCCGCGACCATGAACCAGTCGCTGTTGTAAATGCCGTCGATCAGCCCGGCAAAGCGGGAGCGGTCGTCGGGTGAGAATACGCCAGAGGCGATGGATGACAGCGCCTGCGACAGTTCCACCGACTGTTCAATAATCGCGCGGGGGTTGTGGCCCTCGGCGCGCGCTTTCGACACCTCCTCCGCCGTCATGCCGAAGATGACGATGTTGTCCTCGCCGACATGTTCGAGCATTTCGACGTTCGCACCATCCAGCGTGCCGATGGTGAGCGCGCCATTCAGCGCGAACTTCATGTTGCCGGTGCCCGAGGCTTCCATGCCAGCCGTCGAGATCTGTTCGGACAGATCGGCGGCCGGAACCATGATTTCCGCAAGCGAGACGTTGTAGTTCGGAATAAATACCACTTTCAGAAGCCCGCGCACGGCCGGATCGTTGTTGATGACCCGGGCAATATCGTTGGCAAGTTTTATGATCAGCTTCGCGTTGTGATAACTCGGCGCTGCCTTGCCTGCGAAGAACTTAACGCGCGGTACCCAATCCAGTTCCGGGTGAGAACGGATCTGGTCGTAAAGCGCCACCGTTTCGATAAGGTTCAGAAGCTGGCGCTTATATTCATGGATGCGCTTGATCTGGATGTCGAACATGGCCGAGGGATCGACACGGATGCCCATGCGTTGCGCCACCGTATTGGCAAGCCGCACCTTGTTCAGACGCTTCACTTCGGCAAATTTTTCGCGGAAACCGGCATCGTCGGCGAAGCGGTCGAGCGCTGTCAGCTTTTCCGCATCGTCGAGGAAATCGTCGCCGATCGCTTCCCGGATCAATCCGGTCAGGCCGGGGTTGCACTGCATCAGCCAGCGGCGCGGGGTGATGCCGTTGGTCTTGTTGTTGATGCGCTCGGGATAAAGGCTGTGCAGGTCGGCAAAGACCGTTTCCTTCATCAGTTCGGTATGAAGTGCCGAGACACCGTTGATGGAATGCGAGCCGATGAAGGCGAGATTGCCCATGCGCACGCGCCGCTCACCGTTTTCGTCGATCAGCGAGATGGACCGGATCTGCTGATCCGGCATCTTCTTTTCCTTGCGGGCGTATACCAGCGTATTGGCATTGATCGCATAGACGATCTGCATGTGCCTCGGCAAAAGCCGCTCGAGCAGCGGGACGGGCCAGCTTTCCAGCGCTTCGGGCAAAAGCGTGTGGTTGGTGTAGGAGAAGGTGCCCTGCGTGATCTTCCAGGCTTCGTCGAATTCAAGGCCGTGGACATCGCATAGCAGGCGCATCATTTCGCAGATGGAAATGGCCGGATGCGTGTCGTTGAGCTGGATCGAAACCTTGTCGGGCAGCGAGGTGAAATCCGGATATTGCTGCAGGTGACGGCGCAGAATGTCCTGCAGGGAGGCGGAGGAGAAGAAAAACTCCTGCCGCAGACGCAATTCCTGGCCGGCCGGGGTCGCATCGGCGGGGTAGAGAACGCGCGTCAGGCTTTCGGCCTTGTTGCTTTCCCGCAGCGCGCCGATGTGGTCGCCGGCATTGAAGGCGGCAAGCAGAATGGGGTCGATAGGCTGCGCCGACCATAGGCGCAAGGTGTTGACGCGGGTGCCGCGCCAGCCGACGACAGGCGTGTCGTAAGCCATGGCAATGACGCGTTCGGCCGGTTTCCAGACGAAGCGCTGCGGCTCCTCATATCCACCGATGGTTTCCACCGATCCGCCAAAGCCGATTTCATACGAGCTTTCGCGACGTTCGAATTCCCAGGGATTGCCGTGCGCCAGCCACGTCTCCGGCAATTCCACCTGCCATCCGTCCGCCATCTGCTGGCGGAAAAGGCCGTGCACATAACGGATGCCGTAGCCATAGGCGGGAATATCGACGGTTGCCATCGATTCCATGAAACAGGCAGCGAGACGGCCAAGGCCGCCATTGCCAAGTGCCGCATCCGGTTCCAGTCCGGCAATGACATCGAGATCGACGCCGAGCGAAGAAAGCGCGTCCCTGATTTCGTGCATCAGCCCGATATTGGAGATCGCATCGCGCATCAGGCGACCGATCAGAAACTCGAGCGACAGGTAATAAACGCGCTTGGAATTGTTGGCATAGGCCTTGCGGGTGGAGGCCATCCACTTGTCGATGATGCGGTCACGGACGACGAGAATGGTCGCGGTCAGCCAGTCATGCGGCTTGGCAACTTTTACGTCCTTGCCGATACGGTAGGTGAGGCGCTCGATGATTTCCGCTGCCATGATTTCCGGGTTGGAACTGCGCGGGGCGGGACGGGGAAGATCGGCGGCGTTTAGATTATTGATCATTGGTCGGTCAGCACCTTGGTGGGAGGAGAGGGTCTGATGAGGTCGATCCGGTTTGCCTTTACTGATGCCAGTTTATGCATCGATATGGAGGCGTGGCAACAGCATTTTTTGTGGAAATTTGAACAGCTTAGGGTAATGAAAAATAACACTTTTTCTTCAGCGTCCCGAGGATCGCCAAAGGCATTGCCTGCCCATTGTCCGTCATTCATGAACGGGTTTGCATGGTCGTTGCGATGCAGGGCATCGTTCAAGAAAGGGAGAGGGGCTGCAACACTTCTGAAATGGTTCACCGGTCCTGAAATCTGTTTCGGTCTATCGGATCACACACTAGCCTTCGCGGCGGAGATAATTCAATGAAAATAAACACGACGCTGCCGCAGCCGCGCCCACCGGTGGCGGCCAAACTGAAAAAAATGGCCTCGGTCGTCATGAAATGCGACGTTTACGGCAGGGAAAAAGGTTCAGTGGTCATACCGCCGGCGCGGATCGTCACCCGGGTATTTGGCGGCACCGCACACCACGGGGTGCAATCGAAGGAAAAGGGTTCCGAGCTTAGCGCGATGCCCTCTTCAAGCCCGCGCCAGTAAAGCGTTGGCGGCTTGTCGTCGCTTGACCAGCGGAAGGCGTGCAGGCAATCGCCATCCATCAACACGGCGCTGAACCGCAACGCGGAAGAAACACCCGCCGCGATCATCTTTTCCAGGCAGAGGCGCAGCGCGGTGGAAATGGCCCGAACCGGGTCCGCATCAAGGCCGTGGCCGGCGGCAATCAGGAAGATGGCTTCGCTGTCGCCGGTGCCGCGCCGGGCGGAATAAATATCATCGGGTATGAGGGAATCAATGTCGCGCCTGATCTGCTCGTAGCCGCCGATCTGGCCGTTATGCATGAACAGATATTGACCATGCGCAAAGGGGTGGCAATTGGCACGGGATACTTCGCCTGATGTGGCGGAGCGGACGTGGGCCATGAACATGCCCGAGCGGAGCTGGTGGCAAAGGGCGGCCAGATTGGCGTCGGACCAGGCGGGTCTGGTGTCGCGAAAAACGCCGGGCGTTCCGCGCTCGCCATACCAGCCAAGACCGCAACCGTCGCCATTGACGACGGTTTTAGCTTCCCTTGCGGCCATGGACTGGCTGACCAGCGACGCTTCCGGCTCGATCAGAAGACTGTCGAGCCAGACCGGTTTACCGGAATAGGCAAAAAGGCGGCACATTCATGCAGCTCTGTTCAGGGCCTTGTTTTCGAGCGCGAAGCCGACAGCGGCCTGGGCGTGAATGGCGGTCGAATCGTAGCCCGGCAAAGGCAGGGCATCGGGATCGATCAGCAGGGAAATTTCGGTGCAGCCGAGAATGACGGAATCGACGCCGAGCGCACGGGCTTTCTCGATGACCGACATGTAGCGCTCGCGCGAGCACGACTTGATCTCGCCCTGGCACAATTCGCCAAAAATGATGTCGTGGATGGCGGCCCTGTCTTCCTCATCCGGCACGACCACATCGACGCCGTGGCGGCGCATGCGGTCGGTGTAGAAGCCATGTTCCATCGTGTAGCGTGTGGCGAGCAGAAGCGGCTTGCGGCGTCCATCCGCCTTCAATGCGGTGGCAGTTTCGTCAATGATGTCGATGAGAGTGACGCCCGACATTTTTTCAACGGTTTCCGCAACGAGGTGCATGGTGTTGGTGCAGATCAGCACACAATCGGCACCCGCATTGGCAAGACGCGCACCCGCAGCGCCCAAAAGCGCGCCGGCCTCATCCCAGCGGTTAGCCTTCTGAAGGGCGACAACCTCGGAAAAATCGAGCGAATGCATGACGATATCGGCGGATACGAGCCCACCGCGGCTGTCACGAACGGCCTCGTTGATCATGCGATAATAGGTTGCGGTGGATTCCCAGCTCATGCCGCCGATCAGACCGATCCGTTTCATAGGCGTTCCCTTATAAAAGTTTGATTGATGACAAGAATGCCATTGCCGCGATGAAAACGGCATGCGTTTTTTCAGGGATTTAGAAGGCAGATTGCAAATTCTGGGCGTGCATTATGCTCAGCTCGCAAATTTCTTGCGCCACTACGTTAACTGATGCATTCTTGAGCAATGATTGACGACCGTGACCGCCGAATCCTTGCGATTCTCCAGGAGAATGCAGAAACACCTCTCGCCGATATCGCGGATGAGGTGTCATTATCGCTTTCCGCCTGTTCCCGCCGTATCACGCGTCTGCGTGCGGAAGGATATGTGACCGGTACGATGGCGCTGCTCGACCGGCGGAAAATCAACCTGCCGACCACGGTTTTCCTGCTCGTGAGAACCGGCCTGCATGCGGAGGACTGGCTGGACCGGTTCCATGCCGCCGTCAGCACCATACCGGAGATCGTCGAGGTGCACCGGCTGACCGGCAATTTCGATTATATTCTGAAACTCGTGCTTCCAAATGTCGAATATTACGACACCATCTACAAACAGATCCTCCGGCGGGTCGAGCTTTACGACATGTCCGCCTATATCTCCATGGAGACGGTGAAGCTGTCGTCTTCACTCCCGACAACGCATATCTGATCGCAATATTTGGTCTTTTTTCAGCGCCCGGCTTCAAAACGGAAACCGAAGCGGAAACTTCGGGTCTCACCCGGTTGAAGGGTAATGTCCGCTTCGAGTTGCGGCTGGTTGAAGGCGTTTGTCGGTGTTTCCACAGGTTCGAGCGCGATGGATTTTCGCCTGTCGCGGGCAAGCGTATCGCCGGTAAAGACATGCATGTGGCCGCGCTCCTGCCAAACGGTCAGGCTCGAACCATCGTTCCGGTTTTCGATCCTAGTCTCGTAAAGCCCGTTTGCGGATGGGATCAGATCGGTAAAGCAGACATCCAGCACATGGCCTGCGAGCGGCGCGGCAGAAAGAAACGCTGCATCGTCCCGTTTGAGAATGCCCGTCTCACTGTCGGTGAGTGGTATCAAATTCTCGTCCGTTTCGATCGCTGTTTGCGACGGTAGGGTGAGAAGGAGATCGTCGATGGAGGATATGCCGGGCAGGCGGAAATAGGGATGCCAGCCGGCCGCGAAGGGCAAAGGCCGGTCGTCCCCATTGATGCCGCGTATATCGATGGTAACCCCATGGCCGGCAAACCGGTATTCCACCTCGATGGCGAGATGGTAGGGATAGCCCTTGAATTCGGCCGGCAATATCTCGGCACGAAAGACGATAATGTGCGCGTCGTTTTCTTCGAAAGACCGGTCGAGGGCGAAGGGCAGGGCACGGGCAAATCCGTGGAAGACGAGGTCCTCGTGGGCAAGCACCGGCTCGATACGGTGCATCTCCCCGCCAAATTTAAATTGGCCCTGAGGAATGCGATTGGTGAAGGGGGCGAGAATGCCGTTTCTCACGCCGTTCTGCGACTGCAATTCCTGAAGCGACGAATAGCCGTCGACAAGGTTTTTTTCATTGCCATCGGCAAGTCGTGGCCGCCAGCTCAGAAGGGTAGCGCCCTCATAAGCGATCTCGGCGCTGAAGCCGTTTCCGGAAACGGTCAGGCTGGCAATCCCCGTGCCTGTTGCGGAAGTGGTCATCGGGAAATTGTCCTTCATGCAAGCGTCTGCGGCCGTCGGGCCGATTGCGCCGCCGATTCGCCCGATCATCTTCGCTGCGGAGACATTTCGCAATGGCCATGACGGTGGCACACCTTAATGACCTCGCGTCAGCCCGGCCAATAAGGTGTTATTGCCCTGGCCATGGCGCAAATCATTCCGTGAAGGTGTGTTTCGCGCCGGTGAAAAATTCCATTAGGGCGGCCTGATCCTCGCCGCCAAGTCCCGCCGCTGTCAGCATGCGGTGCACCTCGGCGCAAACCGCCGTCAGCGGCATGGCCGTGTTGGTGCGTCGGGCCAGATCCTGCGCGCCGTTCAGGTCCTTGACCATGTTGTCGATGCGGCCAGTGCGGCGGTAATCCTTCGCCACGTAACGTGGCATATATTCCTGAAGGATTGCGCTGTCGGCGCGGCCGCCTTTCAGCGCCTGCGGAATTTTGGCGGCATCGACGCCGGCATCCAGCGCAAGCTGCGTTGCTTCCGCTACGGCAAGGAAGTTCAGCCCGCAAAGAACCTGATTGATGAGCTTCGTCGTCTGGCCGGCGCCGCTTGGACCCATATGGGTGTAGTTGCTGGCCACGTGCCGCAGCACGCGATGGGCATCGGCCACATCCTTTTCGGTGCCGCCGGCCATCAGGGTCAGTTGCCCGACGAGTGCCTTCGGCGCGCCGCCGGAAAGCGGGCTGTCCACCCAGCGCAGCCCTTTTTCAGCCGCATCCGCCGCCAGTTCTTTTGTCGCTTCCGGATCGATGGAGGACATGTCGATGATCAGCGTGCCGGGCCTGGCCCCCGCCGCCACGCCGTCTTTGCCGAAAACGGCGGCGCGGACGATTTTCGGCGAATTGAGGCTTAGGATCACGACATCGGAGAGCGAAGCCGCTTGCGCCGCCGTCTCGGCGCTATGCGCACCAAGGCTGGTCAAAGCCGCCACCTTTTCCGCGTCCAGATCGAAAACCGTCAAGTGATTGCCGGTCTCGATCAGCCGCGCACCGATCGCGCCGCCCATCGCGCCAGCGCCGATGAGGGCGATTTTGTTCTTCTCGGTCATGGTGCTCACGGTCTCCTCCCAAAGCGTCGTGGTTACGGCTTCTTCAAAGCGAGGCGGTAATGCCGCCGTCGACGTAAAGAATATGTCCGTTCACGAAAGACGAGGCATCGGACGACAGGAAAATGCAGGCGCCGACAAGCTCTTCGACCTTGCCCCAGCGGCCGGCCGGCGTGCGTTTTTCAAGCCATGCTGAAAACGTCTCGTCTGCCACCAGGGCCGCGTTGAGCGGCGTGTCGAAATAGCCCGGCGCAATGGCGTTGCACTGCAGGCCATATTTCGCCCAGTCCGTCGCCATGCCCTTCGTCAGATTGCCGACGGCGCCCTTGGTGGCGGTGTACGGCGCGATACCGGGGCGGGCAAGAGCGGTCTGGACGCTGGCGATGTTGATGATCTTGCCACGTCCACGGCTGATCATATGACGCGCGACGGCTTGCCCTGCATGGAACACCGAGGCGATGTTTGTCTGTAACAGGCGCTCGAAGGCGTCGGCCGGAAAATCCTCCAGCGGTGTGCGGTGCTGCATGCCGGCATTGTTGACCAGAATATCGATGGGGCCGACTTCCGCCTCGAAACCGTCGATGGCCTTGCGCACCGCGTCATGATCGGTGGCATCGAAGGCGAGTGTCTTGGCACCCTTGATGCCTGCGGCGGCTGCTTTCAGCTTTGCCTCGTCGCGGCCGTTCAGCACCACTTCGGCTCCCGCCTCCACCAGGCCCTGCGCCAGCGCAAAGCCGATGCCCTGCGACGAGCCGGTGATCAGGGCGCGGCGGCCGGAAAGATCGAACAAATTAAGGCCCACTGTTTCCTCCAGTCTCTCGACATTGCTTTCATGCCGGTTTATGTTATCGATAACATTCATCCCTTTCAGACGTGGATGTCAAGGCTTAAACGCCTGTTTCCGGTACGCAACATGCGCGCGGGGAGGCTGCAGGGCGGCGGAGACGCGGCCGGCGGCAATGATTGGGATAGGGATTATTTTGTTGCGCCGTTTAAGGCGCGATATCGAACGGGAGATATTTATGAGAGCGATTGTCGCCCACGGGGCAAAGGATGTGCGCATCGAGGAGCGGCCGGAGGAGGCGCCGGGGGCAGGAGAAGTGCGTCTTCGTCTGGCTCGGGGCGGGATTTGCGGCAGCGATCTTCACTATTACAATCACGGCGGTTTCGGCGCGGTACGGCTTCGCGAACCAATGGTGCTGGGACATGAGGTCTCCGCCATTGTTGAGGAGCTGGGCGAGGGCGTCGAGGGGCTGAAGGTTGGCGGTCTGGTCGCGGTTTCGCCGTCCCGTCCGTGCAGGACCTGCCGCTTTTGCCAGGAAGGCCTGCACAATCAGTGCCTCAACATGCGCTTTTATGGCAGCGCCATGCCGTTTCCGCATATTCAGGGCGCTTTCCGCGAGGTTCTCATCGCGGATGCCCTGCAATGCGTTCCGGCCGACGGTTTGAGTGCCGGTGAGGCAGCTATGGCGGAACCGCTGGCGGTAACGCTGCATGCCACCCGCCGCGCCGGCGATTTGCTCGGAAAACGCGTGCTCGTCACCGGCTGCGGCCCCATCGGCATTCTCTCCATCCTGTCTGCCCGCCGTGCCGGTGCCGCTGAAATCGTCGCGACCGATCTTTCGGACTTCACGCTTGCCAAGGCGCGGGAAGCGGGCGCGGACCGCGTCATAAACAGCAAGGATGAGCCTGATGCGCTGGCGGCGTACGGCGCGAACAAGGGAACCTTCGACGTTCTCTATGAATGCTCCGGTGCCGCCGTTGCACTTGCGGGCGGGATTACGGCGTTGCGTCCGCGCGGCATCATTGTCCAGCTTGGCCTTGGTGGCGATATGAGCCTACCGATGATGGCGATTACTGCCAAGGAACTCGATCTGCGCGGCTCTTTCCGGTTCCATGAGGAATTCGCGACGGGCGTCGAACTGATGCGCAAAGGCCTGATCGACGTCAAGCCGTTCATCACCCAGACGGTGGACCTCGATGACGCCATCTCGGCCTTCGAATTTGCCTCCGACCGCAGCCGCGCCATGAAGGTGCAGATCGCTTTTTCGTAAGCGCCTGTTGCGCACGCCGGTTTGTCGACGTCTTGATCGGCGGTGGATTAATCCCCGCCGATTTTTCATGCGCGCGCTTCCATCTACAACATGACGTCTTTGATGTTATCGATATCATTTCGTGCATCGCGGGCCGGGAAAGTGTGCCAGAGGGCGCAGCCCTGATCCCCGGCAGACGCTGCCTCTTCTGATTTGCACATTTTGACGCAGGTCAAAAAGGTGATTTGCCGATTGCCATTTTTTGCTTTATCGAAATTTCAGAAATTACTGAAACTACAGAAAGCAAAGAAATGCCGACTAGTCTTTCTCCACTCGTTCAGTCCTTCGTGCTGCATTTTGGCGAGATGGGCAGCCGCTGGGGCATCAACCGCACGGTCGGCCAAGTCTATGCATTGCTTTACATTTCACCGCAGCCGCTCTGCGCCGACGACATTGTCGAGGCGCTTGGCATTTCCCGTTCCAATGTGTCGATGAGCCTGAAGGAGCTTCAGGCGTGGAACCTTGCAATTCTCAAGCATTTCCCCGGCGACCGGCGCGATTTTTTCACGACGCCGGAGGATGTGTGGCAAATTCTGCGCACCCTTGCCGAAGAGCGCAAGAAGCGCGAGATCGACCCGACACTCAGCGTGCTTCGTGAAATCCTGATGGAGAAGCCGGAAAACGAAGAGGAGCGGCATGCGCAGAAGCGCATCGATGAGATGAAAACGCTGATCGAGCAGCTCACCGGCTGGTATGACGATGTGAAGAAGCTGGAGACGGAGCGGTTGGCTTCGCTTCTGGCACTCGGCTCGAAGGTCACGAAGCTTCTGGAGGCCAAGGACAAGATCGTCTCTCTTGCCAGACCCCGTGCCAAGAAGGACAGGTGAGGAGATCGTCCGTGAGCATGTCCGCAGAAATCCGGCAATCCGCCAATGGCGATGATGCAGACTGTCCAGTTCCAGCGGCGGTCTCTCCAGATAAGGCACGGCGGCGCTTCTTCGGTAAATCCACCAATGACAAGGGTGTCGGTACGGCGGAACTCGCGAAGGCACCCGCGGTAGGAAGATCGGTCGCCCTGCTGCATGTCCTGCCGGCTCTGCTCTGGTTGCCCCAGGCGGGTTTGCTTGCATTTTCGGTCGGAAACATTGCCGACGGTGCGCCGATGACGGCGATCCTGCCGGCGGCCGTGGCTGTTCTCGTTCTCGGTCTCATCAAGGCATGGCTGGAAAAAGTTGCCGCGAGACTGTCGTTTCGCGCCGCGCGTGCCGCCCTTTCGCGGCGGCGGCTGCAAGCGCTTCATGCCATTGCGGAGGTGTCGCCGCTTGATCTGGCGCGTACGGCCTCCGGCGAGGCGGCAAGCGTCATCGCGGAGGCAGCCGAAGCGCTGGTACCTTATCTTTCCAGGTTCCAGCCTGCGCGGATGAAAGCTACCATTGTCCCCTTGGTTTTCGTGCTGGCAATCCTGCCATTTACCTGGATTGCGGCGCTTGTTCTGTTGCTTTCCATGCCCACTATACCGCTGTTCATGGCGCTGATCGGCTGGCAGGCGAAGACTGCCAGTGAAAAGCAGCTGGCCGAGACCGGCAACATGAATGCTTTCCTGCTCGATCGCCTGCGTGGCCTGGAAACGATCCGCGCACTGGAAGCCGTTGATCTGACCGCTGGACGCCTGCGCACGGACGCAGAGAACCTCAAGAAGCGGACGATGGCTGTCCTGCGGATCGCCTTTCTGTCCTCGGCGGTGCTGGAGCTTTTCGCTGCCCTCGGCGTTGCCATGACAGCCGTTTATATCGGTTTCCATCTGCTCGGTTTTCTCGATTTCGGCGCGTGGGGCGAGAAGCTGACACTTTCCGAGGGGCTGTTCATCCTGCTTCTGGCGCCTGCCTTTTTCGAACCGCTGCGGGAGTTGTCCGCCGTCTGGCACGACCGCGCAGCCGGCGAGGCGGCGCTGGGCGCGCTCGACACATTGACGCGGGCTGGCAAAGCCATCGTGGGTGGGGGTAAGGAGGTCGCAATGGCCCCTTTTCCGACGCCCGGTCTGGTGGAGTTGGCTAATCTCTCCTTCGCCTATCCGAATGCTCCGCCTGTCATTCGGAATCTAAATCTTACGGTCCAGTCAGGCGAGACAGTTGCGATTCTTGGGCCTTCCGGTTGTGGTAAATCCACTGTACTCTCCTTGATTGCCGGCTTGGCCGAGGCTGACGGCGGTACAATAGGGATCGGGGGCGTAACGCTTGGTCATGCGACGGCCGATGGACTGCGCAAGACAATCGGCTGGGTCAGCCAGAAGCCGTTCTTTTTTGCCGGTTCCCTGAAGGCGAATATTCGCTTTGGCCGCGCCGGTGTCAGCGAAGGCATGGTCGATGAGACGCTGCGCTGCACCGGGCTGGATGCATTGTCGAAAGCACGCCGGCATCTGCCTATAGGAGACGGCGGCTACGGTATTTCGGGCGGGGAGGCGGTGCGCCTCGCCATTGCGCGTGCTTTCGCCGATCCGGCGACGCAGCTTGTGCTGGTCGATGAACCGACAGCGCATCTTGACCGGGAGACGGCTGCGCTTGTCACCGAAAACCTGCTGCAACTCGCAAAAGGCAGGACATTGATCGTCGCAACCCATGATCCTGTGCTCGCCGCGCGCATGGACAGGGTCGTGAATATGACGACGATCCATTCGAGGGGGCAGTCATGATCGCGCGTTTTGCCATATTGAAACCTGTCATTTCCCTGTTCTGGTCGGCACGTCGCGGCATGCTGCTCGTTGGCGCGGTTCTGGCAGCAACCACGGTGCTGGCGGGTATAGGCCTTCTCGGCGTTTCCGGCTGGTTCATTACTGCGACCGCGATTGCCGGTCTGGTCCCTGCGACGGCCTATGCTTTCGACGTCTTTGCGCCATCGGCGGCCATCCGTCTGCTGGCGTTGTCACGCACCGCTGCCCGTTATGGCGAACGCATGACCACCCATGAGGCGACGCTGTCCGTGCTTGCAGCGCTTCGCGAAAAGCTGTTTCGTGGCTTTGCCGCACCGCAGGCGGCGAAACATCTGGAGGCGAGGCCCGCCCGCCTGCTGAACCGGCTGACTGCGGATATCGACGCGCTGGATTCGCTTTATCTGCGCGTGCTGGTACCCGCCGCCGTCGCAATCCTCGCCGCAATCGCAACAGGCATCGGTCTTGCCCTCCTCAATCCGCTTGCGGGCGTTCTGGCGGCCCTCTTCCTCATTGCGGCGGGTCTTGGCATTTCAGTGCGCTCGGCGTTGACGGCGGAAAAATTTGCGCGTCGCCGGGCAATCGGGCTTGAAGCGCTTCGTGCCCGCACGGCGGACTTGGTCAACGGGCAGGTGGAATTGCTCACGACTGCCCGTCTCTCCGCGCAGGTTGCGGCGATTGAACGGGCCGACAATTATCTGCTCGCCTGCGATGACCGCTTGAACCGGATCGAAACCAATGCCGGTTTTTCATTCGGCATCTCAGCGGCGGTTCTTTTGAGTGCGGCTCTCCTCGGCATGGCCTGGCTTGCGGAGCAGGACGTTGTGACCGCGCCGACTGCCGCCCTCGGCCTGCTTGTCGGTTTCGCCGCGCTGGAGCCCTTCACGGCGCTGCGCCGTGGTGCAATGGAACTCGGGCGCACGCTTTTTTCGGCAAGACGCATTGCGCCGCGTCTTTCCGCTGAAGCAGCCGCCAACTGTCCACGCGTGCCTGCCATGGGCCTGGTGGCTGAGCTTGATGGTGTGCGGCTGGAGCGGGATGGGAACGAAAATCCTGTCCTGACGAATATCAACCTTGCAATCGCCGCCGGAGAGACGATTGCGATTATCGGGCCGAGCGGTGCAGGCAAGACCAGCCTCATCCAGCTTCTGGCTGGTGAAGTGCAACCGGCGGCGGGCAGGGTCAGCGCTTTGCCTTGCTCGCTCATGACGCAGAGAAGTCAGCTTTTTCGAGACAGCATCGCTGATAATCTGAGGCTGGCAAAACCTGCCGCGACCGAACGTGAACTGTGGGATGCCCTTCAATCGGCAGGCCTTGGCGAGCATGTCAAAACCCTCGCCGCAGGGCTGGATACGAGACTTGGCGAGGCGGGGCAGGGTCTATCCGGCGGTCAGTCACGACGGCTCGCCCTTGCCCGTTTCCTTCTACGCGACAAACCACTCTGGCTTCTCGACGAGGTGACGGAAGGGCTGGACGGGGAAACCGCCCGTGACGTGCTCGGCCGGCTGTTTGCCAGGGCGGAAGGCAAGACTGTCGTGATGATAACCCACAATCGCCGTGAGGCGGAATTTGCCGATCGCATCATCGTGCTGAGAGAGGGGCGCCAACTTGATCAATGTCAAAGCGGCACCCCGGAATACGACGTAATGCTGCAAACATTGCGTCCGGACTGAGTGATTTTTTCAGGGCCGGCGCCGTTTCGTAACAGAAGGCCGGCCTTTCCTGAAAGGTGGGGTAAAAACATGGAACTCGACATCGTGGCGCTATCGCGCCTGCAATTCGCTGTTACCGCTTTATATCACTTTCTATTCGTTCCCCTGACGATCGGACTGTCCGTGGTGATCGCCATCATGGAAACGGTCTATGTCATGACCGGCCGCACCATCTGGCGGCAGATGACGAAATTCTGGGGTACATTGTTCGGCATCAACTTCGTGCTTGGTGTTTCCACCGGCATCGTCATGGAATTCCAGTTCGGCATGAACTGGAGTTATTACAGCCACTATGTCGGCGATATCTTCGGTGCGCCGCTAGCGATCGAAGGGATGATGGCTTTCTTTCTGGAAGCCACCTTCGTCGGTCTGTTCTTTTTCGGCTGGGACAAGCTGTCCAAGCTCGGCCATCTCATTGCAACATGGTGCGTGGCGATCGGCTCGAACTTCTCGGCGTTGTGGATATTGATCGCCAATGGCTGGATGCAGAACCCGACGGGATCGGCTTTCAACCCCCAGACAATGCGCATGGAGGTGACGGATTTCTTCGCGGTGCTGATGAACCCTGTCGCCCAGGCGAAGTTCGTGCACACGGTTTCTGCGGGTTATGTCACTGCCTCCATCTTCGTGCTCGGCGTTTCCGCCTGGTACGTGCTGAAAGGCCGCCATGTCGATCTCGCCAAACGGTCTATGACGGTTGCCGCTTCTTTCGGCCTGGCTGCTGCACTGTCGGTCGTCGTGCTGGGTGATGAAAGCGGTTATCTTTCGACCGAACACCAGAAGATGAAGCTCGCCTCGATCGAAGCCATGTGGGAAACGGAACCGGCACCCGCCCCCTTTACCGCCATCGGGTTTCCTGATCAGGAAGCCCGCGAGACGCATTTCGCCGTGAAAATTCCGTGGGTGATGGGCCTTATCGGCACGCGCTCGCTGGACACCGAAATCCCCGGTATCAACGATCTGGTGGAACTCGCAAAGACCCGCATCCGCGATGGCATCAAGGCCTATGATGCGCTGATGCAGATACGTGCCACCGGCAAGGGCGCGGAACTGCCCGAAGAGGTGCGTGGCACCTTTGCGGAACTCGGCCACGAGCTTGGTTACGCCCTGTTGCTGAAGCGTTATGTCGACGATCCGCGCCAGGCGACGGAGGAGCAGATTGCCAAGGCCGCCGCCGATACCATCCCGCATGTGCCGACGCTGTTCTGGGCGTTCCGCATCATGGTCGGTCTTGGCATGTTCTTCATCCTGTTGACGGCGACCTTCTTTTATCTCTCGGCACGGCGCCGGCTGGATCACTATCCGTTCTTGCTGAAGGTGGCCGTCTTCGCCATTCCGCTGCCGTGGATTGCTGCGGAAATGGGCTGGGTGGTCGCGGAATTCGGCCGTCAGCCATGGATCATCGAAGGCGTGCTGCCGACGGCCGCCGCCGTCTCCAGCCTCAGCGCTTCAACGGTTCTGATTACGCTTCTCTGCTTCATCGCCATCTATACGGTGCTGTTCATCGTCGAAATGGGGCTGATGCTGAAGGCGATCCGCAAGGGGCCGGATCCGGATCACGAGCCGGAAGCGCCGCTCGTTCCTGAAAAACTCGTCGCTGCGGAGTAAACGATCATGATATTGCATCAACTCATCGACTACGAAGTCCTCCGCGTCATCTGGTGGCTGCTGCTTGGCGTGGTGCTGATCGGTTTTGCCGTGACCGGCGGTTTCGATCTTGGCACGGGCGCGCTGCTGCCTTTCGTTGCGAAAACGGATCTCGAGCGGCGTGTCGTCATCAATTCCATCGGCCCGGTATGGGAAGGCAATCAGGTCTGGCTCATCCTTGGCGGCGGCGCCATCTTCGCCGCGTGGCCGCCGCTTTATGCGGTGTCTTTTTCAGGTTTTTACCTGGCGATGTTCGCCACCCTCTTTGCACTGATCCTGCGGCCGGTGGGGTTCAAATACCGCTCCAAGCGCGAGAGTACGACATGGCGCAGTACCTGGGATTGGGCGCTGTTTGTCGGTGGCTTTGTTCCCGCCCTGATTTTCGGTGTGGCGATCGGCAATGTGCTGCAGGGCGTACCCTTCCGCTTCAACGATGACCTCAGGATTTTTTACGACGGCACGACTTTGTTCGAGCTTCTCAACCCTTACGCAATCCTTTGCGGCCTCGTTTCCGTTTGCATGCTGGTGATGCATGGTGCGGCCTGGCTGGTGCTGAAGACCGAAGGGCCGGTCGCTGCGCGTGCCCGCAGTTTCGGCAGTGTTGCAGCACTTGCCACCACAGGTCTCTTTGCGCTTGGTGGCGTATTGTTGTGGCTCGGTATCGACGGGTATCGCTTCACCTCGGAAGTTGTGACCGACGGTCCGTCCAATCCGTTGTCAAAGACGGTCGAGGTCGCAAGCGGCGTCTGGTTTGCGAATTACGCGGCCCATCCATGGATGATGCTGGCACCGGCGCTCGGTCTTGCCTTCCCGCTCGTCGCCTTCCTGTTGTTAAGGGGCGGGCGTGAGGTGCTGGCGCTGCTTTCCAGTTCGCTTGCGATATTCGGCATCATCTCGACGGTCGGTCTGACGATGTTTCCCTTCCTCCTGCCCTCTTCGATCGATCCGAAATCGAGCCTGACGGTCTGGGACGCATCGTCGAGCCATATGACGCTATTCATCATGCTGGTCGTCGCCCTCATCTTCATCCCTATCATCGTCGCTTACACCTCATGGGTCTATCGCGTGCTGTGGGGCAAGGTGGATGAAAAGGCGATCCGTGAAGACAGCGGCCACGCTTATTAATATCGAACAAATACAAGGAGATCGAACATGTGGTATTTCGCCTGGCTGCTCGGCCTGCCTCTCGCCGCCATTTTCGCCGTCATGAACGCCATGTGGTATGAGCTGATGGAAGAAAACGCCAGAAAGGCCGAGGCCAAGCCGGAAAAATAACGCTTCGGGGCACGGGGCAAAAAAAGGGCGGCGTCCAATCTGGATGCCGCCCTTCTTGTAGAAATCGCCGCGATTGACACGCGCGGTTTCAGTGGATCGCGATGCCGCGCTTGTCCGCTTCTTCCTTGATGATGTCTTCGACCAGCGCTCTCTTGAGATTTGGGTTTCCCAGAAGATAGTCGTCGGCAATCTCGAAAATCGATTTCGGATTCTCGGTCCTGTGCAGGGTGTCGAGGTCCTGGCCGATCTGCTCTCGCAAGTCTGAATAGTCGTCCATCGCGGTTCTCCCGGTCACTGGTTCAATGCAGAAGTTCTGCCGGAACCTTGCCGCCGTTTTCAGACAGCTTCTTGATGACAGCCTTGTGCAGCCAGATGTTCATTGTGGCTGAGTCCGAGGTATCACCGGTATAGCCGAGTTCGCTTGCCAGTTCCTTGCGAGCGGTTAGGCTGCTGTCCAGATCGAGCGCTTTCAGAAGATCGACGATCGAATGTTTCCAGTCGAGTTTCTGCCCGTTCTGCTTGACCGCCGCGTCCAGAATGGATGCGACATCGACGCTGCCGGTGGATGCCGGAGCAGCGGCTGTCGGTGCGGGTGCTGCTGGCTGAGCCGGAGCGGCCGGACTTGCGCCTGTCGTAGGCGCGCCAGCTGGCGCCGAAGTCTGCGGTGCAGCCTCTGCCTTGCCAAAAATCGCGTTCTTGATCTTGTCGAAAAAGCTCATTGTGTCCTCCCTCTATCGGCGAAATGCGCGCCCGATGGCAATGAGAATGCATGCGCCGATGAAACCGGCGATAAGGTATCCAATCCAGCCTCCGAGCGAAATGCCCACAAGCCCAAGCAGGAAATTGGCGACGATGGCGCCAACGATGCCGAGAATTATGTTCATGAAAAGACCCATGTTGCTTTTCATGAACTGTTCGGCAAGCCAACCGGCTACGCCGCCGATGATGATTGCTGCAATCCAGCCGATTTGTGCGTCTTCCATAACAGGCCTTTCCTTTGTGAGAGAGGTCCGCAGGCATATGGACAGGCTTTTGCGCGCACTGATCCCCCCGCCTCTTGACCCCAGGCAGGGAATTAACGGCCAATCGAGGATTTTGTTCCGGTCTCCTTGCTTTCGTCAGCTTTGGCTTTGAAAGTCCAGCCCGATATCCAGAACCGGCGCGCTGTGGGTCAGCCAGCCGACGGAGATGAGATCGATGCCGGTTGCTGCAATGGCTGCTGCGGTTTGAGGCGTGATGCGTCCGGAGGCCTCGGTGATGGCGCGTCCGGCGACGATCTGCACCGCGTCGCGCAGCTGTTCCGGCGGCATGTTGTCGAGTAGAACCGCATCGACCCCTTCCTCCATCGCTTCGCGCAATTGCAAGAGCGTATCCACCTCGACCTCGATCTTGACCAGATGTCCGACACCCGCCTTGGCGCTGCGGATAGCGTCACGCACGCCGCCGGCTACGGCGATGTGGTTGTCCTTGATGAGTACAGCATCATAAAGGGCAAAACGGTGGTTCATGCCGCCACCGGCGCGCACGGCATATTTTTCCAGCGCCCTGAGGCCCGGCGTCGTTTTGCGGGTGCAGGCAACCGAGGCTCTGGTGCCGGAGATGGCGGCAGCAATTGTGGCGGTGACGGACGCGATGCCTGAGAGATGGCCGAGAAAATTAAGGGCGGTGCGCTCCGCCGTCAAAAGACCGCGCGAGGGACCCTCGATCGTCGCGATAATATCGCCCGGAGCGACCGCCGCGCCATCCTGCACCTGCCGCCTCATCATGATTGTCGGGTCCACCAACTGGAAAGCCAGTTCTGCGGCATCAAGACCTGCGATGACACCCGGTTCACGCGCCGCCATGACGACGACTGAGCGATGATCAGCGGGGATGACTGCGGCGGACGTGATGTCGCCCGCCAGACCCAGGTCTTCCAGCAGGGCGTTGCGGACAAGCGGCTCCACGATAATGCGTGGCAGAGGGGTGAGGGTCATGTCAGGCGCTCCGCGCAATGCTGGAAGAAAAAAGATTGGACGATAAGAGGTCATGGGCAATGGCGATGACATCGGACAGGCAAAGCCTGCGCCTTGTGGCGGTCGCGTCCTTTTCCGGGAAGTCGTTACGGAAATGGGCCCCGCGCGATTCTCTTCGCAAGGCGGCGAAGACGGCGATTGCGAGCCCGACGATGGCGGGATCGGATGCCGGGCCGTTCTGTTCGGCCAGTGGGAGAAGTTCGCTGATCGCGCTGATCAACCCCGCTTCATGTCTGGCGATGCCGAGATGGCGGGAGACGATGGGCCGGACGACTGACGGGTCTGCTGCCGAAAGAACAGGCGTTGCGAATGGCGTGACAGCTGTCACCCGTTTTGACGCCGGTCGGGCGGCAATATCTTTTGCCGCACGCATGCCCATGGCAGCCGCCTCCAGCAGGGAGTTGCTGGCCAGCCGGTTAGCCCCGTGAAGACCGGTGCAGGCGGTTTCGCCCGCAACCCATAGGCCCGGCACGGAACTACGGCCATTACCATCCGTGGCGACGCCGCCCATGTGGTAGTGAACGGCGGGACGGACGGGCACGAGTTCGCGGGCGGGGTCTATACCAGCCTCGCGGCATAGCAGGTCGATTGACGGGAAACGCGCCGAAAAACCGCTGCCGATCGCCTTGCGGGCATCGAGAAAGACTTTGCCGCCGCGCAGGATTTCCCGGTCGATGGCGCGGGCGACAATATCGCGGGAGGCAAGTTCTGCACCCGGAACGGTCGCCATGAAACGTTCGCCGCTTTCATTGAGAAGAACGGCACCTTCGCCCCGCACTGCCTCGCTGACCAGAGCCAGCGGCCGCCGGGGAGAGGAAAGCGCCGTTGGGTGGAACTGGACGAATTCCATATCAGTGAGGATGGCTCCGGCGCGCGCGGCGAGCATGATCCCCTGTCCGAAATTGCCGGTGGGATTGGTGGTGGCCTCATACAGCCCGCCGAGGCCACCGGTCGCAAGAATGACGTTTGTGGCCGGCAGAACAAAGCTGCCCTTTTGCCCGGCGCAGATGAGACCGGCTATGGCCCCGCCTTCTGTCAGCAGCCGGCGCACCTCCGCACCTTCCAGGACTGCGATGGACGGCGTGTTGAGAACGGCGGCTGCAAGAGCCCTCACAATGGCCGCGCCCGAGCCATCACCTTCGGCATGCAGGATGCGCCGGCGGCCATGGGCGGCTTCCAGCCCGAAAACGAGCCTGCCTTGTGCATCGCGGTCGAAACGAACTCCGGCTAGTTCCAGGGCATCGATGACTGCGGGGGCGGTGGAGACGATATCTGCTGCCATAGCCGCGTCACAGAGGCCGTCGCCTGCGGCGAGCGTATCGGCAAGATGCAGTGCAGTGCTGTCGTCAGCGCCAAGGCTTGCAGCAATGCCGCCCTGCGCCCAGGCGCTGGACGTTTCGCCACCGAGCGCGCCGCGGGTCAGAAGCAGGACCGGTTGCGGTGCGAGCGTCAATGCTGCCATCAGGCCGGCAATACCGCTGCCGACGATGACCGTCCTGCCTGCATATTGCGACAGAGCCTCACTCATACCGCCAGCATCCTTTCCACCGCGCGGCGGGCGGCGACCGCAACAGCCGGATCGATTGTCACCTCGTGGCGGTTTTCTTCAAGCGCTGTGCGGATATTGCCGAGCGTGATGCGCTTCATGTGCGGGCAGAGGTTGCAGGGGCGGATGAATTCAACATCGGGATGATGCACGGCGACATTGTCGCTCATCGAGCATTCCGTCAAAAGCACCACGCGGGCCGGTCTTTCCCGGCCGACGTAGTCCGACATGACAGCGGTCGAGCCGGAAAAATCTGCGGCCTCAACGACATCGGGCGGACATTCGGGATGCGCGAGAACGGTGATGCCGGGATGGCTTTCGCGCAATTCCCTGATGTCGTCGACGGTGAAAAGCTCATGCACCTCGCAATGGCCGCGCCATGCGATGAGTTCGACATTGGTCTCCCGCGCTACATTCTTCGCCAGATATTCGTCCGGCAGCATCAGCACGCGCGGCACGCCGAGCGATTCCACCACCTGGCGGGCATTGCCGGAGGTGCAGCATATGTCGGAAGCCGCCTTCACCGCCGCCGACGTGTTCACGTAAGTGACGACAGGAACGCCGGGATAGGCCTTGCGCAGAAGTGCGATGTCTTCGGGCGTGATGGAATCGGCGAGCGAGCAGCCGGCGGCCATATCCGGAATAAGCACGGTTTTTCCCGGATTTAGCAGCTTTGCCGTCTCGGCCATGAAATGCACGCCGGCGAGAACGATCACATCCGCTTCTACTTCCATTGCCTTGCGCGCAAGGGCGAGGCTGTCGCCAACGATATCGGCAACGCCGTGGAAGATTTCCGGCGTCTGGTAATTATGGGCGAGGATGACGGCGTTGCGCCTGCGCTTCAGATCGAGGATCGCCTCCACATCATCCTGAAAACCCATCCATTCCGCCTTGGGAATGACGCGGCTGACGCGGTCGTAAAGGCTTGCGGCAGATATCTGTTCGTTCACGGCACTCTCCCATTTATACTCTATTTGAGTATATCTACGGCAAACAGATATTCTCATTGTGAGCATATGTCAATTGCGGGAGAGTGGCAGTTTGGTTCCGGAAAGGGCGCGTTCATCCACAACGGTCTGGCGGAATCGGAAGAGCTTTGCAGGGCGTCCGCCGGTTTCGGTCGCCATGTCGCCAGTTTCTTCCACCAGCTGTTGCTGTTCTATCAGCCGGCGGAAGTTCTGCTTGTGCAGCGTCAGACCGGCGAGCGCCTCCACCGCGCGCTGCAATTGCAGCAGGGTGAAAGCGTCGGCCATCAGTTCGAAAACTACAGGCCGGTATTTAATCTTAGCCCGGAGGCGCGCGATGCCGGTGGCAAGAATGCGACGGTGATCGGCAAACATCGGTCTGCCGAAATTGATCCGAGGCTCACTCTGGGCTTCTTCGACCAGTCCGGCCTCATAGAGCAATTCGTAGCGCTGAAGTGTCAGTTCCTCGTTCCAGCCGCCGCCATCAAGGCCGAAGGTGAAGTCGGCCCGTAAATGGCGCTGGCCTTTGCAGGCAGGGTCGGAATCCGCCCAGCAGCGCAGCTTTTCGATGATTGTGTCCAGAACCGCCGGCCGGCCCTGCCGATGGTCTTCCCAGGGAAAATACTCGTACCAGCCATGCCAGAGAGGGCGGCCATTGCCAGGCGGCTCCTGTTCGCGAACCAGCCCGAGATAACCGATCGATATGGTTCTTCCGCCAAGAATGTCATTGTTGCGGTCCCGGTCGGCGAAGGTGTAGAGCTGTTCGAGATAGCCGACGGGATGATGTGTCTGTTCGTGTATCCACTCTCTCAACCCGCTCTGAAGCGTCCTGTGTCCGAATTCAAACGGCCCTGATGGAAGTGCCGCGCCCGCCCGCACGGTCATTACCCGCGGCTCGTCCGTGGTGATGGCGGTGACGACGGCGATGAGTTCGGCGTGGGCAAGCCCTATGGTCACGGCGGGTCCTCTGGTAGATGGCGTCGGTATCGACCTTCTTTGGCACAGGAATGCCTGTTCGCCAACAAGCGGGCGGGGAAACGCGGATGCCGACGCGCATGTAAAACTTTACGTAGCGATCAGACAAAAGAATAAGTGCTTGTGGTTAGTCGCGTATCGTCCTTTATGTTAAGACCCGCGTCAAAAGCATCCATAATGTAGAAGGCCGATGTTAGAGGATATATATCTCGAAGAAACACTTGTGGGTTATTACACCTGGAACGTGGGGCAGAATCTGGTTTATCTGGATGCTGTGGCGGCTCGCCTGCGCGAATTTTCCGAAGAGAAAGCCGCCCGCGGCATTCCCGTGGAGGATTTCATAGATCAGATCGAAAGCGGCTCGCGCGCGCGTGTGGCCAAGGCGGTTTACAACTCGCTGACGAACGGCGTGTTCTATGATCAGCAATACCGCATCGAACTCAAATCCGGCGATTTTCGCTGGCTGCGGACAACGGGCAGGGTTATCCTTGATGGTGACCGCATTCCAATCATGGCGATGGGCACGGTGCGAGACATCACCTCGCGCAAGATTTTATTGATGTAATATTTATCGCGTTCGGTCTGTCTTGAAAAACGTCGATCTATTTCTTGTCGATTTTTTTGATGTTGCGGTGACATGGTTCGGCAGGTTTTCATTTTGCTGTTTCAGATCGTGCTGGTCGCGGGGCTTGGTATAGCCGGCATCCGCATTGCCTCGCTCATGAATGGCGAGGCGGCATATCCAGCGACTGGCCTCTCCGCAAACACGGAAACGCTGTGGACGACCTCTCCGGTCCGGGTCGATCCCCGCCATCAGAATTATGAGCGTATTCCGACCCCGCCCGATCCATACCCCCTGAAAATATACGCGGATCAGCGCCTGCGCGTTGCGTCCAACAATCGCTTCACCTTCAAAGGACAGGAGTTCCGCCTCGCCGGCGTGGAAGACATCGACCGCAACCGGGTTTGCGCCGGACCTGACGGCCGCCGTTATGCCTGCGGCCTGAACGCCTTCAAGGCGCTAGAGAACCGCCTGCGCGGCAAATATCTGCAATGCCGGGTGCTGGAAGAAGGCGGCGGCGTTCCGTCGGTGGAATGCCGGATCAACGGGCAGGATGTGCGGGCGCTCTTGCAATAGTCAACGCGAAGAACAGACAATGCCGCACGAAAGCCCGTGCTGGACAATGGAAATTTGTATTTTAGAAGGTTTGGTGGAGCTAAGCGGGATCGAACCGCTGACCTCTTGCATGCCATGCAAGCGCTCTCCCAGCTGAGCTATAGCCCCATAAGGGTTCCGGCATTTCGTCCGGTTCCGGGAACCGAAGCGGCTGTTGTTCCGTTCGGTGGCGGCTTACTACTTCGGCTAATCGAAGAGTGCAAGCACAAAAAACAGCCCGGCTTCATTTTTTTGTCGCCGGGCTGGTTTATCCAATAAGATCAAGCTTCTTCGTCGTCGCCCGGTACGCCGATGATGCCGGACATGTCGTCGTCATCGTCGTCTTCGTCGGCTTCGAGGAAGGTGTCGTCGTCGTCGCCGATTTCCACGTCGTCGTCATCGTCGCCCAGGTCCGGGATATCGTCGCCGCTGTTGTCGCCGTCGGCGTCTTCCAGCGATACGAGTTCGACTTCCGTGTTTTCGGCATCGACTTCCGCGACTTCTTCTTCTTCAGCCTGCTCGAGCTTTGCCTGAGCGGTGCTTTCTTCAAAGAAGGAGAGCGGCCAGGACTTGCCGCTATAGGGAGAAACGACCGGGTCGCGGTTCAGATCGTAGAACTTCTTGCCGGTATCGGGGTCTGTGCGCTTGGTACCAAGGTCCGCTTTTGCCACTGTCTAAGCCTCAAATTGTCGAATGAGTTTCGGTGTGTACGCCGTAAAACCGGCATAGACGGTAAAATTTCTAGCCGGTCCCCTTAATCGTTGCGGTCTTTCGTGTCAAAGACAAACTTTGGAGGCCGCCCTCCCATGATGCGACTTGTATGTCAGGCTGCTCATAAAGATTGGAGGCCGACGCACTCTACTGTATTAATGATGGACGCACAGGCAGAAAGCTTCATGACCTTTACGATTGCCATAGATGGGCCAGCTGCGGCGGGCAAAGGGACCTTGTCACGCAAGATTGCGGAGACCTATGGTTTCCATCATCTCGACACCGGGCTGACCTACAGAGCCACGGCCAAGGCACTTCTTGACGCCGGCCTGCCGCTCGATGACGAGAAGGTCGCTGAAAAGGTGGCGCTGCAGCTCGACCTTGCCGGCCTCGATCGCGCGGTGCTTTCAAGGCACGATATCGGCGAGGCGGCGTCCAGGATTGCGGTGATGACCCCGGTGAGGCGCGCGCTCGTGACAGCGCAGCAGCGATTTGCGGCAAAGGAACCGGGCACGGTTCTGGATGGCCGCGACATCGGCACAGTGGTGTGCCCGGAGGCGCCGGTGAAGCTCTACGTCACCGCTTCGCCGGACGTGCGGGCACGCAGGCGTTATGATGAAATCGTCGCCAACGGCAGCGTTGCCGATTACGACGCCATTTTCGCCGAGGTGAAGAAACGCGACGAGCGCGACATGGGCCGAGCCGACAGCCCGTTGAAACCGGCTGAAGACGCGCACTTGCTAGATACGTCGGAAATGAGTATAGAGGCGGCGTTTCAGGCCGCGCGGATGATTATCGACGCCGCCCTGAAGAAACAGGTTTTTCGCGGAACCGCTTGAATCGGTCCGCGTTTAGTCCGGAATTGCCTGAAGACATGTCCTTGCGCCGGGAAGCCTTTTAAAAAGGCGGGCATGGGTTCGGGTATCAACAACGCTAGCCCACCGGCGCTTTTGTATTCGCTCTCGCGCGGATGCAATCAGGAGATTTCATGTCAGTATCTACCCCCACGCGCGAAGATTTCGCAGCGCTTCTCGAAGAATCCTTTGCCTCTAACGATCTTGCCGAAGGCTATGTTGCCAAGGGTATCGTAACGGCAATCGAGAAGGACGTTGCCATCGTCGACGTTGGCCTCAAGGTTGAAGGCCGCGTACCGTTGAAGGAATTCGGCGCGAAGTCCAAGGACGGCACGCTGAAGGTCGGCGACGAAGTCGAAGTTTACGTCGAGCGCATCGAAAACGCACTCGGCGAAGCCGTTCTGTCGCGCGAGAAGGCTCGCCGCGAAGAAAGCTGGGTCAAGCTCGAAGCCAAGTTCGAAGCTGGCGAGCGCGTCGAAGGCGTTATCTTCAACCAGGTCAAGGGTGGTTTCACCGTCGATCTGGACGGCGCCGTTGCCTTCCTTCCGCGTTCGCAGGTCGACATTCGTCCGATCCGCGACGTTACCCCGCTGATGCACAACCCGCAGCCCTTCGAAATCCTCAAGATGGACAAGCGTCGCGGCAACATCGTTGTCTCGCGCCGCACGGTTCTCGAAGAGTCCCGCGCCGAGCAGCGTTCTGAAATCGTTCAGAACCTCGAAGAAGGCCAGGTTGTTGACGGCGTCGTCAAGAACATCACCGATTACGGTGCGTTCGTTGACCTCGGCGGCATCGACGGCCTGCTGCACGTTACCGACATGGCATGGCGCCGCGTCAACCATCCTTCGGAAATCCTCAACATTGGCCAGCAGGTCAAGGTTCAGATCATCCGCATCAACCAGGAAACCCACCGTATCTCGCTCGGCATGAAGCAGCTCGAGTCCGATCCGTGGGATGGCATCTCCGCCAAGTACCCGGTTGGCAAGAAGATCTCCGGTACGGTCACGAACATCACCGACTACGGTGCATTCGTCGAGCTGGAGCCGGGCATCGAAGGCCTGATCCACATTTCCGAAATGTCCTGGACCAAGAAGAACGTACATCCCGGCAAGATCCTGTCCACGAGCCAGGAAGTTGACGTTGTCGTTCTCGAAGTCGATCCGTCCAAGCGCCGTATCTCGCTCGGCCTCAAGCAGACGCTGGAAAACCCGTGGCAGGCATTTGCCTTCAGCCATCCGGCCGGCACTGAAGTCGAAGGCGAAGTCAAGAACAAGACCGAATTCGGCCTGTTCATCGGCCTCGAAGGCGATGTCGACGGCATGGTTCACCTGTCGGATCTCGACTGGAACCGTCCGGGCGAACAGGTCATCGAAGAGTTCAACAAGGGTGACGTGGTCAAGGCCGTCGTTCTCGATGTTGACGTCGAGAAGGAACGCATCTCGCTCGGCATCAAGCAGCTCGGCAAGGATGCTGTCGGTGAAGCCGCAACGTCCGGCGACCTGCGCAAGAACGCAGTCGTTTCGTGCGAAGTCATCGCCGTTAACGACGGTGGCGTGGAAGTGAAGCTCGTCAACCACGAGGACATCACCTCCTTCATCCGCCGCAACGACCTCGCACGCGATCGTGACGATCAGCGTCCGGAGCGTTTCGCAGTTGGCCAGGTTTTCGACGCTCGCGTCGTCAACTTCTCGAAGAAGGACCGCAAGGTCATGCTTTCGATCAAGGCTCTGGAAATCGCTGAAGAGAAGGAAGCCGTCGCACAGTTCGGTTCGTCCGACTCTGGCGCTTCGCTCGGCGACATCCTCGGTGCGGCTCTGAAGAACCGCAGCGAATAATCGCTAGAGATCGTTTGATATAAAGAACCCGCCGGAATTTTCCGGCGGGTTTTTTGTTGGCTGCAGTATTCGTGGCATAGGCCAATGGGCGGCGCGGAATTCAGTGCATGCCACTCATCTTGAGGTAATAATTTTCCGCACTGTCGTCGAAAGCCGCTGTCCGCGGATTTTCCCCATCGCCAATCTCGTCATTGGCGGCCACCCGCTCTTCCATCTCGTCCTGACCGTCGGGATTTTCGCCCTCCGCCTCGCCATTCGCTTCATCCTCGGAAAATGGACCACGCCCGCGATGCGGCGTTTCCGATTCGTGGTCCTCTTCCGCCGGTGGGTATGCGACGAGCGGTAACGGCGTGCCGTCTTTTGCCAGAGCCGCAGCGATCAGCGATTGCGAAGCCGTTTGTTCCAGCATCGCCATTCTTGCTTCCGGGTCGAGAGCGGCGCGCGGCATGGGCTGGGCTTCTGGCCGGTTGGTAATCGTCTCCGTTTCCTCCCCGGTCGGGTGGATGGGCGTTGCGAGGGCAGTTTTTTCGGCAGGCTGCTCTTCGAGTGGTTGCGGTATGGCGCCCGGTGGCGTGGCGGAAAGCTGGGCAGCGGTGGTGGCCTTGACGGGAAGTTTGCCGGCCACTGCAGCAAGGAGCAGGTTTTCCATATCCTTGGCGCCAGCCGTGGACTGGCCGGATGGCGGGTTCAAGGTAGTGCGGGTTTCCCGCGGCTCCAGCTTCATCGTGTCCCGATGCTGAAGTGCAGGGCGCATCTCGGCGTTCTCAGCCCGTGGCGGATTCGCCGGGCGGGCATCTGTCGAAGCTTCTTTTGTTGTGCTGCCCGTTTGCGGCTGAGGCGAGCGTACGGTGCTTTCGGCGGCTTTCCCTTCCGGTTTTGCCGCATCGTGCGGAGAGTCGGACATGTCGGCAGGTGGGGCGGGAAGATTGGCCTGCGGGCCTTGCGGCGCTGCCTGCGCCGCAACCATGGCTTTTATTGCGGCGGCGCTTTGGGCAAGCGGGCCGATGAGCATAGGCAACAGCCGGCCGGGCGCGGCGGCGGTTGCCGGTTGTGCTGTTGTTGTGGTGGTCGTTGCCGGGTTTGGGCGGCCGTCAGCACTCTGGCTCGGGCCGTTCTGCTGTCTCGCTTGCACTGGCTGCGCGGTCACCGGATTGGCCGAATTGTTCTGCTGATAAGAGGACACCACCGCCTTCGCCGCAAGATCCGTTCCCTTGTAGCGGGAAAGTTCGATCAGCAGCGCAAGCCTTGCGGCATCCGGCCCGGTTGGCTGTTTCAGGATTTCTGCGAGCATCGAAAGGCTCAACCCCTGCAGGACTTTGCTGACCTGTTGTTCCAGCGCCAGGCGCTGCGGTGCGGGCAGGGCGCGCAGCGCATCCGTCAGACGCATCACATAGGTTTGAATGGCTTCGCCGTCGCGCCTTGGGAGGTTCATCAGCTTGCCAAGCGCCTCCGCCAGAACGGCGGTGCTGCGGGAAAGCTGATATTCGCTGGCGAGAGAGGTGACTGCGGCTTTGGCGAAAAGACTGCTGCCATTGTCGCGAGCAAGATTGCTTGCCTGCGGCTGCACGGCCTCCTTCGGCTCCCCGCGCTGCGTCTGCGAGGCTGCGGCTCCATAGGCGGCATCGGCTGCCGGAATTTTCGGTACAGGCGGTAACATGCTGCGCTCCGTTCCTATCGATTACCGCCGCTGGCTGCGAAAGGGCCAGTCCCTGGCTCTCTGATCCGCATTTGGCCTATGTTGAAAGATTGCCGCGCCGGTGATGTACAGGTGTCATCTCGCCCGCTCATGCGGGAGCGCCGTGTGCGTCGCTGGCAGGAATGCCAGCTCTTCGCGATGCACACAGAATCATCAACCCTGAGTCTGGGCCGTAGATATTAAGAATTCGCTAACCATAAAAATCGTGTCGATATGGCAATCAGGGAGAGACGCTGATGAACATGCGGTAAAGCCCGTTATCGTCGGAATTGACCGATGAAATATGGTCTGGTTCGCTGTCTGCTGCCTCAAAGGCTTCCGGCGGCATCGCGTCGAGCCAGCTTGCCTTGGGAAAACCTCTCTCGGGGCGATTTTCAACGGGGGCGATGAGGTTGTCTTCCTCGCTTGCGGCAACGAAATTGTCGTCATTCGGCGCCAGCGGCGGAGCGGCGATCGAGAGCAGCGCTTGCGCCGCATTTGGTTCGGCATCGAGGCCGGCGCTGCCGGATATGCCGGAAATTTGAGACATGTTTGAACTCACATCTTGTTTCGCTCAAGTGACTATCGGTAGCGGCGAGATCATGCCGCCTTCTTCTTCAGCAGTGCATAAATTCCATTGTCGTCTATCGAGATCGGCAAAATGGCGCTGCGGGCGTTATCGACGACTGCCTGAGCATCAAGCAGTTTTTCGGCGTCGTCTTTCTGATCGGTTTCCGTCTTGGTTGCGGCGTCTGTCTCTGCGGGTTCGTTGTCATTTTCAGCCGGGGCCGTTTCGCTTGATGGCGTTGCCGCGAGCACGGAGATAAGGGCGATTTCCGAAGAAATATCTACCGGGCCTTGCCCGTCAGTGCCTTGCGCTTTTTCTTCGGCGGCAGCGTCTATGTGTTCCTTCACAACGTCCTGAAGTTTTTGCACATCCTCCAGCTTGCCCTGCGCGTCTCGGGTCTGGATATCCTCTTCCCGCTCGGCCGCAACTTCGGCATCATTGATTTCGCCCATGCGGTTTTTGCCGCGTTCGGCCTGCAATTCTTCCTTGGTTTTCGGATCGGCAACGTCTTCCAGGCGCTGGATGACCTTCATGGTTTCCCGTGTCATGAATTGGGTGCCCTGCGCCTGATCGTTCAGCGCATTCTTCACGGCGCGTGCCGCATCGCCAAATGGGTTTGCGATTGCGGCGATCATCTGCTGCGCGGAAATACCAAGTTCCTTGAGGCCAGTCGATTCTTCGAGATCATTGACATTTTTGGGTGCGGTGGCGCGCACTGCCATGATTGCTTTCGACATCTGCACGCCGAAATCTTCTTCCTTGCCGCTCAGGCCGGCATTTTGGGCAATGCGTGCGGCAAGTGCTGCCATGGGCGCGGTCTTGGCAGTTACGCCGTTATTCAGGACTTCCACGACCTGCGCTTCCGAAACGCCGAAGGATTTCAGCGAAATCGTCGTGGCTTTTCCTGCCGCATCGGTTTTTTCAAAGCCGTCGGTCAGGGTCAGCGCGTCCTGAAGCCTTTGCGCGAAAGCCGCGTTCGATTCATTGTTTTCCTGGGTGATGCCAAGCGCAGACGAGAAACGGGAGACAAGCGAGGCGAAGGCATCGCCATCAGGCTTCATGGCGCCGAACAGATAGGCGCTTATCTTTTCATTGGCAACGCGATGGCTTTGGTCCGGCTGCGGCTGGGTCTTTATCGTCTCGTCTTTTTTGGTACCGTTCGCTTTTTCTTGCTCTTCGCGATGGCGTTCCTCAATGGTTTTCACCATCGACCGCATGAGGTCGCTGACTGCAATGCTTGCCGTCTGCTGCAACGGTGTAATCATCTGGAAGTCCCCGGCCACCCAAAGTTGCGGCCGAGAATAGGCAGTTTCGGTAAATCAGTCCTTAAACGAAGCGTGAAACCGCTCAGCTATGGGCGAAGATATCCGTTTCGTCCCAGCCCAGAAGATCGAGCTTGGCACGGGTCGGCAGAAACGCGAAACAGGCATCGGCATGATCGAGGCGACCATCACGCACGAGGCGGTGTGTCAGCTTGTCGCGCAGCGCATGCAAATGCAGCACATCGGATGCAGCATATTCGAGCTGTGCGGGTGACAGTTTTTCTGCTGCCCAGTCGGACGATTGCTGCGCCTTGGAGATGTCGACCTCAAGCATTTCCTTCAGATTGTCCTTCAGCCCGTGCCGGTCGGTATAGGTGCGGGTCAGGCGGGAGGCGATCTTGGTGCAGAAAACCGGCGTCGTCGTCACACCGAACGTGTGGAACAGAACGGCGATATCGAAACGGCCATAGTGAAAAATCTTCTGCCGGGCAGGGTCTGCAAGCATATGGGTGAGGTTTGGAGCCTCCTTCTGGCCGGCGGCGATGCGGATGACATCCGCCGTACCGTCTCCAGGAGAAAGCTGAACGACACAGAGACGGTCGCGGCGTGGCACCAGCCCCAGTGTTTCCGTATCGATTGCGATGGCGCCAAGGTAGCGTGCGGCATCTGCGGCGGAAATATCGCCTTCGTGATAACGGATGGTTGCTGCCATTGTCTTGCTCCGGGAATGTCCAGTTCGTTGCTCCGGCTATAACGGAAAGACAGGTTTGACGATACCGTTTTGTAGGTCGCTCCGACGCGCCTTGGCGCATGTCCCCTTGGTACTTGCGTTTGCGAAAGTCTCCGGGTTAGGTTTGCGGAAATCCTGTTTCTCCAAATTGTATGAAATTTCCTATGACAAAGAAAATCTATCTCGCCGGGCCGGAGGTCTTCCTCCCGAATGCCCGTGAAATGCTCGACCTCAAGGCCTCGCTTGCACGCGAGGCCGGGTTTACGCCGCTTTCGCCGGGCGATTTGGAAATTCCGCCCGCGGACACGAAAATCGGCCACGGCTGCAACATCAATGCCATAGACGAGCGGATGATGCTGGAAGCGGATGCGGTCATCGCCAATCTCACGCCGTTTCGCGGCATCGCCGCCGATACGGGAACGAGCTACGAACTGGGGTTCATGTGCGCGCTGGGCAAGCCGGTTTTCGCCTACACCAATGTCGCGGCCAATCACTTCACCCGCATCAAGGCGCAATATAACGGTGTTGCCGCAATCGATGAAACAGGGCGCTATCGCGGCCCGGACGGTTTGTCGATCGAGAATTTCGACATGGTCGACAATCTCATGCTGCACGGCGGAATTTTGCGGCGTGGCGGCGTCGTCATCGTTGGCAACGCGACGGCAGAGGCCCTTTATACGGATCTCGAGGCGTATAAGCGCTGTCTGGCGGCCGCCGCTGAAAAATTACTGACACAGACTGATCCCGACAGAACGAATTTACTGGAGACATCATCATGAGCGGTACCATCCTCATCACCGGCGCCACGTCCGGCTTCGGACAGGCCACGGCGCGGCGCTTCGTCAAGGAAGGCTGGAAGGTCATTGGCACAGGTCGGCGGGCGGAACGGCTGGAGGCCCTGGCGCAAGAACTCGGCTCCGCCTTTCACGGCGCTGCCTTCGATGTTACCGACGAAGATGCCACTAAAAAGGCACTTGCGGCTTTGCCGGAAGGTTTCCGGGACATCGATATTCTCGTCAACAATGCGGGGCTTGCGCTCGGCACCGCACCTGCACCGCAGGTGCCGCTGAAAGACTGGCAGACCATGGTGAACACCAACATCACCGGTCTTTTGAACATCACCCACCATCTTTTGCCCACGTTGATCGACCGCAAGGGCATTGTCATCAACCTTTCCTCGGTAGCTGCGCACTGGCCCTATGCGGGCGGCAATGTCTATGCCGGAACGAAAGCCTTCCTGCGGCAATTCTCGCTAGGTCTGCGCTCCGACCTGCATGGCAAGGGCGTGCGCGTCACCTCGATCGAACCGGGCATGTGCGAAACGGAATTCACGCTTGTTCGCACCGGCGGCAATCAGGATGCCTCGGACAATCTTTACAAGGGCGTCAATCCGATCACGGCCGAGGATATCGCCAATACGATCCATTGGGTCGCCTCGCAGCCCAAACATATCAACATCAACAGCCTCGAACTCATGCCGGTCAACCAGTCCTTTGCCGGTTTTCAAGTGCATCGGGAAAGTTGATTTCCAACGTCTTCTGCGGGAGTGCTAAAAAACAAAGCAGGAATTTTCGAGCTATGCAAAAATGCAATGCTGCATTGCGAGACTTGCTCTGTTAAAAATCGCGGATACCGCTATATTCAAAACATCGAAGCGACGCACTCCTCCTCCCAGTGTCGCTCGATGCGGATCGGTGGTACTCCTCCTCCCAATCACCGATCAAGTTTGAAGCCTGCCGCACCTCCTCCCGCGGCAGGCTTTTTCCTTTTCTGGGCTTCTTTTTCCAATGCATCTTGCGGTGAGGTTTCTGCGCGCCGTCTGCGCCCGGATGACCGATACCCCGCTTTTCCCCTTAAGTTTTCGGGGGATTTCTGATTTTCCCGTCAAGGCGATGATTGTCGAAATCGGGCGCGTGTCGATCACGATTTCGTTATGTCTAGATGAATATGCACAGTTTTGTGGCGGTGCATCGTCCTGGCCCATTGCTTAGGCCCCGGCCTGTGTTTAAGCATTGGCAAAAGAACGCTTGGGAGTTGCCGACACGCTTGTGTCTGTGCGCCTGAAAGCGGCGGGGAGAGAATGGCAGACTTTCAAGAGGCGCTGAAGCGGTTTCAGCCGATCGCGGTTTCATCGATCGCTGAAGACGAGCTCGGGTTGCGGTTGCGCGGCCTGCAAGCGCAGCTAATCCAGCAAAATATCAAGGCGGTCTGGCTCGATGCATCATCGTCGCTGACCTATTATACTGGCCTGTCGCTTGGTCTTTCGGAGCGCATTCACGGCGCCCTGGTGCCGGCAGAAGGCAAGCCGGTCTATGTCAGTCCGGCATTTGAGGAGCCGAAACTACGGACGATGATCCGTATCGAGGGCGAAGTTGCCGTCTGGGAAGAGGATGAAAGTCCTTTTGACCTGATGGCAAAGCGCATCGAAGCGCTCGGCTGTCCCGGCCACCTTGTCGCGATCGATCCTGCCACTCCTTTCGTTTTCGCATCGGCCCTGATGCAGCGTCTGGAAGGCCGCATCATTTCCGCCCAGCCGATGATTGTCGCACAGCGGCAGGTCAAATCCGCAGCCGAGATTGCCATCATCCAGGCGGCGATGGATGCGAGCTACGGCGTGCAGAAGGCCGTGTTCGAGGGGCTGCGTCCCGGCATATCCACCACGGAAGTGGCTGACTTCGTTAACGCCGCACATGTTGCGCTTGGCATGAAGCCGCTTTTCGTGGCGGTTCAGTTCGGCGAGGCGACGGCTTATCCGCATGGCGTGCCCTATGCGCAGACGCTTGTTGACGGCGACATGGTGCTGGTCGATCTCGGCGGCATCCTTCATGGCTATCGTTCGGATATCACCCGCACCTATGTGTTCGGCCAGCCGACGGAACGGCAGCGTTTTCTCTGGAACGCCGAGCGGGACGCGCAGGCTGCTGCCTTTGACGCGGCCCGGGTCGGTGCTGCCTGCTCGGACGTGGACAAGGCCGCGCGCGACAGCCTGAAGGCGGCCGGTTTTGGGCCGGATTATCAGGTTCCGGGTCTACCGCATCGCACCGGCCATGGGCTTGGGCTGGATATTCACGAAGAACCCTATATCGTTGCAGGAAATGCCACGGCACTTCAGCCGGGAATGTGCTTTTCCATCGAGCCGATGCTGTGCGTTTATGGGGAATGCGGCGTCCGTCTCGAGGATATAGCTTATATGACGGAGGCGGGACCACGCTGGTTCTGCCCGCCGGAAAAGAACCTCGACCGGCTGTTCCAGCCGGTCGCCGGGTAATTGGTCGGGAGGCACAGGACCGAACGGCGACACGGGGCTCCGCGTCGTCGCTGACCAGGACAGGTAGGCCCCTTAAAACGGGGTCGCATAAACTCAGAAAAAGAGGGAAAGGACCACCAGATGAAAACGCTGACCCGCAGTTTGCTTATAGCCTCTGCGCTTGCGATGGCTTCCGCCGTGCCCGCCATGGCGAAGACCTTCGTTTATTGCTCCGAGGCATCTCCGGAAGGCTTCGATCCTTCGCCTTACACCGCCGGCGGCACCTTCGATGCCTCCGCGCATCCGGTCTACAACCGTCTGACCGAGTTCAAGAAGGGCACGACCGAAGTTGAGCCAGGCCTTGCCGAAAAGTGGGAAGTTTCGAGCGATGGCCTCGAATACACGTTCCACCTGCGCAAGGGCGTAAAGTGGCACTCCAACGAGAAGTTCACGCCAAGCCGCGATTTCAACGCCGATGATGTGATCTTCAGCTACAACCGCCAGGGTGACACAAAGAACCCGTGGAACCAGTATATCGCAGGCATCACCTACGAATATTACAACTCCATGGAAATGCCGTCGCTGATCAAGGAAATCGTCAAGGTTGACGATTACACCGTGAAGTTCGTGCTGACCCGTCCTGAAGCTCCGTTCCTTGCCAATATCGCGATGCCTTTCGCTTCGATCGTTTCGAAGGAATATGCTGATACGCTTGATAAGGCCGGCACCAAGGAAGACTTCAACAACCTGCCGATCGGCACCGGCCCGTTCAAGTTCGTCGCCTATCAGAAGGACGCGGTCATCCGCTACCAGAAGAACGCCGACTACTGGGGCGAAGCTCCGAAGATCGACGATCTGATCTTCGCGATCACGCCGGACGCTGCCGTTCGTCTGCAGAAGCTGAAGGCTGGCGAATGCCACCTTATGCCTTATCCGGCCCCGGCCGACCTCGCCACCATTCGTGCCGATTCCAACCTCAAGCTCGATGAACAGCCGGGCCTGAACGTTGCCTACTTCGCCTACAACACCACTGTTGCACCTTTCGACAAGCCGGAAGTCCGCAAGGCGCTGAACATGGCGATGAACAAGCAGGCCATCATCGACGCCGTATTCCAGGGTGCCGGCACGGTTGCCAAGAACCCGATCCCGCCGACGATGTGGTCCTACAACGACAGCATCAAGGACGATCCTTACGATCCGGAAGCTGCCAAGAAGGCTCTCGAAGCCGCTGGCGTCAAGGATCTGACGATGAAGATCTGGGCGATGCCGGTTCAGCGTCCATACATGCCGAATGCCCGCCGCACCGCCGAGCTGATCCAGTCGGATTTCGCGAAGGTTGGCGTCAAGGCCGAGATCGTCTCCTTCGAATGGGGTGAATACCTCAAGAAGTCGACTGAAGTGAACCGCGACGGTGCCGTCATCCTCGGCTGGACCGGCGACAACGGTGACCCTGATAACTTCATGGGCGTTCTGCTTTCCTGCGCTGCAACCGGCGAAGGCGGTGCAAACCGTGCTCAGTGGTGCAATAAGGAGTTCTCCGAACTGCTTTCCAAGGCAAAGCAGACCACTGACGTTGCCGAGCGCACAAAGCTTTATGAGCAGGCGCAGGTGATCTTCAAGGAACAGGCTCCGTGGGCGACGCTTGCGCACTCCACGCAGTTCGTTCCGATGTCCGCCAAGGTTTCCGGCTTCACCATGAGCCCGCTTGGCGACTTCACCTTCGAATCCGTCGATATCGCTGAGTAATCCCAAACAACAGGACGCGCGGAAGAACTCAGGTTCTTTCGCGCGTCTTTTCAGGAAAAAACCATGATCCGGTTCATTTTCGGCAAACTTCTCTATCTCGTTCCGACATTTCTCGGGATTACCATCGTTGCCTTTGCCTTCGTTCGCGTCCTGCCGGGCGATCCCGTGCTGTTGATGGCGGGTGAGCGCGGCATTTCGCCCGAGCGGCATGCACAACTTGCCGAACAGCTCGGCTTCAGCCAGCCTATCTGGCAGCAATATCTCCATTTTCTGGGGCGGCTGCTTCAGGGTGATCTCGGCAATTCGCTGGTCACCAAGAAACCCGTTCTGACCGAGTTCCTGGCGCTCTTTCCCGCGACAGTCGAGCTTGGCCTCGTCGCCATCATCCTCGCCACACTGATCGGTGTGCCGGTCGGCGTCATCGCCGCCATCCGCCGTGGCTCGTGGTTCGACCAGATCTCCATGACGACGGCGCTGGTTGGCTTCTCCATGCCTATCTTCTGGTGGGGCCTGCTGCTCATCATCATGTTCTCCGGCATCCTGCAATGGACACCGGTGTCGGGCCGTATCTCGTTGATGTATTTCTTCCCTTCCGTCACCGGTTTCATGCTGATCGACAGCCTGATTTCAGGGCAGAAGGGTGCTTTCGCTTCGGCTCTGTCACATCTCATCCTGCCTTCGGTGGTGCTTGCCACCATCCCGCTTGCAGTTATTGCCCGCCAGACACGGTCGGCAATGCTCGAAGTCCTCGGTGAGGATTATGTGCGGACAGCGCGTGCAAAGGGCATGTCGCCGTCCCGTGTCGTCGGCGTTCACGCATTGCGCAACGCCATGATCCCGGTCATCACCACCATCGGCCTGCAGATCGGTGTGCTGATGGCGGGTGCAATCCTGACCGAAACCATCTTCTCCTGGCCGGGCATCGGCAAGTGGATGATCGATTCCATCTCGCGCCGCGACTATCCGGTCGTGCAGAGCGGCCTGCTTCTGATCGCGGGTCTGGTGATGATCGTCAACCTGCTTGTCGATCTCACCTATGGCCTCATCAATCCAAGGATCCGTCACAAATGAGCGATGTGACCACAGCTCCCGGCGTCAGGCTTTCCGACGCCGCCATCCGCCGCCGGATGATCGCCGATTTCTGGTTCTACTTCCGCCAGAACCGTGGCGCCGTCGTCGGCCTTGCCGTCTTCCTTCTTCTGGTTCTGATCGCGGTTTTCGCAGCCGTGATTGCCCCGCATGACCCGACCCAGCAATATAGAGACGCGTTGCTCGTCCCGCCGGTCTGGCAGGATGGAGGCCGTACCGCATTCCTGCTCGGCACCGACGCTGTCGGCCGCGACATGCTGTCCCGACTGATCTATGGCGCGCAATATTCGCTGTTCATCGGCGTCGTCGTTGTTTCCATCGCCCTTGTCGGCGGCATTGTCATCGGTCTCGTCGCCGGCTTCTTCGGCGGCTGGGTGGACACTGTCATCATGCGCGTGATGGACGTCATCCTGGCGTTTCCATCGCTGCTTCTGGCACTGGTGCTGGTTGCGATCCTGGGTCCGGGGTTGACCAACGCCATGATCGCGATTGCCATCGTCTATCAGCCGCATTTCGCGCGTCTGACGCGTGCAGCTGTCATGAGCGAGCTTCGGCGTGAATATGTCACCGCCGCGCGTGTGGCGGGTGCCGGCAATTTCCGGCTGATGTTCAAGACGATTTTGCCGAACTGCCTTGCACCTTTGATCGTGCAGGCGACGCTCTCCTTCTCATCTGCCGTTCTCGATGCGGCGGCTCTCGGCTTCCTCGGCATGGGCGCGCAGCCGCCCGCATCCGAATGGGGCACGATGCTGGCCGAAGCCCGCGAGTTCATCCTGCGCGCCTGGTGGGTCGTTACCCTTCCCGGCCTGACGATTCTCGTATCGGTGCTCGCCATCAACCTGATGGGTGACGGGCTGCGCGATGCGCTCGATCCCAAACTGAAGCGGAGCTAAGCGATGAGCCTGCTGAAAATCAAGAACCTCACCGTCAAGTTCGCCACCGCCACCGGCGCGTTCACGGCCGTCAACGGCATCGACGTCTCCGTGGACAAGCATGAGGTGCTGGCCATCGTCGGCGAGTCCGGTTCCGGCAAGTCGGTATCCATGCTCGCCGTCATGGGGCTTTTGCCCGATACGGCGACGATCACCGCCGACGAGATGATCTTCGATGGTATAAACCTGCTGGCCATGTCGCCGCAGGAGCGCCGCAAGCTGATCGGCCGTGAGATCACCATGATCTTCCAGGAGCCAGTTGCGTCGCTCAACCCGTCCTTTACGGTCGGTTTCCAGATCGAGGAGGTGCTGCGCCTCAATCTCGGCATGGGCCGGTCTGCGGCGCGTGCACGCGCACTGGAGCTGTTCCGGTCCGTCGGTATTCCCGATCCGGAAACCAAGCTCAATGCCTATCCGCACCAGATGTCCGGCGGTCAATGCCAGCGTGTGATGATCGCCATCGCCATCGCTTCCAAACCGCGTCTCTTGATCGCCGACGAGCCGACCACCGCGCTCGACGTGACGATCCAGAAACAGATCCTCGATCTGTTGATGGATCTGCAGGAAGAATACGGCATGGCGCTGATCCTCATCACCCATGACATGGGTGTCGTGGCCGAAACAGCAGACCGCGTGGTCGTGCAATATAAGGGCCGCAAGATGGAGGAAGCGGATGTGCTGAGCCTGTTTGAGGCCCCGCAACATCCCTATACCAAGGCATTGCTTTCCGCGCTGCCGGAACATGCGACCGGCGACCGCCTGCCCACGGTTTCCGACTTCTTCGGCAAGGAGGGCGTTCAATGAGCATCGTTGTCGAAGGCAAGGGCATTACCCGCCATTATCACGTTCCGGGCGGCCTGTTCGGCGGAGCAAAGACCGTGCAGGCGCTGAAAGGCATCGATTTTGCCGTCGAGCGCGGCAAGACGCTCGCCATCGTCGGCGAGTCCGGTTCCGGCAAATCGACGCTTGCGCGCATCATCGCGCTGATCGACCCGGCATCCGGTGGCGAGCTGAAGATCGACGGCCAGCCGGTCGATATCGCAAAGCGCCGTCCCGGCACGGACATGCGCTCCAAGGTGCAGATGGTGTTCCAGAACCCCTATGGTAGCCTCAATCCGCGCCAGAAGGTTGGCGACGTGTTGATGGAGCCGCTTGTCATCAACACCAAAATGCCGGCGTCCGAGCGTCGTGAGCGGGCTGAAGCCATGCTCGTGAAGGTTGGACTGGGTCCCGAACACTTCAACCGATATCCGCACATGTTTTCTGGCGGCCAACGGCAGCGCATCGCGATTGCGCGGGCGCTGATGCTCAACCCCGCACTTCTGGTGCTGGACGAGCCTGTCTCGGCACTCGATCTTTCAGTGCAGGCGCAGGTGCTAAACCTGCTGAGAGATCTCCAGGAAGAGTTCGAGCTGACCTACGTCTTCGTCAGCCACGACCTTTCCGTCGTTCGCTATATCGCCGATGACGTCATGGTTATCTCGAAGGGTGTAGCCGTGGAGCAGGGCACGCGCGAGGAACTATTTGCCGATCCGAAGCACGCCTATACGCGCCAGCTTTTTGCCGCCACTCCGGTAACGGATGTAGACGCCATCCGCGCCCGCGTAGAGCGCCGCAAGGCGGCACGGCAGGCTGCGACGGCTTGAGATCGACGATTGACCGATGAATAAGTGGAACAGGCCGGATTTCCGGCCTGTTGTTTTTTCAGGACTTCAAAAGATTGCGGGGGGTACGCTCAGGCGCCGGCCTCTCTCAGCAGACGCACCTGCCGCAGCGTATTCTGCCGGCTACGCTCCAGATGGCGCCATAGGGCGTCGATAATCTGGGCCTTGCTGCGGGCGGCTATGGCGTCGGCAATATTCTGGTGTTCCTCGACAGAGCGGGCGTAGTCGCCAAGGATCGATACGAAAACCGTGTGGGTCTGGTCGAGAATGCGCCCATGCGTGCCGGAAATGACCGGAATGCGCGCGGCCGAAACAAGGGCCGTGTGGAAGCTGCGATCGTGAAACAGCGCCTTGGAGAGATCGTCCAGCGTCGCGCTCTTGGCAAATTCGCGGTGTTTCGCAAGGCTTTCCAGAAGCTGCGCATGCAAGGCTTCGTCCAGCTGCCCGGCATCGAAGGCCACTTCCACAGCGCCTTTTTCCAGCAGCATTCTGGCGGCGTAGAGTTCTTCCACATCCTCCACGGTAAAATCGCGTACTACCATGCCGCGCCTTGAGGAATTGACCACCAGCCCGTCTGCCTCGAGTTTCAGGCATGCTTCCTTGACCGGCGTGGGGCTGATGCCGAGATCGGCGGCAAGTTCGTTGGGCAACAGCCGTTCGCCGCCGCGCAATCTGCCGCTGACGATGCGCGCCCGCAGTTCCTGATGCGCTTGGTCGGCGAGCGTGACTTTGATCAGTGTGTTCATGGCAACACCATCACCTAACCGCGAGTGACAGGCAATGACAAAATATAAAAAATAAAAAATTTTTTATTTTAAAATGGTCGATTTTGCTTTAGCTGTATCCGTCATCGGAAGCTGGCTGCTGGAGGAGGGTGGCCGGGCAATCCCCTGAGGCTTCATCTCCTGCGGTCATTGATCGCGGGGCAGTGGCGACATTCCACTGGTTGATCGGTGGAGCTTCGATCAGAACGGAACTTCCGTTTATTCCTCCCCAAAGGCTGCTCAAGCGTCGAGGAATTGACCGATCATGAAAATAACCGCTGTCGAACCTTTCATCCTGCATCTGCCGCTGACATCGGAATCCATTTCCGATTCCACCCACAGCATCACCCATTGGGGCGTCGTCGGCGCAAAAATTACGACGAGTGACGGCCTTGAGGGCTACGGCTTCACCGGCACCCATGCGCATCTGCCGTCCGACCGGTTGATCACATCCTGCATCAGCGATTGCTATGCGCCTCTGCTGATCGGCGAGGATGCATCCGAACATTCGCGGCTGTGGACAAAACTTGCCCGTTATCCGTCCCTGCAATGGGTCGGCCGCGCGGGCATCACCCATCTGGCGCTGGCTGCGGTCGATGTGGCGCTCTGGGATCTGAAGGCGAAGAAGGCGGGCGTTCCACTCTGGCAATACCTCGGCGGCGCGCACACCACAGGGGTCGAAGCTTACAATACCGATATAGGCTGGCTTTCTTTCAATCTCGAAAATCTGCTGGCGGGCAGCGCCAGGGCAGTTGAAGAGGAAGGTTTTACCCGCCTGAAAATCAAGGTCGGGCACGATGATCCGAATATTGATATCGGACGCCTCGCGGCGGTGCGCAAGCGTCTCGGCTCCGCGATACGCATCGCTATCGATGGCAACGGCAAGTGGGATCTGCCGACATGCCAGCGCTTCTGCGCGGCGGCAAAGGATCTGGATATCTATTGGTTCGAAGAACCGCTCTGGTACGACGATGTGACCAGCCACGCGCGGCTGGCACGCAACACATCCATTCCCATCGCTCTCGGAGAGCAGCTTTATACGGTGGATGCGTTCCGGTCATTCATCGACGCGGGCGCTGTTGCCTATGTCCAGCCGGATGTAACCCGGCTTGGCGGCATCACCGAATATATCCAGGTCGCTGACCTCGCGCTCGCCAATCGCCTGCCTGTCGTTCCGCATGCCGGTGAGATGAGTCAGGTGCATGTGCATCTGAGTTACTGGCATCCGGCATCGACCATCCTCGAATATATTCCGTGGATCAAGGACCATTTCGAAGAGCCGATCCATGTTCGCGATGGTGTTTACAAGCGCCCGGAGCATCCCGGCGCCAGCACCACGCCTTTGGCCGAAAGCATCGCCCGCTACGGCAAAGCGGTGAAATGAAACAGAGGCGTTCAGCCCGGATTGCATCCGGCCACGGGGCTTCGGCGTCGTCAAAGGAATCGTGCGCTATCGAAGACTTGATCGCACCGTCACCCAGAATCTAATCCGGGGTGACGGTGTGGGCTTGATGCAGGTTTTGCCAGACTTAGCGCCAGCCGAGTGCAGGAGCCACCTGTTTGAGGATCGTCTCGATAACATGGGCGTTGTAGTCGACGCCCAGCTGGTTCGGCACGGTCAGCAACAGTGTGTCGGCCTCGGCGATAGCTTCGTCGGCTTTTAGCTGCTCGATCAATGCTTCCGGTTCGGCGGCGTAGCTGCGCCCGAAGATCGCGCGCGTCTTGTCGTCGATGTAACCGATCTTGTCGTCACCCTCGCTGCCGTAACCGAAATAGGATCGGTCGCGATCGCTGACGAGAGCGAAGATGCTGCGGCTGACAGACACGCGAGGCTCGCGGGCGTGTCCAGCCTCTTTCCATGCGGCGCGGTAAGCACGGATCTGTTCGGCCTGCTGCACATGGAAGGGTTCGCCGGTCTCATCCGTTTTCAGGGTGGAGCTTTGAAGGTTCATGCCAAGCTTTGCCGCCCAAACCGCCGTCGCATTGGAGCTAGAACCCCACCAGATGCGCTCGCGCAACCCTTCGGAGTGCGGCTCCAGCCGCAGCAGGCCGGGCGGGTTGGGAAACATCGGCCGAGGGTTCGGCTCGGCGAAACCTTCGCCCTTCAGAAGCTCGAGGAAGACTTCGGTGTGCTGGCGCGCCATGTCCTCCTCGGTCTGGCCCTCGGCAGGGCGGTAGCCGAAATAGCGCCAGCCGTCGATCACCTGTTCGGGAGAACCGCGACTGATGCCGAGTTGCAGGCGTCCGCCGGCGATGAGATCGGCTGAACTCGCATCCTCCACCATGTAAAAGGGGTTCTCATAACGCATGTCGATGACGCCGGTGCCGATCTCGATACTTTTCGTTCTTGCGCCAACGGCGGCAAGCAGCGGAAAAGGTGATCCCAACTGGCGGGCGAAGTGGTGGACACGGAAATAAGCGCCGTCGGCGCCGAGTTCTTCCGCAGCAACGGCCAGGTCTATCGATTGCAGCAGGGTGTCTGCAGCAGAGCGGGTCTGCGACTGGGGCGAGGGCGTCCAGTGTCCGAAGGATAGAAATCCGATCTTTTTCATGATGACCTTCCAAATGTTTAGGATGCAGCTGACTTGAGCCGGCATCGTTGTTGTCAGTCATATAGGCTGCAGTGCGGATTCTCCAATCCGCCACGCGTAGACACGGTGTCGCCGAAATGTGAACGACGGTTGTTTCAGGCGATCGTCTTGCGGTCGAGGATGAAGAGATTTTGGTGGGCGCGCGCCGTCGTGAGAATGAAATCCATCAGCGAGCGCACGCGCGGCACATTGGCAAGGTCCTGATGGCTCGTCAGCCAGTAACCCCGCCGCAGTTCCACTTCACCTGCCAGCACCATCTGCAGGTCCGGAAAGCGTGCGGCGATGAAGTTGGGCAATATGCAAAGGCCACGTCCGCTCAGCGTTGCAGTCAACTGCGCAAAAATGCTCGATGACTGGAAGTTGGGTCGGAGGCCGGGCATCACGTCGCGCATGTAATCGAGGCCCGGCGAGAAGATCAGATCCTGCACGTAACCGATAAAGAAATGATCGGGCAAATCTTCGCGGCGGGTGATTTTCGGGTGGCTGGCAAGATAGGAACGCGATGCGTAGATATGCAGCGTGTAATCGACGATCTGTTCGTTGATGTAGGGGCCTGCTTTCGGCGGATCGAGTGTGACCGCCACATCCGCTTCTTTCTTCGACAATGCCATGATCTGCTGGATCGTAACCATCTCCACCATGATGTGCGGATGGGTGACGGCGAAGTCTTTCAGCCTTTCCACGAAGAAAAAGTTGGAAAAACCTTCAGGCGCACTGAGCCTGACCACGCCGCGCAGCAGGCTGCCGCTTTCGGAAATATCCGATTGCAATCTTTCCGCTTCCGCCTCGATGCGCTCGACGGTATCGACCAGGCGCCGCCCGACCGTCGTCAGTTCGTAACCACGTGGATTTCGCTCGAACAGTTTGGTTTTAAGCGAGAATTCCAGCCGGTCGATGTGGCGGGAGACGGTGGCGTGGCTGGTGCGCAGGCTACGCGCTGCCGATGAAAGTTGTCCGGTGCGGGCCACCGCCAGAAAATATTGCAGGTCGTCCCAGGTAAAAGGCGTGGCCAATTCGGTCTCCATTGCCAGGTCTGTTCAAAAATGAACAGTTCCTGTTCGCAATTTGATGATGCCCCGCTCTTGTGTCAACGGCCGAATTCGAGAAGTCTACATAGGGAGGCGCTGCTTTGAGGAGGGTGGCGCGACCGTTGTGATGCAACACCGTGGGACGATCGCCATGCGCCTTCGTTCACCGTTGCACAGACCTATCTGAGGCTCGCAATCATCTCTGGGAGGAGAAGTCATGCGCAAGAGTATCGTTTTATCCACGGCCATGGCACTGGCGGCAGGCACCGCCGCTTACGCTGCCGAGATTTCGGACGGCAAGGTCAAGATCGGCATCTTGAACGACCAGTCGGGCGTCTACGCCAATTTTGGCGGCAAATACTCTTATGAGGCCGCGAAGATGGCGGTCGAGGATTTTGGCGGCAAGGTGCTGGGTGCGCCGGTGGAAGTGGTAACGGCTGACCACCAGAACAAGGCGGATGTCGCCTCCAACATCGCCCGGCAGTGGTACGACACCGAACAGGTGGATTCGATCATGGAACTGACCTCTTCCTCGGTCGGCCTTGCCGTGCAGGCTCTCTCGAAGGACAAAAAGAAGATCACCATCAACACGGGCGCTGCGACCACGGAACTGACGGGCAAGCAGTGCAGCCCCTATGGTTTCCACTGGGCCTACGACACCTATTCGCTGGCAGTCGGCACAGGCGGTGCGCTGGTGAAACAGGGTGGCGACAGCTGGTTCTTTCTGACTGCGGATTACGCCTTCGGTTATTCGCTGGAAGAAAACACGTCCAACTTCGTCAAGGCCAATGGCGGCAAGGTGCTGGGTTCCGTGCGCCATCCGCTGGCCTCTACGGATTATTCCTCCTTCCTGTTGCAGGCGCAGTCATCAGGCGCGAAGGTCATCGGCCTTGCCAATGCCGGTCTCGACACCTCCAACGCCATCAAGCAGGCCGCTGAATTCGGTATCGTTGCGGGCGGGCAGCGGCTGGCGGCCCTTCTCTTTACGCTTGCCGAAGTGCACGGCCTCGGTCTCGAAGCGGCTCAGGGCCTGACGCTGACGGAAGGGTTCTATTGGGACCGCGATGATGAATCGCGCAAATTCGGCGAACGGTTCAAGGAACGTACCGGCGCCATGCCGAACATGGTCCACGCTGGCACCTATTCCGCCGTGCTGCATTACCTGAAGGCCATCGATAAGGCCGGCACCGACGATGCTGACGCCGTGGCAAAGGCCATGAAGGAAATGCCTGTCAACGACGTCTTCTCGAAGGATGGCCATGTGGCCGCCAATGGCCGCATGATCCACGACATGTATCTGATGGAAGTAAAGAAGCCGGATGAGAGCAAGCAGCCGTGGGACTACTACAAGGTGCTTGCCACGATCCCCGGCAAGGAAGCCTTCATGGACCCCGCAAAAAGCGGTTGCCCGCTGGTAACGCAGTAAAAAGGGGGAACTTCATGATGATCGCTCCCGCCCCTGCCGGTCAGGCGGAACCCCGCGTCGTGCTTTCGGCGCGCGGTCTCTCCAAGACCTTCGGCGCATTCGCGGCCGTGAAAAACGTCGATCTCGACGTCCATCATGCCCGCGTGCATGCACTTATTGGTCCGAACGGCGCCGGCAAAACCACGGTCTTCAACCTGTTGACCAAGTTTCTCCAGCCGACAGGCGGGGCGATCACCTTCATGGGAACGGATATAACAAAGACGCCGCCGGACAAGGTGGCGCGGCTCGGTCTCGTCAGGTCTTTCCAGATATCGGCGGTGTTTCCGCATCTGACGGTTCTTGAGAACGTTCGGGTGGCGTTGCAGCGGCCGAATAACCTTTCAACGCAATTCTGGCTGCCGCTTTCTTCACTCGACAGGCTCAATGCACGTGCCGAGGAGTTGATCGCAACGGTTGGCCTGACACGGGAAAAAAATGCACTTGCGGCCGATCTTTCCTACGGTCGCAAGCGCGTTCTTGAAATCGCCACCACGCTTGCGCTCGACCCGAAGGTATTGCTTCTCGATGAGCCGATGGCGGGCATGGGGGGCGAGGATGTCGCGCATGTCGCCGATCTCATCCGCGAAGTGGCCAAAACGCGCGCGGTGCTGATGGTCGAACACAATCTGAAGGTCGTGGCGGATATCTGCCATCAGGTCACGGTGCTGCAGCGGGGCGAAATTCTGGCGGAAGGCGATTACGCCACCGTATCCGCCGATCCGCGCGTGCGTACGGCCTATATGGGCACGGAGGAGGCGTGATATGGCGGCAATGCTCGAAGTCTCCAACCTGAAATCCTGGTACGGCGAAAGCCAGGCGCTGCACGGTGTCGATCTGACCGTCGGCGAAGGCGAAACCATCACCATTCTCGGGCGCAATGGGGTTGGCAAGACCACGACGCTGCGCACCATCATGGGCATCATCCGCAACCGCAAGGGCGTGATCAAGCTCGGCGGCAAGGATCTGATGCCGGTGCCGTTGCATCGCACGGCGAAATACGGCCTCGGTTTCGTGCCGGAAGAGCGCGGCATCTTCGCGACACTGAGCGTCGAGGAAAATCTGAAACTTCCGCCCGTCGTCGCATCCGGCGGCATGACGCTCGATGAAATCTACGAGCTGTTTCCAAATCTTTATGAACGTCGGGCGAGCCCCGGCACCAAGCTTTCCGGCGGCGAACAGCAGATGCTGGCCATGGCGCGCATCCTGCGCACAGGTGTCAAGGTTCTCCTGCTCGACGAGCCGACCGAAGGGCTTGCGCCTGTAATCGTGCAGCGCATCGGCGAGGTGCTGAAGACCTTGAAAAGTCGTGGCATGACCGTGGTTCTGGTCGAGCAGAATTTCCGCTTCGCCAGCCGCATCGCGGATCGTTTCTACCTGATGGATCATGGCCAGATGGTCAGCAATTTTCCGGTGGGCGAGCTTTCCGGCCGCATGGGCGAACTCAATAAAGTGCTGGGGGTTTAACGATGACGATGCTCTTCGGCGTTCCGGTTCAGGCCCTGCTCGGGCAATTGCTGATCGGCCTCATCAACGGGTCGTTTTATGCGCTCCTGTCGCTCGGCCTTGCCGTCATTTTCGGCCTGCTGCGCGTCATCAATTTCGCCCATGGTGCCCAATATATGCTTGGCGCTTTCGTCGCCTTTCTCGGCCTGCAATATTTCGGCATCAGCTTCTGGTGGGCACTGTTGGTGACGCCGCTTGTCGTTGCACTTTTCGGCGCGATCATCGAGCGCCTGCTACTGTCGCGGCTTTACGATCTCGATCCTCTGTATGGGCTGCTCTTCACCTTCGGCCTGGCGCTGGTGGTGGAAGGCACGTTCCGCTGGCTGTATGGTGCGGCGGGTCAACCTTATTCGGTTCCGCGCGAGCTTGCCGGCGGCACCAATCTCGGCTTCATGTTCCTGCCGAACTACCGCGCTTTCGTCGTCGTCATCTCGCTTGTCGCCTGCATCGCCACCTGGGCGTTGATCGAAAAGACGCGGCTCGGCTCCTATCTGCGGGCGGCGACGGAAAATCCGACACTGGTGCAGGCCTTCGGTATCAACGTGCCTGTGCTCCTGACGCTGACCTACGCGCTGGGTGCGGGCCTTGCCGGCTTCACCGGCGTGCTGGCCGCGCCGATCTATCAGGTCTCACCGCTGATGGGCACCAACCTCATCATCGTCGTCTTCGCCGTCGTCGTGGTCGGCGGCATGGGGTCGATCATGGGCGCCATCGTCACCGGCTACATGCTGGGTATCGCTGAAGGCCTGACCAAGGTGTTCTACCCGGAAGCGTCCAACATCGTCATCTTCGTCATCATGGCCTTTGTGCTGCTCATCCGCCCCGCCGGACTTTTCGGAAAGGACGCCTGATATGTCCAAAGCCACTCACAACCCGACAGCCGGCGCGATGCCGCAGGCCGAGGTTTCCGCAACCGCTGGAACCATCAAGACCGTGCTGATACTGGCAGGACTGGCCGTGCTGATCGCTGCACCGATGTTCGTTTATCCGATCTTTCTGATGAAGCTGCTTTGCTTCGCGCTGTTTGCCTGCGCCTTCAATCTGCTGATCGGTTACACCGGGCTGCTTTCCTTCGGCCATGCGGCATTTTTCGGCGGCGCTGCCTATTTCACCGCCTATTCGGTGAAGGAATGGGGCGTCACGCCCGAGATCGGCCTCCTCATCGGCATGGCGGGTGCCGCCCTTCTTGGCCTCGTCATCGGCTTTTTCGCCATTCGCCGGCAGGGCATCTATTTCGCCATGATCACGCTTGCCTTGTCGCAGATGTTTTATTTCTTCTGCCTTCAAGCACCCTTCACCCATGGTGAGGACGGGTTGCAGGGCGTGCCCCGTGGACACCTCTTCGGCCTTCTCGATCTCAACGCGCCGCTGAACATTTACTACACGGTGCTTGCCGCCTTCGTGCTGGCACTTCTCGTCATCTGGCGTTTCGTCAACTCGCCGTTCGGCATGATCCTGAAATCCATCCGCGAAAACGAGCAGCGCGCCATTTCTCTTGGATACAGCGTGCAGCGTTACAAGCTTGGTGCTTTCGTCATGTCGGCGGCGCTTGCCGGTCTTGCGGGCGGCCTGAAGGCGCTGGTGTTCCAGTTCGCAACCTTGACCGATGTGGCCTGGCAGATGTCGGGCGAGGTTATCCTGATGACCCTGCTCGGCGGTATTGGCACCATGATCGGCCCGATCTTCGGTGCGGGGCTTGTCGTCGCACTGCAGAACTATCTCGCGACATCCGATTTCCCGGTCACCATCATCACCGGCCTCGTTTTCATGGCCTGCGTTCTGGTGTTCCGGCGCGGCCTGATCGGTGAATTTTACGCTTCGCGGCTCGGGCGAAGACTGGGTTTTCAGCACCGAGGATAAGAATTTTTTGAAACAGGGGGAAGGCTCCTCCGCGTCCGGGGCGACGCGGCAAGGGCGCCCCATGGAGAATAGCATGGCGGAATTTGACTATATCGTCATCGGAGCGGGAAGTGCGGGATGCGTTCTCGCCAACCGCCTCTCGAAAGACCCGAACAATCGCGTCCTGCTGCTGGAAGCGGGTGGCAACGATAATTATCACTGGATCCATATTCCGGTCGGTTACCTCTATTGCATCAACAATCCGCGCACCGACTGGTGTTTCAAGACGGCGGAAGAACCTGGGCTTAACGGAAGGTCGTTGATCTATCCTCGCGGCAAGGTTCTCGGCGGCTGCTCCTCCATCAACGGCATGATCTATATGCGTGGTCAGGCCCGCGACTACGATGTCTGGCGTCAACTCGGCTGCGAGGGCTGGGGATGGGATGATATCCTGCCCTATTTCATGAAGTCGGAGGATTTTTATCGCGGCAAGGGCGACATGCATTCCACCGGCGGCGAATGGCGGGTGGAGAAGGCGCGCGTGCGCTGGGATGTGCTTGATGCCTTTCAGCAGGCGGCGGGTGAGGCCGGCATTCCTGCGACCGAAGATTTCAACCGGGGCGACAATGAAGGGGCCGGTTATTTCGATGTGAACCAGCGGTCGGGCTGGCGCTGGAACACGGCCAAGGCCTTTTTGAAACCGGCGCTTGGCCGCCGGAATTTGACAGTCATGACCAAGGCCCATGTCAAGCGTCTCATTGTCGAAGAGGGCCTGGTCACAGGCGTCGAGTTTCACCACGACGGCGTCTTGAAAAAGATGCGTGCACGGCGCGAAACGGTGCTTTCGGCAGGTGCAGTCGGTTCACCACACATTCTGGAGCTTTCCGGCGTCGGCCGCGGCGACGTGTTGCAGGCCGCCGGTATCGACACAGTGACGGAAGTTCAAGGTGTGGGCGAGAACCTGCAGGATCATCTGCAATTACGCATGGTCTATAAGGTTTCAGGCGTCCTGACGCTGAATGAGAGGGCCTCCACCCTGTTCGGAAAGGCAAGGATCGGCCTCGAATATGCTTTGACCCGCTCCGGGCCGATGTCGATGGCGCCGAGCCAGCTTGGTGTCTTCACCCGTTCCTCTCCGGAAAAGGAGACGGCGGATCTGGAATATCATGTCCAGCCGGTGTCACTCGACAAGTTTGGTGATCCGGTTCACACTTTTCCGGCCATTACGGCAAGTGTCTGCAATCTTCGGCCCGAAAGCCGAGGCTCAGTGCATGTAAAAGGACCGGATTTCGCCATGCAGCCGGAAATCCGACCGAATTATCTGTCGACGGAAGGCGACCGCCGGGTAGCCATCGATTCCATGCGGCTGACGCGCCGCATCGTCAACCAGCCCGCCTTTTCGCGGTTCAAACCGCAGGAATACCGGCCCGGCCCCACTTTTGAGAATGACGACGATCTGGCCCGCGCTGCGGGCGATATCGGCACGACCATATTCCACCCCGTCGGCACCCTGCGCATGGGCTCCGATGCCGAAAGTGTTGTCGATACGCGGCTGAAATTCCGCAAGCTTGCAGGGCTGCGTGTGGCGGACGCCTCCATCATGCCGAGGATCACGTCCGGAAATACCAATTCGCCAACGATCATGATTGCCGAAAAGGCTGCCGACATGATCCTTGCGGATAATCGCTAAGAGGAGCGTTCCCATGAAGACCGTCGCTTTTATCGGACTTGGCCATATGGGCCTGCCGATGGCCGCCAATCTCGTCAAGGCCGGTTATGCCGTCAGGGGTTTCGACCTTTCCGAGGCATGCCGCGCGGCGGCGAGGGAGGCCGGAATTCCCGTCGCTTTGGATTCTGCCGAAGCCATTGATGCGGCAGAAGTGATCGTAACCATGCTGCCGAAGGGGGAACATGTTGTTTCGGTATATGGCGATCTGGTGCAGAAAATAGCTGCCGGAACGCTTCTCATCGATTGCTCGACGGTGGATATGGACAGCGCCCTGAAGGCACACGAGCTTGCCGCTTCAGCCGGTTGCCCCTCCGTCGACGCGCCTGTATCTGGCGGTACGGGCGGTGCCAGTGCCGGCACCTTGACCTTCATGTGTGGCGGCGAGGCCGAGGCTTTCTCGGCGGCCAAGCCGGTGCTGGAAGCCATGGGCAAGAAGATCGTCCATTGCGGCAAGGGCGGCAACGGCCAGGCGGCCAAGATCTGTAACAACATGATCCTCGGCATTTCCATGATTGCGGTTTCCGAGGCCTTCGTGCTGGGCGAAAAACTCGGCCTTTCGCATCAGGCGCTGTTCGATGTCGCCTCCACCTCATCGGGTCAATGCTGGTCGCTCACCACCTATTGCCCGGTGCCGGGACCAGTGCCGACATCACCGGCGAACAATGATTATCAACCGGGTTTCGCCGCGGCGCTGATGCTGAAGGATTTGCTACTCTCGCAGGCGGCCGCGAATGGAGCCGGCGTTGACACTCCACTCGGCGCCGCAGCATCGACGCTTTATGAGAACTTCGTGGGTGAGGGCGGTGGGGCGCGTGATTTCTCCGCAATCGTCGAAATGCTACGCGGAGGCGAGGCATGATGGACGCCACGCCGTCGGATATTCTGTGGGTACCGCCAATGGAAAGGCTGGAGCACTCGGCGCTTTTTGCCTTTGCCACAAGGACCGCATCGCTGCATGGGCTTTCGGCTGATGATTATTCCGGCCTGCTGCGCTGGTCCATTGAGGCACCGGATGCCTTTTACAATGCCCTTTGGGACGAGCTGGGGATCATCGGCACGCGCGGCGAAAGTGCCTTCAAGCCTGGCGCGACCATGCGGGAAGCCGAGTTTTATCCCGGCGCGAGGCTCAATTATGCCGAAAACCTGCTGCGCGATGCCGATGAACGGTTGGCGATCATCGCCCATCGCGATGATGGCACGCGGCGTGAAATCAGCCGCAGGCAGCTTTATGCGGATGTCTCCCGCATGGTGCAGGCGCTTGTCCACGCAGGCGTGCAGGAAGGCGATCGTATCGGCGCTATCGTCACCCACGATATCGAGGCGATCGTCGGTTATCTGGCAACGAGCGCCATCGGAGCCATCTGGTCGTCCTGTTCACCGGATTTCGGCCCGGCGGGAGCGTCCGACCGGCTCTCGCAGATCGATCCGAAAATCCTCATCGCCGTGCCGGAATACGGTTATGCCGGCAAGCGGATCGATGTCGCTCCGACCATCCGCGCGGTGGTGGAAAGCGCTGCCCCTCAAAAGATCGTGCTGATTGGTGACGTTGTTCCCGCCAGCCTTTCCGATCTCGGCTGCGTGACGTTGAATGATTTCGTTTCGCCCTTTGAGCCGGGTGAAATCGCGTTTAACCGGCTGCCGGTCAAGGCGCCGCTGGCGATCCTTTATTCCTCCGGCACCACCGGCAAGCCGAAATGCATCACCCATTCCGGCGGTGGCCTGCTTCTTCAGCATATGAAGGAGCAGAAGCTGCAATGTGATATCAGGCAAGGCGAACGTTTCTTCTATTTCACTACCTGCGGCTGGATGATGTGGAACTGGCAGGTGTCCGGCCTGGCGCTTGGCGCCACCCTCGTCACCTATGACGGCAACCCGGGTTATCCGTCGCCCGCGCGGCTGATCGATCTCATTGACGCCGAACGGATCGCGACCTTCGGAACATCGGCCAAATTTATCGACGCATGCCTGAAGGCAGGGTTGAAACCGCGCGAAACCCATGACCTTTCATCCCTTCGGACAATCCTTTCCACCGGCTCGCCGCTCATCCCGCAATCCTTCGATTATATCTATCGCGACTGGAAGGCCGATCTGCATCTCGCCTCCATTTCCGGCGGCACGGATATATGCGCCTGTTTCCTTGGCGGCAATCCGCTGCAACCTGTTCACCGTGGGGAGCTGCAGGGCGCGATGCTCGGTATGGATGTCGATACCCTGGACGATGAAGGCCATCCCGTTCGCGGCGTGGCTGGTGAGCTCGTCTGCCGCAATGCCCATCTTTCCATGCCGGTCAAATTCTGGGGCGATGAGGACGGTTCTCGTTATCAGGCTGCCTATTTCGATCGCTTCCCGGGCATCTGGGCGCATGGCGATTTTGCCGAAATGCGTGCCACCGGCGGATATGTCATCCACGGGCGCTCGGATACGACGCTCAATCCCGGTGGGGTTCGCATCGGTACGGCGGAAATATACCGTCAGGTGGAAGCAGTGCCGGAGGTCGAGGAAGCGATTGCCGTGGGTCAGGACATTGACGGTGACCAGCGGGTTATCCTGTTCGTGCGCCTTAAAGAGGGTGCAGCGCTGACGGAGGAACTCGAAAAGACCATCCGTACGCGCATCCGCTCGGGTGCTACGCCACGGCATGTTCCGGCAAGGATCATTGCCGTCACGGCCATTCCCCGTACCCGCTCGGGCAAGATTTCCGAAATCGCAGTTCGCGACACCATTCATGGCAGGCCGGTGAAAAACACCGACGCGCTCGCCAATCCCGAAGCGCTCGAGCTTTTCCGCAACCTGCCGCAACTGAAGGATTAGGATGATGGAGGATCAACCGAAAACCGTTCTGGTCACCGGCTCCACCAGCGGCATTGGCCTTGCCATCGCCAAACGTTTTGCCGAGGCGGGATTTCTCGTCGCCGTCCACGGCATAGAAACCGTGGAGGCGGCGACGCAGGCACTGGAGGCGGTTACGAAGGTAGCGCGGCACCGGCCGGTCTATTTTTCTGCCAACCTCGCCAATTATGACGAGAGTGCACATCTGCCGGAAACCGTCATTGCCGAATTCGGTCACATCGACGTGCTCGTCAACAATGCGGGTATCCAGAAGGTCGCGCCGATCGACGAATTCGATTTCGCCGATTTCTCCCATATTGTCGCGATCTCCCTCGACAGTGCTTTTCATACGATCCGTGCAGCCCTGCCGGGCATGAAGGAAAGGGGTTGGGGGCGCATCGTCAATATTGCTTCCGCGCATGGATTGCGCGCCTCACCCTTCAAGGGTCCCTATGTGGCGACGAAACATGCCGTGGTGGGCCTGACGAAAAGCGTGGCGCTGGAAGTGGCCGAACTTGGCATTACCTGCAACGCCATCTGCCCCGGTTACGTCTGGACGCCGCTCGTCGCGGCGCAGGTTGCCGATCAGGCGCGCCTGCATGGCATGGGCGAGGATGAGGTGGTGAAGAAGGTGATGCTTGCGCCGCAGCCGACTCGACGTTTCGTGCAGCCGGAGGAAGTGGCGGAGATGGCGCTTTACCTCACCGGCGATATGGCGCGCTCCATCACCGGCACCACCATTTCCATCGATGGCGGCTGGACCGCTAAATAATTTTCGCGCATCCGGCTCAAGCGAACGATCTGCCATCCTTCAGGTATTGTGAGGCGATTTCAATACTGTATATTTTTGCGTGCGGCGGGGTCAGCGCCGTGTTCACGGAACAGCGGTATTATGAACACAGGGTTTTCGGAAGCTCCGCTAGCGCGCTCGCGTTTCGATACACGCCATGTGCCGAAGCGCGACGCCATGGCGCTGTGGCGGGATTCGATCAACGTGCTTTTTGATGCCCGCCTGCGCAGATCGCAGGATGACGGGTTTTTTGCCAGTGTCGATGCAGCCTTCATCGGCAATGTCGCGCTTGGCCGCACCCAGTCCTCGGCGCAGGATTTCGACCGCTCGCGCCACAAGATTGCCCGGGACGGGATGGACGGCTTTCTCCTGCAATTTTACGCCAGCGGCCAAAGCATGTCGCGGCGCGGAGCGGGCGAGACTGCCGGCCCGGGCGATCTCTACATCATTGACATGGCGCAGCCGCTGGCCACAGCCACAACCGATCACGATCATCTGAGCCTTGTCGTACCGCGCCGGCTGCTGGAAGGCAGGCTCATCGGTTCCGGCAATAATCACGAGCGCGTGCTGCCGGCCGGTTTGCCCCTGGTATCTCTGCTGCGGGAAACGATGACCAGCGTTTACCGCCACTTTGACGTCATGAACGCGAATGACGGCGCGGCCACGGTCTCGCCACTGCTGGAGCTTGCCGCGGCTGCCATCAATAATCATGTCCGGGAAGACAATGCGCAGGGTGTTCAGCGGGCGCTGCGAGCATCCATCAGGCGCTATATCGACAATCACCTGCTCGATCCGGCCTTGTCGGTGGAAAAGGTCATGGGCGAGTTCGGCGTATCGCGACGCACCGTCTACCGGCTTTTCGAACCGCTGGGCGGGTTTTCGGCCTGCATCACCCATAGGCGCCTCGAACGGGCAATGGATTTCCTACGGGCGCCGCAGTCGGCCCATATGACGATAGCTGAGGTGGCGGCGTCCTATGGCTTCACCAACCCGGAAAATTTCAGCCGCGTTTTCAAGAAGACCTTCGGCCTGTCGCCGCGTCAGATGCGGCATTTCGCATCCGAAAACCGCGATACCATACCGGATATTATCAAACCGGATAGCGCAGAGTGGACACGCTGGATCGTGCAGCTCGGTCGCTGACGCGATTGTTTCGAAGCCGATCTGACACTGTATGACGGAATGTTGGCACAATCCGACCATTCGTTCCGCTTGTACCTTTGCAGGGATGCGCTTGCGCGGCGGGCGTGCCACAGTGCGGACGTTGTTTTTAATAGATATTTCGCCTGACAATCATGATGATACGAATTCTCAATTTTCTGGAGATGCTGCCCGTATGGCGGGTGCGTCGCCGCGACACGACGAGATACCTCGAAGCCGCCGGCGACCAATGCGACTTTGAAACGGCGGGACCACCGCTGTGGCTGTCGATTTCTGAAAACCCGCCGGACATCCAGTGTGAAACCGAAGACGTCAATTGCCGGCCACCATTCTCGTGGCTGGGGATTGGGCAAAGTTTCAGTGCGGTCGATGAGTTCGACGGTGCCGGTTGCGATAGACTTGCGATCGCAGAGTACGGCTAAGCTGATTTTGCTGTCTGGAACAAACTGTGTCCCTGTGAATTAAATCACCAGGGTTACAGGGAGTGAGAGACATGGCCAGAGAAAATACCAGCTATCTTGGCGGTCGGCATGATCCGAAAAATGAAACGGCAACGCGGGCGCGGCAAGGGGTAAAAGGACGTCCGGTTCTTGTCATTCTGGTTGTCAGTCTGCTTCTCGCGCTGGTGGTCTGGACGGTCGTCGAATACGCGGTTTTCGAACCCGACGAGAACCGGCCGCAAAACGCTCAGACGGAGACGGCCCCGGCGCCACAAAACCCATAACCATCATGCCGTGAAATTTTTCACGGTGAATGTTGAGTTTGTATGGAACCAGATTGCCCCCAATTCCATTTCACGCAAAGTGACAGGAATCGGGGGTTTCATTCATGGCAGTCACCGTTACTGCGGTTATTCTATCGCTGATCGGCCTTGCGCTGTTCGGTTTCGGCTCTCAGCTCGTCATGTTGGGCGGGAGCTTCTATTACGTCCTTTCCGGTATGGCCTTCCTGTTGACAGCCATTCTGCTGTTCAAGCGTAACCGGGCAGCTCTCCACGTCTATGCCGTCTTCATTGTCGCGACACTCGCCTGGGCACTCTGGGAAGTTGGTTTCGACTGGTGGCAGCTTGGGCCGCGGGGTGGCATCGTCATTCTTATCGGCCTGTGGTTGCTGGTGCCTTGGGTCAGGAAGCCTCTCGGTTTTTCAAGCCCGACAGGGCTGAATTACGGCCCGAATGCCTGGCCACTCGCGCTCTCGGTTCTCGCCTCCATTGTGGTGGCGGGATATTCGATGGCGCAGGATCCGCATGACCAGGCAGGGTCCTTGCCAGAGGAGAAGGTGGCGTCCGCTCCGATCTATGGCGGCGACGTGCCGGATGGCGATTGGCATCAATACGGCCGCACGCCTTATGGCCAGCGCTATTCGCCGCTGACGCAGGTCAATGTCGATAATGTTTCGCAGCTGAAGGAAGCGTGGCGGTACCAGACCGGCGACGTGAAGCTACCGGATGATGTGGGTGAAACCACCTATCAGGTAACGCCGCTCAAGATCGGCAATACGCTTTATATCTGCACGCCGCACAATTGGGCGATCGCCATTGATGCCGCCACCGGCAAGGAAAAATGGAAATACGACCCCAATGTCGGTCTTAACCCGGACCGCCAGCACCAGACGTGCCGCGGTGTTTCCTATTATGCCGAACCCAATGCCGCACAGGGCACCGCCTGCGCCCAGCGCGTTTACCTGCCGACCTCGGATGCGCGGCTGATTGCGCTTGATGCAGCGACCGGTCAGATTTGCACATCCTTTGCGGATCAGGGCGTGCTGCATCTGGAACAGGGAATGAAATACAATCCTGCCGGTTATTATTATTCGACCTCGCCGCCCGTGATCGCGGCGGGCAAGATCATCATCGGCGGTGCGGTGAACGATAACTACTCCACGCAGGAACAGTCCGGCGTCATCCGTGCGTTCGATGTGAACAGCGGCGCACTCATCTGGAACTGGGATTCGGGCAATCCGGAAAAGACCGAGCCGATTGCCGCAGGCGAAACCTACACTACCAACTCGCCGAACAGCTGGTCCGTGTTGAGCTACGACGAGGGGCTTGGCCTCGTTTACGTACCCCTCGGCAATCAGGTGCCGGACCAGCTTGGTATGGGTCGCAGCGAGAATGTGGAGAAATATTCCTCCTCCATCGTGGCGCTCGATATCAATACCGGCAAGGATCGCTGGGTGCGCCAGACGGTTCATCACGACCTCTGGGATATGGATGTGCCGGCCCAGCCGGTGCTGCTCGACATCACCAAGAACGGTCAAAGCGTTCCCGCACTCGTCGGCCCTACAAAGCAGGGCGATATCTACGTTCTGGACCGGCGCACGGGTGAGCCGCTTCTGCCGATTACGGAAGAACCGGCACCGGGCGGTACAATCCCTGAGGACTTCAGCTCCCCGACTCAGCCAACCACCGCGCTGTCGTTCAAGCCGGAGCCGCTGAAGGAAAAGGACATGTGGGGCGTCTCCATGTTCGATCAGCTCGCCTGCCGCATCCGCTTCCATCAGCTGAACTATCAGGGCCGCTATACGCCGCCCTCGCTGAACGGCTCCATCATCTATCCCGGCAATTTTGGCACGTTCAACTGGGGCAGCGTCGCGGTCGATCCCGAACGTCAGGTCATGTTCGGCATGCCGACATACCTTGCCTTTACCTCGCAGCTCGTGCCGCGCGCCGACATCCCGCCGAAGGGCCAGGACGAGAAGGGCAGTGAGCAGGGGCTGAACCGCAATGACGGTGCGCCCTATGGCGTCTTCATGGGACCGTTCCTCGGTCCGCTAAAAGTCCCCTGCCAGGCACCGCCGTGGGGTTATGTCGCGGGTGCCGACCTGCGCACCGGCGATATCGCCTACAAGCACAAGAACGGCACGGTCCATGACATGACGCCGCTGCCGTTGCCCTTCAAGGTGGGCGTACCGGGCATTGGCGGGCCGATGATTACCAAGGGTGGCGTGGCCTTCCTCGGTGCTGCCGTCGACAACTATCTGCGCGCCTACAACCTCACCACCGGCAAACAGCTCTGGGAAGCACGTCTGCCGGCTGGCGGGCAGGCAACGCCCATGACCTATGCGCTGGATGGCGGCAAGCAATATGTTGTGATGGTTGCGGGTGGTCACGGCTCGGTTGGAACCAAGCCGGGCGACTATGTGATCGCCTATACCCTGCCGTAAAACGAGGCGGATTCAATCAAACAAAAAAAACCGGAATGGGTGACCATTCCGGTTTTTGCTTGTGCAGTTGGAAAAGGCGATCAGGCCGCCTTTTTCTGTGCTGCGGCATTGATCGATGTCTTGGCAAGCGCGCTCAGCGCATCGTCCGTCTTGGACTCTTCCTTCAGCGTCGCATCCAGCAGGGTAACGGCATTGGCATGACCAAGCTTTTCGGCCCATGCCTTCAGGGTGCCATAACGGGCGATTTCGTAATGTTCGACCGCCTGGGCTGAGGAAATGAGACCGGCATCGAGAGCTGCGGTGCCCTTGAAATCGTCCATAATCTCTTCGCCCTCGGCAATGATGCCCTGGATGGCCTCGCAGGTCTTACCCTGCGCCCGCTTGCCGATGATCTCGAACACTTCCTGCAGGCGTTCGATCTGGCCCTGCGTTTCTTCTTTGTGCTTTTCGAAGGCCTGTTTCAGCTTCGGGTCTGTCGCTGCCCGCGCCATTTTCGGCAGAGCTTTCAGGATCTGCCTTTCGGCGTAATAGATATCCTTCAGCGTATCGTAAAACAGGTCGTCGAGTTTTTTCTCGGCCATTGGTTCTTCTCCCATGGTGTGAAAGTGCGTGATGTACGCCATTGCGCACGGGAGACAAACCTTTCGGAGCCCCTATGGTTCCGGCTCTGTTGCGCGCAACGTTTTATATTCCAGCAGACGCTCCGCCGCATATAGGATGACAAGCGGCATCAGTCGAAACGGAAGAGATCGGCGTCGGGGTCCTTGCCACCATTAACGGCAGCGGCGACTATCTCGGCGGCGATCTGGCTGAAGGTGATGCCGTTGCCGCCAAAGCCCATGACGGCATAAACGTTCTTCATGCCGGGAACCGCGCCGATCAGCGGCAGGCCCGTGGTGGTCGTGCCGAAGCCGGCCGCCCAGCGATATTCGGGTTCGCCGATGTCGACGCCAAGAAGCTTTTCGATCTTGCGTTTGATTGCATCCGCCTTGGAGGCAAGCTTGCTCTCAGACAGGTAGGATGTGGAGTTCTCTTCATCCTCACCACCGGCAATAAGGCGCCCGTCCCGGTCGGTGCGCAGGTAGAGATAGGGATCTGAAGCCTCCCAGAGGATGTGGCTATTCAGCCAGTCCGGCAGATCGATACCCTTCGCACTCGCCAGCGCCCAGGTGGAGATGATCTGGTGTTTCGGGCTTTCGAGCGATTTCAGGAATTCGTATCCGGTGCAGAAAACGATATTGCGCGCGGAAATGATTTTGCCCTGTGCTGTGGCGACGACCACCTCGTCACCGAGATTTCGAAGATCGGTGATTTCAAGTTGTGAAACGATCTCAGCGCCGGCGCCCGCTGTGTGGCGCAACAGGCCTGCCGTCAGCTGCGCCGGATTGGCGGAAGCGGAGATATCGCTGAGGATCGCCCCTGTCCGCTCAATCGCATAGTCGTTTTTAAGTTCTGCGGTGTCGAGAAAGCGGGCCTCGATCCCGGCCTCTTCGCGCGCTGCCGCTTCGGCCTTCAATGCACGCAAACCCATCTCGTCTCCGGCAAGATAAAGCGCCTGTTTGCGCGCCATGCTGCAGGAAATGCCAAGCGAAGAAACGATTTCCTCCAGCCGCAGCACGGCGCGCGCGGAGCGCTGCCACGCCCGATCAGCAGCATCCTTGCCGATCATCTTTCTGAGCTCAATAAGGGGTGTGTCGATCTCGTGCTGTATCATCGCAGTGCTGGCGACACTGCTGCCCATCACCGGATCACGCCGGTCGACGATCAGCATGGATTGCCCCGGTCTCTGCAACGCATGGGCGGCAAGCGCGCCGCTGATGCCGGCGCCGACGACGATCGTATCGTAATGGTCGGAACTCGGGGTGTTTCTGGTGCGGAGGCCTATGCGTGGCGTGTCGGCCCAAAGGGGTTTCGATTCCCTGAGGTCGCGTTCCTTCGTCAGTTCCGATGTGGGCATGGAGTTTTCCTGAAAGGTGCAGGGCATTTACGGTGGAAACGCCTGGCGGGTTACGTCTGGAAAATGCGAACAAACAAAGACAGAGAGCGCATCTGGCCATTTTGGATAGGCCGGATGCGCTCTGGTTTTTTTCCGCTTTACGGCCCTTAGGCAGCGCGGCGCTCGTGGTTGCCTTCTTCGACCTCCTCGATGATTTTGGCGACGAAGGCGTCCAGATCATCGGGGCTGCGAGACGTGATGATGCCCTTATCGGTCACAACCTTTTCGTCCTTCCAGTTGGCGCCGGCATTTTTCAGGTCGGTTTTGATCGACCAATAGGAGGTCGCGTCACGACCGCGCAGGGCATCTGCTTCAACCAGAAGCCAAGGGGCATGGCAGATGGCAGCCACGACCTTGCCGGATTTGACGAAATCTCGCACCACGCGCATTGCATCCTCGTCATGACGCAATACGTCCGGATTGATCTGGCCGCCGGGCAGGACGAGTGCATCGAAATCATTGGCGCTGACGTTCTTCGCGGACATATCGACGGCGATGCTGTCGCCCCAGTTCTTTTCGTCCCAGCTCTTGATCTCACCATCCTTGATCGAGGCGATCTTGACGTCCGCGCCCTTGGCCTTCAGCTGATCATATGGCACGCGCAGTTCCGAACGCTCATAGCCGTCCGTTGCGAGAATGACGATTTTCGCAGTGTTGATGGCAGTCATGTCTGTTTCCTTCCTGTTTATCTGTTTTCGTCTTTGTCCGAATTCACGGAGGGCAGAAAAAACTCCACATCCTCACGGCGCTCCGGATCGAGCTTTTCGATATTCGTTTGCCAGAAGGTCTCGGCTTCTGCCGGTTCGTCTTCCCATTGGCGCACGAAGGTCTTGTTGTCGTCGATCATGACCTGACGGGTGCCGCCGAGCCGCAGATATTCTTCTGCAAGTTTACGCGTTTCGGTCTTTTCCATGTCGCGGTTCCTTGTGCGTGGAAAGCGGGGACGGAGGGCGCCGGATGGGTAAGAAGCTCGGCTGCCATTTCGTTGGCCACCGGGAGAAAACGGAAAAATCCCGATGTTCTTCAGCGCCATCGTGTCCGTTTGACACGGCGGCCCTCCTGCCAGAACAACGTGAGCTTTCCGGTATGGTTCCGCATTTTTTCAGGCGGATTCTTGCCGAGGACAAATGTATCGCGCGCAATTTTTATCGGAACAAACCGGCGAGTCGTGCTGTTTTACCCCAGATGCAGGGGAGGCAGCATGACAGCCAGACACAGTGACGGCGAGTGCCGCGGCAACGACGAATACAAGGGTTTCTGGTCGATCGACTTCGGCAATTCACCGATCATCGGCACGGCCATTCATGATGGTCATCTCATTCGCCCGGACATAGCCTCGCTGATGGCTATTTCCGCCGACCAGCGGCTGAGAGAGGAAGACCCTTTTACCGGCGAGATGATCGCGGGGATGACAAACCGCATTGTCGTTCACCATTCGCGTTTCGAAATCGATCTCAACCGGTCCGCCGATCAGGCAGTTTATCTGAAGCCGGAACAATCCTGGGGGCTGGCGGTCTGGAAACAGGAGCCGCCGGAAGAGGCCACCCGGCAATCGCTCGATTTTCATGCCGACTATTACGCAATGCTCGAAGCAGTTCTTTCAACCGTCGAGCGGCGGCATGGTGCTTTTGTCGTGCTGGACATACACAGCTACAATCATCGCCGGCAGGGCGCTACAGCGCCGCAAACGCCCCAGGCGGAAGCGCCTGATATCAATATCGGCACATTTTCCATGGATCGCAGCCGCTGGAGTGACGTCGTGAGTGCGGTGGGCCATCATTTTGCGACAGCCACCATCGGCGGACGCCGCCTTGATGTACGCGAGAACGTCGCCTTTCAGGGCAAGGGTGAGCAGACCCGGTTTATTCACGAGCGTTTTGCGCAGAACGGCTGCGCCATCGCAGTGGAGTTCAAGAAATTCTTCATGGACGAGTGGACCGGTAAGCCGGATAAGCGCGTCGTTTCCGATATTCGCGACGCTATCACGGCACTTCAGCCGGTACTCGAAGAGTGCCTGAGGGCGCGGCGATGAACGTCTCCTCGGCGCGTAGTGAACCGTTACCGGTTATCGAGCTGGTAGACGATGTCGTCGCCTGCCTTGAGGCCGGCAAAGCCGTCCGTCGTGATGTCGGAAAGAACGGCCGGCTGCATATCGACCGGCCGCTGCCGTTTCTTTGCCTGCATCTGACTGGTGGCACGAAGGACCTTGCGGCCCGCGATATCGCCTCTGCGCATGCATCTTATCTGATCGCATCGAGCATTCAGGAGGCTGCACCCCTAATTGCAGCCGTCGGCACGGCCATGCGCGAACGTTTCGGCGCCTTCATGGTTCTCGATATCGGCGAACTGGAACACGACATTCTGCTCGCTGACGATTCACCTTTCCTGCCGCATTATGAGGTTTCCGTCTCTGCAACATCTGAGCCGGAAACGCAAAGTGCCCGCCGTGTTTTCATTAAGGCGGTTTGTGATGCCGAAGTGCGTTTCCGCACGCCCCGCATAACCCGGCCCGAACCGGATGCCGATCCGATCCTCAGATTTCAAAATGCCGGGCTTGATTTTCCCTGCATCAGCGTGCGTTTCGCGCCGATCTACCGACAGCCTGAATCCGGCGCCGATTATCCCGGCCTGCGCGAGACGATGATTGCGGATATTTTCGATGCCGGCCTTCAGGCCTTCTCGTCATTCGCTGCCGGTAAAGATGCACTCAAGGTTACCAGCCATCGCGCGCTCGGCCGCAAGGCCTTCGTTGATGCCGTCAGACGTGCCGATCGTTCAATAGACGACATCGTCTCGTCCTTTGATTTTCTTCTGTCCGTGACGCCGATCAATGCCCGCCGGGCCTTCGAGGAATTTCGCGATGGCAGCTTCCAATATGCGCCGCGCCTGCTTTACCGGCCGCTCGGCGTTGACGTCGAGGAGCAGAAACGCAAGCTCTATTCCGTCGTTTTCGATCATCTGGAAGACCCGGTGCTTTATCATCTCTACCGGGAGAAACAGCAGGAGATCGATCTGCAACTGACCATGCTCGCCAATCTGCATCGCCGTACTTTCACCGATTTCTCCCGCGCCCTTTACGGTGCCGTCGAACCCGCGCTTCTGACGCTGGCGCTCAAGGTGCTTGCCGATTGCCCACGCAAGGATGAGAGCGGCGAAATCGCCATGGTCGATTGTTATGCGGTCGCCAAAAAATCGCGCGAGATGATCGAGACCTATCTGGCGGAGGAGCCGGAATTCAAGGCGCGTGTCGAGATCAGGGATGACCTGCCGCCTGGCCTGATGGTGACGGGCGAGAAGCTCCTGATTTCTCGCCACACCGTCATGGAACAGCGCCGGGTCGAGGCGCTGCTGTCGCATGAGATCGGCGTGCATCTCCTCACCTATTTCAACGGTTCGTTTCAGGGCCTCCGGCTCTTCCGCACCGGCCTTTCCGGTTACGAGGGCGTGCAGGAAGGGCTGGCAGTGCTGGCGGAACATCTGGCCGGCGGCATGACGCGCGAGCGCCTGCGGCTGATCGCCGGCCGTGTCGTCGGCTGCGCCGCCATGCTGGACGGCGCGACTTTTGTTGAGACGTTCCGGACTATGACCCGCGATCATGGTTTCGACGAGGCTGGCGCCTTCAACATGGTTTTGCGCATCTATCGTGGCGGCGGTCTTTCCAAGGACGCGATCTATCTGCGTGGGCTTGCGGAGGTGCTGGAGCATCTGCGCAAGGGTGGCGCGCTCGATCCGTTCTGGATGGGCAAGATTGCCGCTGCCCATTTCCCGGTGATGCAGGAGCTTGCCTTGCGCGGCCTCTTGCGTCCGCCGGGCGTACGTCCCGCTTTTCTGCTGCCGGCCAAGGCCAATGAGCGGCTGGAAAAGATACGGGCCGGATTATCCATCGCCGAACTGGCGACATTGTAATATTACAGGAGGGGCTTATGCGTATCGCATTTTTCGTCAATTCCATCGAAACTGAGGGGCCTACTTTCGCAACCGGCCTGCTGGCCATGGCGGCGCTCAATCGCGGTCACGAGGTGGTGTATCTGACGCCTGGCGATTTTACCTTGCGCTCGGATGATAGCCTGACCGTACACGCCACCGTTCTACCGAAGGCCAAATACAAGAAAGCCGATGCTTTTCACGCGGCACTTCAGGACAAAGCACTGGAACGGCGTACCATGGATGTAGAGGAAATCGACGCGCTGATGCTGCGCAACGATCCCTCGCTGGATCAGACGACGCGGCCATGGGCGGTGCATGCCGGCATTCTGTTCGGGCGGCTGGCAGAACAGCGCGGCGTTGTGGTTTTGAACGACCCGGAAGGATTGGCGCTGGCGCAGAACAAGCTCTATTTCCAGAGCTTTCCGGAAATCGTACGCCCGACCACGATCATCTCGCGCAATGTCGATGAAATACGCGCATTTGCGGATACCCACCCTAAGGGTGTCATCGTCAAGCCGCTGCAGGGTTCAGGCGGCAAGAACGTCTTCAAGATCGGCTCCAGCAAGGAGGCCAATCTCAACCAGATTTTCGAGGCGGTCAGTCTCGAAGGTTACTTGATTGCACAGGCCTATCTGCCGGCCGCCAAGGATGGCGATATTCGGTTCTTCATGATGAATGGCAAGCCTCTGATGCGCGACGGACAATATGCGGCTTTGCGCCGCGTTCCGGCAAAAGGCGATCTGCGCTCCAACATTCACGCCAAGGGCACTGCCGAGGCCGTGAAGGTGACGGACGAGATTGTGGCGCTTGCCGAAATGATGCGGCCGAAGCTGGTGGAAGACGGTATGTTCCTGGTCGGGCTTGATATTGTCGGCGACAAGATACTGGAGGTAAACGTGTTTTCGCCCGGCGGTCTCTCCAACATTCGCGACCTCACCGATGTCGATTTCAGCGATACGATCATCGAAGCCGTGGAAACCAAGATCGCCATGCAGAGCGCCTCCGGCGGTATGCTTTCAAATCGTCTTCTAGCGACGCTTTGATTTATTCGCGCAGCTCTGTCGACTGCATGTCACGATACCAGGCGACGAGGGCCTTGATGCCCTCCTCGACCGGGGTTTGCGGCACATAGCCCGTCAAGGCCCTCAGAAGATCGGGTGAAGCGAAGGTGCGGGGGACGTCGCCCTGCTGCATCGGCAACATGTTGCGGATTGCCGGCCTGCCGACCGTCTTTTCGACCGTTTCGACAAAGTGCATCAGCTCTACCGGCTGGCCGCCGCCAATATTGACGATGCGGAAGGGTGCGTGGTGCGACAGCGTGTCGGTGACGCCTTCCTCAGTTACCCGGTTTTCCTCGGACGGAATGACCTGGCTCAGCCGGACGATACCTTCAACGAGGTCATCGATATAGGTGAAGTCGCGGCTCATATTGCCTTGGCCGTAAATATCGATCGGCTCGCCGTTCGAGATGGCGTCGACGAATTTGATTGGCGCCATGTCCGGCCGTCCCCACGGTCCGTAAACCGTGAAGAAACGGAAGGCTGTGGTGGGCAATTTGTGAAGATGGGCGTAGCTGTGCGCCATCAATTCCATCGATTTTTTGGTGGCCGCATAAAGCGTCATCGGCTCGTCGGCCTTGTCGCTTTCCGCAAAGGGAATTTTTTCATTGGCGCCGTAGATGGAGGAAGTTGAAGCCAGCATCAGGTGTTTGACACGCAGGTTCTTGGCAAGCTCCAGCAGGTTCCACGATCCGATGAGATTGGAATCGATATAGGCGCGTGGATTTTCGAGGCTGTAGCGAACACCCGCCTGCGCGGCGAGGTGAATTATGATTTCCGGTTCGGCAGCCTCTGCCGCGCGCTTCAGCGCATCCGTGTCTTCCAGCATGCCGATTTCCGCCCTGAAACCGTTGGAGCGGGAAAGGATCGCATGGCGTTTTTCTTTCAGGCTGACATCGTAATATTTCGTCATGCCGTCGAAACCGGTTACGAAATGGCCGGCATCGAGCAGCCGTTTGGCAACGTAAAAACCGATGAAGCCCGCGGTGCCGGTAACCAGATAACGCATGATGACTATATCCCAAATCCGTTGGTGCGTTTGCGGCCGAACCGAAGCGCAAAAACCGTTTTAATGAAACTTCGAAGGCGAAACCGCTATTGGCCCTTGTCGGAACTGCTGTCGTGTGGGCGGCCAATGCCGGCATAAACGAAGCCGTGCCCGGTGACCTCGTCCGTGCGGTAGATATTGCGTAGATCCACCAGAACGGGGTTTTTCATGATGGCCTTCAGGCGCGGCAGATCGAGTGCGCGGAACTGGTTCCATTCCGTCACGATCACGACGGCATCGGCGCCTTCGGCAGCCTCGTAGGGGCCGCTTGCATAGTCGATATCCTCGATGACATGGCGGGCATTCACCATTCCCTCCGGATCGTAGCCGACCACCTTGGCGCCGCCGTCCTGGAGGGTCTGGATGATGGCAATCGCCGGGCTGTCGCGCATATCGTCGGTATTGGGCTTGAAGGTCAGGCCAAGGACCGCGATCTTCTTGCCGCGCACGTCGCCGCCCACCGCGTTGATGACCTTGCGGCCCATGGCGCGCTTGCGGTTGTCGTTGATGGCAATGGTGGTCTCGATCAGCCGCACAGGGGCGTCATAGTCCTGTGCGGTCTTGGCAAGCGCCAGCGTATCCTTGGGGAAACAGGAGCCGCCATAACCCGGACCGGCATGCAGGAACTTCGCGCCGATGCGGCCATCGAGGCCGATGCCGCGCGAAATATCCTGAACATTGGCGCCGACCTTTTCGCACAGATCCGCCATTTCGTTGATGAAGGTGATCTTCATCGCCAGAAAGGCGTTGGCGGCATATTTGATCAGTTCCGAAGTGCGCCTGGTGGTGAAGAGCAAAGGCGACTGGTTGAGATAGAGCGGACGGTAAACCTCCGTCATCACCGGGCGGGCGCGCTCGTCGGAAAGACCGACGACGATGCGGTCCGGTCGCTTGAAATCCTCGATGGCCGCGCCTTCCCGCAGAAATTCCGGGTTGGAAACCACGGCAAAATCGGCCGAAGGGTTTTCTTCGCGGATGATGCGTTCCACCTCGTCCCCCGTGCCGACGGGAACGGTGGACTTGGTGACGATGACGGTGAAGCCGTCAAGCGAATGGGCGATTTCTTTCGCCGCCGCATAGACATAACCGAGATCGGCGTGGCCGTCGCCGCGCCGCGAGGGCGTGCCGACCGCGATGAAGACGACGTCGGCATTGGCAACCGCGGAGGAGAGGTCGGTGGTGAAGCTCAATCGGCCCGCCTTGGCGTTGTTGGCAACGATGACCTCCAGACCCGGTTCGAAGATCGGGATATGGCCGCTTTTCAGCGCTTCGATCTTCTCCGGCATCTTGTCCACGCAGATCACGTCATGGCCGAAATCGGCAAAACACGCACCGGAAACAAGGCCGACATAACCGGCACCGATCATCACTATCCGCATTCTTCTTCCTTTCGGTTCGTGAGGCGATGTTCGCGCAGCAAGCTTCAGGCGAAATCAGCGGGTGCAATCACACCACATTGTTTAGCCGCCTTCACGCTTGCCGCCAAGCGCCACGATCAACACGGGCTAACCTCTTTCCGTGACGGTGATATGATGGCGTCGACGGGACAAATTTGCCGCACCTTGCGGCCATCTGCATCGATGCGGTCGGATCGGGTGTTTTTGCGGCTTTTGCGGCTTGCACTCATAGGTAGCCGGGTCTAGCCATAGGGTGAGGATCAAATCTGCCAGACTGTCTGTCCCTTAAGGGGCGTCCGGGTTGCTTTAAGCGGCCGGGGTGCGCTTTGCGTTGCGGTCGCTGTTCGGGGAAGTTCAAATGCAAAAGGGTTTTCTGCTCGGTCTGTTCGCTTATGCGACCTTTTCCCTGGGCGATGCCACGATCAAGTCGCTTGGATCACAGATCAGCGTTTTCGAGATCGGCTTTTTCAGCATCCTGTTTTCCGGCATCTTCATCTTCTTCAGCAAGCCGCGTGAGGAAAGGTGGCGTGAATTCTGGCGCATGAGCCGTCCGTTTGCGGTGCACGGGCGGGCGATTTCCGGCCTGTTCGCCGGTATTCTCGGTATCTATGCCTTCACCACCATTCCGCTGGCCGAAGCCTATGCGCTGATCTTTCTCTCACCGTTGTTTGTGACAGTGCTGTCGGCTGTCGTATTGAAGGAAGATATAGGGCCATGGCGCTGGGCGGCCGTTCTGGCCGGCATCGTCGGTGTTCTGCTCGTCGTGCGGCCCGGCTTCAAGGCGCTGGAACTCGGGCACGTCGCAGCCATCGGTGTCGCATTCCTGGCGGCGATGACCATCGTGCTGCTCCGCTCGCTTGCGGGCAAGGAGAAGCGCACCTCGATAATGGGCGTGCTTTTGGTCTACGGCCTCACCTTCAACGGCATTGCCTCGATTCCCGAGTTCGTCATGCCCAATCTGCACCAGTTCGCCGCCTTTGCCTTCATCGGCCTCTGCACGGCGACGGGACAGATAACGCTGCTCGTCGCAACACGTATCGCGCCGGCCAGCCAGATTGCACCCTCGCATTATTCTCAGATCCTCTGGGCCGTGGCGATCGGCATGACTTTCTTCCACGAATATCCGGATGCGATCGCGGTGCTTGGGCTGGGTGTCATCGCCGCATCGGGACTTCTGACGATGATCCGCGAAAGGGTCAGGCTCGGCACAGTTCGCTGGAATCCGTTTTTCCGCAATCGGCTTTGAAGTCATCCATCGATCGGAAACAGTGCGTCAACCGAAGCGCGGCTTGTGGGGTGGGTGCAGACGGCCCCATAAGCTTTTCATCGATAGATGAATGGAGAGCCCAAAATGCTCGTGGATGGAAAGTGGACCGCCGAATGGCACCCGGTGCAGGCGACCGACAAGAAGGGTGGTTTCGTTCGCCAGACATCCGGCTTCCGCAACTGGGTAACGTCTGATGGTTCAGCAGGCCCGACGGGAGAGGGCGGTTTCAAGGCCGAGGCTGGGCGCTATCATCTCTATGTCGCGCTGATTTGTCCATGGGCCTCACGCACGCTGATCGGCCGCAAGCTCAAGAAGCTCGAGGATGTCATTTCGGTCTCAATTGTGGAGCCGGCGCTCTCCGACGAGGGTTGGAAATTCGGCGATTATCCAGGTTCGGATCGCGACGGGCTGAACGGCTTCGCTTATATGCACGAAGCCTATACCAGCGCCGATCCGCATTATACCGGCCGTGCCACCGTTCCGGTTCTTTGGGACAAGAAGACGAAAACCATCGTCAACAACGAATCCGCCGACATTCTCCGCATGCTGAATTCCGGTTTCGGCGATCTGGCCGATAACGGCATCGATCTTTATCCGGAAGATCTGCGGGACGCGATTGATGCGCTCAACGACCATATCTATCCCCGCCTCAACAACGGTGTCTACAGAACCGGTTTTGCCACCACCCAGCTTGCCTATGAGGAAGCCTTTGCCGACGTCTTCGCGACACTTCAGGAACTTGAAACTCGCCTGGCATCAGGCGGTCCCTTCCTCTTCGGCGATCGCCTGACGGAAACGGATGTCAGGCTTTTCGTGACGCTGGTGCGTTTCGATGCCGCCTATTACGCCCTCTTCAAGTGCAACCTTCGCCGCATTGCCGACTATCGGGCCCTGCAGGCCTATATGATGCGGGTGCTAAACATTCCGGGCGTGCGTGACACGGTCAATATCGACCACATCAAGCGCGGTTATTATTCGATCAAGGCGCTCAATCCGACCCGGATCGTGCCGGTCGGCCCCGATCTGCCGGGGCTTGACGAGGTTTCCATCGGCGGCACTGTGTGAATATCTAGGCCGGCTTGCCGACCTGATCGAGAAGCCATGCCTGGAAGGCGCGGGCAAGGACATTGTCCTGCCGCCCTTCCGGCAGGGCAACATAATAGCTCTTGTCGGTTTGCAGTGGAATGTCGAAGACGATTTCGAGACGGCCGGAGACGAGTTCCGCCTCGATCAGATATTTCGGCAGAAGGGCAAAGCCAATGCCGCTTATGGCTGCTTCAATGATCATCGAAAACTGGTCGAAACGGCTGCCTCTATAGGCATTCTCCGCCGTTACCCCATTCATCTCCAGCCACTCAGTCCATAGTTTCGGCCGTGTGGTCACGTGCAGCAACGGTTGTCGGTTAAAATCCTCCGGCTCTCTCATTCCCGCGCGCTGAAGCAGAGCGGGGCTGGCGACCGGCACGATCACTTCGTTGCATAAAAAGGTGCAGGTGCCGTGCGCCCAGACCGGCTGGCCGTAATGGATGGCGAGGTCGAAACCTTCCTCATCGAAATCGAAAGGGTGCGAGCGCGAGCCGATGGTGATGGTCATTTCCGGGTTGGCGTCGATGAAGCGGTGCAGACGCGGCATCAGCCAGCGGCTGCCGAAGGTTGGCAGGGTGGCGACGGAAAGTGATGCATGAGATGTTCCGGCCGAGACCGCGCGCACCATCAGCTGTTCGGATTGCTGCAACAGGCGCCGCACGTCTGGCAGGAATTTGCGACCCGCTTCCGACAGGACGACGCGCCGGCGGATGCGTTCGAAAAGCTGCATTCCGGTCTGCGCCTCGAGTTCGCCGATCTGCCGGCTGACCGCACTTTGCGTGAGGTTGAGTTCTTCCGCCGCACGGGTAAAATTCCCATGCCTTGCGGCACACTCGAATGCTTGCAGGGTTACGATATCAGGGACCAGTCTTCTGCGCGGATCCATACCATTCTCGCATCAACCTACCCGCTTTCCTCATTGGAAAAGGGTCATTATGGCCATATATGATTACGGGAAAGAATGGAATGGTGTTTTGCCGGCTTCGACGGAGGCGCCGTTTCACAAAATGATAAATTCGGGGAAAGAACAGCGACGGGAGTTGAAAGCGCCGTATCAAAAACGGCCTTTCCTCCCCTTTGAGCCAAAAAGGATAATTTGACATGGATGCGACCACGAAGCTTGACGTGAAACAGGAAGCCGCGGCCCTGCTCGACAGAATGGGCGTCGCCCGCGATCTTTATACCGGCGGCGATATGGCGTCGTTCAGCCCGGTAACGGGTGAACAGATCGCAAGCCTCAAGACCATTTCGGTCGAGGGTGTCGCAGCCGTGGTCGACAAGGCCGATGCCGCCTTCAAGATTTGGCGCAACGTGCCTGCTCCGCGCCGTGGCGAACTGATCCGGCTTCTGGGCGAAGAACTGCGCTCCTTCAAGGCAGATCTCGGTCGGCTCGTCTCGCTGGAAGCGGGCAAGGTCCCGTCCGAAGGTCTCGGCGAAGTGCAGGAGATGATCGATATCTGCGATTTCGCGGTCGGCTTGTCCCGCCAGCTTTACGGCCTCACCATCGCCACCGAACGCCCCGGCCACCGTATGATGGAAACCTGGCATCCGCTCGGCGTTGTCGGCGTTATCTCCGCTTTCAATTTTCCGGTCGCGGTCTGGTCGTGGAACGCGGCACTCGCGCTAGTCTGCGGCAATTCGGTGGTCTGGAAGCCATCTGAAAAGACCCCGCTGACGGCACTTGCGGTTCAGGGCATCTTCGAACGTGCCGTAGCCCGTTTTGGCGATGCGCCGGAAGGGCTGTCGCAGCTTCTGATCGGCGACCGCGCCGTTGGTGAAGCATTGGTGGACAACCCCAAGGTTCCCCTGGTTTCTGCAACCGGTTCCACCCGCATGGGCCGCGATGTCGGCCCGCGTCTGGCGAAGCGCTTCGCCCGCGCCATTCTGGAACTGGGCGGCAACAATGCCGGCATCGTCTGCCCGTCTGCCGATCTCGACATGGCGCTGCGCGCCATTGCCTTCGGCGCCATGGGCACGGCCGGCCAGCGCTGCACCACGCTTCGCCGTCTCTTCGTGCATGACAGTGTTTACGACCAGCTCGTGCCGCGTCTGAAAAAGGCCTACGCCTCCGTATCCGTCGGCAATCCGCTCGAAACATCGGCGCTTGTCGGACCGCTGGTGGACAAGGCGGCTTTCGACGGCATGCAGAAGGCGCTCGAAGCGGCCAAGGCGCATGACGGCGTGGTGAATGGCGGCGGGCGAGTGGATACGGGTGCGCCGGATGCCTATTATGTAAAGCCGGCACTTGTCGAAATGCCTGAACAGGCGGGGCCGGTGTTGGAAGAGACCTTCGCGCCGATCCTTTATGTGATGAAGTACAGCGATCTCGATCAGGCGATTGACGCGCATAACGCCGTTGCCGCTGGTCTGTCGTCGTCGATCTTCACCCGCGACATTCAGGAATCGGAACGTTTCCTGTCTTCGGAAGGCTCGGATTGCGGCATCGCCAACGTCAATATCGGAACCTCGGGCGCGGAAATCGGCGGCGCATTCGGTGGTGAAAAGGAAACCGGCGGTGGCCGCGAATCCGGTTCGGATGCATGGAAGGCCTATATGCGCCGCGCCACCAACACCATCAACTACTCCAAGGCGCTGCCTTTGGCGCAGGGCGTTTCCTTCGATATCGAGTAAATCGCTTCGCAAGTTTGCGCGTTCGATAGCGATATTGATCCATCATGCCGGTGCGGCCAGTCCGCACCGGCATTCGTCTGTTAAGCAGGCTTGGTAATGCTTCCTGCGACGATTTGCGGGAAAGAGGCGTCTCTGCGGAATTTTATTCCCGCAATATCGCTCATATTGAATTATCCTCTCTCTATCGTTTTCATCGAAAACCCTAGCATTGCTCCATATCGCAAACCGGCCCCAGGGGGTCGGCGACAAGGAGCTAAGATGCCAGCCATTACCCGTCGTGCCCTCTCCGCCAGTTTTCTTGTTGCCGCTGCATTATCCGTGCTGCCCTTGCAGGCGCAGGCGGCGGAAGAGCTGAAGATCGGTTATCAGAAAACCGGCCTGCCGGTGATCGCGAGGCAACAGGGCGTTATCGAAAAGGCGCTTGAGGCCAAGGGCGTCAAGGTTTCGTGGGTCGAATTCACCGCAGGCCCGCCGCTGGTGGAGGCCTTGAATGTTGGCTCCATCAATGTCGGCTGGACGGGCGATGCGCCGCCAATCTTCGGTCAGGCGGCCGGTTCGGCCATCGTTTACGTTGCGGCTCTTCCCTCAAACGGTAAGGGTGAGGCGATCTTCACCAAGCCCGAGAGCGGTATAAAGTCGGTTGCCGATCTGAAGGGCAAGAAGGTCGGCGTCGGCAAGGGCACAAGCGCCCACAATCTGCTGGTGGCGGCAATTGAGAAGAACGGCCTGAAATTTAGCGATATCGACGTGGTCTATCTCAGCCCGGCTGACGCGGCGGCAGCCTTTGCCAGCGACAAGATCGACGCCTGGGCCGTCTGGGATCCGTTCTATGCAATTGCCGAGACGCGCTATAAGCCCGTCACTCTGGCCCGCACCAGCGAGGTTCTCAATGTGAGTACCTATTTCCTCGCCAACCGCGACTATGCCAAATCCCATGCCGACACCATCAATATAACGCTTGATGCCCTGGGCGAGGCGGCCAAATGGTCCGCCGCCAACCGCGACAAGGTTGCGGCAGCCCTGCATGAGGTGACAGGTGTACCGCTGGAAGCGCAGACGCTGGCTGCGAACCGTTCGGAATTCGGTATTTCGAAAATCGATGACAAGATCATTGCCAGCCAGCAGGAAACTGCCGACCGCTTTTATCGCCTGGGCCTGATCCCTAAGCAGATCAGCATCAAGGATGCCGTCTGGTCAGGCGCCACCAACTGATCCCGGATACGGAGGGCTTCGCGATGAGCATCAGAAGGCGTATCGAGGCTGGAAGCATCACGGGCTGGTTGCTTCCTGCCATCATTCTTGCCGGCTGGGAGCTTGCTGCCCGCGTCGGTCTCATTTCGGCAAACGTCCTGCCGGCTCCCTCTGCCGTCGCGGAAGCCTTCTGGCGGCTTTTGCTTTCAGGGGAACTCATCGCCAATATCGGTGTCAGCTCCGCTCGCGCTCTGGCCGGTTTCGCCGTTGGCGGCGCGATTGGTTTCATCTTCGGGCTGGCCAACGGACTGTCGCGGTTTTCCCGCAGCTTTACCGACACGACGCTGCAGATGATCCGCAACATCCCGCATCTGGCGCTCATTCCGCTCGTCATCCTCTGGTTCGGCATCGACGAGGAGGCAAAGCTTTTCCTCGTGGCACTCGGAGTGTTTTTCCCCATCTACATCAACACGCTGCTCGGCATTCAGGGGGTCGATCCGCAACTGGTGGAGATGGGGCGTACCTATGGCATGTCGCCCTTCACCCTGTTCCGGCGAGTGATCCTGCCCGGCGCGCTGCCGTCCATTTTCACCGGCCTGCGTTATGCGCTCGGCATCATGTGGCTGACGCTTATCGTGGCGGAAACAATTTCCTCCTCTTCCGGCCTCGGCTACATGGCCATGCAGGCGCGCGAGTTCCTGCTGATCGATGTCGTCGTGCTGTCGATCCTTATTTACGCGCTTCTTGGCAAGCTGGCGGACAGTTTCGCCCGCTTCCTCGAAAGCATCTTCCTGCAGTGGCATCCAGCCTTCAAGAAAGTCTGAGGTAACCCATGTCGACCAGCAATGTTACGACGTTGAGACGCCCCGATGCCCCATCATCCTCCCCTTCCGGGGCAGAGACCAAGGTTGAACAGCGCGGCAAGCAGAACGACAGCAAGGTCGCTTTCAGCTTCCGCAATGTGACAAAGACCTTTGGCGATAAACCGGTTCTGCGCGGCATCGATCTCGATGTGCGGGAAGGCGAGTTTCTGGCTATTATCGGCAAGAGTGGATGCGGCAAGAGCACGCTTCTGCGTATCTTGGCCGGTCTTGATGCGCCCACAAGCGGCACCGTTTCGAAAGACGCATCGAGCCGCACTCGCATGATGTTTCAGGAGCCGCGCCTTCTGCCATGGGAGCGCATCGCAAACAATGTATCCGTGGGCCTGACCGGCATCGCCAAAGGTGAGGCGGCGAACGAGCAGGCGCTTGCCATTCTCGAAGAGGTTGGGCTAAAGGACCGGGCGGGCGAGTGGCCCTATGTCCTGTCTGGAGGCCAGAAGCAGCGCGTGGCGCTGGCACGCGCGCTGGTGGCGCATCCGCAAATTCTGGCGCTGGATGAACCCCTCGGGGCGCTAGATGCGCTCACCCGCATCGAAATGCAGCTTCTGCTGGAGCGCATCTGGCGCAAGCAGAAATTCACCGCCGTTCTCGTTACGCACGATGTTTCGGAAGCCGTCGCACTTGCAGACCGCATCGTCGTGATTGATGAGGGGCGCATCGCCCTTGATCTCGATGTGAAACTGCCGCGTCCGCGCCGACACGGCACCCCGGAATTCGCGCGGCTTGAAGAGCAGGTTCTGAACCAGCTTTTCGGTCGTGGTGAAATCGGTGGGTGATGTGATGGACCGGCAGGGTCGAGACCCTGCCGGAACCAGATAATCAGCCGATGCTCATCAGGCTGGCATTGCCGCCGGCAGCCGTTGTGTTGACGCTGACGGAGACTTCTTCCACCAGCCAGTCGAGATTGTAGGGCTGGGTTTCACGGTCAAGCGCTTCCGTCGTGGCGGCCTGAACCAGAACCAGAGGACCGGGCAGGGCGGCGATTTTCTTGTTGATCGCAACGACACGTTCCGCATCGCCCTCGATCAGCGCGCCGGCGAACGGTGCGGATTTTTCCCAGCTGTCAGCCCATGTGATGCGCGAGGTGACGGTTGCCGGCAATCCGTAGATCGACTTTTCCAGCCCCGACGCATTATCGATAACGACCGAGTTGCCGGTGGCAAGCGCTGCCGCAAGCTGGCGATAGAGCCCTTGCTCCGTGGCCGGAATAAGCAGCACCTTGCCGCGCGGATGCAGCGCATAGACGTTGCGTTCGCCGACTGGGCCTGCCAGTTCGGTTTCGAAACCGAGGCCGGATAGGGCTGCGGCCTGTCTTGCGGCTTCGGCTGCAACGCTCTGGCCGTTTTCATCCAGCCAGCGGGCGAGATCGACAGCCGCCTGGTCCTGCTGGCTGGCAACGCGGTCGATCTTCGGCGCGGTTTGTGTGACGCGGCCGAGATAGAGCGGACCGCCCGCCTTGGGGCCGGTGCCGGAGAGGCCTCGCCCGCCAAAGGGCTGGACGCCGACCACGGCGCCGATGATGTTGCGGTTCACATAGAGATTACCGGCCGCGACGCGCGACAGGACATGCTGGATGGTATCGTCAAGACGCGTATGCAGGCCGAAGGTCAGGCCATAGCCGGTGGCGTTGATCTCGTCGATCAGCCGGTCGAGATTGTCGCGCTTGAACCGGATGACGTGCAGCACCGGCCCGAAGACCTCTTTCTTAAGATCGGCGAGCGATTTCATCTCGATGATTGTCGGTGGCACGAAGGTGCCCTTGCCGGTTTCGCCGGCAAGCGAAATCTGCTCGATCCGGTGGCCGAGTGCGCGCATGCTGTCAACGTGTTTTTCGATGATGCCTTTAGCTTCAGCGGTGATCACGGGGCCGACATCGACGGAAAGGCTATCGGTGCGCCCGATGCGCAATTCGTGCAGCGCGCCCTTCAGCATCGTCAGGGTGCGGTCGGCCACATCTTCCTGCAGGCAGAGAATGCGAAGCGCCGAGCAACGCTGGCCGGCACTGTCGAAGGCAGAGGCGATGACGTCGGCGACGACCTGCTCGGCAAGCGCTGAGGAATCGACGATCATGGCGTTCTGGCCGCCGGTCTCGGCAATCAGGGGAACGGGCTGGCCGTTTGCGAGAACCCGGCCTGCGAGTTGACCCTGGATGAGCCGCGCCACTTCAGTGGATCCGGTGAACATCACACCCGCCGTGAGCGCTGAGCCGACTAGTGCCGCACCGGTCTTGCCGTCACCTGGCAGAAGCTGCACGGCGTCCTGCGGAACGCCTGCCTCATGCAGCAGGCGTACCCCCTGCGCGGCGATCAACGGGGTTTCTTCGGCGGGCTTTGCCAGTACCGGATTACCGGCAACCAGTGCTGCCGTTACCTGGCCGATGAAGATGGCAAGCGGGAAGTTCCACGGGCTGATGCAGACGACCGGGCCGAGCGGTGTCTCGTTGGCCTTGAAGGTCTTCCGGGCTTCCGCTGCGTAATAACGCAGGAAGTCAATCGCTTCGCGCACCTCGGCAATGGCGTTCGGCATGGATTTTCCGGCCTCGCGCATGATGAGGCCAAGCAGGGCCGGCATTTCGGCCTGCATCCGGTCGGCAGCGCGCTCCAGGCAGGCGGCGCGCTCCTCGACCGGCGTGGAAGACCAGTTGGAGGCTGCGGCCCGTTGCATTGCCGCTTCGACATCGGCCTCTGTCGGTTCGGTTACATAACCGACGACATCATTGTGGTCGCCGGGATTGAGGACCGGGCGTGTCTTTCCGCCTGCATGCGGTGCTGCGGCTTTCCATTCCGTCGTCGCACCTGCCTTAAGGACGTTGTCCAGCGCGGCAAGTGCCGTTTCATTCGAAAGATCGAGGCCGGCGGAATTTGCCCGTTCGGGGCCGAAGAGACCAGCGGGTGCAGCAATGCGGTCGTGCCGTGCGCCGGGAACGGGGTAAGCCTTGACCACGGTGACCGGATCTTCCAGCAGGGAAGCCACCGGCACGGCGGGATCTGCTATGCGGTTGACGAAGGAGGAGTTCGCGCCGTTTTCCAGCAGACGGCGGACGAGATAGGCAAGCAGCGTCTCGTGGGTGCCAACAGGCGCATAAAAGCGGCAGGGACGATCGAGCTTTTTCTTGCCGACGACTTCGCTGTAAAGCGGTTCGCCCATGCCGTGCAGGCACTGGAACTCGTAATCACCGAGTTTGAAGTCCGGACCAGCGAGATGGTAGATGGTAGCCATGGACTGGGCGTTGTGGGTCGCAAATTGCGGGAACACGACGTCACGCGCGGCAAGCAGCTTGCGGGCGCAGGCGATATAGGAGACATCCGTGTGCACTTTGCGGGTGAAGACCGGGAAGTCTTCCAGCCCGTCCACCTGTGCGCGCTTGATCTCCGCATCCCAGTAGGCGCCCTTGACAAGACGCACCATGATGCGGCGACCGGCACGTTGGGCGAGATCGATGATGTAGTCGAGAACAAAGGGGCAGCGGCGGCCATAGGCCTGCACAACGAAGCCTAGGCCGTTCCAACCGGCAAGATCCTTGTCGAGCGCCAGTTCCTCCAGAAGATCGAGCGACAGTTCCAGCCGGTCGGCTTCCTCGGCGTCAATGTTGAGGCCGATATCGTATTTCTTGCTGAGCAGCATCAGGGATTTCACACGCGGCAGAAGCTCCGCCATTACCCGCTCTGCCTGCACACGGGCATAACGCGGATGCAGGGCCGAAAGCTTGATGGAAATTCCGGGGCCACCATAGATGCCACGCCCGGCGGAGGCCTTGCCAATGGCGTGGATCGCGTTTTCGTAGTCCTTGTAATAACGCTCCGCATCCTTGGCGGTGGTCGCCGCTTCGCCGAGCATGTCGTAGGAATATTGGAAACCCTGTTCCTCCAGCGGTTTCGAGCGCTTGATCGCTTCCCCAATCGTTTCGCCGGTCACGAATTGCTCGCCCATCATGCGCATCGCCATATCGACGCCGCGGCGAATGACGGGTTCGCCAGCCCTGGCGATCAGCTTGGTCAGCGCCGCCGAAAGGCCGCTGTCATTGACCGTCGAGGTCAGCTTGCCGGTGATGACAAGACCCCAGGTTGCGGCGTTGACGAACAGCGGGCGCCCGCCGCCGATGTGGGACTTCCAGTCGCCGCGGGCGATCTTGTCGCGGATCAGCGCGTCGCGGGTGGCGGTGTCGGGAATGCGCAGCAGTGCTTCGGCAAGGCACATCAGGGCCACGCCCTCATGGCTGGAGAGCGAATATTCCTGCACCAGCCCCTCGACGCCGGTGCCTTTCGTCTTGGCGCGCAACGCCTCGATCAGCTTGGTTGCCGTGGTGCGAATGGCTGCGGCCTGCTCGGGCGTGACGGTCGCAGCATCGATCAGAGGCGCCAGGCACTCTTCCTCTGGGCGGCGGTAAGCGGCGGTAATTGCTTTGCGCAACGGGCTCTGCTCGCGCACGGGCGGTGCAAAATTCTGGAAAATACCGTTCACCGTCTGCTGCGGGTTTACATCGGCTTTGCTTGCACCATCGGCCATTCTGAAAATCCTGAAAAAGCTGTTGAAGACAGACTGTCAGCGGCAGCGTGTCCTCCGCTCGCCGCTTGTCATTCTGCTGTGTACAATATCATTGCCGTAAAAATTGCTATGGTCCTATTTTGAGGATAGAACAGGCCATATGAACTTTTATTATTCAAAATTGGCGTGAAATCACATGGCTAATAGTCATAAAACAGACGATCTGGACCACTTCGATCTCAAGATTCTCGAGGCCCTCAGCGAAGACGGGCGCATGTCGGTGCTGCAACTGTCGAAAAGGGTCGGCCTCTCCAAGACGCCGTGCCAGACGCGGCTCAAGCGGTTGGTGGATGAAGGTTATATTCTGGGCTTCCGTGCGGTGCTCAATCCGCAGAAACTGGGCGTCGACCATATCGCCTTCGCCGAGGTCAAGCTTTCCGACACACGCGAAAAGGCGCTTGAGGAATTCAACACGGCGGTGCGCAAGATCAAGGAGGTGGAGGAATGCCACATGATCGCCGGCGCCTTCGATTATCTACTGAAGGTGCGCACCAGCGATATCCGCAAATACCGAAGGGTGCTCGGCGAAAAAATCTCCAGCCTTCCATCGGTTTCCAACACTTCGACATTCGTCGTGATGCAGTCGGTCAAGGAGACCGGTATCTGACGACGCGGCGAAGAAAAACGGGCAGGCATGAGCCTACCCGTCTAATGCTTTGCGAATTCTGCCAGCTCAGCGCGCGGTGGCTGCGGCGGTAACGGCGCTCATCTGCGCGTCAGGACCAAACTCGTTTTCGTTTTCGATGCCGAGAAGTTCCTGCAGGCGCAATCGCGCGCGGCTGACACGGCTCTTGATCGTGCCAACCGGGCACCCGCAAATCTCGGCTGCTTCTTCGTAAGCAAAGCCCGAGGCGCCGATCAACAAGATCGCTTCGCGCTGATCGTCGGGCAACTTTGCAAGTGCCGTACGAAAATCCTGAAGATCGACCGAACCATGCTGTTCTGGCGGCACCGACAGGCGCGAGGTGTAAACCCCGTCGGTATCCTGTACTTCGCGGCCGGACTTGCGAATCTGGCTGTAGAATTCGTTACGCAGGATCGTCACCAGCCATGCGCGCATGTTGGTGCCAGGCTGGAAACTCTCCTGTTTCGCCCAGGCCTTCATGATCGTATCCTGCACGAGGTCGTCAGCGCGATCCCTCGAACGGATGAGTGAGATCGCGAATGCGCGCAGGTTTGGCAGTGCCGCCAGCATTTCCCGTTTGAAATTGTATTCTGTCTGCTCCGGCTCTTTCGCCATCATTCCCCCGAAGCCTTGTCTTTGGCTCTGTTTTCGGCTTCATCGAGTTTCTCGAGAAGATCGAGGAATTTGTCAGGGATGCCTTCTTCCTGAACAGCATCGTAGAGTTCCCTGAGCTTGCGGGAAATCACCGCACGTCCAGAGTGCGGGACCTGAGGGTTGGCCGGATTGTCCGGAGAATCTTGGTCCGATTGAAATATGTTCATAACGTCCGGTATTCCTTTTGTGTCGTGGCAAGAATGCGCGATGAAAAAAATAGTTCCGGCGATCCGGAACTTTTTTTATGATGCGCACGTTGCTATCGTGGGTTTGCGTTGCAGACCGCATGAAAGGGGAGAATTCCATGTCAGTTTCTACACGCATCGCACCGCACCTGCCATATCTGCGCAGGTTCGCGCGTGCCGTTTGCGGCTCTCAATCCACTGGCGATGCCTATGTTGCAGCAACACTTGAAGCTCTGATCGCCGATATCAGCATCTTCCCGCCGACAAGCAACGATCGGGTTTCGCTTTATCAATTGTTCGTATCGATTTTTAGTTCCGTCACGATCAATATAAAGGCCGATGAAAACCTGTCAGGTTGGGAAAAGCGCGCTTCCGCCAACCTCTCTGCGGTACCAGCGCTCGCCCGCCAGGCTTTCCTTCTGACCACGGTCGAAGAGTTCACAGCTTCGGAAGCAGCAGAGGTTCTGAGGGTAACTGAAGCCCAGATCGGCCAGCTGATCGATGAGGCGGCCTCTGAAATCGCCCGCCAGGTTGCCACCGATATCATGATTATCGAGGACGAACCTCTGATCGCCATGGATATCGAGCAGATGGTCACCGATCTCGGCCATCGCGTTACGGGTATTGCCCGCACGCATGCGGAGGCGATCGATCTCTTCAACCGCACGCAGCCGAAGATGATCCTTGCCGACATCCAGCTTGCAGACGGCAGCTCCGGGCTCGATGCCATGAAGGAGATCCTTCAGATGACGTCTCTGCCGGTGATCTTCATTACAGCCTTCCCTGAGCGTCTTTTGACGGGTGAGCGGCCCGAGCCGACATTCCTCGTTACGAAGCCGTTCAACCCGGACATGGTGAAAGCGCTTATCAGCCAGGCCCTGTTTTTCAACGAAAGCTCTCGCGTCGCGGCGTGAAATTTGCCGAAACCGTAGACTGTCCGGGAACAACTACGGTACCCGGACGTTCGCGGTTACGGTCGTGAGGTGATCTCACGGCTTTTTGCAGGGAGATGAATTTGCATCGGCTGGCATGGCATAACGCGGAGAGGAACGAGAGCGAGCTACACGATTCGCTCGTCCTCGCTTTGCTCGATTCGGGCGAGACAGTCATGTTACAAGACTGGAACCGGGAGTATATATTCGTGGCCAATCTGCCGGATGTGTGGCGTCTGCCGACCGATAGCCATCCCACGGATGAAAATGTGTTTGGCACCGATCTTTCAGAGCGGCTTGCCGAACTCAAAAAAGATATGAATGTGGTGGGCAGTCGGGGCATGCTGGAAGTTAATGCCGGCAATGACCGGGTTTTCCAGTTCCAGATCCATTCCACCTTCAACCAGGCGAAGCAGGCGGTGATGAAAACCACTATTCGCGAGGTGACGGCGGAACGGCGGCGCGAGCAGCTTTTGCGCTCGCTGCTGCGCGAGGTCAGCCACCGTTCCAAGAACCTCCTGGCGATCATCCAGAGCCTTGCGGGCCAGACGGCCCGTTTCAGCCTCACCAAGGATGATTTTCTGCGCAAGTTTCGGGGCCGGTTACACGCTCTTGCCCAAAGTCAGGATCTCATCACGGATTCCGACTGGAGAGGTGCTCGCATATTCGAGCTTCTCCGCCAGCAATTCGATCTCTATGTGCCGGAATATCCTAATCTCATTCACATGGAAGGTGAAAACCTGCTGCTCAATCCGAATGGCGCGCTTTATATCGGTCTGGCTTTCCATGAGCTGGTCGTCAATACGGTCAGCCATAGCGGCAATCTCGCCTATCATCCGCCAATCTCGCTGCAATGCCGACAGGAAGGCGATTTTTGTATCGTTGAGTGGATCGAGCCGATCATGCCATCGAAAGAGCCGGCGCAGGCGAGGCGCGGCAGTTTCGGCAGCGTCGTGCTGGAAAAGGTCGTTCCATCCGCATTGGGCGGGAGTGCCGAATATCACCTCACGCCGGAGCGGATCGTCTACCGGCTTAAATTTCCTTCCGGGGACGTCACCGACATTTGAAATTTCGAAATAATGGCCCTCGGTTGGAGACCTGCCTCATAGGCAGCACTTCGGCCGTTTTTGCGAGAACGCAAAAAAAAGCACGGCCCATGAAAGAGCCGTGCTTTTTTATTATGACAGGTTTTCAGGGGTGAAACCTGTTTATTGTCAGCCAAGCGTCAGGCGGGGACGGGGGAATTGCTTGGCCTGCAGTAAAAATGCATCTGCCCTAATTCGGTTCCACTAAAACGTATTTTTTTTGTGGAGGGCGAAATTAGCTGCTTTTCGTCTGCTGGTACGGGGATCCAGCACGCCATTTTTCAAAGCGGGCCTGCCTGATCGGGTCGCTTGGGTATAAAATAGCGCATCGGCGCTTCAAGCGACCATTCGAACCCGGTTTCGCGATACTCCGTCACCACCTGTCCGCCGAATGCGCCTTCCGCATGCCTTTTGATGACCGTGGTACCAAAGCCCTTGCGGCTTGGTTCCGTCGCCGGTGGCCCGCCCGTTTCGGTCCAGACGATATAAATCATCTGACGTCCATCTTTTTCGAGCGGCTTCCAGCTCACCGTGATTTTTCCGAGCGCAACCGACAGGGCGCCGTATTTGATGGAGTTCGTCGTCAGCTCATGCACCACGAGCCCGAAATTTTGCGCCGCTTCCGGAGAAAGCATGAAATCGTCCCCAGACAGCTCGAAGCGTTCCGAAACGGTGCCGAAAACGTCGAGGTGGGTCTCGATCAGCTTACGGATCGGCAAGCCTTGCCATTGAACCTCCGCCAATGCCCGGATCGACATTCCGAGACCGCGCAGGCGGTGGTCCACCTCTTTCTGGAATTCCGGGATGCTTTTGTTTTCCCGCCCCAATTGCCGGATCATCGCCTGAACCAGCGTAAGAATATTCTTGGAGCGGTGAACCAGTTCGTGCAGCAGAAGTTGCAGCCGTTCTTCCGACTGGCTTCTGTCGAAGGAAGCATTGGAGAGCGCGACGGCGACCTGGTTGGCTTCCTTGATCTTGGTATCGACGGGCGCCACGATCTCGCCTTCACCGATGCGTTCAGCCATGAGCGTGAGATCGCGAATGGAACTGCGCAACTGCCGGCCGACCAGATAGGCGCCGCCGATGGCGATGAGCACGAGCATCGTGCTGCCGATCATCATTTGCCGCCACGTGTCGACCAATGCTGCCTGACTTGCGGCAAGTGGCCCCCACATCACAGTTCGCCATTGCCAGCCCGGCAATTGGGCATAGGCATAGAGGTTGCCCTTGTCGTCGAAGAAATTGCCGCTGAAGGCCTGCATTTCTGAAAGAATGGCGGGGCTGGCAAATGGCTTGCCCACTTCCACCCCATTCTGCGCACTGGAAACGACAACACGATTGTTACCGTCGATAATGGCGACCGCCCAGTTGCGCGGCAGGTTTTCCGTGGGAATGAGCCGGCTCAGGTCACTTGTATTCTGCGTCAGGATCAGGGCATCTCCGGCGGAACCCAGATTGGGGTCGAGCGGCAAGGTAACGTTGAACACCCATTCCTTGCTCGTCGCGCCGAAAAACATGTCCGAAACGGTGATCCGACGGGATTCGATTGCCTTGGCCAGATTGGCCTCGGCCGGCACCTTGCTGAGAGGCTGGCCAAATGACACCCGGGTATTGAGATACTGTTCGCCTTCCATGGTAGCCAGAATGGCGTACAGGCCCTCCCGTTTCAGGCTTTCGGCAACACGTCCCTGAAAAGCGGCAAGATTGCCATTCTCGAGTTCCGGGAATTGCGACAGCAGATTGAGGGAGGTGGCGATTTCCTGCAGGCGCCGATCGATGTTGCGGCTGACGACCCTGACATCCTCGATCGTCTCCCGTTGCAGGTCGTCGCGCTTTTCGCTTTCAAGGCGCAGCATCAAGTAGCCGCCGAAAAGGATAAGCGGCAGGGTGATGACGGTTGCCATCACCACCAGATAGGTGCCGATGGAGGCCGTCGGAAAAAAATTCGCACTGCGTCGACGTAAAGCCGAGAACGTGTTTTTCAGTTTTTTGCCGGGTTGAGGCATGCAAAAACTCCGGCAGTTACGGCATTGTTACGTCACGGATAATACCGCGCCATCTTCCTTTAGCAATGCCTGATTTTTTCGTTCGGGAGCCGCAAAATGTCGCAATCGCGTCTATGCGACTGAAAAAATCGGAACCATTTCAATGGTCAGCCCGTTTGCAAAGCGAACCGGTCATGGAGTGGAAAGCGAAACTCGTCACCGCCCGGCCAGTCGAAAACGATGAAAGGAAGGTACGAAAATGGCAAAGAAACTTACGATACTCGTCACCGCCGCCCTGATGGGCACGACGGCTTTCGCGCCGCTTGCCATCGCTCAGGGTACAACCCAGCCAGCACCGGCAAATCCGAGTGCTCAGACCGAACCGGCAACGCCTCCCGCCACCCCGATGGCGCCGGCGGCTCCTCTGGCCAATGATAGCGCGGCCGCGACGACGGGCGGTGCTTACATCACCCAGCAGGGCGAAACGCAGATCAGTGCCAATGATTACATCGGCAAGTCGGTTTATACCGCAGCCGACGAGAGCATCGGTAACGTCACCAACCTCATCATGGAAAAAGACGGCGGTCTCGTCGCAGCCGTGATTGGTGTCGGCGGTTTCCTCGGTATAGGTGCCAAGGATGTCGCGGTGCCTATGGACAAGGTAACGATGACCCGCAACACGCAGGACGGCACCATTCGCCTGACGACGACCGAAACGGCGGAAACGCTGAAGGCTGCTCCGGAATTCAAGACGCTGGAACAGCAGGCCAGCGAAAAGAGCGCGGCAACGCCTGCAGCTCCGGACAGCACCACCACGTCCGCCACCAAGCCCTGATCCCCTTACCTGGGAGGCAGGAGCGGGATCGACCTCAACAGGCGTCCCGCGAGAGACACCGGCCATTGGCCGGTGTCTTTTTGTTTTAAATTGCGTTCGCTCAGTCCCCGGCGTTGCGCGAGGAATGCCAAGCCCAGGCGGATTTGATGATATCAGACAGGGAATAACGCGGCTCCCAGCCCAACACCGCCTTTGCCTTGTCGTTATTGGCGACAAGGGTGGTGGAATCGCCATCGCGGCGGTCGGTATATTCCACCGGGAAGGGGCGGCCGGATACGTCCGAAATCGCAGCCAGCAACTCCTTCACAGTCGTGCCGGTGCCGGTGCCAAGGTTGAGTTCAACCGTTTCACCGCCCGCCAGCAGATAGTCCACTGCCCGCACATGGGCGTCGGCAAGATCGAGAATATGGATGTAGTCACGCACGCAGGTGCCGTCGCGGGTGTCATAATCCGTGCCGAACACCTTGAAGCCTTGACGCCGACCGAGTGCCGCCTCGATGGCGAGCGGGATTGCGTGGGTTTCCGGCTTGTGCCATTCGCCGATGCGGCCTTCGAAATCTGCACCTGCGGCGTTGAAATAGCGCAGCATCACCGAGCGCAGCCCCTTATAGGTGCTGTAATCCTTCAGCGCCTGCTCGACTACCCATTTGGTGCGGCCGTAGGGGTTGATCGGCGCCTGACGGTGCGTCTCGTCAATCGGCACCTGTTCCGGCAAACCGTAGGTGGCGCAGGTGGAGGAGAAAACAAATGCCGTGACCCCGGCATCGATGGCGGCAGACAGCAGGTTGAGCGAACCGATGACGTTGTTGTCGTAGAAGGCCACGGGTTGCTTTACCGATTCGCCGACTTCAATCAGCGCCGCAAAGTGGAGTACGGCCTCCGGCTGGTGCTTGGCGAAAACCTCGTCCAGCCGCGCGCGGTCGCGAATATCGCCCTGCTCGAAGGGTCCCCAGCGGACGAATTCCTCATGTCCATTGGACAGATTGTCGAAAACGACCGGTTCATATCCCCGCTCAGACAGGAGAAGGCAGGTATGCGAACCGATATAGCCGGCACCGCCGACGACAAGGACTTTCTTCTTCATCAATCGCCTTTCAGAAAAAAAACGGGACGTGCGGGAGACTGTATTTCACTTTGTTCAAATAAGGGCGGCGTGGCACTGAGCACCATCAACCAGTCTATCCACCGCGGGTAACATAAAAAAAACTGCGCATCCATGGTCCGGATGCGCAGCAGCGAATGAGAGTTTGACGAAGAGCCTTAAACGCGCCTGAAGGCGTGCCTATTTCTTTTTCCTGGTGTTGGCTCTGGTTGCCAGAAAGCCGGCAGCCATGGCAACGGCGAGCGTCGCGTAGGGGCGCGCCTGGATCGCCAGCGTCAGGAGCGATTGCAGCGCCAGAGGTGCTGCGGTCAAGGGAGCCGCCGTCAAGGATGCGACGGGTCGTCTTGCGGCATAGGCTCTCGGACGTTTGACGATCGCAAGCGCCACCAACATGATGACACCAAGCAGAAACGCCGTACCGGCTACGACAAGCGCGGCCGGCCCTGCGCCGACATGCCGGGCCAGATAGATGGACCCCGCCACGACAGCAGCTACGAAGGCGATCAGGAAGAATATCCCGGTCAGCACCCAAAGGATTATCGTGGCGCGCAGGCGCCGTGTCACGACGCGTCCTTCACGCTGGGTGTCTCCCAGATAGACCAGCAATGCCTCAAGCATGATGCAGCCTTATCGACGTGTGAGGAGGGCGAGCACGAAACCGACACCAACGGCGATGCCGAGGGACTGCAGCGGGTTCTTCTGGACCTGATCCGTCAGATTGTCGTTCAGCGAGGAAATTTCGTTGCGAACGCTGTCGGCCATCTCGCCGGAAGCGGTCAGTGCGTCGTCGGCCACGCGGGCGGCCTGCGCCTTCAGTTCATGCGAGGCTCCAACGCCCAGCGCCTTAACGCTCTTGGCAAGATTTGCCAGATCTTCGCGAAGTTGGGCAAGCTGTGCTGCCACATCGGCTGCATCGCCGTTTTCGAGGGATTGCTGGATCTTGTCGTTGACGCTGCTACGCACGCTTGCCATGGGTGAAGTCCTTCCTGGAACATCGTTGATGGAAATGGCGTCAGGTCAAAAAGACTGCCGCCGCGGATCAATGCCGACGCTTACGAACTTTCGTTGCGGCAGCCGTAAACCCGATTGTCCGCCATTCAAACGCGCCGATGCCCGCTTGGTTCCGCGGCTTGGCGAGTTTTCTCCCGCGGATTTTGCGGCGGGGGCAATTTTCCGGGAATTCGGTGCCGGACATTTGTTTTCCTGTAACAAGCATCATATAAGGCCCATCATCCAGACGGACCTTGACTTCAATCAATATGTGAAAAGCCATGCTTCAGACGCCCTATTACCTCATCGACAAGACAAAACTTCTTCGCAACATGGAGAAGATTGCCTATGTGCGGGAAAAATCCGGCGCCAAGGCGCTTCTGGCGCTGAAGTGCTTTGCAACATGGTCGGTTTTCGATTTCATGTCGCAATATATGGACGGCACCACCTCGTCGTCGCTTTATGAAGTGCGTCTGGGCCGCGAGAAATTCAGTGGCGAAACCCACGCCTATTCCGTCGCTTATGCCGACTACGAAATCGACGAGGTGATTTCGAACGCGGACAAGATCATCTTCAATTCCATCAGCCAGCTTGAGCGCTTTGCAGAAAAGGCCTCCGGTATCACCCGGGGTCTGCGCCTCAATCCGCAGGTCAGCTCTTCGAGCTTCGATCTTGCCGATCCCGCACGTCCCTTCAGCCGTCTCGGCGAATGGGATGTCGCCAAGGTCGACAAGGTCATGGACCGGATCTCCGGCTTCATGATCCACAACAATTGCGAAAACGGCGATTTTTCGTTGTTCGACCGCATGTTGACGCAGATTGAAGAGAAATTCGGATCGCTCCTGTCGCGTGCGGAATGGGTCAGCCTCGGCGGCGGCATCCATTTTACCGGCGACAACTATCCGCTCGACCAGTTCTGTGATCGCCTGGCGGCCTTTTCGGAAAAATACGGCGTTCAGGTCTATCTTGAGCCCGGCGAAGCGTCGATCACCAAGAGCACGACGCTTGAAGTGACGGTTCTCGACACGCTGTTCAATGGCAAGAACCTCGCCGTCGTCGACAGCTCCATCGAAGCGCATATGCTCGACCTCCTGATCTATCGCGAAACCGCCAAGGTTTTGCCGAACGAGGGCGAACATCCCTACATGGTCTGCGGCAAATCCTGCCTTGCGGGCGATATTTTCGGCGACTTCCGGTTCGACAAGGAGCTGAAGGTCGGTGATCGTATCTCCTTTGAGGATGCGGCCGGCTACACCATGGTCAAGAAGAACTGGTTCAATGGCGTGAAGATGCCGGCGATTGCCATCAAGGAACTCGACGGCAGCGTGCGTGCCGTTCGCGAATTCGACTTTGCCGATTTCGAGCAAAGCCTGTCTTAAACCCTGTTTTAACATGAAACGAAGCTGATCCCTGCGGGGAAAAGGAGGCATCACCTGAAATGAAGAAGAACGTTCTGATCATCGGCGCCGGTGGCGTAGCACAGGTCGTGGCGCATAAATGCGCCCAGAACAGCGATGTATTGGGAGACATTCATATTGCGTCACGGACTTTGGAAAAGTGCCGCAAGATTGTCGAGTCCGTACGCGAAAAGAAGAGCCTCAAGACAGATGTGAAACTTGAGGCCCATGCGCTTGACGCGATGGATATCGAGGCGACGAAAGCCTTGATTACGAAAACCGGCGTAGAGATCGTCATCAACGTCGGTTCGGCTTTCGTCAACATGTCCGTTCTTCGTGCCTGCATGGACACGGGTGTTGCTTATATGGATACGGCGATCCACGAGGATCCCACCAAGATTTGCGAGGCGCCGCCGTGGTACGGAAACTACGAGTGGAAGCGCGCTGCCGAATGCAAGGAAAAGGGCGTAACGGCACTGCTCGGCGTCGGTTTCGATCCCGGCGTGGTCAATGCCTATGCCCGCCTTGCCAAGGATGAATATTTCGACAAGGTCACCTCGGTCGATATCGTCGATATCAATGCCGGCAGCCATGGCCGCTGGTTCTCCACCAACTTCGATCCGGAAATCAACTTCCGCGAATTCACCGGTGTCGTCTATTCCTGGCAGAATGGCCAGTGGCAGACGAACCAGATGTTCGAGGTCGGCCAGGAATTCGATCTGCCGGTTGTCGGCAAGCAGAAGGCCTATATGACCGGCCATGACGAAGTGCATTCGCTATCCAAAAACATGGATGGCGCCGATGTGCGCTTCTGGATGGGCTTCGGCGATCACTACATCAACGTTTTCACCGTGCTGAAGAACCTCGGTCTTCTCTCCGAAAAGCCGGTCAAGACTGCCGAAGGTCTGGAAGTCGTGCCGTTGAAGGTGGTCAAGGCCGTATTGCCGGATCCGTCTTCGCTTGCACCCGACTATGTCGGCAAGACCTGCATCGGCGATGTCGTCAAGGGCATCAAGGATGGCAAGGAACGCGAAGTCTTCATCTACAACGTGGCCGACCACAAGGAAGCCTACGAGGAAGTTGGATCGCAGGGCATTTCCTACACCGCCGGCGTTCCTCCGGTCGCTGCCGCCATGCTGATTGCCACCGGCGAGTGGGATGTGAAGCAGATGGCCAATGTGGAAGAACTGCCACCGCAGCCTTTCCTGAACCTTCTGAACAAGATCGGCCTTCCAAGCCGTATCAAGGACGAAAACGGCGACCGCGTCCTGACGTTCTGATCCATCAAGACAATAAAAAGCCCCGCAAAAGCGGGGCTTTTTTTGTGATGAAGTTTGCCGGTTACTTGGCATCATCCTCGGCCTTAAGCCGAGGATTTACCGCACGGTAATGACCCGCGCATCAGCCCTTTGCCGGCTTCGGTCCGCGCTTTTCGAAAGGCCGGTCCTTCTTGCCTTCGAATTTGGGCTTGTCGCCGAAAGTCTTTTTCTTTTTCCAGGGCTTGTCGTCGCCCTTGCGGTCGTCGGCTGCGCCGCCAGCATTATTGGGTTTGTTGAACTTCCGCTGGGCCGTGGCCGGGCGGGTGTCCTCGCGAACACTGCCAGTCATTTCCGGCTTGCCTTCCAGCGCCTTCAGACGAATGCCCTTTTCGAGCATCATGTCCTTGCCGATGGCGGAGGTGAAACGATCGACGGCATCGGCCGCCAGTTCCACAAAGGTCTCCGTCTGCTGCATGCGAATGGCGCCGATATCCTGACGGGTGATCTTTCCGAAGCGGCAGAGCATGGGGATGAGCCAGCGGGGTTCGGCGCTCTGCTTGCGGCCCACCGAAAGCGAAAACCAAGCGCTGTCGGAAAAGTCGGAACGTTCGCGGCGCGGCGCGTCGTTTTCAGGGGTTTCGAAGCTGTCGCGGCGCGGTTTGCGAGTATTGTCCAGCGCGACTTCGGTGATGTCTTCCGGGGCGGAACGTCCGGCGTGGTAAAGGCGCACGAAGGCGGCTGCTACTTTTTCCGCGCCATGCTGCTCGAGCAGCTGCTTGACGAAATCACGCTCGTCATCGGCCACGGCCTCGGTGAGAGCCGGGTCGGCCAGGAGACGGGCGCCGTCGCGTTCAACGATCTCTTCGACCGAAGGCGGGCGAACCCATGCTGCGCTGACCTTGGCACCTTCCAGAAGGCGTTCGGCCTTGCGGCGCTGGTTGACAGGCACCACGATGGCGCTGACGCCCTTTTGCCCGGCGCGGCCGGTACGGCCGGAACGGTGGAGAAGCGTTTCCGAATTGGTCGGCAGGTCGGCGTGGATAACCAGTTCGAGACCAGGCAGGTCGATGCCGCGTGCAGCAACGTCAGTCGCCACGCAAACCCGGGCGCGACCGTCACGCATTGCCTGAAGCGCATGCGTGCGTTCGTTCTGGGTCAGTTCGCCTGAAAGCGCCACGACGGAAAAGCCGCGATTGTTCAGACGGGCCGTCAGATGGTTTACGGCCGCACGTGTGGAGCAGAAAACGATGGCGTTGCGGGCTTCGTAAAAGCGCAGCGCATTGATGATGGCGTTTTCGCGGTCGGAGCCAGTCACCAGCAAGGCGCGGTATTCGATGTCCACATGCTGCTTCTGTTCTGAAGCGGTGGCGATGCGAACGGCGTTCTTCTGGTAGCTTTCGGCAAGCTTGGCGATGCTGCGCGGAACGGTGGCCGAGAACATCAGCGTGCGGCGGTTATCCGGCGATTCTTCCAGAATGAATTCCAGATCTTCGCGGAAGCCGAGATCGAGCATCTCGTCGGCCTCGTCCAGTACCACGGCGCGTAGCGACGACAGATCGAGCGCGCCGCGCTTGATGTGGTCGCAGAGGCGGCCGGGGGTGCCGACGATAATATGCGCGCCTCGCTCCAGTGCGCGTCGTTCGCTGCGGATATCCATGCCGCCAACACAGGACGCGATCGATACGCCAGCGAATTCATAAAGCCATTCCAGCTCGCGCTTGACCTGCATGGCCAGTTCGCGGGTTGGCGCAATGGCGAGTGCCAGCGGCGCGGAAGCCTGGCCGAAACGGGTGTTTTCCGACAGTAGCGTGGTCGCGAGCGCAATGCCGAAGGCAACTGTCTTGCCGGAGCCGGTCTGCGCGGAAACCAGCGCGTCCTTGTCGGCGAGTTCCGGCGAAAGCATGGCCTTCTGCACGGGGGTCAAATCTTTGTAGCCGCGTTTTTCCAACGCCTGCGCGATCGCCGGGGCGATACCCTGGGTGTCTGTCATCTACCGTCTTTCGGATATGAAGCTGCCTGCATCCGCCCGAAACCAATAGGTCCTAAAGTCTCCGGGGCAGCCGATGCAGGCCATTACGGCCATCTGGCCGGTTGCATTGCCGCGCTCCATACTGCGAATAGGCCCGTTTGTACAGTGCACTGCGGTACGCTCTTTCACAACGCCGCATGCGGTCGCCCATTCCATCCCGACATCTTCTTTCGCCGGGGCTATAAAAAAAGGCGTACCGCATGGTTCATAAACGGCATTGCGTGCCCCCCGCCTTTTCGCTAAGAGACCCGCAACTTTAGGCTCTTTATCAAAAAAAGAGCCGACTGGGTTTGTTCTTGTCCGCACCTGAAAAACGGCTGGCGGAAAAAAGGGATGGTACTGGTCAAGGCTATGGCTCGCATTGTCATGAAATTCGGCGGCACGTCCGTCGCGAACCTCGAACGCATTCACAATGTCGCACGGCATGTGAAACGCGAAGTGGATGCCGGCCATGAAGTGGCCGTGGTCGTTTCCGCCATGTCCGGTAAAACCAACGAGTTGGTGGACTGGGTGCAGAATGCTGCAAAGGTAGCTGGCGCCAACGCCGCCTCCTTTTACGATGCGCGCGAATATGACGCGGTCGTTGCATCCGGCGAGCAGGTGACATCGGGTCTTCTGGCGATCACGCTGCAATCCATGGGCATCAATGCGCGCTCATGGCAGGGCTGGCAGATTCCGATCCGCACAGACAATGCACATGGTGCCGCCCGCATTCTCGAGATTGACGGTTCGGATATCGTTCACCGCATGGGCGAGGGCCAGGTTGCCGTTGTTGCCGGTTTCCAGGGCATCGGCCCGGATAACCGCATTGCGACACTCGGTCGCGGCGGTTCGGACACATCAGCCGTTGCCATCGCCGCCGCCGTCAAGGCGGACCGTTGCGATATCTATACCGATGTCGATGGCGTCTATACCACCGATCCGCGCATCGAGCCCAAGGCTCGCCGCATGAAGAAGATCGCTTTCGAGGAAATGCTCGAAATGGCGTCTCTCGGTGCGAAGGTTCTGCAGGTTCGCTCCGTCGAGCTTGCCATGGTACACAAGGTGCGCACCTTCGTTCGCTCCAGTTTCGAGGATCCCGATGCGCCGGGCATGGGCGACCTCATCAACCCGCCCGGTACTTTGATTTGTGACGAGGAAGAAATCGTGGAACAGGAAGTCGTAACCGGCATCGCCTATGCCAAGGATGAAGCACAGATCTCGCTGCGCCGCGTGGCCGACCGTCCGGGCGTCTCCGCCGCGATCTTCGGGCCACTGGCCGAAGCGCATATCAATGTCGACATGATCGTGCAGAACATCTCCGAAGATGGGTCGCGCACCGACATGACCTTCACCGTTCCTTCTGGCGACGTTGCCAAGGCTCTGCGCGTTCTGGACGAGAACAAGGCCCAGATCGGCTTCGACGTTGCGCAGAACGAGACCGGCCTTGCCAAGGTTTCGGTCATCGGTATCGGCATGCGCAGCCATGCCGGCGTTGCTGCCAGCGCCTTCAAGGCGCTTGCCGAGAAGAACATCAACATCAAGGCCATCACCACCTCCGAGATCAAGATTTCGATCCTGATCGACGGTGCCTATGCCGAACTGGCCGTTCGCACTTTGCATTCTGCTTACGGTCTCGATAAGAACTAAGTTCGAGACATCGGTTCCCGATGCTCCGATTCTTCGGGGTTGCGTTTTTCCGATGTGGCGTTTCATGAAAGCGTGTCCCTTGCGGGACGCGCTTCTCGCGCTATAAATTTTTTAAATGACGTTTTGATTCTCGAATATTATGACATTCGGATCGGAAGCGTCGGGGAGCAAACGCGATGAGAGACCTTTCTGCAGGTCCGCGCGTCCTGCTAAAGCGGCTGCGCGAAATGATGGCGGAGCACCTTGAGCCGCAGGACCGTCTGGACCAGATCGTCCGTCAGATAGCCAGCAACATGGTGGCGGAGGTTTGCTCGGTCTACGTGCTGCGTTCCGACAGCGTGCTGGAGCTTTACGCTACCGAAGGTCTCAACAAGGATGCCGTGCATCTTGCCCAGCTGAAAATGGGGCAGGGTCTTGTCGGTACCATTGCCGCTTCCGCCCAACCTCTCAATCTTTCCGATGCGCAGGCGCATCCGGCTTTCCGCTATCTTCCTGAAACCGGTGAGGAAATTTATCATTCCTTCCTCGGCGTGCCGATTTTGCGCTCCGGTCGCACTCTTGGCGTTCTTGTGGTCCAGAACAAGGTCAGCCGAACATACCGGGAGGATGAAGTTGAAGCGCTCGAGACAACCGCGATGCTCATCGCTGAAATAGTGGCGAGCGGTGAATTGAAAAAGATCACCCGCCCCGGTGTGGAGCTGGACCTGACGCGTGCCGTTTCCATTGATGGCGATGCTTATGGCGAAGGCATCGGTCTTGGTCATGTCGTGCTGCATGACCCCCGAATCGTTGTCACCAATCTGCTGAATGAGGATGCCGATACCGAAATCCTGCGTCTTGCCGACGCGATCGGTTCGCTGCGCCTGTCGATCGACGACATGTTGCAGCGCCGCGACGTCCCGACCGAAGGCGAGCATCGCGAGGTTCTTGAGACCTACCGCATGTTCGCCCACGATCAGGGCTGGGTGCGGCGCATGGAAGAAGCTATCCGCAACGGCCTGACGGCGGAAGCTGCGGTCGAGAAAGTGCAGAGCGACACAAAGGCGCGCATGATGCGCCTGACTGATCCCTATCTTCGCGAGCGCATGCATGATTTCGACGATCTCGCCAACCGGCTGCTGCGCCAGCTGATCGGTTTCGGCGGTCGAAGCCCCGAGCATGATTTTCCACTGGACGCCATCGTTCTGGCGCGCGCCATGGGTGCCGCCGAATTGCTGGATTACCCGCGTGAGAAATTGCGCGGCCTGGTGCTCGAAGACGGTGCGGTGACGAGCCACGTCGTCATCGTGGCGCGCGCCATGGGCATTCCGATCATCGGGCAGGCGACGGGCATCGTCGCCCTCGCTGAAAATAACGATCCCATCATCATCGACGGCGATGACGGCCAGGTGCATTTGCGCCCGATGTCGGATTTGCAGCGCGCCTATGAGGAAAAGGTGCGCCTGCGTGCCAAGCGCCAGGAGCAGTTCCGCGCGCTTCGCAATGTCGAGCCGATCACCAAGGATGGCCAGAAGGTCAACCTCAAGATGAATGCGGGCCTTCTCGTAGATCTGCCGCAGCTCGAGGAATCCGGCGCCGATGGCATCGGCCTGTTCCGCACCGAGCTGCAGTTCATGATCGCCTCCAACATGCCCAAGGGCGAGGAGCAGGAAGCGTTCTATAGGTCCGTCTTGCGGCAGGCCAAGGGCAAGAGCGTTACCTTCCGCACGCTGGATATTGGCGGCGACAAGGTCGTTTCCTATATGCGCGGCCAGGAAGAGGAAAACCCGGCGCTCGGCTGGCGGGCGATCCGCCTGTCGCTCGACCGCCCGGGTCTGATGCGCACGCAGATGCGCGCGCTTCTGCGTGCTGCCTCAGGTGCTGAACTACGCATGATGTTGCCGATGGTGACGGAGGTTTCCGAAATCCGCGCGGCGCGCGATCTGCTTCAGAAGGAAGTGCAGCATCTTTCGAAATTCAGCCATGCGCTTCCGAAAAAGCTGCAATTTGGTGCGATGCTGGAAGTACCTTCGCTGATGTGGCAGCTCGATGAGCTGATGCAGGAAGTGGATTTCGTCTCCGTCGGTTCGAACGACCTGTTCCAGTTTTCGATGGCGGTCGATCGCGGCAATGCAAGGGTTTCGGATCGTTTCGACAATCTTGGCAAGCCGTTCCTGCGCATTCTGCGCGATATCGTGCGCGCTGGCGAAAAGCACCACACCTCGGTCACGCTTTGCGGCGAAATGGCAAGCAAGCCACTTTCGGCCATGGCTTTGATCGGCCTTGGTTTCCGTTCGGTTTCCATGTCGCCGACGGCGATTGGTCCCGTCAAGGCCATGCTTCTCGGGCTTGATGCCGCGAGCCTTGCCGATGAGCTGAACGCTGCGCTCGACGATCATAATTCGCTGGAAAGCGCGCGCGAGGTGTTGTTACGCTTTGCCGCGACGCATTCCATTCCCATTTAAAAGACCTGTTTCATAATCGGAGTGACTGGTGGCGAAGCTTCCCGTCGAAAAAATGCGCGAGTTGGAAAGGCGTTTCGGAGAGATCGAAGCGCGGATGTCGGCTGGTCCGGCAGCGGATGTCTATGTGAAGCTGGCTTCGGAATATTCCGAACTTGAGCCGGTGGTGAAAAAAGTCCGCGAATACGAAAAGGCGGTCTCCGAGGCCGCCGATCTGCAGGCGCTGCTTGCCGACAAGACGACCGACAAGGACATGCGCGATCTGGCGGAAATGGAGCTGCCGGAGGTCGAGGCCCGAATCGGCGAGCTTGAGAAGGAAATGCAGGTCCTGCTGCTTCCCAAGGATGCGGCGGACGAAAAAAGCGCCATCCTCGAAATCCGCGCCGGCACGGGCGGATCCGAAGCGGCACTTTTCGCCGGCGATCTGTTTCGCATGTATGAGCGCTTCGCTTCAGCCAAGGGCTGGAAAGTTGAAGTTCTTTCCGCAAGCGAAGGCGAGGCGGGCGGTTACAAGGAAATCATCGCCACGATCAGCGGGCGTGGGGTGTTTTCCAAGCTTAAATTCGAATCCGGCGTGCACCGCGTGCAGCGCGTGCCGGAAACAGAAGCGAGCGGCCGCATCCACACCTCGGCAGCCACTGTTGCCGTGCTGCCGGAGGCGGAGGATATCGATGTCGAAATTCGCCCGGAAGACATTCGTATCGACACGATGCGCGCTTCGGGCGCAGGCGGCCAGCACGTCAATACCACTGACTCCGCCGTTCGCATCACCCATCTTCCGACGGGTTTGATCGTTACCAGTTCTGAAAAGTCGCAGCACCAGAACCGCGCCAAGGCCATGCAGGTTCTGCGTTCGCGTCTTTACGACATCGAGCGCCAGAAGGTGGAAAGCGAGCGTTCAGCCGACCGCAAGAGCCAGGTCGGTTCCGGCGACCGTTCCGAGCGTATCCGCACTTACAATTTTCCGCAGGGGCGGGTCACCGATCACCGCATCAACCTGACCCTCTACAAGCTCGACCGGATGATCGAAGGCGAGATCGACGAGCTTGTCGACGCGCTGATTGCTGATTATCAGGCCGGCCAGCTTGCCCAGCTTGGCGAACAACAGCTTTGAGTGGCGGCGCTGACGGGACCGTTTCGACCGAGCTTGCCGCAGCCCGCAAACGGCTGCAGGCGGCGGGCATCGCCGATCCGCTGCTTGATGCGCGCCTGCTGGTCGCCGACGTTACCGGTTTTTCACTGACCGATTTCGTGATGAAACCGGACCATCCCGTCACCCGGGAAGAAAGCGCCCGCATTGCCGCCATGGTCGAAAGGCGCGCAGGCGGAGAGCCAGTTCATCGTATTCTCGGCCACCGCGAATTTCACGGGCTCGATCTTCTTTTATCGACGGAGACGCTCGAACCCCGCCCGGATACGGAAGTTCTCGTCGATACGCTGTTGCCTGCGTTGAAAAAAATTGTTGCCGACAAGGGCAGTGCGCGCATTCTGGATCTGGGTACGGGCACGGGTGCGATCTGTCTGGCGCTTCTCAAGGAATGTCCGGAAGCAACTGGCGTCGGCAGCGATATCTCCGCCGATGCGCTGGAAACCGCAGCGAAAAACGCTGCCCGAAATGGTCTCGCCTCGCGTTTTGAAACCGTGCGTAGCGACTGGTTCAAAAAAATCTCTGGCAGGTTTGACATAATTGTGTCGAATCCGCCTTATATAAGAAGTGACATCGTCACAACGCTAGACCGAGAGGTTCGCCATCACGATCCGATGGCGGCGCTGGACGGAGGTCAGGACGGCCTTGCACCGTACCGCCTCATCGCTGCCGACGCAGGCCGCTTTCTTGTGGAAAACGGGATTGTCGGTGTGGAGATCGGTTTCGATCAAAGGCTTGATGTTTCCGCTTTATTTGCTTCCCACGGCTTCTCTCTTCTCGACGCCGTGAAGGATTATGGCGGCAACGACAGAGTTTTGACCTTCCGGAGATAGTTGTTCGCGATACGTCTGCGGATTATTTGCAAGGATATTTTGCACAGCAAAAGAAAAGGCTTGGATTTCCGCATGAAGCGGGATAGTTTGCCGCCACATGCCGGGTGGCTGAGGACGAATTTAGATTCGTCAGGGTATGGGTCAGTCCCGAAGCGGGTTCTTTTGAGAACCCTGAAGGCTGGGCGTTTCCGGCATGTGAATCAGTAAACTTTGTTCGCAGGTGGCTCGTTGCAGCATTTTGCGCGACCGGTCGTCATACGCGGGGTCTTGTCTGGGGTTATCTCCAGCAGGGCGCGTAATGGAGCAATTTCAGGAAAAGTTTCCAGCGGTTTTCCGCCCGGAATTGCATGAAAATAACCAGATTGTCAGCAAAACAGAATTCAGGTGAGCAATTGATGAGGCCAGGACAGCAAAACAAGCGCGGCCGGGGGCGTGGAAGCAACAACAACAATAACAATGGTGGCGGTAACAACAACAACTTCAACCGCAAGGGCGGTAACCCGCTCACCAGGACTTATGACAGCTCCGGTCCCGATGTTAAAATTCGTGGCACAGCCCAGCACATAGCGGAAAAATACGCCACCCTTGCGCGGGACGCGCAGAGTGCTGGCGACCGTGTGATCGCTGAAAACTATCTGCAGCACGCTGAACACTACAATCGTATCATCGCCACCGCTCAGGCCCAGATGCAGGAGCGTTTCCAGCGCGACGACCGTGGCGAATACAATGCTTCGGATGCCGACGATATGGATATGAACGACGGTGACGATGGTGCACCGCAGCAGCAGTTCGAACAGCCGGAACGGGTTCAGCAGCCGGAGCGCCAGGAACGGCAGGAGCGCACCGAGCGTTCCGAGCCGCGTCAGGAACGTCGTGAGCGCCCGGACCGCCGTGAACGGCAGGAGCGCCAGCCGCGCCAGCCGCAGGCTTCGGACGAACGGCAGCAGCCGGTATACGACGCCAGCCAGGCGCCTCAGCCCGTCATCGAAGGCACGCCTATGGAAGTGGCCGTCGAGGAACAGCAGCAACAGACGGAAGCGCCAGCGACTGAACGCGCACCAAAGGCACGCCGCGCCACTGGCCCACGCCCGCGTCGCCCGCGCCGCGCCGCAACCGCGGAAGGTGCTGAGGGTGCCGAAGGCGGAGATACGCCAGCCGGTGATGAGGCAACACCTGCCACGCTCGAAAACGCTGCTGAATAAGCAGGGTTTTCAAAATACCACGCGATTGAAAAAACTCCGGCTTGCCGGAGTTTTTTTGTTTTTGGGGTCGGGTGTAAAAGCTTGGGCGCTTTTCGAAGGGGGCAATCGCGGCAAACAGTCGTGACGTTTATCAAGTCCGGCTAAAATTTCCCCGGCAGTCGTTTTCCTCCCCTTTAAACCGATGAAAATGCCTCCCATATTCGTGCGGTAAGGACGGATGCCGCATGCAGCGGTAACCGCCCATCAAGAGGCGGCAATCGTGAAATCTGTAAAACGCGACTGCCGTAGCGGGGCTTGCCTTTGAGGGAGCCTCAACCCAAACACCCGGATCCGTGCCGAAAGCGGGCGGGCCGGTATATGGAGGTTCGACTATGAATATTGAAAAATACTCCGAGCGCGTTCGCGGTTTTCTGCAATCGGCGCAGACGTTTGCGCTTGCGGAAAATCACCAGCAGTTTTCTGCCGAACATGTGCTGAAAGTTCTGCTTGATGACGAGCAGGGCATGGCGGCATCGCTGATCGAGCGGGCTGGCGGCGACTCCAAGGAAGTGCGTCTGGCCAACGATGCGGCACTGGCGAAATTGCCCAAGGTTTCCGGCGGCAATGGCGGCCTTTCCCTCACGGCTCCACTTGCGAAAGTGTTCTCGACTGCGGAAGAACTCGCGAAGAAGGCTGGTGACAGTTTCGTCACCGTCGAGCGTCTTTTGCAGGCGCTGGCGATCGAAAACTCTGCTTCCACCTCGGCGTCCCTGAAAAAGGGCGGCGTGACGGCGCAGGCGCTCAATCAGGTCATCAATGAAATCCGCAAGGGCCGCACGGCTGACAGCGCCAATGCCGAACAGGGCTTCGACGCGCTGAAGAAGTTCGCGCGCGACCTGACGGAGGAAGCCCGCGAAGGCAGGCTCGACCCGGTGATTGGCCGTGATGACGAAATCCGCCGGACAATTCAGGTGCTTTCACGCCGCACCAAGAACAATCCCGTGCTGATCGGTGAACCCGGCGTCGGTAAAACGGCGATTGCCGAAGGTCTTGCGCTGCGCATCGTCAATGGCGATGTGCCCGAAAGCCTTAAAGACAAGAAGCTTATGGCGCTGGATATGGGTGCGCTGATCGCTGGCGCGAAGTATCGCGGCGAGTTCGAGGAGCGTCTGAAGGCGGTACTGAACGAAGTGCAGGCGGAAAATGGCGGCATTATCCTGTTCATCGACGAGATGCACACGCTGGTCGGTGCCGGCAAGGCCGATGGCGCCATGGATGCGTCCAATCTGCTGAAGCCCGCTCTTGCCCGAGGTGAACTGCACTGCGTTGGCGCCACCACGCTGGATGAATATCGCAAGCACGTGGAAAAGGATCCTGCCCTTGCCCGTCGTTTCCAGCCGGTTCTCGTAGATGAGCCGACCGTTGAGGACACGATCTCGATCCTTCGCGGCCTGAAGGAAAAATACGAACAGCACCACAAGGTCCGCATTTCGGATTCGGCCCTGGTTGCAGCTGCAACGCTTTCCAACCGTTACATTACCGACCGGTTCCTGCCCGACAAGGCAATCGACCTGATGGACGAAGCCGCTTCGCGCCTTCGCATGCAGGTGGATTCCAAGCCGGAAGAACTGGACGAACTGGATCGCCGGATCATTCAGCTCAAGATCGAACGCGAAGCCTTGAAGCAGGAGACGGATCAGTCATCCGTCGACCGCCTGAAGAAGCTCGAGGACGAACTGGCCGACACCGAAGAAAAGGCCGATGCCCTGACGGCCCGCTGGCAGGCGGAAAAGCAGAAGCTGGGCCATGCCGCAGACCTCAAGAAGCGGCTGGACGATGCCCGCAACGAACTGGCAAGTGCCCAGCGTAACGGCCAGTTCCAGCGCGCCGGTGAATTGACCTATGGCATCATTCCTGGCCTCGAAAAGGAACTGGCTGCAGCGGAAGCGCGTGACAGCACCGGTGCTGGCTCGATGGTTCAGGAAGTGGTGACGGCGGACAACATCGCCCACATCGTTTCCCGCTGGACCGGCATTCCTGTCGACAAGATGCTGGAAGGCCAGCGCGAGAAGCTGCTGCGCATGGAAGACGATCTTGCCAAGTCCGTGGTCGGGCAGGGCGAGGCCGTTCAGGCCGTTTCCAAGGCGGTTCGCCGTTCGCGCGCCGGTCTTCAGGATCCGAACCGGCCGATCGGCTCGTTCATCTTCCTCGGCCCGACGGGCGTGGGCAAGACCGAGCTGACCAAGTCGCTCGCCCGGTTCCTGTTCGACGACGAGACCGCGATGGTTCGCCTCGACATGTCGGAATTCATGGAGAAACACTCCGTTGCCCGGCTTATCGGTGCGCCTCCCGGCTATGTCGGTTACGAAGAGGGCGGTGCGTTAACGGAAGCGGTTCGCCGCCGGCCCTATCAGGTCGTGCTGTTTGACGAGATCGAGAAAGCGCATCCGGACGTGTTCAACGTCCTGTTGCAGGTGCTGGATGATGGCCGCCTGACGGATGGTCAGGGCCGCACCGTCGATTTCAAGAACACCATCATCATCATGACTTCGAACCTCGGTTCGGAATTCATGACGCAGATGGGCGACAATGACGATGTGGATTCGGTTCGCGACCTGGTGATGGAACGGGTCCGGTCGCATTTCCGGCCGGAATTCCTCAACCGTATCGACGATATCATTCTCTTCCATCGCCTGCGGCGCGACGAGATGGGTGCGATCGTGGAGATCCAGCTCAAGCGCCTCGTCTCGCTTCTGGGTGATCGCAAGATCACGCTCGAACTGGATGAGGATGCCCGCAACTGGCTTGCCAATAAGGGTTACGATCCGGCCTATGGCGCACGTCCGCTGAAGCGGGTGATCCAGAAGACGGTTCAGGACAGGCTTGCCGAAATGATCCTCGGCGGCGAGATCCCGGACGGGTCGCGGGTCAAGGTGACCTCTGGCACCGACCGGCTGCTTTTCAAGGTCAAGCCCCCAAAGGGTGAGGCCGAGACTGAAACCGCTGATGCGGCATAAAACGAAAGGGCTCCGGTAACGGAGCCCTTTTTCGTATAGCGGTCCCTCTGGTCACGAGGCCCGGCGGACTAACGGCTCGCCACCTGATTGGGTTTTTCTTCGATGTTGAGTAGATTGTCGATCCGCTTTCTCTCGTCGGAGAACCGCGCGAGCGCTACGCCGGAAAGCGATTTGCCGCCAGGCAGACGCACTTTCATCGCGTCCACTTTCGTGCCGTTAACGATCAGCTCGTAATGCAGATGCGCGCCGGTCGAAAGGCCGGTCGAACCGACATAACCGATTACCTGGCCCTGCCGGACCTTTGAACCCTCGGTGACACCCTTGGCGATGGCGCTCTGGTGGTTATAGGAGGAGACGTAGCCATTGGCGTGGCGGATCAGGGTCTGGTTGCCGTAACCGGAGGCCCAGCCGGCCTTTTCGACAGTGCCGTTGCCTGTCGCGATTATCGGCGTGCCGCGGGCTGCCGCCCAGTCGGTGCCGGTATGCATGCGGCTGAATTTCAAAACCGGATGGCGGCGCATGCCGAAACCTGATGTCATACGACCGTTCGGAACCGGGTTGCGCAACAGGAACTGCCGGATGCTCTTACCGTTCTCGTCGAAATAGTCGATGCTGTTATCGTCCGGGTTCTGGAACCGGTAAAACCGCGTCTCGTTATCGCCGAACTTGGCGTTGACGTAGAGCAGTTCGGACTTGTCCGTCGCCTTGCCATCCGCATCTTCCACGGAGAAGAAGGCCTCCAGCGTATCTGCCGGTTTCAACTGCGCCTGAAAATCGACGCTGCTGGCCAAAAGCTTGATGAGCTGGGAGACCATGCCCTGATTCATGCCATAGGCCAGAGCCGCCCGGTAAACGCCATCGTAGACGCTGGGCAGATCGCGGCCGGCGGCCGGTGCCGGGGTGCTGTCAAAGGCCGTCGCCACCGCGTCGAGCTTCGGCGGTTCGCTGGCCTTGATGAAATTCTTGCGATCGTCTACGGCCATGGTGACCATGTGGCGACCCTTGCGGTAAAGGCTTACGCGTACGATGTCGCTTTTGTCGTCTTCCTGAATAATGCCGACGCGGAGCACATCGCCGCTTTCGACATTGTTCGACTGGAGTTGCGGTGACAACAGGCCAGCGATTTCGGAGGATTGCGCCTTCGAATAACCCGCGCCGAATAAAGCGGCTTCGATGGTTTCGGTCTGGCGGGCAGGGATAACGTCGTCGGCATATTCCTTGACCGGAACCGAGGGCGATTGAGGGGTCGAAACCGACATATTCTGTTCGACGACACGGGCGGCAAGACCGGCGGTGATATCGACATCACCCTCATCATTATCGAAACGACGGGGGTCGATGTAATAGAGCGCTGCAAGCTGCTCGTTACCATCTGTCAGGATCGAGCCGTTCGAGCGCACTGCCTCCTCCACCTCGTCGAAGCTCAGGGAGCCGGCGAAGGGATACTTGGAGTGCTGGATAGGAAAGGCGACCGTTTTCAGGCTGACTTCGGATTCGACCTCGGAGCCGTAGATTGTGCCCGTGCGGCTCGGCGCCGGCGCCGGGGCGTCCTTGTCGTCACCGCTTGCGAAAATGTTCAGGGGATCGAAGGCGGGATAATCGTCCTGTTTGGCGTAGTTGGACGCCAGCGGAATTTTGACGTGGGAGAAGGGAACCTTGCGGACCACTTCCTTGTCGCCCTCGTTGATAACGGTGGAGACTTCCATGATCGACCGGTCCGAGGGCCGGGCC
>NZ_CP072137.1:1382500-2047500 GCF_019355535.1 Agrobacterium sp. S7/73
TGAGCAGGGTTAGCCGGCCCCTAAGACGAGGCGGACACGCGTAGTCGATGGGAACCACGTTAATATTCGTGGGCCTGGTGGTAGTGACGGATCTCGTGTGTTGTACATTCTTACTGGATTGAATGTGCGGCGAAGAGGTTCCAGGAAATAGCTCCACCGTATAGACCGTACCCGAAACCGACACAGGTGGTCAGGTAGAGTATACCAAGGCGCTTGAGAGAACTATGTTGAAGGAACTCGGCAAATTGCACGCGTAACTTCGGAAGAAGCGTGACCCCATTTTACGCAAGTATGATGGGGTGGCACAGACCAGGGGGTAGCGACTGTTTATCAAAAACACAGGGCTCTGCGAAGTAGCAATACGACGTATAGGGTCTGACGCCTGCCCGGTGCTGGAAGGTTAAAGGGAGGGGTGCAAGCTCTGAACTGAAGCCCCAGTAAACGGCGGCCGTAACTATAACGGTCCTAAGGTAGCGAAATTCCTTGTCGGGTAAGTTCCGACCTGCACGAATGGCGTAACGACTTCCCCGCTGTCTCCAACATAGACTCAGTGAAATTGAATTCCCCGTGAAGATGCGGGGTTCCTGCGGTCAGACGGAAAGACCCCGTGCACCTTTACTATAGCTTTACACTGGCATTCGCCAAGGCATGTGTAGGATAGGTGGTAGGCTTTGAAGCAGGGACGCCAGTTCTTGTGGAGCCATCCTTGAAATACCACCCTTATCTTCGTGGATGTCTAACCGCGGTCCGTTATCCGGATCCGGGACAGTGTATGGTGGGTAGTTTGACTGGGGCGGTCGCCTCCGAAAGAGTAACGGAGGCGCGCGATGGTGGGCTCAGACCGGTCGGAAATCGGTCGTCGAGTGCAATGGCATAAGCCCGCCTGACTGCGAGACTGACAAGTCGAGCAGAGACGAAAGTCGGTCATAGTGATCCGGTGGTCCCGTGTGGAAGGGCCATCGCTCAACGGATAAAAGGTACGCCGGGGATAACAGGCTGATGACCCCCAAGAGTCCATATCGACGGGGTTGTTTGGCACCTCGATGTCGACTCATCGCATCCTGGGGCTGGAGCAGGTCCCAAGGGTATGGCTGTTCGCCATTTAAAGCGGTACGTGAGTTGGGTTCAGAACGTCGTGAGACAGTTCGGTCCCTATCTGCCGTGGGTGTAGGAATATTGACAGGATCTGTCCCTAGTACGAGAGGACCGGGATGGACGTATCTCTGGTGGATCTGTTGTCCTGCCAAGGGCATAGCAGAGTAGCTATATACGGAATGGATAACCGCTGAAGGCATCTAAGCGGGAAACCAACCTGAAAACGAGTGTTCCCTATCAGAGCCGTGGAAGACGACCACGTTGATAGGACGGGTGTGGAAGCATGGCAACATGTGAAGCTTACCGTTACTAATAGCTCGATCGACTTCTTCGTTCCCATTGTTCATGCTCATCAAAGATGAGCATCATCTGTTCTGTCCTGACGCGCATAGCGCTCCGGACGGGCCGCGCCACAGGGCGCGACGACCTCTGGTCTGTATGGCAAACATACGGGAAGGGTCGCAGAAAGACGTGTTAAATTAAATGAAGCGCAAGCTTCCCAGCTTCTCGAAACAACACTCATGTGAAAACATGAACTGTGTTGCGTTTTGCCGACCTGGTGGTTATCGCGGGGCGGCTGCACCCGTTCCCATTCCGAACACGGCCGTGAAACGCCCCAGCGCCAATGGTACTCCGTCTCAAGACGCGGGAGAGTAGGTCGCTGCCAGGTCTGCAAAACGCAACAAATATCTTCTCAAGCAAACTCTTCGGCCCAGCCGATACAAAGGGCCGCTCAAAGCGGCCTTTTTGCATTGCGTAACATGAAAACATAAGGAAAACGCAACGTGCGTCCCTTAAAGGAGACAAATCGCCTTCGGCAATTTGCTCCGGAACTATACATCACAGCGTCCCTGTGATGCAGTCGCGATAAATCCAATACGGATTTACGCTGGTCGCGATAAATCCCATAGGGATTTACGCTGGTCGCGATAAATCCCATAGGGATTTACGCTGGTAACGCGGGGTGGAGCAGCCCGGTAGCTCGTCAGGCTCATAACCTGAAGGCCGCAGGTTCAAATCCTGCCCCCGCAACCAATATCTTCAAGACTATCAACAACAAAGCCCTCCCATCCCGGAGGGCACTTTGCGTTTAGAGCCTTGGATACCGCAAATGACTTGCTGGTGGTACAGCCCCGTGGGGCTCTGGTAGCGTGCAGCTAGGCCTTTGTAAAACACGAGCCGGAACAAGCACTTCAAGCGCTCAGAGCGGCATTCACTTTGTGATCAGGGTTTCCGCGTCACCGACGTGGCGTTGTTTCGGCAGATTTGGGCAAGGTCGCAGGCAGGCGTTTTCTCTCGATCGATTTCACTGGAATTTTCTATGTCGCCCTATCTTGGGCCGGGCGGTAGCAGACACGCAGGCACTCTCAAGTCTTCAAGGACATGCTCGCTCGAGGGTGCAAAGGAGCAGGCTCACCCCGTGCGCTCCGCAAGAAAGGTCACCTCTGCCGGTTGCCGCAATCCGCTTGCGACAACGGACACTTTCAGTCGACCCGCAAGCGCATCGTCGAACGTCGCGCCGATCACGACATCGGCGTTAGCGTCGACCTCTTCGCGCACGCGCGTGGCTGCTTCGTCCACATCGAACAGCGTCATGTCCGGTCCACCGGAAATCGAGACGAGGAGCCCTTTGGCACCTTTGACCGATGTGTCGTCAAAAAGCGGATTAGCAATCGCTGCTTCGGCGGCAGCTCTTGCACGTCCTTCGCCTGCCGCTTCTCCCGTGCCCATCACAGCTCGGCCCATACCGCGCATCACTGACCTTAGGTCGGCGAAATCGAGATTGATAAGCCCTTCCCTGACAATCAGATCGACGACGGAGCTGACGCCTGCATAAAGAACCCGATCCGCCATTTCGAAAGCCTCAGCAAACGTCGTTGTGGCATCTGCCACCCGGAAGAGGTTCTGATTTGGGATCACGATCACGGCATCCGCGCTTTCGGCTAAACACTCTACCCCGTGTCGGGCCATTCGCATTCGATGTATGCCCTCAAATGCGAATGGCATGGTTACCACGCCGACCGTCAGTATTCCGGCCTTCCGCGCAGCTCGAGCTATAACAGGCGCGGCGCCCGTTCCAGTGCCGCCCCCCATGCCCGCGGTCACGAAACACATATGCATCCCGGTCAGATGGTCCATGATTTCGTCGATCGTTTCTTCGGCCGCCGCTTGTCCGACCTCGGCGAGTGATCCGGCCCCAAGCCCGCCAGTCGCGATCAGGCCGAGTTGCACAACTCGTGGGGCTTTAGACATGGAGAGAGCTTGTGCATCGGTGTTTGCTGCAATGAATTCTACCCCTTGCAGCTTCTGCGCCATCATGTTGTTGACCGCATTACCACCACCGCCGCCGACGCCTATAACGGCAATCCTCGGTTTGAGGTGCAGTATGTCCGGTGTCGTGCCCAAGGTTTGGTTCATTGACGTTCAAGTCCCAAGCGAAAACAGTTTCAGCGTGTGGTGGCGCGACGGTGATCCTCAGCCAGCGCCGTTTGCCTTCGGCCACCGCCGGAACACTGCGCTCGCATTGACACCGCCAAAACCGAAACCATTGGATATTGCGAATTCAGCGTCTAATTGGCGCGCGTGGTTCGCCACAAAATCGATGCCTTCGGCTTCCGGATCCGGAGCATTCAGGTTGAGAGTTGGCGGCGCAATCTGGTGCTGGAGTGCCAGAATGGTGAAGATTGCTTCCAATCCTCCAGCCGCGCCAAGTAGGTGTCCTGTCGCTGACTTCGTCCCGCTTACAGCGACAGTCTTCTCGGAACCAAAGATACTTTTGATGGCCCTGATTTCGCCGAGGTCTCCGACCGGGGTCGAGGTGGCGTGGGCATTCAGATGACCAATTTCGCGGGGGGAAATGCCTGCCTGCGCAATGGCGATCTCCATGGCTCTTTTGGCACCGTTCCCGTCTTCTGGTCCTGACGTGATGTGATGAGCGTCGGCTGTCGTGCCGTAGCCGACGAGTTCGGCAATTGGTGTAGCGCCGCGAGCAATTGCGTGGCTCAGGGATTCAATGACAAGCATGCCCGCTCCTTCGCCCATGACAAAGCCATCGCGTGATGTGTCGAAGGGGCGCGATGCCTTGTCCGGCGTTTCGTTGAAAGCAGTCGACAGAGATCTGGCGGCTGCAAAACCTCCGAGGCTGACGATGTTCATGCAGGCTTCTGTTCCGCCGCATATCGCAATTTCGGCTTCATTTGACCGAATAAGCCTCGCAGCATCGCCAATTGCCTGAACGCCGGCGGCGCACGCGGTTACCGGTGCACCGAGAGGGCCTTTGAAGCCATGACGGATTGAGACATGCCCGGCTGCGAGATTGACCAGAAACGACGGTATGGTGAAGGGCGAAAGGCGACGGACACCGCGTTGATCGACGGTGCGGACCGCTTCGGTTATCGCAGGAAAGCCGCCGATACCGGACGCGATAATCGTCGCGGTCCTCAGCCGTTCCTCATTCGAGGTCGGCTTCCAGTTTGCTTGTGCAAGCGCTTCTTCCGCGGCTGCCAGTGCAAATATGATAAAACGGTCGACCTTGCGTTGGTCCTTCGGAGCCACAATGGTGTCGGGATCGAAGCCGCCCTCGGGATCTTCCATCAATGAGGGGACAACGCCCCCGATTTTCGATGGAAGGTCCGCCACCACGTCGTCACCCAGCCGTCGAATGCCACTTCGACCCGCGAGCAGGCGCGACCAGGAGATACCGACATTCGCTCCAAGGGGACTGACAGCTCCCATTCCTGTGACAACGATACGACGCATGTTTTACACCTGTTCTTCGTTTAAATTGGCATGCCTTCGGCATCCCGACCGACGGTGCGGTCAGGGCCTGTTCTCTGGATATCCAGTTTCTTCAGTGCCTAAATCGCATCCGCCCGAACCCGACGCGGCGACTGCGTTTGGCTTTTGTTTTCCCTAGCTACCGAGCGCGATCCTCAGGCCGCATGATCAGCGCCTGCGATGCGCCTGATTTCCTCCGCCGCTGCGTCGAGGATTCCTTGAGACGTATTCTCGTCTTCCATGATCCGCGACAGGGTAACGGCGCCGACCATGAGAGACAGGATCGCCATCGCCTTGCCGCTGGGATTGGAGCTTCTGGTGTCATCAAGCAGTTCATTGAGCACCTCGAAGTGAGCGCGTATCCCATCCTCGAATGGACGCCTGACTTCTTCACTCTGCCGAGTAGCGTCCGACCCCAGTGCCACCAGGGGGCAACCTTCTGCCTTTTCTCCACGGTGGTCCTTTGACAGATAGAACGCCATCACTGCTTCGAGAGGATCGGAACTGTCCGCAGCCGCTTCAGACCATCTGCGTGTAGCGCTTTCCATCGCGCGCCTCGAAGCCTGGGCTGCAAGATCGTCCTTCGATGCAAACTGCTTGTAGAACCCGCCTTGAGTGAGTCCTGCACCCTTCATCAAATCTTTCAGGCCAATGCCATCGAATCCGTGCTCGCGAAACAGACGGCTGGCAACGTTGATCACCGTCTCCCGATTTTCCTCGGCTTGTGCCCGGCTCACTCTCATATCGACCTCCGGTTAGATTTCGTTTGACATTTATATCGCACATAGATTTAGATCGCAATCTAAATCATTTGCACCGCTGGTCAAGAAGAGAACTTACAATGAAACGCAAACATGTCCTGACTGTCGTGGGTCTTGTCGCAGCGGCTGGGGCCGCCGCCTTTTTCCTCGTTTCTGAAACCCCAAAACGGGAAGCCGAGGCCGCAGACCCAAGGACGGCTTCACCACTGGTAAGGATTGCGGAGGCGAAAAGGACAGGCAGGGCCGACCGGTCATTCACCGGGACGGTCGCATCGCGCGTTCAAAGCAATCTCGGATTTCGCGTTCCCGGTAAAATCGTGGAGCGGCTGGTCGATGTCGGTCAGCAGGTCAAACAGGGCCAACCGCTGATGCGCATTGATGAGACCGATCTTCAGCTTGCACTGACAGCAAAGCGGAATTCGGTCATATCAGCGCGTGCTATTCTGCTTCAGGCGCAAGCCGATGAGAAGCGCTATGCGGCACTGGTCAAGAATGGCCTGGCGGCCACGCCCCAGCGTTACGAACAGGCAAAGGCGGCTCTCGATACAGCGACGGCACAGCTTGCGGCGGCCGAGGCGGAAGCGGAGGTTGCCGAGAATGCGGCAACCTACACCACTCTTGTTGCTGACTCGGATGGAACGGTCGTCGAAACTCTCGGTGATCCGGGACAAGTGGTCGCCGCCGGCCAGACGGTTGTTCAACTCGCAAAGGCCGGCCCTCGCGAGGCGGTCGTCTGGCTGCCTGAGACACTGCGACCTAAGGTGGGATCGGAAGCACAGGCCAGTGTTTATGGAAGCGACGGGCTTAGTGGAAACGCCAGACTGCGACAAATCTCCGATTCGGCTGATCCTCAAACGAGAACCTATGAAGCGCGTTACATTCTTGAGGGTGATGCGGCCTCAGCACCGCTTGGCGCCACTGTAACAATCAGAACACCGGATGCCGAACGCCAGTCGGAAGTCACCGTGCCCGTCGGCGCCATTCTGGACGACGGTAATCGCACAGGTGTGTGGATCGTCGACGGCGCAACGTCAAAGGTGAAGTTCACCCCGATTAAAGTTCAGCAGATTGGCGAGGAGACGGCATTTGTCACGGGGATCGGCACCGGGGAGCAGGTCGTTGCCCTCGGCGCGCATCTTCTCGACGATGGTGCGACCGTCAGGATTGCCTCGAGCCGAGAGGTGAAAAACTAATGCGCTTCAACCTGTCAGCCATCGCGGTTCGCGAACGCGCTATCACCCTGTTCTTTATCGTGCTGCTGGCCGCAGCCGGCGTCTACGCTTTCGTCAAGCTGGGGCGCGCCGAGGATCCGTCCTTTACCATCAAGACATTGACGGTCACGTCAGTCTGGCCGGGTGCAACAGCGCGAGAAATGCAGGACCTGGTCGCCGAGCCGCTTGAGAAACGTATTCAGGAACTGACCTGGTACGACCGCGTCGAGACCACAACGAGGCCAGGTTACGCTTTCCTGACCGTCACCCTCAAGGATAACACGCCGGCAAGTGCGGTTGCAGAAGAGTTCTATCAGGCGCGCAAGAAGCTTGGCGACGAAGCCCGCAATCTCCCCCCGGGCGTGATGGGCCCATTCGTCAACGACGAATATTCTGACGTGAGTTTCGGCCTCTATGCCCTGAAGGCAAAGGGAATGCCGATGCGCGATCTCGTTCGGCAAGCGGAAGTCATCCGCCAGGACCTCCTGCACGTGCCTGGCGTCAAGAAAATCAACATCGTCGGCGAGCGCCCCGAGCAGATTTTCGTCGAGTTCTCCTATGCGAAGCTCGCGACACTCGGCATATCCGCGCAGGATATCGCTTCTGCGTTGCAGCGACAGAACACGGTCACGCCTGCGGGTTCAATCGACACACGAGGCCCACAGGTCTTTATCCGCTTCGACGGAGCTTACAACAGTGTGCAGGCGATTGCCGACACGCCGATCGTTGCTGCTGGACGAACCCTGAAGCTCTCCGATCTTGCAGAGGTGCGACGCGGTTATCAGGATCCCGCCACGTATATCATCCGCCACGAAGGTGAACCGACAATCATGCTGGGTGCGGTGATGCAGGCGGGATGGAACGGTCTTGATCTCGGCAAGGCGCTTGAGGCTCGCTCTGCCGCCATTGCGCAAACGTTGCCGCTGGGGATGACGCTTACCAAAGTCAGCGACCAGGCCGTCAACATCGATGAAGCCGTCGGCGAGTTCATGCTCAAGTTCGCGATGGCGCTTGGCGTGGTTCTGTTTGTCAGTCTGGTGGCACTTGGCTGGCGCGTTGGTATTGTTGTCGCTCTTGCTGTGCCACTCACCCTTGCGGTGGTCTTTCTCATCATGCTGGAGACCGGGCGCTTCTTCGACCGCATCACGCTTGGCGCTTTGATCCTCGCGCTTGGCCTTCTAGTTGACGATGCCATCATTGCCATCGAAGTGATGGTGGTGAAGATGGAGGAGGGCATGGACCGCATCAAGGCGGCCGCCTATGCCTGGAGCCATACGGCAGCGCCGATGCTGTCCGGCACGCTGGTCACGATCATCGGGCTGATGCCCGTGGGTTTTGCCAAGTCGACCGCAGGCGAATATGCCGGTAACATCTTCTGGGTCGTGGGCTTTGCGCTCATCGTATCCTGGATCGTCGCCGTCACCTTCACGCCCTATCTCGGTGTGAAGATGTTGCCCAACATCAAGCCGGTCGAGGGCGGTCATCACGCCATCTATGACACGCCGAATTATCGCCGTCTGCGCTCCGTCATCGAGTTCGCTGTCCGCCATAAGTTCATGGTCTGCGCCGTGGTCGGCATTTCCATGGCCGTTTCGGTCGTTGGAATGGGCGGCGTGAAACAACAGTTTTTCCCGACATCGGATCGGCCTGAGGTGCTGGTTGAGGTGCGCATGCCCGAGGGCACAAGCATCGAGGCGACGGCATCTGCGGTGAAGAAAGTCGAGGACTGGCTGCAAACTCAGCCTGAGACCAATATCGTCACGTCGTACGTAGGGCAGGGCGCACCCCGGTTCTTCTTTGCCATGGCACCGGAACTACCTGACCCTGCCTTCGCCAAGGTCGTCGTGCTCACACCCGATGCCCACGCACGTGAAGAACTGAAGCATCGCCTTCGTGCAGCTATTTCGGAGGGTCTTGTTCCTGAAGCGTCCGTCCGCGTCACCCAGCTTGTGTTTGGTCCTTACACGCCGTTCCCGGTCGAGTTCCGGATCATGGGTCCCGATCAGGATGAACTCTACAGGATTTCTGAGCAGGCTCTGGCGATCATGAAGACTATCCCCGATGTTCGCCAAGCCAACCGTGACTGGGGCAACCGAACACCCGTTCTGCGATTTGTGCCCGACCAGGAGCGGCTCAATCTGATTGGTCTTTCTCCATCGGAGGCAGCCCAGCAATTGCAGATGCTGCTCTCCGGCATCCCCGTTACGCAGGTGCGCGACAATATCCGCAACGTGCCCGTCGTCGCTCGCAGTGCTGGCGAAAACCGCCTCGATCCGTCACGTCTTGCCGATTTCTCTCTGATGAGCAGGGATGGCCGTCAGGTTCCGCTGGATCAACTCGGGCACTCCGAAATCCGGTTTGAAGAACCTATCCTGAAGCGTCGTGACCGCACGCCTGTCATCACGATCAGGTCTGATATCAACGAGGCGACGCAGCCTCCGGAGGTTTCCCAACAGGTTATGAAAGCTCTGCAGCCACTCATCGCGTCGCTTCCCGTTGGATATCGTATCGAGATGGGCGGCAACATCGAGGAGTCTCTCAAGGCGAATACGGCACTCGCTCAGGTTTTCCCGGTGATGATTGCTGCCATGCTGATCGTCATCATTCTGCAGGTTCGCAGTCTCTCGACAATGACAATGGTGATGCTGACAGCGCCGCTTGGTCTTGCCGGGGTGGTTCCGACCCTGCTCCTGTTCAATCAGCCTTTCGGCTTCAACGCCATTCTCGGCTTGATCGGACTGGCGGGTATCCTGATGCGCAACACGCTTATCCTGACAGAGCAAATCAAGGAGAACCAGGCGGCGGGGCTTGATGACTATCATGCCGTTATCGAAGCGACAGTGCAGCGGACACGACCCGTGATCCTGACGGCTCTCGCGGCGATCCTGGCGTTCATACCTCTGACCCACTCAGTATTTTGGGGGTCGATGGCCTATACCCTGATCGGTGGAACGGCAGCAGGCACGGTGATGATCCTGCTCTTCCTTCCGGCTCTCTATGCTGTCTGGTTCCGGATCAAGCCACCCAAGGCGGGTGCCGAAAAAGAGACGGTCGAGCACGTAGGGCAGCCACTGGCGCTCGCGGCAGAGTAGGGGCGTCCATGCGTGCCGGCTCAAACCTGAAGCGTGATGTGACGGCGGCATTTAAGGGCAGCAGGAGCCGAACAATGCGTGGCCTCACACCATCTGGCCGAGCACCGTTGAAAGGCTGGGATTTTCCATCTTATCCACATCCGGACCGATCTTCCGCCCGGACTAGTAGCACGGATACCAGACCCCGGCAGCCTATGCCGGGATCATCACTGCGCCCGGCTCCAATGCTGCGGGAGATCAAAGCTTCGCTTTGCCACCGATTTGCCACACCGCGCCAAATGGAATGTTGAAAAACGCAGAACCTCCAATCGCATTTGGATGAAGGTTCCGTGGGAGGTCATGCCGGTACGCGTCGTCGTTTTTTGCGGACTAACTGACGCTGTTGTCGATCCATGCGTGCGTCTGTTCCAGAATCTCGTCCGATAGTTCCGGATCGTCGATTGCCCGGGCGAGTATGACCGCCCCAACCATGGCCGCCCAGCTTCCTATCGCTGTGCGCCGGCGATCTGCCGGGTCCAGTTGCGGGAGTGCCTTTTCGATCCGGCTGATCTGCGCACGAAGGCCTTCTGTCATGGCGGAGCGCGCCGGCGGCGTCTGATGGCGAATTGCTGCAGCGAGACCGGCGGTTGGGCAGCCACCGGCAGCGTTGTCGCGATGGCGAGGCGCAAGATAGGATTTGACGAAATCGCTGAAGTTGCCTCCTCCGACGCTATCTGAAGCAAGGGCATGGGCAAGGGTCTCCGCGACCAGATCGTCTTTTGAACTGAAATGTCCATAAAAGCCGCCGTGAGTAAGACCGGCTGCCTTCATCACCTCCGCAACGCTGACGGCATCGAACCCCTTGTCGCGAAACAGCCGGCTGGCGACATCCAGAATCCGGCGACGGTTTTCCGCCATCTGTTCTCGGCTGACCTTCATTTTCACAATTCTCCCAACATGGTCGTTGACATTTACATGATGGCTATCATATTTAAATCCAATCATGACGATTGTCATGAATATAGGTTCCATCACAGAAAAGAGCAATCCCATGAGCACAAATCCTGCAGTCCTCATCACCGGCGCCTCCACCGGTATTGGTGCAACCTATGCCGATCGGTTTGCGCGGCGCGGCCACGATCTCGTGCTGGTCGCCCGTGACGTGGCGCGAATGGAGGCCGTTGCAAGCCGTCTGCGACAGGAAACCGGCGTGGCCATAGACATCGTCCAGGCGGATCTCACGCAACTCGCCGATCTTGCGAAAGTAGAGACGAGACTGCGCGACGATGACAGCATCGGCATCCTCGTCAATAATGCCGGAACGGCCATCGGTGGAACGTTCATCGAGCAGAGCACCGACGACATGGCCCGGCTTGTTGCACTCAACTCGACTGCACTCGTTCGCCTTGCCAGCGCAATTGCTCCTCGACTCGTCAAGAAAGGTGAGGGTGCAATCGTCAACATCGGCTCCGTGGTTGGTCTGGCGCCGGAGTTCGGCATGACGGTCTACGGCGCAACCAAGGCCTTTGTCCTCTTCCTGTCTCAGGGGCTTAGCCTCGAGCTTGGACCGAAGGGCGTCTACGTTCAGGCTGTTCTTCCCGCCACGACTCGAACCGAAATCTGGGACCATGTCGGCGCCGACGTCAATGCACTGAACAACGTCATGGAGGTGGGCGATCTTGTGGATGCGGCTCTGGTCGGCTTCGACCGTCGCGAGCCGGTGACCATCCCGCCGCTTCCCGATGCCGGTCAGTGGGAAGCCTTTGAAGCTGCGCGCAAGACCATGCTGGCCAACTTCGGCAATGCGCTGCCAGCCGAACGGTACCGCACCGTCGCTTGAGCAGACCGCGCAACCCATACCGCTGCGGCGGCAACACATAGGTAAATCATGACTAAAAAGACGCTTTTCGAACCCTATACGCTCGGCTCCTTGACGCTTTCCAACCGGATCGTCATGGCGCCCCTGACGCGCAATCGCGCCGGTTCGGGCTTTGTCGCAGGTGACCTGACGGCTGAATATTACGGCCAGCGTGCTTCTGCCGGGCTCATCATTTCCGAGGCCACGCAAATATCACAGCAGGGGCAGGGATACCAGGACACGCCCGGTATCTATACCCAGGCGCAGATCGAAGGCTGGCGCAAGGTCACCAGTGCGGTGCACGAGAAGGGTGGCCATATATTCCTCCAGCTCTGGCACGTCGGTCGCATCAGCCATGTTGATCTCCAGCCGAACGGCGCAGCGCCGGTTGCCCCTTCAGCCATCCGCGCCGAGACAAAGACGTTCGTCAACAATGCCTTCGTGGACGTTTCGCAACCCCGTGCCCTTGAACTGGAAGAGCTTCCTGGGATCGTCGACGATTTCCGTCAGGCAGCAGCCAACGCCATCGAGGCTGGTTTCGATGGTGTCGAGATCCACGGGGCCAACGGCTATCTGCTTGATCAGTTCGCCAAGGACGGTGCCAATGTTCGCACAGACGCCTATGGCGGCTCTGTCGAAAACCGTGCGCGCCTCATGCTGGAAGTCACGGCCGCGGTTGTCCAGGAAATCGGCGCTGCACGCACCGGCATCCGCATCTCGCCGGTCTCGCCCGCCAATGGCATTTCGAGTACTGATCCGCAGGCGCAGTTCGATTACATCGTCGATCAGCTCGAAGCCCTTGGCATCGTGTACATTCATGTCGTCGAGGGTGCCACAGGTGGGCGGCGCGATGTCGCGCCATTCGACTTCGGATCATTGCGCCGTCGCTTCAGCAAGACCTATATCGCCAACAACGGCTATGACCTCGAACTGGCGACTTCGCATCTTACCGAGGGCCTGGCGGATCTGATCGCCTTCGGCCGGCCGTTCATTGCCAATCCCGATTTGGTTGAACGATTGAAAAGCGATGCGCCGTTGGCAGAGATAAACCCGGCTACGCTCTACGGTGGCGGTGCTGCGGGTTATATCGATTACCCCTCTTTGGCGGCAGCTGCCGGGCGTTGACTACTTTTGGGGTCGCTCGCTGGTGCGGCCCCATCAAATCAGTGTGCTGTGCCTGATCCGTTGCGGATTGGTGCCGGGTCCCGACACTGAAGGGTTACCCTTTCCCTCGCCGTCTGAAAGTCACGCTTGACTTTAATGATGATATATATCATTAAAAATCATCAATGATGACGGAAATCATCATAAAATTAGTGTCGTAAAACCATATGCCTTGGCGGCAATCCATGGTGATACCGAAAAGAGAGAAAGACGCTATGGCGACGTTTGCTACTAAAAGACAGAAGACTGCCTTTGTGACCGGGGCTTCCAGTGGGATTGGCAAGGCGGCCGCCACGGCTCTGGCCCGGGCAGGCTACCGGGTGATTGGCACGAGTCGTAAGGCCGCACCTGGCGAGATACGTGATGGCATTCGGATGATTGCTTGTGACGTGACTTCCGATTTGTCTGTCTCGGATGCCGTGGCGCTGGCGCATCAGGAACTTGGCCGTATCGACCTTCTGGTCAACAATGCCGGTTACGCCCTGTCCGGGGCGGCCGAAGAAAGCTCGGTGGATCAGGTTCGTTCGCTGTTCGAAACCAATTTTCTGGGTGTCGTTCGGGTGACCAATGCCGTGTTGCCGATGATGCGCCAACAGGGCTATGGCAGGATATTGAACATCGGCTCTGTCCTGGGCTTAATACCCGGTCCTTTTGGAGCCTATTACTCGGCCAGCAAGCACGCCATTGAGGGCTATTCGGAATCGCTGGACCATGAGGTTCGCCAGTTCGGCATCCGTGTCGCCGTGATCGAGCCTTGGGCAACGAAAACTTCGATCGAGGCCAACTCTCCGCAAGGCGACCGTCCGGTTGCAGCCTATGGCCAGACACTGGCCAGATACCGCACGGCGTTTGACTTGGCCATGGCGACCGGCGACACGGCGGATGATGTTGCGGCCACCATCCTGATGGCGGCGCAGGACAAGGCGCCGCGGTTGCGCTACCCCTCCGGCAAGGCGGCCCGGCAGACCTCGTTTGCCCGGCGTTTCCTGCCGCGCGCGCTGTTTGATCGAACCTTGCGCAAGCAATTCAACATCGCGTGAGCGAGAATGACGGCCACGGCAGGGCCTTCCAACAACATGCTCAGTTCGCGCTGAAAGCCTTGGCTTTTTTAGCCATCTGAGCCGATAATATTTTTACACTGGAGAACGTCCGTGAAAGCCTTCGTTGTCGACAAATACAAAAAGAAGGGCGCCTTGCGTCTGGCAGACATGCCCGAGCCCCGGATGGGCGCGAATGATGTTCTGGTTCGCATTCAGGCCACGGCGATCAACCTTCTGGATTCCAAGGTAAGGGACGGCGAGTTCAAGCTGTTCCTGCCCTATCGCCCGCCCTTTATTCTGGGTCACGATCTAGCCGGAACGGTTGTAAGCGTGGGCGCGAATGTGCGGCAATTCAAGGCTGGGGACGAGGTTTACGCCCGTCCGAGGGATCACCGGGCTGGTACCTTTGCAGAGTTCATCGCAATTGACGCCGCCGATGTAGCGCTGAAGCCCGCGAGCCTTTCGATGGAGCAGGCTGCATCCATACCGCTGGTTGGACTGACCGCCTGGCAGGCGCTGGTGGAGGTCGGCAAGGTCAAGCCCGGCCAGAAAGTGTTCATTCAGGCTGGTTCCGGAGGGGTTGGGACCTTTGCCATCCAGCTTGCCAAGCATCTCGGCGCCACGGTGGCCACCACGACCAGTGCCGCGAATATTGACCTGGTCAAAAGCCTCGGCGCCGATGTGGTGATCGACTACAGGACGCAGGATTTCGAACAGGTGCTATCCGGTTATGATCTGGTGCTGAACAGTCAGGATGCCAAGACGCTGGCCAAGTCGCTGAATGTTCTGAAACCGGGTGGTCGGTTGATATCGATCTCGGGGCCGCCGGATGTTCCCTTTGCCAGATCTCTGGGGCTGAACCTGTTCCTGCGCTTGGTGGTACGGATGCTGAGCCGGGGCGTGCTGAAGAAGGCGAAAAGCCGGGGCGTCTTGTATTCCTTCCTGTTTATGCGCGCGGAAGGGCAACAACTTGCCCAGATCGCCAAGCTGATCGACGCCGGCGTGATCCGTCCGGTCGTGGACAAGGTATTTCCCTTTGCTCAGACGGCGGAGGCCTTGGCCCATGTAGAGACCGGGCGCGCCAGGGGCAAGGTCGTTGTGAAGGTCGCAGACTGAGTTCGTATTTTGCAGGAGATGGGGCCGCATGGCTGCGGCCCTATTGCTCCCGCCCGCCATTTTCGACAGAGGCCCGGCAATCGGCGCGGCAAATATCGAGAATTTCATCCGCCAGGGCCGATGCGTCCGGGCAGGCCCGCGATAGCACGATGGCCCCGACAGCTTGCGCCATAATGCTGATGGCTTGCGTGCGGGCATTTGAGCCGGCGGGCTGGTTCGCCGCAAGATTGCTCTCCAGTGCGTCAACAAGGCGCTCGATGCCTTCGCCGAAAACAGCTCTGGTTTCGTTTGGCAGCCGCGCTGCTTCCCCGCTCAGTGCAGCGGCCGTGCAGCCTTGGCCACGCGCATCACGATGCGTGCGCGAGATGTAGGCGTCGATCATCTCGCCCAAATCATACCCGGCATAGCGTGCCAACGTTTCGGAAAACCCTTTGGCGGAGGTTTCTGCTATGAGCGCCTCCTTCGAGACGAAGTGGTTGTAAAATCCACCATGGGTCAGGCCCGCACCCTCCATCAGGTCAGCCACGCCAACGCCATCGAACCCTCGTTCGCGAAACATCCCGGATGCAATCGCAACAATCCGGTCATGATTTTCCTGCTTCTTTTCCTTGGTGATCCGCATGTCAGAACCCTTTCGACGGCGCCGTCTCCATGATGTTGGATATTATCATGGATTGAGAGTATTGCTGACGCTTATCATTAATAATGCGCTCAACACAAGGAACACGTCGTATCGGCTACCTAATTTTCCGTCCTTCGCCGCCGACATCTTGTCGCTGGCTGCAACGAAGCTTCTGTTTCTGGGAAGCTGGCCCGGATTGTTTGGTAAAATAAAGCTCGGTTACGTGGATCGGCGTATCCTCACTGGAACGCCCTTATATGCTGGGGTCCCGGATTTCCTGTCGTAGTCTGCGAGGGCAATGACCTGGTTCATTTCGGGGTAATAACCTGCTACCGAGCCGGGCGGAATATTGTAGGCAACGGCGGTAAATCCGGTAGCGGTTTTGGCGCCACTCCCGCAAATTGCTTCGACATCGATGAGGTCTCCGTCTCTTAGTCCCCGCGTTTCAAGGTCCCGCTGGTTCATGAAGATGACGTCGCGGCGACCGTAGACACCACGGTAGCGGTCGTCGAGGCTGTATATGGTGGTGTTGTACTGGTCATGACTGCGCAAGGTGGTCAGCAAAAGGGCTTCGGGGTCGTGCAAGCGTGTGTCCTCATCAAGGCCCGGTGCGACGAGAAATTCGGCCTTGCCGGACGGCGTATTCCACACACGATCAGAAGCCGCGACAGTGAGCCGGAAGCCTCCGGGCGTTTTCACGCGCGTATTGAAATCATGAAAATCGGGAAATACGATTTCGATCTTGTCGCGGATCTGCTCATAGTCGCCGGCCATGCCGTCCCAGTCGATGTCGTGCCGGTTACCTAGCGTCGCCTTGGCCATGCCGGCAACGATCCAGGGTTCCGAGCGCAACTCATCGCTTGGCGGTTTGAGGAAACCGCGCGACGCGTGCACCATCGACATGGAATCCTCTACCGTGACGGATTGGCGCCCTGTCGCCTGAATATCCAGATCCGTTCGGCCCAGAACCGGCAGGAGGATCGATGTCTTTGCCAGCAGCAGATGCGAGCGATTGAGCTTTGTCGCAAGATGAACGGCCATATCGAGTTTCCGCATGCCCGCGAACGTCGCTTCAGGATCGGACATGGCGACAGCAAGATTGCCACCAAGACACACCAACGCTTTCGACCTGCCCTCAATGATGGCCTCGATTGCCTCCACGGCATTATGGCCCTTTTCACCAGACGGGCGGAAACCGAAGGCTTTCTCCATGCCAGCAAGAAGAGCCTCGTTGGGAATTTCAGTGATGCCGACGGTCCGATCGCCCTGAACGTTGGAATGGCCGCGCAGGGGACAGATACCGGCGCCTGGCCGGCCTATATTGCCGCGCAGCATCAGGAAATTGGCGAGTTGCTGCACATTGGCCGTGCCATGGGCATGCTGTGTGATGCCCATGCCATAACAGAGAATGACGTTTTTCGCCTTGAGGTAGACATCCACGGCGCTATCGAGCGCTTCCAGTGACAGGCCGGATTTCTCGATAATTTCCGACCATTGAGTCTGTTCGATATCGGCTTGCAGGGCTTCGAGGCCAATCGTATGCGCCGCGATGAAATCGCGGTCGATGACGCCGGGTCCGCCAGCTTCGATATCGGCCGCGTCCCGCTCGAAGATGCGCTTCATCATGCCCTTGAGTGCGGCAAGATCGCCGCCGGTACGAACCTGATGATAGGCAGACGCGATCGGCGTGGATGACATCGTCGCCATTTCGATCGGATCCTGCGGGGCTGCAAACCGCTCCAGCGCCCGCTCCTTGAGTGGATTAAAGACGACGATCGGCACACCCCTGCGGGAGGCCTCATGTAATGTCGTCATCATGCGCGGATGGTTGGTGCCGGGATTGTGCCCGAACGAAAAGATCGCGTCGGCATGATCGAAATCCTCCAGCGTTACAGTGCCCTTGCCGACACCGATCGACAGGGGCAGACCGACGCTGGTGGCTTCGTGGCACATGTTGGAACAGTCGGGGAAATTGTTGGTGCCATAGGCGCGAACGAAGAGCTGAAAGAGAAACGCCGCTTCGTTGGAGGCACGACCGGACGTGTAGAACTCGGCCATATGAGGGCTGGGAAGGGCGTTCAACTCCGAGGCAATACGCGCGAATGCGGCATCCCATTCGATCGGCACGTAGCGGTCACTGGCATGATCATAGATCAGCGGATGCGTCAGGCGCCCCTGATCTTCAAGCTTGTGGTCGGTCCATTGCCAGAGATCAGTCACCGAATGAGCGGCAAAGAAATCGGGGCCAACCCGCTTGGCCGTCGATTCCCAGGTGATCGCTTTTGCTCCGTTCTCGCAGAACTCAAACGAACTTGTGTGCTTCGGATCGGGCCAGGCGCAGCCGGGACAATCGAAGCCTTCGGGCTGGTTTGCCTTTAACAATGTCGCCGCGCCCTCGGCGATGATCTGCTGGTGAGCAAGGGTTTTGGCAACGGCTTTTAGTGCGCCCCAGCCACCTGCTGGCGCTGTATAATGCTCTATCCCATCCGGCCGCTTCTCGCTCATCACAGTCTCCCTTCAGCGTGTTTCAATAAATCTAGCATCGAACGCATCAGTACGAACCTAGACCGATGTATAGGTCCAGGTAGACGTCTATCGAATGTGCGGCCAACGAGATTGAGCATATTTTGCCCAGATCAAGATTGGCGGTGGAACAGTATCATGGAAAAGACAGGACAGATGCAAGCCGGGGCGGCAAGCGCCACCCACAATGATGCGATCGGACAAGTGGCGCTTCTGGCCATGGCCGTCGCGGGCGGTATTGCCGTCGCAAACATCTACTACAATCAGCCGATGCTCGGGCTCATCGAGGCGGATTTCAGTCGGCAGCCAGTCACCGGCATGGTGCCCACCGCAACGCAACTCGGTTACGCACTGGGGTTGTTCCTTTTACTGCCGCTCGGCGACCTCGTTAATCGCCGCCGGATGATCATCGGGCAATTCGTGGTGCTTGCCGCCGCGCTTGCGCTGGCTGCACTGGCGCCGACGGCCTGGATGCTGGTTGCAGCATCGGTCATGGTTGGAGCATGCTCGACAGTCGCCCAGCAAATCGTGCCCTTTGCGGCATCGCTGGCCGCGCCGGAAAAGCGCGGCGCCACAATCGGCACCGTTATGGCAGGCGTATTGTCGGGCATATTGTTCAGCCGCACCCTCTCGGGCTTTGTGGGCGAACACGCCGGCTGGCGGGAAATGTTCTGGATCGGCGTACCGCTTGCCCTGCTCGCCGCGGGCCTCATGTTTGCGGTCCTGCCGCATCATCGGCCAACCTCGACTTTGCGATATCATCAGGCGCTCCGGTCGCTCGGCCAGCTATGGAAACGCCACCCGGCCTTGAGGGCAGCGACCATCATCCAGGCGTTTCTGTTCGCGTCGTTCACGGCCTTCTGGACCATCCTCGCTCTCTATCTGGCGGGGCCAGAATTTCAGCTCGGTGCGGATGTCGCGGGTCTGTTTGGGATCGTCGGTGCGGTCGGCATATTTGCAGCGCCTCTGGCAGGAGTTGTTGCCGACAGACGGGGACCGCATTTCGTGGTCTGGATGGGCGCCGGATTGACGATCGCCGCCTGGCTTATCTTCGGCCTCTGGGCATCGATCGCTTCCTTGGTTGTGGGCGTCATCGTGCTTGATTTCGGCATACAGAGCGCGCTGATTTCTAACCAGCACATCATTTATGCCCTGGATGCCGATGCGCGTAGCCGTCTCAACACGGTCTTCATGACTGGAATGTTTCTGGGGGGTGCCACAGGTTCGGCGATGGCGACACTGGCCTGGGGGCAGGGCGACTGGCTCGTCGTCAGCCTTCTCGGCGCGGCGTTTGGCCTCGCAGCCTTCGCGGTTAAAATATTTCATCATCGCCGGCATTCGCTGACGGTTGTCGGAAACTGAGGGCGGAACGATGGAAAAACTACGCATAGGAATCGTCGGCGGTTCGCTTGCCGGCCTCTTCGCTGGCATCATGTTACAACAGGCTGGCCACGATGTCCGCATCTACGAGCGATCGAAGAGCGGTCTTGCAGGTCGGGGAGCGGGCCTCGTCGGTCAGAGGGACCTGCTGCACATTCTCCGGCTGATTGGCTGCGAGCATGTCGCCCGTATCGGCGTGGTGGCTAAGGAACGCATCTATCTCGATCAGGATGGCGTTATCGCCCAGACCGTTAAGGCGCCCCAGACCCAGATCTCCTGGGACTACCTGTTCGAAACTGTCGCTTCTCGCATCGCTTCAGGAAGCTATGTGCTGGGTCGGGATGTCGTCAAAGTGCTGGATGGCGAGAGTGGCGCGGAGCTGATTTTTGGTGACGGCACGCGGGTGAATGTCGATCTGGTTATCGGTGCCGATGGCCTTGGTTCGGTGGTGCGCGCAGCGGTCAATCTCGGAGACACGCAAAACCGCTATTCCGGCTATGTCGCATGGCGTGGATTGATCCCGGAAACGAGGCTTCCAACGGCAGCTAATCTGCTTCTCGACCGGTTTGCCTTTCATGTCAGGCCCGGCGTACATGCGCTCGGTTACCTTGTCCCGGGCTCGAAGGGCGAAATGGACATCGGCAATCGCCGATATAACTGGGTCTGGTATCGCAAAGTGCCAGCAAGCGAACTTGCCCACACGTTCACCGATCTAGATGGGCGAACGCATGCATTTTCGCTGCCGCGTGGTGGCTTGTCGAGCGACCATCTGGAGGCGTTGCGCGTCGATGCGCTGCAGATGCTTCCGCCGCAATTCGCCCAGGCGGTCGAGGCGGAGCCAAGCCCCTCTATCCAGGGCATTTTCGACTACGAGTCGCCCCGCATGACGGGCCGTTCGGTCGTCCTCATCGGCGACGCCGCCTTTGTCGCGCGTCCGCACACCGCGATGGGCGTGTCGAAGGCAGCGGGCGATGTCATGGCGTTGAGCGACAGCCTGGAGTCCGAGGTTGACCTTCCCAGTGCCTTGCAGCGGTTCGAGGATGAGCGCATCGCGGTTGGCCGAGAAATCGTTGCTTATGGCCGGCAACTCGGTGCGTCGGCTATCTGAGTATCGACCGGCTGTCTGTCACGGTACTCAAGAACGATATTTTTAACCCGCTGGCTTCTGCCAGCGGGTTTTTGATTTTGAGAAAGGTCGGATGCTTCAGTTTGGGGGCTTTATCAGGCTTAGTGCGGCGTGGATTTGCGAGACGACGGCGGCACCTTCCCCCACTGCTGCCGCGACCCGCTTGGTCGATCCGGCACGGACATCCCCGATGGCAAAGACATTCGGCAGGCTGGTTTCGAGGGGCAATGGCTTGCGGGAAAAACGACAATGCTCATCGAAGGATTGCCCAGTGACGATGAAGCCCTTGTCATCGGTTTGCACCCGGCTGCTGATCCAGCCAGCGTTCGGATCCGCGCCGATAAAAAGGAAGAGATGATGAAGCGGCAAGGTGTTCACGCTTCCATCCAGGCGGTTGCGCAGTCTTGCGGAGGAGATGCCAGTGGCGTTATCGCCATTGATCGCGTCCACTTCGCAATGCATGTGCAGTTGGACGTTCGGCAGGGCCTTGATACGGTCGATCAGATATTGCGACATCGTATCTTCGAGTGCGCGCCGCACGACCAGATGAAGTGTCTTGACCTGAGGCGCCAGAAAAACGATGGCCTGGCCTGCCGAATTGCCGCCGCCAACCAGGACGATCTCTTCGCCGGCGCAAAGTTTTGCCTCGATCGGCGAGGCCCAATAGGAAACGCCGTTGCCCTCGAAACCGTCAATGTTGGTGATGTCCGGTCGCCTGTAGCGAGCGCCGGATGCGATGACGACACTGCGGGCCGTCACCGATTTTCCACCGTCGAGTTCGAGCGCCAGCACACCTGCGTCATCTTTCGGAGGGATCAGATTTTTGACAGCGACGGGAAGAACCATTTCCGCCCCGAACTTGAGAGCCTGATTGTAGGCACGTCCCGCCAACGCCTGTCCGGATATGCCCGTCGGGAAGCCGAGATAGTTTTCGATCCGAGACGAAGCGCCGGCCTGCCCCCCAATCGAGTGTTCATCGATGACAAGGACGTCGAGCCCTTCCGAAGCGGCATAGACGGCGGTGGCAAGGCCCGCCGGTCCAGCGCCGACAACAGCTACGTCATAGAGCTTTCCGGGCTTGAGGTCCGGCGTCATGCCGAGACATGCTGCGGCCTCCGCATCTGTCGGTTTCTTGAGCACGGTGCCGTTGGGGCAGACCATTAGCGGAAGGTCGGAGGCGAGAATACCCAGGCGTTCGATCAGCGCCTTACCTTCACCCTCCATGGCAGCATCAAGTACGATGTGGGGAAAGGCATTGCGGGCTAGAAATCCTTGCAGACGCGAGAGCGCGGCATTGCCAGCGGTTCCAATCAGAACAGAACCTGCGCCTGCATCGATCAGACCGACGCGGCGCAGGATGAAGGCGCGCATGATGATTTCGCCGACATCGGCCGATCCGATCACCAAGGCCCGCAAATGGGCGGCATCAAAGGGAATGGCCGTGCAGCCCTCGGACCCGGCGCGGGCCCCGGCAAGTGTCGGTCGACCCGACAGCTGGTTGACTTCGCCAGACAACTGGCCTGCTCCATGCGTCGTGATCGGCGCCTCGCCGGAAAGACCTTCGTGGCGAAACACGTCCATCGATCCCTTCAGCACCAGCCAGGCGGGCGCTGCGTGGTCTCCTACCTTGTAGACGAAGTCACCACGAGCGAAATATTTTGGCTCGCCGCTGGCAAAACGCTTGGCCGTCTCGACCTGATGGGGGTTGAGCACCGGAAACATCTGGTCCAGGCGCGCGCTGAGATCTGCCATCTGTTACCTCCAGCTGGAAATGTCGTCCGCAGGTCACCGCCGATTTTTCGGCGAAGTTTCAGTAATATCGCGGTATCGGCCCGCGTTGCGGTGTCTGATCAGGCAGGTCCACCATGGTTTCGTCCACATAACACCAGCCCCAGCCTTCCGGCGGGTCATAGCCCTCGATGATGGGGTGGCGGGTGGTGTGGAAATGCGCGGTCGCGTGGCGGCCGGGGGACTGATCGCAGCAGCCGACATGACCACATTCGCGGCAGAGCCTCAAATGAAGCCATATCTGGCCAGTTTCGAGACATTCCTCGCAGCCAAGCGTCATGGGCTTGACCGATCGGATCGTCGGCAGGTGCGAGCATTGATCAGACATGGTTCCACTCCTGAACGTGTTGGAAATTTCAGTGCTTCAGTGCTTCTTCAAGACACAGTATAAGCTGGTTGAAATCGACTGGCTTCCCAAGGAATGCGAATGCACCGCCATCCATTGCCGCTGCTCTCGTTCGCTCGTCGCAATAGGATGTCATGAAGATCATCGGCGGCTTTTGATCACCACGCGAGTTTAACACGTCCTGCATCTGGATGCCGCTTAAGCCTGGCATTTTAACGTCGACCAGCATGCAGTCGATCGCGACGCGATCACCGCGGGCCAGAAAGTCTTCCGCAGACGAAAACAGCCGGCTCTCGTAACCGCAGGACAAAACGAGATCGTCAAGGGCTTCGCGGATCGACCGATCGTCGTCAACGATGGCTATGACAGGTGTTTTGGACAATTTGATTGGGCCTTGCCTCTTAAAATCAACTGGCTTCTATATGCGCCATCGAGACACAACATTGCACCATACAAGGGTCTAGGTTTTGGCCTCAAAGGCCTAGCAGTTCCGCCTTGCGCACCAGTTCGGCTACGGAGCGCGCCTCCATTTTGCGCATGACATTGCCGCGATGCAGCTTGACCGTGATCTCGCTGATCCCGAGGTTGAACGCAATCTGCTTGTTCATCAGGCCTTGCACGACAGCCGTCATGACCTCATGCTCGCGGCGGGTCAATGTCTTGGCCAGTTCCACGACGGCGCCATTTGCAGCAGATTGCTGGCGCATTTCCCGATCTTTCTGAAAAGCGACCGAGACGGCGTCGAGGATGTCCTGGTCCCGAAAAGGTTTGGTCAGGAAGTCGATGGCGCCTGCTTTCATGGCACGGACTGTCATTGGTATATCACCGTGACCCGTCATGAAGATGATCGGCATTCGGTTGCCGAGTTTTTCCAGGTGGAGCTGAAAATCAAGGCCGTTCGCACCGGGCAGGCGAACGTCGAGAAGAATGCAGCCAGGTCGGTCCAGATCGGCATTTTCGAGCAGGTCCTGGGCGCTTTCAAAGGATTTTGCTTCTGTTCGAATTGACAGGAACAGATCGACCAAAGCCTCGCGTATCGCAGTATCGTCATCGACGACGTAGACAACCGGCGTATCGCCGTTCGGCGGTTTGCCGGACTTTCTCGCATCATTCATGGGTTGCCTCCATCGGGACGATCATTTCGAACAATGCGCCACCATTGATGTGATTGCTGGCAGACAGCGTGCCGCCGCGGGCTTCGAGCATGCTGCGGCAGATGGCAAGGCCCATGCCAAGCCCGGTTGGTTTGGTCGTGCAGAATGGTTTGAACAGGTTTTTGAGAACGTCCGGACTGAGCCCGGGACCTGTGTCGAGAACCTTGATGATCACGCTTTGACCATCCCCAGGCTCGATCGTTACCGATATCCGCCGCATCGCTTCCGGGGTTTCGGCCATGGCGTGAAGGGAATTGGTGATCAGGTTGATCAAGACTTGCTGCAGCTCTATCCGCACAGCGTTGACGGTGGGCACATCGCTTGCTTCAGCTATTTCAACAATGACCCCATTTCTGACCAGCTCGCTCTCCATCAGCGCGCGTGTCTCCGTGACGAGATCGGCCAGCGAAACCGACTCGATATCGGGCGGGCGGTTACCAAGCATTGATCTTGCGCTCTGAATGATGTCGCTGGCACGCTGGCTGTCACGAGCGATGCGCTCAGCTGAGCGGGAAACGGCTGCCAGATCCGGCGGGTCGCGATCCAGCCAGCGCTGCAGGGTCTGGGCGTTGACCACCAAGGCGCCGAGCGGCTGATTGAGTTCGTGCGCGAGCGAGGCAGATAACGCACCGACGGTTGCCGCGCGCGACGCCAATGCCAATTCCGCCTGGGCCTCGAACAGTGCTTTCTGGGCGAGTTCCCGTTCCGTAATGTCGAACATACCGACAATGACACGGTTGAAATTGGCAGGATCTTCAGGAAAGCCAACGGTCAGCAGCACAAATTTGCTGGTGCCATCGCTGGTGATGATGCTGCCCTTGCCTTCGAAATGCGTCTCGTTGTTGAAAATTGCCGCGATGAGATCGAGAAAGGTGGCGTCGTCCTGGGCAATATAGCGGCGCATGGCGCCGGGATTGTTGTTGCCCACATGACCCAGCAATTCAAGTGCCGCCGCGTTGGCGGCAACGGTAGGGACGCTGACGATGCATTGCTCCAGAAAATCCGGGTTCTCCCGAGCGTGAGCACTAAGGTCTTTGACACCATCTGCTTTCAACGCCATCAGCATGGCGCGGACCTGCGAATAGTCGCGCTCCCAAAGTGCAACGCGGCTTTGCTCGAAAATCGTCCGGTAGCGCTCTTCGCTGCTCTGCAGGGCGGCATTGAATTTCACAAGATTGAGGCGCGCGCGCTGATTGCGGATGATCAAGGCGCAGGTGATCAACATTGCAGCAACCGCGACCGCCAGGCGTAGGGTTGCGGCGAGGTCGGTTTGCAGCCCATGAGCTGCAAGATACGAGACTGCCGCCAGACTGATACAGATACCGGTCACCAGCATCGTTCCTTTTTCTGTCAGGGTTTCTGCCGACAGAAGCAAGGTGATGACATAGAGCGTGGCAAGCGCGCTGTGAATGTCGGTATAGGTATCGAGATAGAAGATCAGCGCTGCGAGCAAAAATGCGCAGACGAGCACGCAAAGTTCAAAGCGCGCCGGCAGCCGTCTTTCCGGGTTTACCAGGACCAGCGAATGCAAGGAGATTTCCCACGTTGAGATCGACCGCATTATCAAGCCATCCCTGCTGCCAAAACGCAAATGGCAATTCCAATATTCCTATGCAAACTCAATCTCATAACCGCGCAAAAAAGAAAGGCCATTCCAGGACTGGGATGGCCTCAGATGGATCGCGACATCCATGTGAAAGGGCGCGCTTGAAAATTCAGGGTGCATTGGCATCCAGCATCTCTTCAGTGGAGGGCCTGAATTTGTAGCCTCGGTTCGGCAGGCGAGCCACTATACTTAGGTGTCAGTCCGACTAACCAAGCATTGGATACCGCGCGACCAGATCCTCGCCTACAACCATCTCGTCAAACAAACGATGTGGGCAGGAGCTGAAGATGCAGATTTCAAAACATGTTCTTTCTCTCAAGGACCGGCCTGCAGCCTTCGAAAGCCCGGCGGGATCGATCATGCGCCTTGGTCGCGATCAACTGCCAATCCTCAAAGGCCTTTCAATACGCAGGCTGGTGCTCACGGCACACGCGATCAGGGAGCCTCACTGGCATGCGAATGCCAATGAACTAGGCTACTGTGTCCGCGGCCAGGCACTGGTGACTGTCGTCGGCAATCATGGCAGCCGCGATGTCTTTCTTATCGGCATTGGCGAAATGTTCTTCGTTCCGTCAGGCATGGTTCACGCAATTGAAAATACCGGTGAGACGGAGGCGGAGTTCATCCTTGCCTTTTCGAACGAGGATCCGGAAGATTTCAGCCTGTCTGGCGCCTTCGACGTGATGTCCGACGCCGTGCTGCTGAGCACATTCGAGTGGCAACCGCAAAAGCCGCCGAGTTTTGGCAGGCTGAACGCAAACACAGAGATATTCGACCTGCAGGCCCAGCCAGCCATTGAAAAGCAGGCGCTTCATCCAAACAGGCTCAAATTCCGTGTCGAGGAGTCAGCGCCGCACGTATCGTCGCCGGCGGGCTCTGCAAGGACCGCGCAGGCTCCGGCTTGGTCTGCTCTCGATGGTCTTTCGATGTTTTCTGTCCGCATCAGCGAGATTGGCCTGCGCGAACCGCACTGGCACCCCGAGACCGCCGAAATGGGCTATGTGCTCGAAGGGACCGGTCAGATGACAGTCCTTGATCCCGATGGAAGCGCTGACACTTATTCGATCCATCCGGGTGACGCCTATTTCGTGCCGCCGGCTTACCCGCATCACATCGAAAACGCCGGCAGTGGCACACTGCATATCCTGATTTTCTTCAGTCACAGCGCGCCACAAGATATCGGTTACCGAGCAGCGGCGGCCGGTTATTCACGCAATGTGATCGCTAGCCAGTTGGGCCTTTCCGAGCAAGCCCTCCTGCCTCTTCCTGTCGATATCGACGATCCGCTGATCATTGCACAGCTCTGAAACCCTGAAATCCAAACCCAAACCCAAACCCAATGGAGATTACCATGAACCGCACCCTCGCTGAAAAACATCGCAAGTCGCCTCTTGCAACACCGACTGCCCTTGGCACGAACGCAACCGCCGATATTTCCGGCGCGTTGACGGCGCTGCTGGCCGATGTCTTCGCGCTTTATCTCAAGACGAAGAATTTTCACTGGCATATGAGCGGTCCGCATTTCCGTGATTACCACCTGATGCTGGACGAGCAGGGCGAGCAGATCTTCGCCATGACGGATGACATTGCCGAGCGAGCCCGCAAGATCGGCGGCACCACACTTCGTTCGATCAGCCATATTTCCAGGTTGCAGCGGCTTCTCGACAACGACGCCGATTTCGTGACCCCGGCGGATATGCTGGCCGAGCTTCGCGACGATAACCTCACACTCGTCTCGCTGATGAAGGCGACACACAATCTTTGTGAAGACCATGGCGACATCGCAACCGCCAGCCTGATCGAAAACTGGGTGGATGAGGCAGAGCGCCGTGCCTGGTTCCTGTTCGAAAGCACCCGCGGCGCCGAATGAGCGCGCGAAATTTCGGAGAGGCCCATGATCAACGAACTTTCACTGTCCCGTCGGCAGGTCCTGTTGGCCGGCACCACGGTTTCTCTGGCCTTGGCCATGCCGGCGATGGCTTCCGAAAAGAAAATTTCCCGTAACCCAGAAGGAATTGCATCGATGACCACGAATTTCGTCACCACCAAAGACGGCGTAGAGATCTTCTTCAAGGACTGGGGTCCGAAGGATGCACAGCCGATCGTCTTCCACCATGGCTGGCCGCTGTCGTCAGACGACTGGGATGCCCAGATGCTGTTCTTCCTCAGCAAGGGATATCGTGTTGTGGCCCATGACCGCCGCGGCCATGGACGCTCCAGCCAGGTGAGCAATGGTCACGACATGGATCATTACGCTGCCGATGCCTCCGCCGTCGCCGAATATCTTGACCTGCGCAATGCCGTTCATATCGGTCACTCCACAGGCGGCGGCGAAGTCGCTCGGTACGTCGCACGGCATGGTCAGCCACAGGGACGCGTGGCAAAGGCAATCCTCGTCAGCGCCGTTCCGCCGCTGATGCTGAAAACCGCAGGCAATCCTGATGGCACGCCGATGGAAGTCTTCGATGGGTTCCGTAGCGCCCTGGCAGCCAATCGCGCGCAGTTCTTCCTCGATGTTGCGTCGGGCCCATTTTATGGTTTCAACCGGCCGGATGCGAAAGTTTCGCAGGGTGTGATCGACAATTGGTGGCGCCAGGGGATGATGGGCAGCGCCGTGGCGCACTATGAAGGTATCAAGGCGTTTTCGGAGACAGATCAGACCGAAGACTTGAAGGCGATTACCGTTCCCACGCTGGTGACCCAGGGTGATGACGACCAGGTCGTTCCCTACAAGGCCGCCGTGGAGCTTCAGGCCAAACTGATCAAGAACAGCACGATGAAGATCTACAAGGGCTTCCCGCACGGGATGCTGACCACGCATGCCGACGTGATCAATCCAGACCTGTTGGCCTTCATCAAGGCTTGATTGTTTCCCCATCCCAAGACGTATGTGGCGGCTCCCCAAAGGGCCGCCACTACAAATGCGGGGTCAGCGGGTTAGTCAGCAGCTCGTCGCGAAAGCTCGCGGGCCAGATCAAGAAACGCTTTCACTCCAGCCGACAGATTGCGGCGCCCGGGATAATACAGGCAGAGCCCCGGATACGGTGGTGTCCAGTCCTCCAGCACCCGGACAAGGCGCCCCGCTTTGATGTCGGGGAGCACTTCCTCTTCCATGGTATAGCCCAGGCCGGTACCTTCCAGCACCGAAGTCCTCACAAGGCCCGCTTCATCAAGTGTGATCGGGCCTCGCACATCGATTTGCACCGGCTCGTCGTCTTTTTCAAACCGCCATCGAAACAGTGAGCCGTCCGGCAAGCGAACGCGAATGCATCTGTGATTGAGAAGATCCGGAGGAACCACGGGTTTAGGATGTTGTGCGAAATAGTCCGGAGAACCAACAACAGCGTGTCGCTGGGGCCGGCCGAGCGAAACGGCAATCATGTCGCTGGGAACGAGACCTGCCACCCTGACGCCCAGATCAAAACCGTCATTGACGATATCAACCATTTTTCCTTCCGTGACCAGATCGACATTCATCTCGGGATAGCGACGCAGGAACTCAAGCACGAGCGGTGAGATGATGGCGCGTGCTGCAAACGGTGCCGCATTGATGCGTATCGTTCCAGACGGTGTCTCGCGTTGTGAGCGAACCGTTTCCAGAGCGGCATGAAGGTCCTGAAGCGAAGGCGCAACCTGCTGTACAAAGAGCCTGCCGGCATCTGTCAGCGAGACGCTGCGCGTGGTGCGATTGAACAATCGTACGCCGAGCCCCGCCTCAAGCCTGCCGATGGTGTGGCTGAGCGCAGTTGTGGACATACCGAGATCGATAGCCGCTGCGCGAAACGTCCCGCGCCTGGCGATCGCGATGACTGCTTCGAGTTCCCTAAGGTTTAACTGTTCCATTATCCCGATCTGTTCAACATCACGTGCATATTTATCCCACTTATCCATGCAATGGTAGAGCACTAACTTAGGGGCACCTCACAAGGAGAAATAAGATGGATATGCCCCAAGTTGTGAATATGTATTTTGACGCCGACACCCGCAACGATGCCGACGGGCTGTTGCAAACGCTTGATGTCGATGCGGTGGTCGAGGACGAGAATGCCCGCTATCAGGGCACTGCCGCCATCCGTCAATGGTGGGTGGCCGCCAAGAGTTCGGCTCAATACGTTGCCGAACCTGTGGAAACCACGGTTGACGGTGACAAGGTACTCGTGCGGGCGAGGGTGAGTGGCAAGTTTCCCGGTAGTCCGGTGATGCTAATCCATGCCTTCACGATCAAGGACGACAGGATCGTCAGGCTGGAGATCCGGTCATGATCGACTTTCTCAATCTGAAAGGCAAACGCGCACTCATTACGGCTGGAACCAAGGGTGCTGGCGCTGCGACCGTCAGCCTGTTTCGCGAACTAGGCGCAAAGGTGCTGACGACAGCGCGTGCCCGTCCGGAAAACATGCCGGAAGAATTGTTCGTCGATGCGGACCTGAGCACCGAAGAGGGATGTGAAATCGTCGCAGAGGCCACGCGGCGGCGCCTTGGCGGCGTCGATGTCATCGTCCATATGCTGGGTGGCTCCTCAGCATCGGGGGGCGGCTTTTCTGCCCTGTCGGAGGATGACTGGCACAAGGAAATGTCGCTTAACCTTTATCCGGCTGTCCGGCTGGATCGGCAACTGGTCCCGGATATGGTCGCCCGGGGAAGCGGCGTCGTCGTGCATGTGACATCCATCCAGAGAGTCCTGCCACTTCCGGAATCGACTACAGCCTATGCCGCAGCAAAAGCGGCACTTTCGACCTATAGCAAGGCGATGTCGAAGGAAGTGTCGCCCAAAGGTGTGCGTGTCGTTCGGGTTTCGCCGGGCTGGATCGAAACGGAAGCCTCCGTCCACCTTGCAGAGCGCCTGGCGAAGCAGGCCGGAACTGACCTTGAGGGTGGCAAGAAGATCATCATGGATGGACTGGGCGGCATTCCGCTCGGCCGCCCGGCAAAACCGGAAGAGGTCGCAAACCTGATCGCCTTCCTCGCTTCCGACCGTGCGGCTTCGATTACTGGTACCGAATACACAATTGATGGGGGGACGGTGCCGACAGCGTAGGTTCCGAGATGCGCCTGCAGATCAGGCGGGCGCGTCCCACCCGCCGATCTGTGAATAGATCGCGTCGCGGAGATGGCGGACGTCGTGGTTCAGATCGGCCAGCTCCTTTGGAGTTTGCATTGAAGCTGCAAGCAAGGTGTCGCTGAGGCAGCCCGCCCTGTGCTGCAATGCGCGGCCTTCCTCGGTCAAAGCGATGACCACCTGCCGCTCATTGCTGAGGTTTCTGGTCCTGCGCAACAAGCCGGCTGTCTCAAGGCGCTTCAAGAGCGGCGTCAGTGTGCTCGATTCCAATGCGAGGGCGTTTGCAATGGCGCCAACGGTTTGCTCATCTCCGCTCCAAAGCACGTTTAGCACGAGATATTGCGGGTACGTCAGCCCCAGCTCATCCAGAAGGGGCTTGTAAGCGCGCTGGATGGCAATGCCGGCAGTATAAATTGCGTAGCACAGCTGGTCGTGCAAAGGCGGTGGATTGTTGTGACGTATGGTCATTCTAGGCTCCTTCACACATACATATAGCCAATCATATGGCAAAAATAAATATCGCGATAAGAATTATCTTGACGGAAGGGTCAGCATCTGTCAGCTTATGTGTATCGCGATAACAGTTATCGCAAAACAAAAAGGAAGAAGCCATGACACGCAAGTCCGCAACCGCCCTTTCTGCAATTGCCACCGCCGCATTGTCTGCCGCACTGCCGGCAAACGCTGCCGACACCATTTCCCAGAACCAGTCCGTAAAAAACGTCGTGCTTGTCCATGGCGCTTTTGCTGACGGCTCTGGCTGGAAGGGTGTCTACGACAATCTCACAAAGCGTGGTTACCGCGTGACCATCGTCCAGAATCCCCTGACCTCTCTGGCGGACGACGTTGCCGCCACAAAGCGTGCTCTCGAGCGGCAGGACGGTCCGGTCATTCTGGTCGGACATTCCTGGGGCGGCACGGTCATTACAGAAGCGGGCGTTGATGAAAAGGTTGCTGGCCTCGTCTATGTCTCTGCGCTCTCACCAGATGCCGGCGAAACGACAGCCCAGCAATATCAGGGGTTTGCTCCCGCATCGGAATTCGTCATCGAAACCACGAAGGATGGTTTTGGATATGTCAGCCCGGCAAAGTTCAAGGCTGGTTTTGCTCATGACGTTAGCGATGCCGATGTTGCGTTCATGAGGGACGCTCAGGTCCCGATCAACATGTCGGCGTTCGGCACGAAGCTCGAACATGCTGCCTGGCGCACCAAGCCCAGCTGGGCTGTGATCGCTACCGAGGACAAGGCATTCGACCAGGCAATGCTGATCCATATGGCCGAACGCATCAAAGCCAAGATCACCAAGGTCTCAGCAAGCCACGCCCTGTTCATGACGCAGCCGACGGTCGTCGCTGATACCATCGATGCTGCCGCCAAGGCCGTCTCGGCAAAGCAGAAATGATAGATTCCGCGTTATCGGGACAATCCGCACTGTCCCGATAACGACCGGAACGTATTATTTCGAATTTCACAACAAACTATGAATTATTAGTTCAATTGTTGTGCCCGCGACTTGGTAGCAATATCCACGCATCAGACGAGCAACGGCGTCGCCTGAAACACGAAACCATACATTTGCAGGACGTGAGATGACCCAGAACGACTTTTCCATAACGCGCCGTGGCGCACTGCTTTCAGTTGGTGCAGCCGCAGCGGCGATGGCCATTTCACCCGTATTCACCTTCGCAGCAAACGCTGCCCCCACCAACACATCAATCGAAGGAAACAAGACCATGGGTACTATCACCACCAAGGACGGCGTCGAAATATTCTACAAGGATTGGGGCTCCAAGGATGCTCAGCCCATCGTATTTCATCACGGCTGGCCGTTATCGTCTGACGACTGGGATGCCCAGATGCTGTTCTTCCTCGCCAACGGTTACCGGGTCGTTGCCCATGATCGCCGTGGCCACGGACGCTCTGCCCAGGTCTCCGAAGGGCATGATATGGACCACTATGCCGCCGACGCTTTCGCTGTCGTCGAAGCGCTGGACCTGAAAAATGCCGTGCATATCGGCCATTCCACCGGCGGTGGCGAAGTGGCGCGCTATGTGGCGAAGTTTGGTCAGCCGGCCGGTCGTGTCGCCAAGGCCGTTCTGGTATCGGCAGTCCCGCCACTGATGCTGAAGACCGCAGCCAATCCAGAAGGCCTGCCGATCGACGTGTTCGACGGCTTCCGTTCGGCGCTGGCGGCCAATCGGGCGCAATTCTTCCGCGACGTCCCGGCCGGCCCGTTCTACGGTTTTAACCGCGATGGCGCCAAGGTTCAGGAAGGCGTAATCCAGAATTGGTGGCGCCAGGGCATGATGGGCGGTGCAAAGGCGCACTATGATGGCATCAAGGCCTTCTCCGAAACCGACCAGACGGAAGATCTGAAGGCAATCACGGTGCCGACGCTCGTTCTCCACGGCGAAGACGATCAGATCGTTCCAATCGCGGATTCTGCACTGAAGTCCGCCAAGCTGCTGAAGAATGGTTCGCTGAAGACCTATCCCGGCTTCTCGCATGGCATGCTGACCGTGAATGCCGATGTGCTGAACGCCGATCTTCTGGCATTCATTCGATCCTGACGATAAGAGGTGGCCGTGGCGGAACCTGCCACGGCCACTGATGCAATCCTTGCCGTACTACCGATCGAGACGACGATGCAGTTGACGCCCGAGCTTGTAGCCCTGACCATCAGAGACGTCCGTGACGACGGCCCGGAGCCGGGCTGGACGCCGTTATCTGAAACAGAACTTGACGCTCTGGTTGCCGCTATCGAGCGTGAAGCCGATAGCGATCCGATCTGGGTGTTTGCATACGGTTCCCTCATCTGGAATCCTGAGTTCAAGCCAGCCGGCAGGCGACGTGCCACCGCCCATGGCTGGCATCGTTCGTTTTCCCTGAAAATCGAGCGCTGGCGGGCAACGAGCGCGCAGCCAGGTCTGATGATGGCGCTTGAGCGTGGTGGACAGTGCGACGGCGTCATCCTGCAACTCTCGTCCGAGCGGCGGCGTGACGACCTTCGAGCTCTCGTCGCCCGCGAAATCAGGTATCGGGAAGTCATCGACATGGTGCGCTGGGTAAAGGTCAAAACGCCTGACGGCATCCAGAAGGCTCTGACATTCTGGGCGAGCACAAAGCGCGCGGGTCTGACGGCGCCGCTACCGGTGGAAACGACCGCAAAACTGATCGCCAGCGCCTGCGGAGAGGGCGGTTCCTGCGCCCAGTATCTGCACAACACGATCGTCGATCTTCAGGCAGAGGGCATTCGCGATCGAAACCTCTGGCAGTTACAGGCGCGGGTCGCGGCCGAGATCTCCGCACAGCAAGGACGCTGTGGCGGGACAGTCCGGGATATCAATCAAGCATGACCATCTGCGCCGCAACCTGCTCCTCGAAGAATTTGGAGAAGGATGCAATGCGGGGAGGCAGAGCCTGATAGGGCGGGTAGTAGAGGGTCAACCACAGATCGGGTGGAGCCCAGCCCTTGAAGACGTGCACGAGGCGCCCACTCTTGAGGTGTTCCGAGACATGAAAGTTCGGCAGCATGGCAACGCCTGCTCCATCTGCGGCCATGTCGGCCAGAACCTCACCATTATTGGCGCTGAAGGCGCGCCCTGCCGATATCGTCATGCTCGAGCCGCCGTCCGAGAGCACCCAGTTCTCTCGCCGGCTTTCGCCGCTATAGGCGAGGCAATCGTCTGGCGTCAGCTCGTTCGGATGCTGCATCTCGACAAACCGGCTTCCCGGTGCCGCAACCAGAATGCGCGGCACGACGCGGATTTTCCTCCATATCGTGAACTTGTCCGATGGCTGAGACGAGATGCGGATCGCCAGATCGTAGTCATCATCAACGATATTCACCAGTCCGTCGGACAGTGATATCTCGAAGCCCATCTTCGGGTACCGCTCTTTGAAGCCGGAGAGGATCGGTGGGAGCACCGCCTTGCCAAACCACGTCGGCGCACTGATCCTGAGACGCCCTTCGTCGGCTTTGTGAGCGTTCATCACGTCGCGGCGCGCTTCTTCAAGCGTCTTCACCGCCGGCTGAATCTGGGCGGCGAAGATCGCACCGTCTGTTGTCAGCGACACTTGCCGGGTCGTACGGACAAACAGCTGAACGCCGAGTTCGGCTTCAAGTGCCGCAATAGCCCTTGTGACTGCAGCCGGCGTCATGTCGAGTTCGCGGGCAACCTGGGCGAAATTTCGCTTTTCGGCCGCAAGGAGGAAGGTTCGCAGAGCTTTGTAATCGTTCATTGGGATTGTTTCAAAAAGAGCAACGCAGTCGAAATTAATATTGCAATTCTCTGGTGTGATCAATCGGTCTAGATATTCGTCAACAGCCAAACACTAACGGCGACATTGAAAGGCAAGGACATGATCAAGGATATCAAGGGACTGCATCACGTAACCTCAATGGCTTCGGATGCGCGTCAGAACAATCGCTTCTTCACCGACACACTGGGCCTGCGTCGCGTCAAGCAGACCGTTAACTTCGACGACCCGAACGTCTACCACCTTTATTATGGTGACGAGAACGGCTCTGCCGGCACTGTCATGACCTACTTCCCTTTCCCGAACATGATGCTGGGTCGTCCCGGTGTTGGTGAGGTCGGGGAAACCCAGTTCTCCGTGCCAAAGGGCGCATTGAAATTCTGGCAGGATCGGTTTACCGCACACGGTGTCGATGGCTTGAAAACTGACACCGTCTTTGGCGCCAACAGACTTCAATTCATGGGTCCGGACGGCGACAGTCTGGCGCTGATTGAATCTGCCGATGACAACCGCGCGCCGTGGCTGGCGGACGGCATTCCGGGCGATGCAGCTATCCGCGGTTTTGCCGGCGCCCGGTTCAGCCTGCACGATACTGCCGCGACAGAAGAGCTTCTGGGTTTCATGGGGTATCAACGCGCCGAGAAGGAAGGTGACGTGACCCGCTTTATCATTCCCAATGGAAACGGCGCCGATACGATTGATGTCGCAGCACTGCCGAAAACGTCGTTTGCCCGTCAGGGCGCCGGCTCGGTTCACCATATCGCCTTTGCCGTCGAAAACCGCGAAAAGCAACTCGAAGTTCGCAAGGCACTGATGGACACCGGTTATCAGGTTACGCCCGTCATTGACCGCGATTATTTCTGGGCAATCTACTTCCGCACACCAGGCGGCGTGTTGTTCGAGATTGCCACGAACGAGCCGGGGTTTGACCGGGACGAGGACACGGCACATCTGGGCGAGGCGCTTAAGTTGCCGAGCCGGTATGAAGCGTTCCGTGACCAGATCCAGGCAAATCTCGAGCCGCTGACTGCCTAACAACCCCCGCTCACTGGTGTCTGTGGCAACTGATCGGGCTTCTATGGAGAAATGCCAATGGATCAATTGGGAGCAATCAGAGCCTTTGTTCGCGTCGTCGAGGCCGGATCCTTTGCAAAGGCTGCCAGCACGATGGGTGCGCCACGGTCCACCGTGAGCAAGCTTGTTCAGGATCTTGAGGCCAGCTTGAGCCTCAAATTGTTGGAACGAACGACACGTTCACTCACGGTGACACCCGAGGGCGTTGCTTATTACGAGCGCGCCCTCCGGCTGATCGCCGATTTCGATGAAATGAACAACGAGGCGACCCGCGGGCGCCTTGCCACCAGGGGAAAACTTCGTGTTGACGTAGGAGGGACCTTCGCCAATACGATTCTGATCCCTCGGTTGCCAGAGTTTTACGCGCTCTATCCAGAGATCGAGTTGCACCTTGGTGTGACAGAACGTCAGGCCGACATCGTTGAAGAGGGAATAGATTGCGTCATTCGTGCCGGAGATCTGCCCAGCGCATCTCTTGTTGCGAAGAAACTATGCAGCGTCGAGATAGTAACCTGCGCCACCCCGGCGTACCTCGAAAAATACGGCGTGCCAGCTTCGCCATCGGATCTGCAGCGTGATCATGTTTTCGTTCAGTACTTTTTCGCGCGCAGCCTGAAGGCCGCACCAGTGCGATTGATGAATGGTGACGAGAAAATAGAAATCTACAGCCCGATCAAGCTCTCCACCAGTGATGCGACTGCGCATTTGCATGGAATATTGGCGGGGCTGGGTATTGGACAGACATTTGAATTCTTGGCACGCGCCCATATCGCTCGCGGCGCACTGGTCCCCATCCTGCAAGATTGGGCGCCACCACGTTATCCTGTTCACATAGTTAGGCCAGCGGGCCGGTTTCCGAGCGTGAAGTATCGGGTATTTGCAGACTGGGTTGCGGGCGTGTTTTCTGCCTACGATGAGGGCATCGCCACGTCCTGATAGCTTTATCCATATCCATGGATAGTTACTCCACAACGGCGGGCTTCTCCACGTTCTCCTTTGACGATATCCCACGGCTGATGTGAGCCCGTGGCTCTATCCCGAATGGGAGTATGCTTTGACAGGCTTGGCTCCTTGGTCGCACGAACCCACCTGCAATTTGGAATAACGGTTGTTCAGATCAAGTATAAGGCGACGTGATCGCGATATGGGGCGTCAATGCCAACGGTGACCCGCCATCTTGTCGCGTCAATACTCAACGGCAGACTGCCAAGGATTACGCGGCTCACACACCGCGCAACCGTTGTTCACTGGCAGTGCCGCGCAGAGCAAATTCAGCCAAATCGCTTTCCACCGAGCAGCGAAACCAAGGATGCTGCAGAGGTCTTCAAGGCCGACTCTGCGCATCAAATTTCCTTCAGAAGTTTTCGGAACGCGTGGCCGCGTATCGCTGCCCCGTGCGAAGTCCGCAGCTCAGCCGAATCGAGAGATTATTATTGCGATAAAAGCAATTCATTCCCAATTAATATTGCAATTCTACGGGGTCGCAAGTCGCGCTACCTTTTCTTTCAGCAGCCGAGGCAGCAAGCGAAAGAAAGCATCGGTTTCAACCTCCCGACGGTCTTGGAAGCTGTGTCCCAGGGCACGGCATCCGTCCGAAAGGTCCTGCTCATTTCATCACCGGCCGCATTCGCGGTCCAAAACAACCGAAGAGGAATTGACATGTCCAAGCTTGAAGTTCTTACCCCCGCCAACAGCCAGCTCATTTTCATCGATCAGCAGCCGCAGATGGCATTCGGCGTTCAGTCTATCGACCGCCAGACCCTGAAGAACAACGTCGTTGGCTTGGCCAAGGCTGCTAAGATTTTCAACGTGCCAACCACGATTACCACGGTTGAGACCGAGAGCTTCTCCGGCAACACCTTCCCCGAACTTTTGGCCGTCTATCCGCAGAATGACATCCTTGAACGCACCTCGATGAACTCCTGGGATGATCAGAACGTACGCGATGCGCTGGCAAAGAATGCTGCAAACGGCCGCAAGAAGATTGTTGTCTCCGGTCTGTGGACCGAAGTCTGCAACACGACCTTTGCACTCTCTGCTTTGCATGACGTTCCGGAGTACGAAATCTACATGGTCGCCGACGCTTCCGGCGGCACCTCTTCCGATGCGCACAAATATGCAATGGACCGCATGGTGCAGGCTGGCGTCATACCCGTCACCTGGCAGCAGGTCTTGCTCGAATGGCAGCGCGACTGGGCTCGCAAGGAAACCTACGATGCGGTCACCACACTGGTGAAGGAGCATTCCGGCGCTTACGGCATGGGCATCGATTACGCGGTCACTCACGTCCACGGCGGTGCCGAACGCGTCAGCCATGGCAAGCGCATCGGCCCGAACCCCGCGAAGTAAGCCAGATCAACCGCTCCGGTGACGCATCGGAGCGGTTGTCCGTTTTAACGAGGATGACTCTCATGAAAATCTATCTTCTGTCTCTTGGCGCGGGTCTGCTGGTCGGCATCGTCTACAGCCTGCTCAACGTGCGTTCGCCTGCTCCGCCGGTTATCGCGCTTGTCGGCCTGCTCGGCATTCTCGTCGGTGAGCAGATCATCCCGCTCGCCAAATCGCTCTGGAGCAAGGAGCCGGCAGCGGTTTCCTGGCTCCAGCAGGTGAAGCCGCACATGTTCGGTCACATGCCGAAGGGCGGAAATTCTCCGGAGATTGCCCATCGTTCGCAAACCAATTTGGAGGAGCGGAGCTGATGACGACGCGCCGAACCTTCCTTGGAGCGGCCTCGAGCCTGGCGTTTTCGAACCTCTTCTCAAAGGCCAATGCCGCCGATCCCAACCAGACCGGAATAGATACCATGCACCCAGACCTGATCCTCCATAACGGTCGTTTCACGACCCTTGACCGCACCAATCCAAACGCGACCGCGGTCGCCATCAAGGATGGACTGTTTCTTGAAGTCGGTTCAGACAGCGAGGTCATGTCCCTTGCTGGTTCCAACACCAGGATCGTCGATCTCAAGGGCAAGCGCGTTCTGCCCGGCCTCATCGATAACCACACCCACGTTGTGCGTGGCGGGTTAAACTACAATATGGAATTGCGCTGGGACGGCGTGCGCTCGCTGGCAGATGCAATGGACATGCTCAAGCGCCAGGTGGCGATAACGCCAGCCCCGCAATGGGTGCGTGTTGTCGGCGGGTTCACCGAACACCAGTTTGCGGAGAAGCGTCTGCCGACGATCGAGGAGATCAACGCGGTCGCGCCAGATACCCCAGTATTTCTGCTGCACCTCTATGACCGCGCGCTCTTGAACGGTGCTGCACTGCGCGCCGTCGGTTACACCCGCGATACGCCCAATCCACCCGGTGGCGAAATCACCCGTGATGCCAACGGCAATCCGACTGGTCTGTTGCTGGCCAAGCCTAATGCCGGCATTCTCTATTCCACCCTTGCCAAGGGACCCAAACTGCCTCTCGACTATCAGGTCAACTCCACCCGCCATTTCATGCGTGAGCTCAATCGTCTTGGCGTAACGGGTGTGATTGATGCAGGCGGTGGCTTCCAGAACTACCCTGATGACTACGAGGTCATTCAAAAACTCTCTGACGAGAACCAGATGACGGTGCGTCTGGCCTATAATCTCTTTACCCAGAAGCCCAAGGAAGAAAAGCAAGACTTTCTCAACTGGACGTCTTCGGTCAAATACAAGCAGGGCAACGACTATTTCCGTCACAACGGTGCCGGCGAAATGCTGGTCTTCTCCGCGGCGGACTTCGAGGACTTTCGCCAGCCACGTCCGGAAATGGCGCCGGAAATGGAAGGCGAACTCGAAGAAGTGGTGCGCGTTCTGGCCGAGAACCGTTGGCCATGGCGCATGCACGCCACGTATGACGAGACAATCTCCCGTTCGCTTGATGTCTTCGAGAAGGTCAACAAGGACATTCCGCTTGAAGGTTTGAACTGGTTCTTCGACCATGCCGAAACCATCTCGGACCGGTCCATCGACCGCATTGCGGCCCTTGGTGGCGGCATCGCAACCCAGCATCGCATGGCCTATCAGGGCGAATATTTTGTCGAGCGATATGGCCAAGGCGTTGCCGAAGCGACCCCACCGATCCGAAAGATGCTCGACAAGGGCGTCAACGTTTCTGCCGGCACGGATGCGACCCGCGTCGCCTCCTACAATCCCTGGGTCTCGCTGTCCTGGATGGTGACCGGCAAGACGGTTGGTGGCATGCAACTCTATCCGCGCGCCAACTGCCTTGATCGCGAGACGGCTCTGCGGATGTGGACTGAAAAAGTCACATGGTTTTCGAATGAAGAAGGAAAGAAAGGCCGTATCGAGAAAGGCCAGTTCGCCGACCTTGTCGTTCCCGACAAGGACTTCTTCTCCTGCGCCGAAGACGAGATCTCGTTCCTGGTATCGGAGCTGACCATGGTTGGCGGCAAAATCGTCTATGGAGCGGGTGACTTCAAAACGCTCGACGAGAACGACGTGCCGCCTGCAATGCCCGACTGGTCTCCAGTCCGCAAGTTCGGCGGATATGCGGCATGGGGCGAGCCGGAAGGTGCTGGCGCGCGGTCTCTAAGGCGCACGGCTATCTCGACCTGTGGCTGCGCCAGCGATTGCGGCGTGCATGGTCACGACCATGCGGGAGCCTGGACCTCGAAACTTCCGATCGCCGACCTCAAGGGTTTCTTCGGCGCTCTTGGCTGCTCTTGCTGGGCAGTCTGATCGTGCCCTCGCTTGGGCGACTTCTGTTCGTCCAAGCGATCCGACCCTATAATTGCAATATTGGCAATTAAATCGAAACTATTGCTGCAATTGTTGGCAGAGCGATCACCGGCCAATATCGCTCCATCAAACGCGGCCGCTCGATCACGTCAGCGACCAAAAAGGAGCAGGATATGACCTACCAATCCCCTATATCGAATTCGGCCTTGAGCGGACTTGCACGCGTCGTCGGCTCTCCCATTACGAGAACTGTATCGCTGCTTGCTCTCTGCGCTGCCTACATCCAGGGTCCACTCACCAAGATTTTCGATTTCAATGGCGCGCTTGCTGAGATGAATCATTTCGGTCTGCGCCCTGCTGCTCTCTTTGCCGTCGTCGTCATCGTGTTCGAGCTTACGGCCTCCGCGATGGTGGTCTCGGGCTTCCTGCGCTGGGCAGGCGCGCTCGCACTTGCAGGCTTTACGCTTCTCGCAACGTTCATTGCTCTTCGCTTCTGGGAAATGGCGCCCGGCATGGACCGCATGATGGCAACGAACGCCTTCTTCGAACACGTCGGTCTGGCCGGTGCATTCATCTTCGTTGCAGCGGCCGACCTTGCAAAGGGAGCGGGTAAATGAGCGCCGCGAAAACATCCGGGGGCACTTTTGCTCCTCTCGCACAGCCCGTCTTCGCGGTCCTGTGGATTGCAACGGTTCTCGGCAATACCGGAAGCTTCATGCGCGATGTCGCAAGCTCATGGCTGATGACGGACCTCTCGGCATCGCCTGCTGCAGTCGCCATGGTTCAGGCGGCCGGAACATTGCCGATCTTCCTGCTTGCCATTCCGGCAGGCGTTCTCACCGACATTCTGGATCGCCGCAAGTTCCTGATTGCGGTCCAGCTCCTGCTGGCCTCCGTAAGTATCTCGCTGATGGTCCTCTCGCAGACAGGCATGCTTTCCGTGAGCGCACTGATCGGCCTGACCTTCCTCGGCGGCGTTGGTGCCGCATTGATGGGCCCGACCTGGCAGGCGATTGTTCCTGAACTGGTGAAACGCGAGGACGTGAAGAGCGCTGTCGCTCTCAACTCCCTCGGCATCAATATCGCTCGTTCCATCGGCCCAGCTGCTGGCGGTTTGCTTCTGGCAGCGTTCGGGGCGGGGATCACCTATGGCGCAGACGTTGCAAGCTACATCTTCGTTATCGCGGCTCTGGTGTGGTGGCCACGTGCCAAAAACGCCAACGACGCTCTACAAGAGAACTTCTTCGGCGCGTTCAGGGCTGGCCTACGTTACACTCGCTCAAGCCGCCCCCTGCATGTCGTCCTTCTTCGTGCCGCCATCTTCTTCGCATTCGCCAGTGCCGTCTGGGCACTTCTTCCGCTGGTTGCCCGTCAACTGCTGGGTGGTGATGCCAGCTTCTACGGTATTCTGCTTGGTGCGGTCGGCGCCGGTGCGATCGGTGGAGCATTGGTCATGCCGAGGCTACGCGAACGCCTGAGCTCGGATGGTCTGCTTCTTGGCGCAGCGGTGATCACCGCAGTTGTCATGGGTGTCCTTTCGCTCGCCCCGCCGAAGATCGTCGCCATTATCGCTCTTCTGTTCCTCGGTGGTGCTTGGATCACCGCCCTTACGACCCTGAACGGCGCAGCCCAGGCTGTTCTGCCCAATTGGGTGCGTGGGCGTGGCCTCGCTGTCTATCTGACCGTATTCAACGGAGCCATGACGGCGGGCAGCCTCGGCTGGGGTGCTGTGGGCGAAGCCGTTGGAATTCAGACGACATTGCTTATCGGTGCAGCTGGCTTGCTCGTTGCAGGGTTCATCATGCACCGCGTAACGCTCCCGGCTGGTGACGCCGACATGGTGCCGTCCAACCACTGGCCGGAACCGCTGGTCGCCGAGCCTGTTGCTCATGACCGTGGTCCTGTCCTGATCCTCATCGAGTACAAGGTCGAGAAACAGCATCGTTCAGCCTTCCTGCGTGCTCTCGACCACCTGTCTCAAGAACGCCGCCGCGATGGTGCCTATGGGTGGGGTGTGACGGAAGATTCCGCCGATCCGGAAAAGATCGTCGAGTGGTTCATGGTGGAATCCTGGGCTGAGCACCTCCGCCAGCACAAGCGGGTTTCCAACGCCGATGCAGACGTGCAGGGAAAGGTTCTGACCTACCATGTTGGTCCGGACAAACCCGTCGTTCGTCACTTCCTGACGATCAATCGGCCAGGGGCGGCGTAAATATTCCATAAAAAGGGCGGCTCTGGCCGCCCTTTTTTTATGCCATTTGACGCAGGAAACTTGGAGCCGACTAAACTTTTCTCATTCATCCGTTGTCGTGATAAGGTACCAGATGGATGTCGGCCATCATGCAAGCGGCATCTCAAAACACGAGCGCTATCGCGCCAATCGATTTGGTTTTCTCGCCCATCCTCCCCGCCAGAAAAGCCTGACCAAACGGCGCATATACGGATCGATTAACCGGCTCCTGCTGCATTCGAAGCGAAAAAGCCGCAATCCAGCTTTACAACTGTCTGAAAGACGTGGAGGAGCGTGGCACCGTGAAACATCCTATCCCAGCGCTGTTTGTATGTATGGCGTCGCTCGTCGCCTCAACCGCCCCCGTTTTCGCAAATTGCTTTTCTCTGGTTGGGCGGCCTGAATGGCCGCTCATTGCAGGGGCAGTTTCCTCAGCACAGGTTTGTGAGCAGCTCCCAGCCGGGCCCAACCAAACTCGCAGTTTCCGCGTGCAATCCGCAGAACTTTGCCGTGGCGTGGATAAAAACTCCACTCTCAGAGCTACGGCCATAGTTACTTGCGAAAGCCCTCCCGACGCGCTTTTCGAGATGCCACCGATGCAGTCGGAGATTGCGGTGATCGTTTCAGTCAACGAAAGAGCATGCAAAATCACCGATGCTCAAATTCAGATCGGCGGTGAGCTGGGAAGCCTGCTGCCCGGCACGGTGGATGCCAGCGAACTCGCGAGGCGCTGGACGGGGTCGCAATTGTCGCAACTCTGCCAGATGCGTTAGTTTTATGAGCGCGTGGTCTACTCCATCTCTCGAAAGACGGCCTGGGTGACAGTGGGCGGCTGACGGTGGCTGCCCCATGGATCGCGTATGCCGATTTATGAGCCTCGCTAATAAGTGTTAGCGAAAAGGCGCATCTAATCATCTTCTTTTGCTTCCCTATGTTGAGATATGGCGTTTCTCCGAGTGCGCCAGGCCATCAACAACGAATGGAGCTGGAGATGAGAGATCACTCACATTTGGAACTTTCGCGGCGGGACTTACTTGTTTCCTCGGCGGCGGCAATTGCTGTCACGGGAGTTGCGGCAAAAGGAGCCGCAGCACAGTCCTCGGGGGAAGAAATGAATTTCAAGACAAGTGTTTCCTTCAAAGTGAACGGCGAGATGCATGATCTCGAACTCGACAATCGCACGAGCTTGCTCGACGCCTTGCGCGAGCACCTTCATCTAACCGGCACAAAGAAAGGCTGCGATCACGGACAGTGCGGCGCTTGTACCGTGATGGTGGATGGACGCCGGATCAATTCGTGCCTGACGTTGGCTGTGATGCACGACGGTGACGAGGTCACCACCATCGAGGGCCTCGGACAGCCTGGAAACCTGCACCCCATGCAAGCCGCGTTCATCAAACACGACGGTTTTCAGTGTGGTTACTGTACTCCCGGACAAATCTGTTCCTCCGTGGCGGTCTTGGAGGAAATTAAGTCGAATATCCCAAGCCACGCCACTGCAGACATTTCCGCAAAGGTGGAAGTCACCGCGGCAGAAGTTCGGGAACGAATGAGCGGAAACATCTGTCGATGCGGCGCCTACTCGAACATTCTCGATGCAATTGCCGAAGTCGGGGGGATCGAAGCATGAGAGCCTTCACATACGAGCGAGCCACAACGGCTCAGGCGGCAGCGAAAGCGGCAGCAGCCAATCCGGAAGCCAAATTCATCGCCGGCGGGACAAATATCCTGGACTTGATGAAGCTGGAGATCGAGCACCCGGCGCATCTCATCGACATCAACGGAGTTGGTCTCGACAAGATCGAAACCACCTCTGATGGCGGTCTGCGCATAGGGGCTCTGGTCCGCAATACCGATCTGGCAAGCGACGAGACTGTCCGTCGCGACTATGGTTTGCTTACCCGCGCCCTGGTCGCCGGGGCGTCTGGTCAACTGCGAAACAAGGCCACCACCGCGGGCAATCTCCTACAGCGCACGCGCTGTCCGTATTTCTATGACACCAACCAACCGTGCAACAAGCGGCAGCCGGGAAGCGGATGTTCGGCCCTTGGCGGTTTTTCGCGACAGCATGCAGTCGTTGGAAGCAGCGAATCCTGTATCGCCACTCATCCCAGCGACATGGCTGTTGCGATGAGGGCGCTCGACGCAACCGTCGAAACGGTCAATGGCGACGGCCGTAGCCGCGCAATCCCGATCGCAGACTTTCACAGGCTTCCCGGCGATACCCCACACATCGAGACGGTCCTGGAGCCGGGCGAGTTCATAACTGCGGTCACGCTGCCGAAGCCAATTGGGGGCAAGCATATCTATCGCAAGGTGCGCGATCGGGCCTCCTACGCGTTTGCGCTCGTATCCGTCGCTGCGGTGATCCAGCCGGATGGCACCGGCCGCGTGGCTGTCGGTGGCGTCGCTCACAAACCCTGGCGAACAGGCTCAGGTGACCGGGAGCTGAAGAGCGGTGCAAAAGCCGCAAGCGCGGCACTTCTCGGCGACGCTCGCCCGACGGAGCAAAATCGCTTCAAGATAACCCTCGTGGAACGAACGATCGGTGCGGTGATCGCAGAGGCAAGGGGATAACGACCATGAAATTCGACACACCTGCAATCAACAATCCCATCGACCGGATGAAAGTCGTCGGTCAGCCTATCCCACGCATTGACGGCCAAGAGAAAACGACGGGCCGAGCAATGTATGCCTACGAATGGCACGATCCGAATATTCCTTACGCCTACGGGTATCCGGTCGGTGCCGCGATTGCGAAGGGCCGTATCCGGTCGATATCGACCGACGCCGCAAAGCGGTCCCCCGGCGTTTTGACGGTTGTCACCACCTTGGACGTGGGCAAGCGCGAGAAGGGTAAATTCAACACAGCCAATCTTTTTGGTGGCGATGAAGTCCAGCACTATCACCAGGCGGTGGCAGTGGTCGTCGCAGAAACCTTCGAGCAGGCGCGCGCCGCAGCTTCGCTTGTGACAGTAGAATATGAAACTGCGCCCGGGAGCTTCGATCTCAAGAAGGCCAAGGACAGTGCGGTCAAGCCCGACGAGAAGCAGCAGCCCGACACGGCAGTCGGTGACTTCGAGGGAGCCTTCAAGAGCGCACCGGTCACTCTCGACGAAAGTTATACCACTCCAGATCAGTCACATTCCATGATGGAGCCCCATGCGTCCATCGCTGCGTGGCATGGCGATAAACTGACCGTTTGGACGTCCAGCCAGATGATTGATTGGTGGCGATCCGATCTGGCGACTACACTTGGTATCGACAAGGACAATATCCATTTGATGTCGCCATTCATAGGCGGGGGTTTCGGGGGTAAGCTTTTCTTGCGGGCCGACGCGGTGCTCGCTGCCTTTGCAGCAAAGGCTACTGGACGTCCGGTCAAGGTTGCGCTTCCCCGTCCGTTCATAGCCAACAACACGACGCATCGGCCGGCGACGATCCAGCGTATTCGCATTGGAGCGACACAGGACGGCAAAATCACCGCGATTGCTCACGAAAGCTGGTCGGGTGACCAGCCTGGGGGCCAGCTGGAAACGGCTGTCAATCAGACACGACTGCTCTACGCGGGTGAGAACCGGATGACTGCCATGAGACTGGCCACGCTTCACTTGCCCGAAGGCAATGCGATGCGGGCGCCCGGCGAAGCGCCGGGGTTGATGGCCCTCGAGATCGCCATAGACGAGATAGCCGAAAAGGTGGGCGTCGATCCGGTCGAGTTTCGGATACTCAACGACACTCAGGTCGATCCTGAGAAGCCCGAGCGCGCTTTTACCCAAAGGAACCTGGTCGGCTGTCTCAAGCTCGGGGCGGAACGGTTTGGCTGGAACCAGCGCGGCAAGCCGGGTTCCCGACGAGAAGGAAACTGGCTTATCGGATCGGGTGTTGCAGCCGCTTTGCGAAACAATCTTCTCCTCCCATCCGCAGCAAGGGTTCGGCTCGGCGTGGACGGTATTGCAACGGTTGAAACCGATATGACCGATATCGGGACCGGCAGCTATACCATCATCGCACAAACAGCAGCTGAGATGTTGGGCCTGCCGGTCGATCGAGTAGCCGTTCAGCTGGGCGATTCCCGCTTTCCGGTTTCGGCGGGGTCGGGCGGGCAGTTCGGCGCGAACTGTTCTACCTCCGGCGTCTACGCAGCCTGCGTGAAGCTTCGTGAGGCGGTGGCGCAGAAACTCGGCTTTAACACTGATGACGTCGTGTTCGAGAACGGACAGGTTCGATCTGGAAACCGTTCGGTAGCGCTTACGGAGGCGGCTGCGCCAAACGGCCTTGTTGGCGAGGATGGAATGGAATGGGGCGATCTTTCCGAAGCCCATCAACAGTCAACGTTCGGTGCCCACTTCGTGGAAGTCGGCGTTGACGTGGCCACGGGTGAAACGCGCATTCGACGCATGCTGGCCGTCTGTGCGGCCGGACGGATCCTGAACCCGATAACAGCGCGCAGCCAGGTGATTGGTGCCATGACAATGGGTGTGGGTGGAGCGCTGTCAGAGGAGTTGGCGGTCGATACGAAGCAAGGCTTCTTCGTCAACCACGATCTGGCTGGCTACGAAGTTCCGGTGCATGCCGACATTCCCCATCAGGAAGTGATTTTCATGGACGAAGCAGACCCCATGTCGTCGCCGATGAAGGCCAAGGGCGTTGGCGAGCTTGGTCTCTGCGGGGTTTCTGCAGCTGTCGCCAACGCAATCTACAATGCCACCGGGGTGAGGGTGCGTCACTATCCTGTGACGCTCGACAAGATCATAGGCGGGCTGCCGGATGTTGCATGACGAAATCGCCGCCCTCACGGATATCTGTCCTCAGGAGGATATCCAAGCTGCGACAAAGCCGACGCCGGTCAGGTCGTTGCTCACCGATGATACGGAAGAAATATTTGGCTTTGCGATAAGGGAGCTTGCAAAGGGGAGGGTGGCACTTGCCACCCTTGTCGAAATTCGCGGGGGAGCGGCGCGCGCGCTTGGCTCCCATGTCGCCGTTGCGGCCGATGGTCGTTTTTGTGGTTATGTGTCTGGGGGCTGCATTGAGGCGGCTGTCGCTTCCGAGGCGCTCGACGCAATGGGCGAGAACAGAGATAGGGAGGTGAAGTTCGGATTAGGCTCCCCCTTTTTCGACATTTCCCTGCCGTGCGGTGGTGGGATTACAGTGTCGATCCACGTGCTGCAAAATACCGAGATGTTGAGCGGCGTTCTTGAACAGCTTCATCAGCGCCGGACCACGGGCCTGTGCTACACGAGGCAGACCCAACAGCTCGAGATCGTCGAACCGCCATCGCGGGCCGGTTGCGCCGACGACCGCTTTTTCACGGTCTATCGGCCGCGCACGCGTGTCGTGATTTCCGGTCAAAGTATAGAGGCCGAGAGGGTCGCTGATATAGCCCAATCCTCCGGCTACGAGGTGGTGGCCTGCACAGCGAACGAAAAAGTTGTGCCCGATATCGATCAGTACACCGCTGTTGTTCTTCTCCATCACGACCTTGATGCGGAGCAGGCCGTTCTGCAAGCCGCGTTACGGTCACCCGCATTCTACATCGGCGCCTTGGGGAGCACCCGTACACACCGTAGACGGGTCGATTTCCTTGTCAGCTCCGGTTTCTCCCGGGCAGATACTGATCGGATAAGGGCACCGATCGGACTTTTCGGGCCAACCCGCGATGCGAACTCCCTTGCCCTGTCCATCCTTGCCGACATCGCGGCGAGCCGCTTGTCCCTTTATGCGTGAGGTTCGGTGTGGAAGCGGCAGGAGATAGACGAGTGTCAGTTGCCGTGGTTGTCCTGGCCGCTGGACGATCGAGCAGGATGGCGGGTGCCGGGCACAAGCTTCTTGCGCGTTTTCGGGAAACCAGCCTCGTTCGTCGGGCCGCATTGGCAGCTATTGGGGCCGGCAGTCGTTCTGTGGTTGTTGTGACCGGATACCGAAGCTCGGACGTCGAGGCCGAAATTGCAGGGCTCGACGTGATCATCGCGAGAAATTCCAACTTCAGTGACGGAATGGCAAGCTCGATCGTGCTCGGCGTCCAGCGCGCCGCGTTGCAAGCTCCCGACGGGATTATGATCATGCTTGCGGATATGCCGTTGCTTGAACCTGCGGATATTGACGCACTCATCGGCGCTTTTGCGGAGAGAAACGGAAAGGCGATTATTCGCGCGGTGTGCGAAGGAAATCCGGGAAACCCGGTTGTCTTTCCTCGCGCCGCATTCCCGCAGCTCATGGCGCTTATAGGCGACAGCGGCGCGCGCAAGATAATCACCCAATCTGGTCTCGACGTCATCGACATAGAGATTGGCGAAAGCGCCAAGGTGGACATAGACAACACAGAGCAGCTCGTTGCTTTAGGTGGCCATCCAGAAATCGACTGATCATCGAAACCTCATGTGTGCAGAGGCGTGGATCGCATTTTTACATCGACACCCCTTTTTATTGTCCATCACCGAACATTTGTCGTGCTTAACGCGTTCCTTCAGTTGCGGCACAATGATGTGCCCATGGAGGTGGTCATGACCAAATTCGCGCTTTACGTTCCGCTCGAGGCAATGCCCGGCAAAGAACAGGAGGTCGCCGAGTTTCTGCGATCAGCCTTACCGCTGGTCAATGCAGAGCCCGGCACGATTTCCTGGTATGCGATACAGGGAGGCCCAACTTCGTTTGCAATCTTCGATAAGTTCGACGATGAGGACGGTAGGGATGCGCACTTAAATGGCCAAGTCGCTGCAGCCTTGATGGCGAAGGCAGAGGCAGGGGACCTGTTCGCCAAGCCGCCGCAGATACACATGCTGTCTATCCTCGCCGAAAAGCGTTCATAGCCCAGACTATTCGGACCTCATAATGTCGAACAGATGGGCTCAGATCGGCAACAAAATGAGATAATATCTCGTTCACCAATGGCTGGCGGCTGGGATTGCGGTAGCAATCATAAAAGCATCCATTAGTGGTCGGCAGTTCGAACAAAGTCAGCGCGTGCAGAGTTCTTCCGTCGCTTCGAGCTAATACCTTTGACTTTGACGGACCTTCAGCATTGTGCAACCGTCGCCACATAGACCGGCGTCGGCGCGTAGATCCTCGTCGAGAGCTTTGAGTCATTTGTGCAGGGAAAGATACTCTCATGCGGATCGTGATCTTCGTTCCAAAGGACGTGCATTCTCTGGAGCTTGCAGGGCTAATGGACGTGTTTGCCGAAGCAAATGCCCGTGTTGAAAAGTTATTCTACGAAGTTGCTGTCTTGGCAGGGCACGAGGGGACGATCCGCTGTGCATCGGGGCTAAAAATCCTGACCGACTGCGCTTTCGATGCGTACCTTGGTAGCCCCGATACATTGCTTGTAGCCGGCAGCGTCGGAGTTCCGCAAAGTCCGGGCGGGCGTGTTGTCGACTGGATTGTTAAAATCGCGGCTCAGGCGCGGCGCTATGGCTCCGTCTGCACAGGGGCATTCGTGCTTGGCGAGGCAGGTCTACTGAAAGACCGGCGTGTTACGACGCACTGGCAGTTCGCGTCACTGTTGGCCGAGCGCTTCCCCGAGACGCGGGTGGAAAGCGACCGGGTTTTTGTCCGTGATGGCGCGATGATCACGTCGGCCGGTTCCAGCGCGGCTATAGATCTCGGCCTTTCCCTCGTCGAGGAGGACTTGGGCCGGGAGATTGCGCTCTACGTTGCTCGCCGACTCGTCGTGTTTCTGAAGCGACCAGGCGATCAGTCGCAGTTCAGCGTGCATCTGGCGGCACAGGCTATCGACCGCAGCCGTCTACACAACGTCCAGCAATATGTTCTGAACCATCCGGCGGCTGACCTCTCTGTCAGCGCCTTGGCGAAGATCGCGGCCATGAGTGTGCGGAACTTTACGCGTGTTTTTTCGCAGGAGGTCGGTATATCGCCATCAGACTATGTCGACCGGACCCGTATCGACGTTGCGCGCTTCCTTTTGGAGGGGAGCCGCCTGCCAATCGCTTTGGTGGCAGCGAGAAGTGGTTTTGGATCGACACGCGCGATGCGCCGTGCCTTTGTTTCGCACGCTGGAGTGACGCCGTCCGACTACCGTGATCGCTTTCGGACGTCCGGCGATGGCGCGAGAATCAGTTTGTCCGAAAACGGCTGACGCTTGTCTTGGAACCGCCTCGGCTGCGGGTTGCCCCGCCCGTGTTCGCCGTCCATGGTTCTTGTCATGGAAGAATTCGAAAAACGCATGCAGTCGCACCTCATGCAGCCCGCGCCGGTCATTTCGGACAATGCGCTTCTCAGCTCCGACGCTATCAGGCCAATTCTTGCGACGCTGGTCGAAGAACTAACCGATGGGATCGCGATCGCACAGCGTTTGGGCGCCAATTCGCCTTTGCTCTATGTCAATCAGGCCTTCGAGCATCTGACTGGCTACGCTCGGAACGAGGTCGTCGGGAAAGATTGCCGCTATTTGCAGGGCAACGAGCGCGACCAACAAGAGGTCGTCCACATTCGCGCTGCGATCGATGCGGCGGAGCCTCTGGACTCAACGCTGCGTAACTATCGAAAGGACGGGTCGGCGTTCTGGAACAGTCTCAGTCTCCGGCCTGCCTGGGTGGGCGAAGAACTATTCTACGTCGGCATACTGCGCGACGTCTCGGCGATTCGCCAGGCGCACACCGCGCTGGATCGTGTCGCGAACCTCGACGCGACCACGGGTTGCCTGAACCGTCAAGCATTTATCCTGGCTACCGAGGAGCGTTTCGCAACCAATGCCAAAGCGACGCCCTTGGTCGTGAAGCTGGATGTGATCGGTTTTCACGATTTCAACACGGGATACGGTTTCGAAGTCGGGGATGCCCTGCTTTATGAAACAGGGCGGCGGCTGCGGGACGTGGGCGCTGCCCAGGTGGGACGCATGGGCGCCAATGAGTTCGCTTTGGCTTTTGAGCTCACGGATGGATCAAGTGCGGATACTATCGTGGCAGCGGTATTCGCTTCGCTTGCCGCTGACTTCGTCGTGCCAGGTGCAAGTGTCTCACTGCGTTTCGCCATCGGCTATGCGGTGGGCCAGCCTCGGGCGAGACCCATTTCGCTGATCCGCAATGCCGGCATCGCCCTGTGGGCCGCCAAGTCCGCCCCTCTGGGTGGTCCGCGACGGTTTCGAGACTCGGATCACGAACAGGCAAGCCGACGCGTGCGAATGACTCGCGAATTGAAGGTCGCGGTCGCGAATGACGAATTTGTGTATCACTTCCAACCCCAGGTAGACCTTGCAACCGGCGAGTGGGTGGGTGCGGAAGCTCTGATACGCTGGAATCATCCTCTGTTTGGCAGCCAGCTCCCCGGAAGTTTCGTCGAGACTGCCGAGCGATCAGGTCTGCTGCTTGATCTGACCGAACGAAGTCTGACGACCGTCGCAGCTTATGCACGGCGCATTAACGCGCATCGCGGCAAGGCTTTGCGCTTTGCGGTGAATGTATCCGCCGGGGAGTTCCTGCAGCATGACATGGCCGAAATGCTGGATCGGGTCCTGTGCCTGACCAAGGCCGACCCGGCATGGTTGACGCTTGAGATCACCGAAAGCATGTTTCTCAGCGATACACCCGGCGTGATGGACGCATTTCAGCGGCTGCGACAGAGCGGCGTCGGCCTTTCCGTCGATGACTTCGGCACGGGCTATTCAAACCTGCGATCGCTCGAAACCTTTCCGGTTACCGAGATCAAGATAGACCGCACCTTTATCAGCGAACTCGCAACGAGGCCGTCCAGAAGGGTGATTGTCCAGGCCGTTATCGATCTTGGACGCGCCCTTGGGTTAACTGTGGTTGCAGAAGGCGTGGAGACCGAGGCCCAGCGCAAAATGCTTCGCGAAATGGGCTGTCCGGTCGGCCAAGGCTACCTTTTCAGCCGTCCCATCGACGCCGAAGTTTTTGCATCCGGCTTGGCACGGATCGGGAGCGACGGGATGGAAACAGCCTAAGGTCAGCGGGAGTCAGGACCGATTTGGCCCCGCGAGTAATCGCGGAGCCAAGAGACGCTGATCAGATGAGGCTGACGTTCTCGGCCTTGGACTTTCCAGTCTTGCGGTCCTGTCCCACATCGTAGCTGACCTTCTGGCCATCCTGAAGAGAACCACCAAACCCTACGGCGGAGATGTGGACGAAGACGTCCGGGCCGCCGTTGTCCGGAGTGATGAAGCCGAAGCCTTTGTCCTGTGCGAAAAATTTGACGGTACCTGTTGCCATGTTATCCTCGTTAATTGAATACGACGCGGTAATACTATTGTTCGATGGCGGTGGCCACAAGGCTTTATGGCCTTCTCGAGCCAAGTCGCCGTGGATGAGTGGTTTTCAAAAACGCCTGTTTTGCGGTCTCAGTCACGATCAGCACGCGATCTGTTGAATTTCAGCACGAATTAATTCGTATTTCCATTCTGCTCCCGCGCACAAAAATTGAAGCAACGAGTTGCTTATGAACAAATTTGTCTCGTTGAGCGGGCCTGATCTTGATCGGCAAAGCAGCGCAGTTTGAAGGCGTAGAGAGTTGCGGCCGCCGAGATCGCTTGCTCTATGTGCATACAGCGCCTCTATAGCGGTCAAAATGCTTAAAGTTTAGTCATTTGCAGGGTTGCGGATATTTTCATCGATCTATCTTGCGGATACGCTATTTGCGTGCTTGTATAGACAACCTAGGCAGTCATCACAGTTGCCGAGCCTGAAGGCGCAGACAGAGCGCAGGAGAGATTTGCATGATCGTCTTCGACAACGTCACCAAGCAATATGCGGGCGCGGCTACTGCCGTAAACGGTTTGTCCCTGACGGCGCCAAACGGCAAGCTGACCGTGTTCGTCGGCCCTTCGGGTTGCGGCAAAACCACATCCTTGCGGATGATCAACAGGTTGATCGTACAATCGTCCGGTTCGATCCTTCTTGACGGCGAACCGACAGATGGCATGGACGTGGCACTGCTGCGTCGTCGTATCGGTTATGTCATCCAGCATGCCGGGCTTTTCCCCCATCGCACCGTTGTTCAGAACATTGCGACCACTGCGCGGCTAAACGGATCGCCGAAGGAAAAAGCACTGCGCACGGCGCATGAGTTGCTTGAGCGTGTAGGGCTAACCGCCGCCTTTGCCGATCGCTATCCGTGGCAGCTTTCGGGTGGCCAGCAGCAACGCGTCGGTGTTGCGCGTGCACTCGCTTCCGATCCCAAATTCATGCTGATGGACGAACCCTTCAGTGCTGTCGATCCCGTCGTTCGCACACAGTTGCAGGACGAATTTCTTCGCTTGCAGCGTGAGATTGGCAAGACCATCATCATGGTGACCCATGATATAGACGAGGCGTTGAAGCTTGGCGATCAGGTTGCTGTTTTGCGTGCCGGCGGAACGCTTGCGCAGATCGCCACTCCAGAGGAATTGCTGGCGCGCCCGGCAGATGCCTTCGTGGCGGACTTTATCGGCCGGGACAGAGGGTATCGCTTCCTGAGTTTTGCAGAATTTGACGGAGCAGTCCCTCTCGGTGCGGAGCCGACAGCCTTGCTCGGCGCAACACCGGACAGCCTTCGTGGCGTTGCAACGGATCGCTGGGTTCTGGTGACTGACGCCGAACATCGTCCCATTGGATGGGCCGATGCGCAAGGTCTCAGGCAGCCACTGCGTGAGGGAGATCTCAATCTCAGTGGCACGCTGGCGCCGGAAGGCAGCAGTTTGCGCCATGTGCTCGATGCAGCGTTGAGTTCGCCCTCCGGCCGCGGGGTCATCGTAGGGTCAACGGGCCAGCTTGTCGGCACCGTCACACTCTCTGATGTCGCCAAAGCCATCGAAGCCGCGCGGGTCGGTCGCTTCGGAGGTCAGCCATGAGGTTTGATTGGCTCTACCGGGAATCCGGGCGGATTTTCGAGCTTTTCATCTGGCATCTAGGCCTTTCGGTCATCCCGGTGGTGATCGGCCTGCTTCTTGCCCTGCCGCTCGGTTGGATTGCGCAGCGGGCCGGTTTATTCCGGTCGACCCTGCTGGGGGTTGCCGGACTTCTTTACACAATTCCGTCGCTTGCGCTGTTCGTCCTGCTGCCGCTGGTGCTCGGCACCCGTATACTCGATCCGCTAAACGTCGTCGTCGCGCTGACGATCTACGCGTTGGCGCTTCTGGTGCGAACAGTGAACGATGGTTTGGAATCGGTTTCGCCAGACGTCCTCCAGGCGGCCAATGCCATGGGCTACAGACAGGTTGCGCGTCTGGTGGTGGTGGAGCTACCGCTCGCGGTCCCTGTGATTGCCGCCGGATTGCGTGTGGCCGTGGTTTCCAATGTCAGCATCGTTTCCGTAGCGGCACTGGTTGGAACGCCGCAACTTGGTCTGCTCTTCACGCAGGGGCTTCAGCTGCGGTTCCTGACGCCGATTATAGCAGGCATCGTACTCTGCGTGCTTCTCGCAGCCTTGCTGGACGGGCTTGTTCTGCTCATTTCACGCCGCCTGACGCCGTGGCAGCCTGGGAGTGCGGCGCGATGATAGAATGGTTTAGCGATCCAGCTCACTGGACAGGGAGTGATGGTGTCATCGTTCTCGTCGGTCAGCATCTGGCTTATAGCTTTGCGGCCCTTTTCCTCGCCTGTCTGATTGGCTTGCCGGTTGGGCTTTATGTGGGACACACGGGACGCGGTGTCGTCTTCATCGCGGGTCTTGCAAATGCGCTGCGCTCCCTTCCAAGCCTCGGCCTGATCGCACTTCTTGTGATTGTTTTTGGCCCCGTTTTCGCATCCGATATGGCTTTTATCGTACCCAGCCTTATCGTGCTCGTGCTTCTGGCCGTGCCGCCGATCATGACTGGCAGTTACGCCGGTATCGCGGCGGTGGATCCCGCTGCGGTGGATGCTGCAAGAGGCATGGGGAAACGTCCGCTCGATATTCTGTTCGATGTGGAACTGCCCTGCGCTCTGCCATTGATCTTTTCCGGTCTGCGCAGCGCCACGCTTCAGATCATCTCGACCGCAACTATCGCCGCTTATGTTTCTCTTGGTGGTCTCGGTCGCCTGATCATCGATGGGCGGGCGCAGAACGATTATTATCAGATGGCCGCAGGTGCCGTTCTCGTCGGTGCGTTGGCCCTGACCGTGGATCTGATCATCGGCGTCATATCGAGGGTCACCGTATCACCAGGCCTGACGCGTCGAGCGAAGCGTTAGAGGTTCTAAAATAACCGGGTTTTCTATTCCACGACTGTTTCAACATAAAGGAGAAGCTCGCATGGCATTCAGGATCATCACTGCCGCCAGCGCATTTGCGCTCATGGCACTTTCCGCTGCTTCGGCATTGGCGCAAAGCAATCCGCTGGCCGCGCCAGCCACTCCGCGAACCGATACGACGACAATCATCGTCGGTTCCGCCGACTTCCCCGAAAGCCAGCTTCTGGCGACGATCTACGCCAAGGCCCTTGCCGCCAAGGGTGTTGCCGTCGAAACGAAGTTGAGCATCGGTAGCCGCGAAGTCTATATCCCTGCGTTGCTGGACGGATCAATCGATCTGTTGCCGGAGTATGCTGGTGCGACGCTGAGCTATCTCGACAAGAACGCCACGGCCCATTCGCCAAGCGATGTGGCCGCAGCGCTCAAGGCGGCTCTGCCGAAAGGCGTCTCGATGCTGACACCCTCCGCAGCACAGGATTCCGATAGCGTGGCTGTGACGCGCGCGACCGCTGACAAATACAAGCTGAAGACGATTGCCGATCTCGCACCCGTAGCCTCGCAGCTCGTACTTGGCGGTCCACCGGAATGGAAAACGCGCAAGGAAGGCATTATCGGTCTGAAGGAACTTTATGGCCTCGAGTTCCAGTCGTTCAAATCGCTTGACGTCGGTGGCCCGCTGACCCTTTCGGCACTCATCAACGGTCAGGTCCATGCTGCAAACCTGTTCTCGACCGATCCGGCCATCGCTGCAAACGATCTCATCGTGCTTGAAGACGTCAAGAACCTCTTTCCCGCCCAGAACATCGTACCAGTGATTGCCACACCGAAAGTTAGCGACGTTGTGACAAGCACTCTCGATGCTGTTTCTGCCGCCCTGACGACGAAAGATCTCGTCGTTATGAACGGTCGTCTGGCCAATCACGACAGTTTCGATGTCGTGGCGGGCGACTGGCTGGCCGAACACAAATTGAACTGAATCCATCGGCAAAGGGCGTGGCATTGCCCCTCCCTTTGCCGACAACCCTGCGTATTGGTGACGTCATAGCTATGGATCACGACAGAAAGATTTTCCGGGAAGTGATGTCACCGATATCTGAGAACGCTCATGACGCGCAGGGCACCGAAGACCAGAGTTCACCACTCTATGTAAAGCTGAAGGACTATGTCCGCAGTCGCGTCGAGGCGGGTGAGTGGAAGATCGGTCAACGTGTTCCATCGGAAAACGAACTGGTCGATATTCTCGGTGTCAGCCGTATGACGGCCAACCGCGCTTTGCGTGAGCTGGCCGACGAAGGGCTTGTGGTGCGTGTACGCGGCAAAGGTTCGTTCGTTGCGTCCAAGAAGCGCACATCGCAGTTCCAGAGCGTACCCAACATTGCCGAAGAAATAACACGCAACGGCGGTGTTCACAGCGCGCGGGTCATACTTCTTCAAATCGAAACCTGCGATCCAGATCTTGCCGAAGCGCTCGCTGTTCCGGCTGGCAGCCTTGCTGCGCACTCGATCATTGTGCATGCGGAAGACGGCGTGCCGATGCAAATCGAGGATCGTTTCGTCAATTCGGACTGCGCGCCCGATTACATCAAACAGGATTTCAACCTCGTAACACCCAACAGTTATCTCACGCGAGTGGCACCGATCGTGAAAGCCGAGCAGCATATCGAGGCGGTCAGCGCACAGCCCTGGGAATGCAAGCTGCTGGCGATTTCCAAGACGGAACCATGCCTGCTCGTGCGTCGTCGCACATGGTCGACAAAGGGGATCGTGTCTTCTGTCCGCCTCCTTTATCCCGGCAGCCGCTATCGTCTTTACAGCAGTAATTGAGACACGGGCCAACGCCGGCAGTATTCAAGATGGAAAATTCCCGCTCCTCGCAGCCGTTTCTGCATCATAGGAAAACGTCATGACTGTTCTACTGGATGATGGATTGAGTTGGCGCGATGTGGCCCATATCGGCAAGGGCGAGGCACTGCGTGTGTCAGACGCGGCCTATCTGCGGATTGACCGGGCGAGCCAGATCGTTGACAGCATCGTCGAAAGCGGTGTGCGTGCCTATGGCATCAATACCGGGGTCGGTGCACTGTCGGACACTGTGGTGGATCGCACCGCGCAGGGTCGGCTGTCGCGCTCCATTATTCTCAGCCATGCCTGCGGTGTCGGCCCGTTGTTGGATCCTCGCGAAGTTCGGGCAATCATGGCGGCGCAGATCGCCAATTTCGCCCATGGGCACTCCGGTGTCCGACGCGAGATCGTCTCGCATCTGTCGACGTTTCTGGAACAGGATTGTATTCCCGACGTGCCGTCCCGCGGATCGGCGGGCTATCTGGTGCACAACGCGCATGTTGCGCTTGTTCTGATCGGAGAGGGCCAGGCCCGGCTCGGCGGGCGCGTTATGAGTGGACGAGATGCCCTGGCGGCAATGGGACTTCAACCCATCGTGCTGGGTGCCAAGGAAGGGCTGAGCCTCGTCAATGGTACAGCCTGTGCGACCGGTCTTTCCTGCATGGCACTCGCGCGGGCCAATCACCTGCTAGATTGGGCCGATGCCATAGCGGCGCTGACGCTTGAAGCAGCAGGCTGCCAGATCGACGCTTTTGACGAGACGGTTCTCGCGCTGCGTCCCTCGACGGGAATCGCGGCCGTCGGGGCCGCTCTGCGATCCCGGCTTGAAGGCAGTGGGCTGGTTGCCGCCGCTCATGGCAGGCGGACACAGGACGCGCTAAGCCTGCGTGCCGTGCCGCATGCGCATGGTGCTGCACGCGACATCTTCGATGCCTGCGCCTCCATCGTTGACCGAGAGCTCGCCTCCGTCACCGACAATCCCGCGATCCTTGGCACGCCCGAGCAGCCCATCGTCTCGTCGGAGGCCCATGCCGTTGCCCCGGCATTGGGGCAGGCGGCAGACAGTCTCGCCATCGCCATTGCACAGATTGCGTCCATGAGCGAGCGCCGTATCGACAGGCTGGTCAATCCTCTGGTGAGTGGTCTGCCGCCATTTCTGGCGACCGATGCCGGAAGCCATTCAGGTTTCATGATCGCGCAATATACGGCCGTAGCCCTTGTCGGCGATAGCAGACGTCTTTCCGCGCCTGCCTCCACAGATGGAGGGCTGACATCGGGATTACAGGAGGATTTCCTCTCTCATCCCACGGCAGCCGCCAACAAGCTGCTCGCGGTTCTCGACAATGCAGAATATATTCTGGCCATCGAATGGATGGCCGGGGTGCAGGCCCATGATTTCCTGGAAAATGTTGCCGGGCGGGCAGCCGGAACAAATGCGGTCTACAATCTGCTTCGCGAGCACCTCCAGCCCTATTCGGATGACCGGCCCCTGTCTGCGGACATGGAAAAGGCAAGGCTGCTCCTGCGTGATTTCTCGCCACCGGATATGTGATTGAAAGCCGTAAGGCTCGTGCCTTACATGGTGAAAGGCAGATCGATACCCTTGGCGCGGATGAAGGGCAGGCCTTTGCGCCGTGCAGTCCAGCCGATAACGTGAAGGCTCCGGGCGGCCGGTTCATGCCGTTGCGCAAGCATCCAGGATTTGCAGTCGATCGCGGCAATGTCCGCCCGGCCCTCGGCCACTGCGATGACGGAAGCGCGGTGCGCACCGGTTTCGAGACAATTTTCAAACAGATCGAGGCCCGCGCCTTCTGCTTCCAGATCGCGTTTCAAGCTGAGATAGCCGGATAATGACTTGTGCTCGTTGAATGCCAGTATTTTCCCGCTAAGAAATCCTTTCGGCAAAGCGGCCTCACCGGTTCTCGAAGGTTCAGCACCCTCTCCACCGTCTGCTATGCGGGCAATGATGGCGCTGGAATAGAACTCGCCTGCACCACCCTTGATGCCATTATAATCGCTCTGTCCAATCACCTGCACATGATCCTGCAGGCCAAACTCCATTGGCCCCCAGCAGGTGCCGGAGATCAGCAGAGCCGGATGCCGCCAGAGCACCGCAAGATCCAATGCATCGGGATCGAGCGTGGCAGGGTCTGCGGCAATGATGGCGCCGTCCTTTCCACGAATACCTCCCGGAACCGCCGGCATATCGCCGTTGCGTCTGGTGAGGCCTTTGGGAGCGTCGATACCCTCTGCTAAAAAACGGGTGCGCATATCGGCCCACAGCTTGTCCGTCTCATTGCGCAGTTCGGGCCAGTCATACATTGGCAGTGCCGCGATCCATGTCACGACGGAATTTCCAGTCTCACGTCTTGTTCCTGCATCGCATGGTCAGAAAAAATCAGAGCGGCAGGCACGACGGGTGACGCGATTAAAACTTGCTCGTCCCGTCTCAAGACAGGATGCGCTACCGGTTCCTTGGCCTTGAAGGCGAAAGCGCGGAACACCTCGAAATAATTGCTGAACACATATCCGTCATTCATCTTCTGCCACTCCGCCCGCCTCTCGCTGTAGAGGGAGGGCAATTTATACCAGGCGGCTGTCGGCATTTTGTGATGCACGAAATGCAGGTTGTTATAGAGAAACAGTGGAGCCAGGATGGAGTTTTCAACAATGATCGTTCTCCCATCCGGCTGTTCGGACCATTGATGTTCGCAATAGGAGCGAATGGCAATGATGGATATGCCCAGATAGGCCGCCACACTAACATAGAGCCAGATTGGAACGCCGAAAATCAGGGATATGACCAGCAGTGTCGGAACAAGTCCGGCCAGATGCAGGGTCCAGGCATAGATCACCCGCCGATCACCCTGCGCGATCTTGCGCCATTCGGATATCGTGAAACCAACAACCATCAACGGAGGGCCGATGACCAGACGCCCGATGAACGTATTGTTCCATCCCAGCAGGACCTTGAGGAACGACGGCATCTTTTGCCAGTCGCCCATGGCCCGGTAATAGCTTTCCGGATCGTCGAATGGGTCGGTCAGACGCTCGTCTGCATGGTGTTGCAGATGCGTGCGCTTGTAACTGCGATAGGGGTAGAAAATCCCGAGCGGCAGAAAGACCAAAGCTTCGTTCAGTCGTGCATTGCGCGTGGGGTGCCCATGCAGAACCTCGTGCTGGAGCGAGGAGTGCAGGGCAACTGCAATGCCCATGAGCACCAGAGAAACGATTGGAAACAACGGATACAGAAAATATCCCGCGAAAATCCAGAGACCGTAACAGACCGCCAACAGCGAGACTGTTGGCCATTCAATTCGGTCACGCGTTCTTCTGCGGCGAATGCCAGTCAGCCGCGCCGTCTTCTTTGCCAATATGTCTGTCATTTCATACTCTTGATGCCCCTGTCACCGTAGGGTCGCATCAGTCTCAGCCAGCCACAACGGGTTTATGGTGACCAACTGTTGATTTTGATAACAGTTTAAGCATTATGGTGATAATTATAAACAAACGGGTGAATTATGGACAAACGCGCGCTCGCAGAATTGTTTCGTGCCCGCCTGATCCAGCTGGTGAACAGGTCAGAAGACAGCCAGGCGTCTTTTGCCGCCGCCATTGGCATTGATCGATCAGCACTTTCGCAATTGCTTTCCGGTGATTCGGCGCGGCTTCCGCGTGTGGAGACGCTGCTGAATATCGCCGAGCGACATTCCGTCTCGCTCGACTGGCTACTCGGTCTTTCCCATGATCAGGGGTTGATGGGGGAATTGCGGCCAAGTTTCGAGATCGAGGAGGGCGGTGCTGATTATACGGATACGCTGTTGATGAAGTGGCATGCGGAAGCTGCAGGCACCAAAATCCGTTATGTTCCGGCACGCATTCCCGATCTGCTTCGCACACCCGAGATCATCGCTTTCGAGGCCATGGGCGCGCATCAGAGTGTGATGGCGCAGGCCAGCGAAACGGCGTTTCGACTCGATTATAATCGCCAGCCTGGTACCGACATGGAAGTTTGCATGCCGCTCGAAACGCTGGAAGCTTTTGCGCAGGGGCGCGGTATGTGGAGCGGTTTGGACCGCGAGACACGTGCCGAACAACTCAAACATATGTCGGGACTTATCAGCGAGCTATACCCATCGTTCCGGCTGTTTCTGTTCAATGAAAAAGAACGCTTTTCCGTGCCCTATACGATCTTCGGTTCGCAACGGGCAGCACTTTTCGTCGGCGCCATGTATCTTGTGCTCAACAACGCTGAAGCCATCCGTAAGATGCAACGTCACTTCGACGAGCTGATACGTTTTACCCGCATTCATGCCCATGAAACCGCGGATTTTGTGATGAATTTGGAAGTCGCTTAGTCCTGTGACGGGTACCAGCTTTCGCACATCATCGAACCGGTTTGCTACGTGACGACATGGTCGGGATTGAACAGGAGAGGAAGGCCGCCATGGCCGCGAAATAACGACCTCCTCCACAAACCGGATCTTTTGTAACGGCGCCAGAAAAAGCCCGGCAGTGCCGGGCTGTAATCTATGATGTTACTTCGGCCGAAAACGCGGATTTGATCAGTGTTTTGGTATATTCAGCCGCCGGCCGCTCGAATATCGCGTCCGTTTCTCCCTCTTCGACAATCTTCCCGTTTCTCATCACGATGACATAATCCGAAATGGCTTTGATGACAGAGAGGTCGTGGCTGATGAAGATGTAGGAAAGGTTGTGCGTTTTCTGCAAATTACGCAAGAGATCGATGACTTGGCCTTGAATGGATCGGTCCAGCGCCGATGTAGGTTCATCGAGAATGACGACATCTGGCTTGAGGATGATCGCGCGGGCAATTGCGATACGCTGACGTTGCCCGCCTGAAAACTCGTGCGGGTAGCGGTTGCGGGCGGCGGGATCGAGGCCGACTTCTTTCAGCGCTTCTATTGCTCGCTCGTCGCGCTGCGCGCGGCTGAGCTGTGGGTCGTGCACAAAGAGACCCTCAGTGATGATCTCTCCAACAGTCTGCCTTGGCGAAAGAGATCCATACGGATCCTGGAACACAAGCTGCAGCTGCCGCCGCAATGGCCTCATTGCCGTTCGGCCAAGTCCGGTGATTTCCGTCTTGCCGAAGAAAATGCGGCCCTCTGCAGTGACAAGGCGCAGAAGCGCGCGACCGAGCGTGGACTTGCCTGATCCGGATTCACCGACGATGCCGATCGTCTGCCCTTGATGAAGGCTGACATTAACGCTGTCCACGGCCCTGAAAGCCCGTGACTTCGACAGGAAGCCGCCCGGGATCACATAATCGATCGTGACGTTCTGGCCAGAAAGAACGACCGGCGCTTCTTTGCCGACCGGCGGCTTGTGGCCGCTGGGTTCGGCATCGAGAAGCATCCTCGTATAGTCCGCCTTCGGGCGCTCGAAGATCTCTTCCGTCGGACCGGTTTCAACGATCTCGCCTCGGCGCATAACCGCAACACGATCGGCAAAATGCCTGACGACACCGAGATCGTGCGTTATCAGCACCACTGCCATGCCGAAGCGCTGCTGCAACGACTTCAGAAGATCGAGAATCTGCGCCTGGATTGTCACGTCGAGCGCGGTGGTTGGCTCATCCGCGATCAGAATATCCGGCTCGTTTGCCAGCGCCATGGCGATCATGACGCGTTGGCGCTGGCCGCCGGAAAGCTCATGCGGGTAGCTGTCGATGCGCCGCTCCGGGTCCGGAATACCGACAAGTTTCAGAAGTTCGAGAACGCGTGCCCTTGCTTCCTTCTTGCTGCCGCCCCGGTGATGGACGATTGGCTCGGCGATCTGCGCGCCGATCCTGTAAAGCGGATCGAGCGAAGTCATCGGCTCCTGGAAAATCATGGTGATTTTCGCGCCACGGATTTTGTTCAGCTCGTTGACCGGCAAGCCTACCAACTCGCGTCCACGATATTGCGCCGAGCCTTGAATGACGCCGTTGGAAGCCAAGAGGCCCATGATGCCCATCATGGTCTGGCTTTTGCCGGAGCCGGATTCCCCGACGACAGCGAGCGTTTCACCCTGCTTTACGTGGAGATCGACACCTTTGACGGCGTTGACCGTGCCGTCTGGCGTGGCAAAATCGACCTTGAGATTGCGGACGGTGAGAATGTTTTCAGATGTCGTATTCATGTCAACGATCCTTGGGATCGAGTGCATCACGCAATCCGTCGCCTACGAAGTTCAGCGAAAAAAGCGTCAGCACGAAGAAGATTGCCGGGAATATCAGTAACCACGGGGCCGACTGAATATTGTTGGCGCCTTCGGAAATGAGCGCACCCCAGCTCGTGAGTGGCGCCTGAACGCCAAGCCCCAGGAAGGAGAGAAAGCTTTCAAGAAGAATGACTTTCGGGACAACGACCGTCACGAACACGACCACGGGACCGATGGTGTTGGGGATGATGTGACGGCGGATGATCTGCCAGTCACTCAAACCCAAGGCCTGAGCTGCCGCCACAAATTCCCGCCGTTTCAAGGCAAGCGTCTGGCCACGCACGATACGCGCCATATCCAGCCACTCCACTGCGCCAATGACAAGGAAGATCAGGATGAAGCTACGCCCGAAGAAAACCACGAGAACCACGACCAGGAAGACGAAGGGCAGCGAATAGAGGATCTCGACGAAACGCATCATTACATTGTCGACGCGCCCGCCGATGTAACCCGCCGTAGCGCCGTAAAGCACGCCGATGCCGAGCGAAACGAGGCTGGCGAGAACGCCGACGGCAATGGAGATCTGGCCGCCCAGCATTACGCGAGCCAGCATGTCGCGACCGTTTGAATCTGTGCCGAAGAAGAAGTATTCGCGATTGACATCGCCTTCCAACTTAAGCGTTCGACCATCATCTTCCGTAGCAACGACTTTCGTGTTTTCGAATTCGTTGGCGCGGTCGAAATAACGTGTCGTGCGCGGGTCAATCGGGCTGCTGGAGGTAACCGTTGCCGTGAAGGTCTGCCCTTCGACGGCAAACTCCTTCAGTTCGACGCGCGCACGGCCTGCCACACCTTCCATGACGCTCTGGAGGTTGTTCACGTCCGGGCGCGGCTCGAGGCTTGGCGCGACGGAGACGTAGGACGAAAACACCTGATCATAGGTGTGTGAAAGGAAATGCGGGCCGATAAACGAGAAAAGTGTGATCAGCACAAGCATGATGGAACCAGCCATGGCGGCCTTGTTTCGTCTGAAACGCAGGGCTGCAAGCTGGAACAAGCTTCGGCTTTTCACCGATGGCTGAGGGGCTATATTGCCGGAGATATCAGTCATGTCTGACCCTCGGATCGAGCAGGCCGTAGAGAATATCGACCACGAGATTGAACAGGATGACGAAAATGGCGATGAGAACCACCGTTCCCATGACCAGCGTGTAGTCGCGATTGATGGCGCCAAGAACGAAGTAGCGGCCGACACCGGGAATGGTGAAGATCGTCTCGATGACCGCCGAGCCCGTCAGCAGCGCTGCGGCGCAAGGCGCAAGATATGAAACGACCGGCAGCATCGCCGCGCGCATGGCGTGAATCACCACGACGCTGCGAGCCGGGAGGCCATAGGCCCTGGCGGTGCGGATATGGTCCATGCGCAGAGCCTCGATCATTGCACCGCGCGTCAGACGCGCGATGACCGCAAGCTGCGGCAAGGCGAGCGCGATCATCGGAAGAATGAGATAGCGTAGCGACCCATCACCCCAGCTACCTGCGGGCAGAAGCCCCAGCAACACGGCGAAGATAAGCGTGAGGACAGGTGCGACGACGAAGTTCGGCACGGTGATACCGATGGTCGAAATGGACATGATGGAGAAATCGAAGGTGCTATTCTGCCTGAGTGCGGCAAAGGTGCCGGCAAGAATACCGCCGACCAACGCCAGCAAAAGAGCATAGCAACCGAGCTCCAGCGAATAGGGCAGGCCTTTGCCGATCAACTGGGCGACGGTGTTGTCCTTGTAGATGTAGCTCGGACCGAAATCGCCGGTGGCGGCGTTGCCGAGATAGATGAGATACTGGCGCCACAATGGCTCATCCAGATGATAGGTTCTCATCAGGTTTTCCATGGTTTGCGGGGGCAGGGGCCGCTCGAGGTTGAACGGACCGCCCGGTGCGAAACGCATCAGGAAAAACGAAATCGTGACGACGATGAACAATGTCGGCACGGCGCTCGCCAAACGGCGCAGGATAAATGAAATCATGATTTTCAGGCTCCGACATGGCACGGTGGTTTCGGCCACCGTGCCAGCACTGCTTATTCGGAAACGCTCAGGAAGCGGCTGAGGTGTTCGTTAGCAGCATTGTCTTCCCAACCCTTCACGCGGTTGGAAACCAGCCACAGGTCCGCCTGTGTGAGAAGCGGAGCAACCGGCTGTTCCTTCATGAGGATGGTTTCTGCCTCGTGCAACAGTTTGGAGCGAGCAGCAGGATCCTTTTCGTCATAGGACTTCTGCATCAGCGCATCATATTCGGCATTATTGAACTTCGAGTAGTTGAAGGTCTTGTTGGAGGATACCGAAAGGGCGAGGAAGTTTTCCGCATCCGCATAGTCGGCAACCCAGCCTGCACGCGCAACGTTGTACTTGCCGCCTTCCTGCAGGTAGCCGTAATGCGAGGCGACGTCGAGGTTCACCAGTGACACTTTGGCGCCAAAGGTGTTTTTCCACATATCCGCAATAGCGGTGGCAACGCGCTCATGGTTCGGGTTTGTGTTGTAGCGAATTTCAACGGAAAGCGGCTTGCCACCCTCGCCGTAACCGGCTTCCTTCATGAGTTTGACGGCTTCGTCTTCACGATCGAGTTGCGACAGCGTCGCAAACTCTGCTTTCGCAGGCTCACCGTAGGAGTCCATGCCCGGAGGAACCATGGAGTAGGCGGGAACCTGCGAACCGCTGTAGATTTCCTTGGCGAGGAAATCGCGGTCGACTGCCATGGACAGGGCTTGACGGACGCGGACATCGTTATACGGCGCTTCACGCGTGTCGAAGGTATAGTAGTATGTCGCAAGCGTCGGCGAAACGTGAACCTGTTCGCCATAGGCCTTGCGCAGGCGGTCGATCTGGTCCGCGGAAAAGTTGTAGGCGAGGTCCATTTCCTTGGCTTCGAAACGACGAACGGATGCGGCCTGGTCGTCGATCGGGTAGAAGATGACCTTGTCGATCTTGGTGTTCGATGCGTCCCAGAAGTTGGTGTTCTTGACCACCGTCAAGCTGTCATTGGGAACATGCGCTTCAAGCTTGTAAGCACCGTTCGACACCATGACGCCCGGCTTTACGAAGTTGGTTCCGTTCTTGTCAAAGCTTGCCTTCGAGATCGGCAGAGCTGTCTGGTGGGCAAGGAGTTCAAGGAAGAACGGTGTTGAGCGCTCGAGTGTGATCTCAAGGGTCTTGTCATCCACGGCCTTGACGCCAAGCTGGTCAACCGAAGTTTCACCCTTGTTTATTTTCTCGGCGTTCTTGATCGGATAAAGAATATTCGCATATTTTGCTGCGGTCTTCGGGTCTTCGACGCGCTGATAGGAGAAAACAAAATCTCCAGCCGTTACCGGAGTGCCATCCGACCACTTCGCATCTGCACGCAGTTTGAACGTGTAGACGGTACCATCCTCAGACAGCGTCCAGCTTTCCGCCGTACCGGGAACGATCTTGCCGGCAGCATCGTAAATGGTGAGACCTTCATAAAGGTCTTTGAGGATAAAGGCTTCGATATTGATCGAGGTCTGTGCCTGATCGAGCGTCTGAGGCTCCCCGGAATTGCCGCGGTGAAGAACTGTTTCTGCAAGTGCGGAACTTGCGCCAATCAGAAGCGATCCTACCAGCAGCGTGGCGCGAGTTGTTGTTTTTATCGACATAATTTCCCTCCCGTGAAGAGTGTGAGTCTACAAACAAGGCCAAATTGCTCCGAAGGGCAACCACAATAAATTGTGAGTTTATGCATACACCGTGACTGCTGATCGAACAGAATAAGGGCAAAGCCATGGCCCGCACGCTGGACATTGCCTCGCGTGACGCGACCTCCGGACGGTTAAATCGATGCGGGAAGCCGTCGGCCCCATCGATATCCTCGTGAAAATACCGATGCCGCCAAAAGCCCGAGTAAGTTTACGGCATCATACATGTCATCGTTTGCATATGCCGGGTAACACTTCATTTAGTAATTTTGTGAAATCTAAAATACGCAGGTTCCAAAGTTTCATCGGCGGGGCTGGTAGAACGAGTGGATCCAACGCGCCCAGCCTTTGGCGGCCCGGAGCGGATATCCGCTTGTCGCCCTATGAGGAGGGGCACAGCTACCCGCGATGTTCCATTGTTTGTTTCCCTGGCTTCCTGCGCGGACAGCTGGAGGAGCGCTTGCCCTGAGGCTATTCATGTCTTTCCTGAAGAATACCAAAATAAAAACAAAGGTCTTATTCGTCATATCAGTGATGAGTTTGATGTCGCTTTCCGGAATCAGCTACGTCAGCTTGCAGTATAAAAATACCGACAATGTTTACAGCGATTTCATCGCCAATGAGGCGCTTGCTGCGGTGCTGAACGCCCGAACGAGCGGCAATCTCAATGCACTCGGCATGCAGATGCTTCGCGCCAGCCTCAATGACTCGACCAGCAGTGATTTCGAGGCCGCTGTCAAAACATTCAAGGCCGACCGGAAGCAACTGGAAGAACGGCAGAATAAAATCATGCAGCTGGTGCCGGCCCGGACGGATGCCGCTCGTGATATCCTCAAGGGCGTTGCCGAGGTTGAGGAAATCGGCAATCAGGTCATCGCTCTCATGCAGGCGGGAAAAAATGCTGAAGCTCAGCAGATGGCGCTTAACGTCCTTCGAAAAATAACTGAAGTCTCACCGAAAATCAGTGCGGGCAACGAGCAACTGATCCAGGTGATGAACGATGGAAGAGAGCGCCTCACGGCCAGCACCAACACGACAATCTGGACAGCTCTGGTCAGCATAGCAATTGTTTCCCTGGCATTGATCGCGCTCGGCCTGCTTATTTCTTCGCGTGGCATTACCACTCCGATTGCGCGGCTTCGCGAGCGGATGGGGTCGTTGGCGGCAGGCGATACAGCCAGCGAAATCGAAGGTATGGACCGCAAGGATGAAGTCGGCCAGATGGCCGCTGCTGTTCAGGCATTTCGCGAGAACGCCATCGAGCGCCTCCGGCTTGAGAATGAAACGGAAAACCATCGGTCATCTTCAGAGCAGGACCGGATAGAGCGCGAGAAACAGAAGGCGAAAGAAGCTGCCGACGTGCAATTCGCCGTCGACAACCTTGCTGCTGCCCTTTCGAAGATCGCTCAGGGCGACGTTACTTACCGGATCGCTCAGCCGTTCGTGTCCAGCCTTGACGGTATTCGCGGCGACTTCAACAGGGCAGCGGAACAGCTGCAATCGACTCTGAACCAGGTGGCGCAGAACGCGCGCGGCATCGACTCCGGCGCGAACGAGATCAGGGCCGCAGCCGACGATCTGGCCAAGCGTACGGAACAGCAGGCAGCGGCCGTCGAGGAGACAGCTGCTGCACTGGAAGAGATCACCACGACGGTGAAAGACTCGACCAAACGGGCGCAAGAAGCGGGCCATTTTGTCAGTCGCGCAAAAGTCGGTGCGGAACAGTCGGGAGAAGTGGTGCAGAAAGCTGTCACGGCAATGGAGCAAATTGCTGCATCCGCTGATGAGATTTCCAACATTATCGGCGTGATCGACGAGATTGCTTTCCAGACCAACCTTCTGGCGCTGAATGCAGGCGTGGAAGCTGCCCGTGCCGGTGAGGCGGGCAAGGGATTTGCGGTTGTTGCCCAAGAGGTTCGCGAACTGGCCCAGCGTTCCGCCGGTGCCGCCAAGGAGATCAAGAATCTCATTACGACATCGAACAGTCAGGTTCAGCAGGGTGTGCAACTGGTTGGCGAAACGGGCAAGGCACTCGAACTCATCGTCACGGAAGTACAGGAAATCAACCGTCACGTGATGGCGATCGCGGAATCGGCACAGGAGCAATCCTCTGGTCTCCAGCAGATCAATACGGCTGTGAACCAGATGGACCAGGACACCCAGAAGAACGCTGCCATGGTGGAAGAAAGCACGGCGGCAAGCCACGGGCTTGCACGCGAGGCTTCGTCGCTCAACCAACTGCTCGCTCGGTTCAAGTTGTCAGAAGGTGGTTACAGCGAAATCTCCGCACCGGTTCGCGCAGCCTCGTCCGCCGACAGGCCTGCAGTTTCTCCTGCGCGTGCACTCGGCGGAAAGATTAAAGCTGCGTTCTCCGGCAATGCTGCCCTGAGCACATCGCCGGACAACTGGGAAGAGTTTTGATAAATGCGCGTCTTTCACGCCTGACGTCTGATGAGAGACTGAAAGCATTGTTTTAAACACTTGCACCGGCGATTGGACTCTGATCGCCGGTGTCTTGCCGATCGCACATCGAATCCGTGACGATTTTTGATCGTATCTCCCCCAAAAAGCGTCCGCTCTTGGGAGAAGTGCCAGTTGATCATTCCAGTACTATTGGCGATTGCCCGCATCACCGACACCTTGCAACCGTATTGGTGGTTATAGCGGTTGTTCTGCGCAGGCGGATCGATATATCTAGGGCCTGGTTCGTCACTTTAATCCGCGGGTACATGGAAACTTCGCTTTATCTGCCCGTCAAAAGTTTCCTCGAGGAAGCGGGCTACACTGTCAAAGGCGAGGTTGGCAGTTGCGACCTCGTGGGCTTGAGCGATAACGATCCGCCTGTTGTCGTCATCTGCGAGCTGAAACTGAGCTTCAATCTGGAGCTTATTTTGCAGGCGGTTGATCGCGCGGCTATGGCAGACGAGGTCTGGATTGCGGCACGGGTCTCAGCCAAGGGCAAGGGCCGCGAGGCTGACAAACGTTACCGCGACCTTTGCCGCAGGCTCGGGATCGGCATGCTCGGCATTTCCGATGTTGGCGACGTCAGCGTCATCGTCAGTTCCATATCACCGATGCCGCGAACCAACCCAAAACGGCGTTCGCGATTGATACGTGAACACAAGAGGCGACGCGGAGATCCGGCGGTGGGTGGAAGCACTCGCGCACCAATCATGACCGCGTATCGCCAACAGGCACTCGGCTGCGCTTTGGCGTTGGCATCAGGGCCGCTGCGCGTGCGTCAGGTCAGATCCGGCATACCAGATGCCGGAAAGATCTTGCTTGCAAACGTCTATGGCTGGTTTGAACGTCTGGATAGAGGCGTCTATGGCTTGACCCCTGCCGGACAGGAGGCGCTACAGCGATGGCCGCAACAAGAAACGCCGGCAACGATCGTCGTACCCAGCTAATTTCTATTCAGCAATAGAGCTTATTTGCGCAGATTATGTAAAAACATGACTGCACACCTTGGAGTTGATTTCATTTCCTCTTGATTTACCTTGTGTATTTCCAATGATGTAATACGGACTTGATAAATAACCGACTCTGTACTCGATGAGTCGTGCAAATGAACATACTTAGCGCCAAACAGAAATTGCTGTATTTTATGTCTGTCCGGTCCGACAATCCGGACCTGCTGAAAGCACAATATCGCGCTTTCACCCGGCAGATGCCGATGATGTATTTGATACTGATTTCAAGTACATGGGCGCTGGCTACTACACATCTGCAACTGGCGCCGTTTTGGCTCACCATTGGAATTCCCGCTTTTTTCACACTCGGCTGCACCGTCAGGGTTGCATTCTGGTGGAGAACCCGCGGTATCGATCCCCCGCCGAAGGTGGCCCATGCAGCGCTTCAGCGCACAAATCGCCTGGCAGCCGGTATCGCCATTATATTCACGCTCTGGTCTTTTTTGCTGGTGCCTTATGGGGACGCCTATACGCAGTCCCATGTCGCCTTCTACATGGCGATTACCGTTATCTCCTGCATCTTCTGTCTGATGTATGTGCGTTCGGCCGCCTTCATGGTCACGGCCATCGTCAACGGCGCCTTCATCATCTTCTTTTTGGCCTCAAGGCAACCGACATTCATCGCCATTGCCATCAATGTCCTTCTGGTCTGCGCTGGCATGATGTCCATCCTGTTGACCAACTACCGCAATTTCGAGCGCATGATTGTTTCGCAGCAGCGTACGGAAGCGCTGAACAATGAGAACCTGCTGCTTGCCAATATCGACAGTCTGACGGAACTGCCCAACCGCCGCGCCTTTTTCGCCCATCTGGAAGCCGAAATCGAAAAAGCAAGGGTGGCGGGAACGCGACTGGCGCTTGGCGTTATCGATCTTGATGGGTTCAAGCCCGTCAACGACCTTTACGGCCATTCCGTGGGCGACAGGCTGCTCGTCAACGTCAGCAAACGTCTCACCGAAACTCTGACGACCAGCAAGGCATTCCGCCTTGGGGGAGATGAGTTTGCGATCGTTGCCCCGATCATACCCGATGATGCGCAACTCGTCGTAAATGCGAACGTGATCTCGGAACGGTTGAGGGCGCCCTATCATCTGCCCGAGGGAACGGTGCATGTCGCTGCTTCCATGGGGATAGCCGTATTTCCGTGCCTCGCTTTGACGCTTGAGCAACTTTTCGACCGCGCGGACTATGCGTTGTATCACGCCAAGAAAACCCGGCGCGGCGATGCCGTCCTATTCGATGCGGAGCACGAAAAGCAGATCAATATCGAAGCCCGTATCGAACATCTGCTCAAGCAGAAAGAGATAGAAAACGAGCTTTCAGTCGTGTTCCAACCGATCGTCGACATACGCGATGGAAGAGCTGCGGGCTTTGAAGCACTGGCGCGCTGGCACAGCCCGGTCCTTGGGCATGTCCCGCCTGCCCAGTTCTTCGCCATTGCCGAGCGGGCCGGTATCGTCAGCTCGCTGACACGGCCTCTTCTTCGAGCCGCTCTCGTTTCCGCATCGGCATGGGAGCCATCCCTTAGACTATCCTTCAACCTCTCGGCCCATGACCTCAATTCCTGCGAAGGCGTGCTGTCATTGATCGGCATCATCGAAAACAGCGGCTTCGACGCAACACGTATTGACCTTGAAATTACCGAAACGGCCTTTGCGCATGATTTCGAACAGGTCAGGCAGTCGGTCGAAATGCTGCGGCGGCTCGGTTGCGGCATTTCGCTTGATGATTTCGGCACCGGTTATTCCAGCCTGACACGGCTGCACGCTCTGCCCCTCACCAAGATCAAGATTGACCGCAGCTTCGTCACGGATCTGCACGAAAAGCCAGCCAGCTACAAAATCGTGAAATCGCTGCTCACGCTCAGCCGCGACATGGGGCTGGAATGCGTGGTGGAAGGGGTCGAAACACGGGAGGAACTCGCGGCCCTTGAAGGTCTCGGTGCTACGCTGGTGCAGGGTTATATCTATGCGGCGCCACTACGAGAACAGGATGTCCGTGAGTTTCTTTCCAGACAGGAAAAAAAGCGCATGATCCTATCAGCCTAAAGTGGCCTGGGTTTTTCGGGCCCGATTTTCCGGCTGCGATGCCTGCCTGCTGATGTTGATCCGGGGAAGGACAGGAAAACAGGGCTCGGCTACTTCTATCGTGGCGTAGAAATGCGTGCTTTGAATAGACGTGTTTGCTTTGTGTGCCCGGCAGGTTTTAGCGTCCGCCTTGTTTTCCGCGCAATCCAGGCGCAGTATAAGCTTCGTTGTGCTGGCAGCACGGCTCCCCGGTGTCAGAGAGGCACCGCCTCTTCTTCGTTGTCATTTAGTGAATGTTTGCGCTGACGGTGCCGTATTTCTTTGCGGTAATCACCGAGATGTCACCTGTCGCGTCACGAGCATGCAGGTTGACGGGCGATTACGCTGCCACCAGTCACAACGCAGACCATCTGCATTTCTCCAGTGCCATTTCATGGCATCTGGTCGTTTCGCTCCTGGATTTTCTTGGTACCGCCCGGACACGACACCGCATCTAGTCCTTAGGGATGTCTGGCTCAAGCACCACTCCGATCGATAGGGGCTTTCGACCGAGAGACAGGAACGCAGCAGTTGCAATGTAGAATAAAACAAGCTCCACGCGGATCAAAGCCGCGCTGAAGCCTCGGATGAAAGGCAAGACCATGAATAGTTACAACGACCAAAGACGCCAGGCGCTCAGGATCGAAGTTTGGGAGAACGAAGGCGGGACTTCCGTCGCCGATACGCTTGACTCCCAATATGGAAGAAGGATCGAGAGGGACCAAACCTGGACCATATATCATGTATTCACCGGTGTGCCGGTACGGGTGGGTGGCCGCAGGCTGACTGAACTCAGCATATCGGAAGCAACCGATGGCATGCTTTCACTCAATCGTCGCAACGTTTTGCGAAGGGAAGAACGCAGCAGGTGTGAAGCATGACACTGGCTTTCCCCAACTCGGCCCGCAGTTTTGACGATGTGCGTAAAGCTGTGCGGTTTTTCGGCCATGACGGCATGTTCGAAATCCGGTTTTTTGTCGAAGCCGCTGCACTCGCCAAGGGCGGCGTGCATGCAACAGGCATGTCGGAAGCCCAATGCCTTTCGTCTTTTGACGTAATGCGCACGCCGATCTACGAGGCTGCCAAGAAGGTGTATGCCAAGTACCGGCGCAATTTGAACGTCCTGACGCCTTCCGACTTCGGCTAGAGCACATCCTGTTTAGACAAAATTGTCTGACGTGCTCTAGCTATTTGTTTTTACGCATTTTCCGGGCGTAAAACTGCTACGCACTTTAGGAAATGCGCGACCATTGCGGGATCATGGAATGGCGCGCGGGCCGGCGTCTACGGTTGCGACGTCGCGAGCCAATGCATCATCGATTTCAGATGGGGACACCTGAAGGAACTGGCGGCGGTTCATGGCGACAGCGATCGCGGGAATCTCTAGATGGGTTCCCACGCGGCGATACGCCGTGAAGCTGAGGCCCTCTATCAATTCCTCGTCTATGACCAGGCGATAAGTGCCCGCTCCCAAGGGTTCCGAAAGGGCCTCCAGACGGAACGGATGCGTGAATGTGATTTCGGTCTCTGTGGTTCTTTCGATCATGTCCAACACCGCTTTCCGTTGCGTTAAAACCTGCACAGTTACAGCCGGTTATCGCAACTACGCGCCGATCAGGATGTAAACGATCAGCGCCACACTTGCCGCAGACAAGACGTAGCCAGCCAGCGTTGCGAGATTCTGTTTTGTCGGTTGGTGAAATATGGAAGACATGGCGTCCTCCTTTGTCGGGGCCAGGGTATTCAACCCTTAAACAGCAGCGCCCGTACTATAGCTGCTGGAACAAACACAGTGGACCCGTTTCACTCATTTAGCAATGAAACAATCCTGATAATCAGAGGTGCTGATCGAAGACACCTCTATGTGAAGGCGAGGAGCGCCGTCACTCGTCCCCCGATGGCCTTTGTCCGTCGGAAGGCCGCAAAAGTCTCGGATATGCCAAAATTCGAATGCCTCACCAAATGATCTTGACAGGGGGCAAGTTTTGGATTTCCTTGTAAACCGGTTTAGTAAATCGCTTTACAAGCCTATCAAGAGGCCAAAGGCCCACGGGAACAGGAACGGGAAGAATGATGGCGCCAAATCGTGCGACCAGTCTGAAGGATGTTGCCCGCACCGCGGGTGTTTCCGTCGCCACGGTGTCGCGGCTGCTCAACGGCTCGCTGGAATTGCCTGCGGACACGAAGGCCCGCATCGAAGACGCCATTCGCCAGCTCAACTATGTTCCTAACCCGCATGCCCGGCGTCTGAGCCGTGGGCGCTCCGATACGATCGGTCTCGTCGTTCCCGATATCGGCAACCCGTTCTTCGGCATGCTGGTTGCAGCAGTGGAAGAGGAGGCAGACAGGCGCGGTCTTGCTGTATCACTTTTCGCAACGTTGAACCGGCCGGGACGCGAACTGTCCTATCTGCGGCTTCTTGCCCGCAACCATGTCGACGGGCTGGTCTTCGTTACCAACCACCCCGATACGGACGAGCTTGCCGAGCTTATCAGCGCCACCGGCAAAGTCGTTGTGGTCGATGAAGACGTCAGTGGGGCATCCGTGCCGAAGCTGTTCTGTGACAATGAACAGGGCGGCCGCCTGGCTGGCGAACACCTTGCCGGATATGGCCACGAACGCGTGCTTTATGTCGGCGGCCCGGCAGAGATGCTCAGCACGCAGCGGCGTTTCCTTGGGTTGGAGACAGCGTTGCGGACACATTGCGGCTCCGAGCCGTCGATCATGCGTTATTGCGGCGACTATACCGCGGAGTTCGGTCGCGAGGCGGCCTTGCGTTTTCTTTCCGAAGGCCGTCCCGCCACGGCAATTTTCGCGAGCTCCGACGAAATCGCCATCGGGATGATTGAAGTCTTGCGGGCGCAGGGTGTGCGCATTCCGCAGGACGTATCGATGATCGGCTTCGACGATGTCGGCCCGCTGCATCTGTTCGATCCGCCGCTTACCGCCATTCGCCAGCCGGTCAGGGCCATTGGCCAGCGCGCCCTGTCGTTGCTCGCCGAAACCAATTGGGAACAGGAAACTCCGGCCCATCCGGAAGAGCTGCTTCCCGTAGAAATCGTCGTGCGGAGCTCCGTTGCGCCGCCGTCGAAACAATAATTGCGACGGACAAAACCAACAGAGGAAGAACGCAAATGACAATAATCAAACGCAGATATTTCTCCGCAGCCCTTGCCGCCACCGTTCTGGCCGGGGCGACGCTTTCCGCCGGCATTGCCGGTGCCGCGGAAAAGACGATAGCCCTCGTGCAGATCAACCAGCAGGCCATCTTTTTCAACGACATGAACAAGGGTGCGGAAAAGGCGGCGAAGGAAGCGGGCGTCAAGCTCGTCATCTTCAATGCCAACAACGATCCTGCAGCGCAAAACAGCGCCATCGAGACCTATATCCAGCAGAAGGTCGATGGGATCGCGGTCGTCGCCATTGATGTCAACGGCATCATGCCTGCGGTAAAGCAGGCCGCCGAAGCGAACATCCCAGTGGTCGCTATCGACGCAATATTGCCCGAAGGGCCTCAGAAGGCACAGATTGGCGTCGACAATGCCAATGCTGGTGCCGACATGGGCAAGTTCTTCGTCGACTATGTGAAGTCAGACATGGGCGGCAAGGCCAAGATCGGCGTCGTCGGGGCCCTAAACTCTTTCATCCAGAATATCCGCCAGAAGGGCTTTGAGGACACGCTCAAGGATCAGTCCGGCATCACGGCGGCTGGCGTCGTTGACGGACAGAACGTGCAGGATACGGCTCTTTCCGCAGCGGAAAACCTCATAACCGGCAATCCGGATATGACCGCAATCTACGCAACGGGTGAACCGGCCCTTCTCGGCGCCGTCGCTGCCGTCGAAAGCCAGAGCAAGCAGAAGGACATCAAGGTCTTCGGCTGGGATCTGACCAAGCAGGCGATCGCTGGCATCGACGCCGGTTATGTCGCGGGTGTCATCCAGCAGGACCCGGCGGCCATGGGTGCTGCGGCCGTCAAGGCGCTGAAGACTGTTTCTGATGGCGGCAGTGTCGAAAAGACGATTGCCGTGCCCGTGACCATCGTCACCAAGGCCAATGTCGAGCCCTACCGGGCGGTCTTCAAATGATCGCCGGCGGACAGCACCCAACCGCTGTCACCGGCGCTGGGGGAGATATTCTCCCCCAGCATCTCTCCGGTGCGGCGCAAGAACCGCGCGTCTCGCTTCGCGGTATCGTAAAGACTTTCGGTTCACATCAGGCGCTGCGCGGCGTCGATCTCGACATCTATCCCGGTGAATGCCTGGGCCTTGTCGGTGACAACGCGGCTGGAAAATCGACGCTGACGAAGGTTATTTCCGGAACCTACATTCCTGATGAAGGATCCATTACGCTCGAAGGGGAAGAGGTCCGTTTCTCCGGTCCCGCCGATGCGCGCAATCGCAATATCGAGATGGTCTTTCAGGATTTGAGCCTCTGTGACCATATAGACGTGATCGGCAACCTGTTTCTTGGGCGCGAGATCACCAAGGGTCCGTTCCTCGACCGGCAGACGATGTTGGCCGAGGCCCGCAAGATGCTGGATGCGCTGGAAATCCGTATTCCAAGGTTGACGGCCAAGGTGGAAAAACTCTCCGGCGGACAGCGGCAGGCAATCGCAATTGCCCGTGCGGCGTCCTTCAATCCCAAGGTCCTGATCATGGACGAACCCACTTCGGCGCTTGCCGTGGCAGAGGTGGAGGCCGTTCTGGCGCTGATCAACCGGGTCAAGGCCAAGGGCGTGTCCGTCATCCTCATCACTCATCGTCTTCAGGATCTGTTCCGCGTGTGTGATCGCATCGCCGTCATGTACGAGGGAACGAAGGTCGCCGAACGGCAGATCAACGAAACCAGCCTCGAAGACCTCGTCAAACTGATCGTGGGAGGTCGCCATTGACCGTCTACACTGAACGCGCCAAGGGCTCACCCGTCGCCGATTTCATCGCCGAAAACGCGCAGGTCTTGTCCATAACGGCCTTTTTCATCGCCTGCATGCTGTTCTTTGCCGTAAGCACTGATACGTTCCTGACGGCAGGCAACCTGCTGAACGTCGTGCGTCAGGCCGCTCCCATCCTCATCGTTTCCGTCGCCATGACGCTTGTCATCATCACCGGCGGGATCGACCTGTCGGTCGGCTCCATGGTTGCGCTGATCAACGCCGTCGGTGCCATCCTCATGGCGGCGGGCTATCCCTGGCCTCTGGTGCTGGTCGCCATGCTCATGCTCGGCGCCGTGCTTGGTCTCTTGCAGGGCTGGTTCATTGCCTATCAGGGCATTCCGGCCTTCATCGTTACGCTCGCAGGCTTGTCCATCCTTCGAGGGGTCGCACTCTATATCACCCAAGGGTATTCGGTGCCTATTCCGGATGCGCCCGGCTTCTTTTTTCTCGGTCGCGGAGACCTGTTCGGTTTCCCGGTGCCGGCGCTGATCGGTATCCTCATCACTGTCGTGGCCTATGTGGTCATTTCGTCCACCCGCTACGGACGCCGGGTCGTGGCGGTAGGCTCCAATCTGGAGGCTGCCCGTCGTGTGGGTATGCCGGCAAAATGGATCCTTGCATCGGTCTATCTGGTGGCAGGCGTGGCATCCGCAATCGCTGGGCTGCTGATCGCGTCACGCCTCGGCTCGGGTTCCTCCAATGCTGCTGTCGGCTTTGAGCTGCAGGTCGTGGCAGCGGTTGTGCTTGGCGGTACATCGTTGATGGGCGGACGCGGAACCATTCTCGGCTCCGTGCTTGGCACCATGACCATTGCCGTGATCGGCAACGGGCTGATCCTGATGCATATTTCGCCCTTTTTCACACAGATCGTCACGGGCGCGATCATTCTTGCCGCAATCTGGCTGAACACGCGCATCTTCACCACCAACTTCCGCTTGGGTTCCAGAAAAAAGGGTTGAGGCCATGGTGGATGAACTCTCGAAAGGCCATATTCGCTCCGGTAATTTCATGACGGTTGCCGGCCCCGTCCCGGTGGAAAAGCTCGGCGTGACGCTGATGCACGAGCATATTCTCAACGATTGCCGCTGCTGGTGGCACGCCCCGAAAACGCCGGAGCGGCAATATCTGGCGGAGGGCTTGGTCTGCCAGGAAATCCTCGGCGAACTTCGCCAGGATCCCTTCGTCAACAAGCACAACATCACGCTGGATGATGAGCCGCTTGCGATTAAAGAACTGCATGAATTCGCCGCCCAGGGCGGCCATACAGTGGTGGAGCCGACCTGCCAGGGTATCGGCAGAAATCCGCTTGCCCTCAGGCGGATATCCGAGGCGACCGGGCTCAACATCGTGATGGGGGCGGGTTATTATCTGGCCTCCTCCCATCCTGAGAAAGTGGCAGCGCTCAGCATCGACGACATCGCCAATGAAATCGTTCACGAGGCGCTTCAGGGCGTCGACGGAACCGGCGTGAAAATCGGTCTGATCGGAGAGATCGGTGTGTCCTCGGACTTCACCCCCGAGGAGCAAAAATCGCTGCGGGGTGCGGCGAGGGCGCAGGCCCGTACAGGTTTGCCCCTCATGGTGCATCTTCCGGGCTGGTTAAGGCTGGGTCACAGGGTTCTCGATGTAGTCGAGCAGGAAGGCGCGGATGTCAGTCACACCGTTCTGTGTCACATGAACCCGTCGCATGATGACCTTGGCTATCAGGGAGAACTTGCCGGCCGCGGTGCCTTCATCGAATACGACATGATCGGAATGGATTTCTTCTATGCCGATCAGCAGGTCCAATGCCCGAGTGACGACGAAGCGGCCAAAGCCATCGTCCAGTTGGTGGAGCGGGGATATCTGGACCGCATCCTGCTTTCTCACGATGTTTTCCTGAAGATGATGCTGACGCGGTATGGCGGCAATGGTTACGCCTATATCCTCAAGCATTTCCTGCCGCGATTGAAGCGGCATAGTCTGGATGACCTCACCTTGCAAATCCTCATGCGGGATAACCCGCGCTCGGTCTTCCAGGCGAAGACGTGACGAACCCATAGAAATGGAACGAAAAATGACAAAGAAAATACTTCTCGTGGGCGAAAGCTGGGTCAGCTCCGCCACTCACTACAAGGGCTTCGACCAGTTCGGCAGCGTCACCTTTCACTTGGGCGCGGAACCTCTGGTAAAGGCGCTCGAAAGTAGTGAATACGAGCTGACCTACCTGACGGCGCATGATGCTGTCGAGAAACTTCCCTTCGATATGGCGGGGCTGGATGCGTATGACGCGATCATCCTCTCTGACATCGGTGCCAATTCGCTGCTTTTGCCGCCTGCGGTTTGGCTGCACTCGAAAACCGTTCCAAACCGTCTGAAGCTTCTCAAGGCATGGGTCGAAAAGGGTGGCGGCCTGCTGATGGTTGGCGGATATTTCTCGTTCCAGGGTATCGATGGCAAGGCCCGGTGGCGTCGCACCCCCGTGGAAGATACGCTTCCCGTGACCTGCCTGCCATGGGATGACCGCGTTGAAATTCCAGAAGGATCGACGGCCGACATTCTGATGCCGGATCATCCCACCGTTGCGGGTCTTTCCGGCGAATGGCCGCTTCTCCTCGGTGTCAATGAGGTAGAGGTGCGCGAGCGCGCGGATGTGGACGTGGTCGCCCGCCTGCCTGCGGAGCAGGGCGGTCATCCGCTTCTGGTCACCGGCGTTTTTGGCCAGGGTCGGACAGCGGCGTGGACATCCGACATTGGTCCGCACTGGCTCTCTCCCGCCTTCTGCGAATGGCAGGGCTACGGCCGTTTGTGGAAAAACATTCTGGGCTGGCTGACAGAAGCTCGCTGAGCGCGGCGGCAGGTATCGGTGGAGAGGATCGTCAGTTGGACAAAATATCCGCGAGCTCAAGGATATCGGGAAAGGCTGAAAGCGTGCCCCGACGACTGACGGTCAGCGCAGATGCCTTTGCGCCATGCCTCAACGCCCGTTCATCCACACTGACGTTTCTCAACGCGGCGGAGGCCAGCGTGACGGCCATGAAGCAATCGCCAGCACCCGTCGTGTCGACAACGCCAGTTTTTTCGGCGGGCACGGTCAGGCATTGGTTTGTCGTGCCCAGCATCGAACCCTCGCCGCCAAGGGTGAGGATGACCTGGCGGACACCGGCTGAAATAAGCAATTTTATCGCTGTCGATCCGGTATCCCCGGTCAGGGCGGCCGCTTCGCCGCGGTTGAGGAAAGCGATGTCCGTGAGCGGCCAGAGACTTTCAAACCAGGGTTGGAGAGGTGACGGATTGAATGCGGTGATCATTCCCGTTGCCTTTGCCTGCGACAGTGCGAGACGGGTGGTTGTTTCACCCAGATTGCCTTGAACGACGAGAAGGTCGCCGGGGCTGGCTGTACCAAGGGTTCCGGCCACGTCTTCCGGGGTCAGGGATTGTGCGCAGGCAGTGGTCGTGACGATGCTGTTTTCACCATCGGGCGTGTTGAAGATGATGGAGAGATCGCTGGTCTGCCCATCCATGCCAATGAGGTCGGCGGTCAGAGGTTCGGTTGCAAGGCGGGCGCGGATGGTCGCAGACCTGTCATCTGTACCTACAGCAGCAGTCAATGTGGTATCGAGCCCGCATCGGGCCATGACAATGGCTTGATTGCAGCCTTTTCCGCCAAGATCGCGGAAGGCCTGCCGGCCGAAAATCGAAGCCCCGGCTTCCGGCAGGGCGGAAACGGAATAGGTTTCGTCGAGCGCGATATTGCCGATGACGAAGGCACGCATGAAAAACTTTCGAGAGGACAAGGCATGCAGATCATATCCGACAATAGGGCGAACGCCATCCAGGAAATCTTTGGTCGTGACAAGGCCTTGATCGGCATGGTGCATTGCCCACCGTTTCCCGGAGCACCGAGGTATCGTGGCGCGGCCATGGATGCCATCTACGACGTCTGCATGCGCGATGCCGAGGCTTTGATCGAAGGCGGTATGCATGGTCTTCTCGTTGAAAACCATGGCGATATTCCCTTTTCCAAGCCGGAGGATATCGGTCATGAGACAGCTGCCTTCATGAGCGTGGTGACTGACCGGGTCGCGCGGGCGACTGGCGTTCCGCTCGGTATCAACGTGCTTGCCAATGCGCCGATCCCGGCTTTCGCCACTGCCATGGCAGGCGGGGCGAAATTCATCCGCGTCAACCAGTGGGCCAATGCCTATGTCGCTAACGAGGGTTTCATGGAAGGGCGTGCGGCGGAAGCGATGCGTTATCGATCCCTGCTCAGGGCCGAGCACATAAAGGTTTTCGCCGACAGCCACGTTAAGCATGGCGCGCATGCGATCACGGGTGATCGTAGCATCGATGAGCTGACCCGCGACCTTGCTTTCTTTGATGCGGATGCGGTGATCGCTACTGGCCAGCGAACCGGTAACAGCGCAACGATGGCGGAAATCGAAGAGATCGGGCAGGCCACACATCTTCCGCTTCTGGTCGGTTCTGGTGTTGGGGAAGCCAATATCGTTGAAATCCTGAAGCGCACCAGCGGTGTCATCGTCGCTTCGTCGCTAAAACAGGGCGGTGTCTGGTGGAACCCTGTCGAGCCTGCCCGTGTGCGATCGTTTGTTGAGGCGGCGCAGCCAGGGCTTTCGGGTTGAGGGCAAACGGGAAATGATGATGATGCAAACTCTTTCGATCAACGGGCAGCGACTTATCGATCGACTCGACCGGTTTGCGCAAATAGGCGCGACGGCAAAGGGTGGCGTCAACCGCCAGGCCTTGACCGGCCTCGACCGGCAGGCGCGGCAATTGCTGACGGAGCTGGCGCTGCAGCGGGGCTTCAAGGTCTTTCAGGACCCGATTGCCAATCTGTTCATTCGCCGCGAGGGGAGCAACCCGGATCTGTCGCCGCTGCTTATCGGCAGTCATCTCGACAGTCAGCCCACAGGCGGTCGTTTTGACGGTGCGCTCGGCACGCTCGCAGCTTTTGAGGTTCTGGAAACACTCGAGGATTGCGGGGTGGAAACCGAGCGGCCGGTGGAGGTCGTGTCTTTCACGAATGAAGAGGGCTGCCGCTTCGCGCCGGGCTGCATGGGCTCCATGGCCTTTGCCGCCGGTTCAATTCCAAGCGCCTGGGAGACCATGCGCGCGACTGACGGTGCGCTTTTCGCAGATGAACTCTCCGCCACGCTGGAAAGTCTCCCGGTTGCCGCGATGCGGCCTCTGGGCACGCCGGTTTTCGCTTATCTCGAGGTCCATATCGAGCAAGGCCCTTCATTGGAAAAAGAGGGCTTACCGATCGGCATCGTCACCGGCATACAGGGAACGCGCTGGCTGGAGGTGATTATCGAAGGGCAGACCGCCCACGCTGGAACAACGGCGCTGCAATATCGGCACGACCCCATGCAAGCCACGGCCAACGCGTTTGCTGAACTCTATCGCGACATCATGCCGGCCGATCCGGCCGCGCGTTTCACGATTGGCCGAATGGCCCTTGAGCCCGGCGCGGTGAACGCGATCCCGGCAACGGTGCGCTTCACGATCGATTTTAGACACCCTTCGCTGACAACAATCGGCGTCATGGAGCAGACAATCCGCATGGCTATCCAGCAGGCAGCGGCGGACACAGGCTGCTCGGCGACTATTTCGCAGATTTTTGACATGCCGCCGGCAAGTTTTCCGGATGAATTGCTTGCCGTATTGGATCAGGCCGCACAAGAGCGGGACTTTGCAACAAAGAGAATGCTCTCCGGCGCATTCCACGATGCGCTTTTTATGAACCGCGTCGCGCCATCGGCCATGATTTTCGTACCCTGCCGGGATGGTCTCAGTCACAATGAGGCTGAATATGTGGAGCAGGAGCATAGTATTGCGGGTGGCAACATGCTCTTGGCTTCGCTTCTCCAGCTGCTGGCGCCGACGGCAGCGTTGTAAATTGAATGTTTGCGGGGAGCTTTCGCCCCTTGTTGGGGTTGCTCCGTTTGCAGATCACTGCGCGCTGGCCGATCGCGAGTATAGTTCGGTTGAGAAAAAGCCGAAATGAATCAGCGCTGTAGCAAGTGATCGTATGAAACTGCCTTTTGCTTGAAACTTTCCTCCTGTCGCTCTCGTCACTTGTGCTGTTCCCCGAGACGGGAACGACAGGCCTTCAGAGGCGCGCTTCCGCGCCGAGGCGATTAGGGAAGAGGAATATTCAATGTTCAAGTCCGCAATCCGTACGCTCGCCCTTGCGACGGCAATCTCGACTCTTGCTTCGGGTGCCTTTGCTGAAAATCCAAAGGTCGGCGGTGCAGCAATGTACGAAAACAAGAACATCATCGAGAATGCCGTCAACTCGAAGGATCACACCACGCTGGTCGCCGCCGTCAAGGCTGCCGGTCTCGTAGAAACCCTTCAGGGCAAGGGACCGTTCACGGTCTTTGCTCCGACCAATGAGGCCTTTGCCAAATTGCCGAAGGGTACAGTCGAAACTCTGCTGAAGCCGGAAAACAAGGCGCAGCTGACCAAAATCCTGACCTGTCATGTCGTGGCGGCCGATGCCATGTCCAGCGCCATCGAGAAGATGATCAAGGATGACAACGGCACCCATGATGTGAAGACGGTCGGCGGCTGCATCCTCAAGGCGAAGGAAAGCATGGGCAAGATTACCCTGACCGACGAAGCGGGTGGTGTTGCGCATGTGACGATCGCCGATGTCAAGCAGTCGAACGGCGTCATTCATGTCATCGACAAGGTTCTGCTTCCGAAGATGTGATTGCTCTTATCTTCTGCATGCCTGATCCGGCCACCTCCTCGGTGGCCGGATTTTTTTGTGCTCGACGTTGCTTCTATCGGTGAGTCTATGGTTTGCCGGCATCGCGTACGGCAGGCCGCGGGGAGGAATGCCGGGCGCATCCCTGGGGGCACGACGGCAGACGGCATGCCTGCCCGCATGTTCTCCTGTTCCGTTATCGAAAACAGAAACAGAGTGCGCTATCTTGCCTTCCGGCCCTGGTTGACGTACTCGAAATCGATAGGACCCTGGGCCGATTAACAATAGTGTTTCGTGGCGCTGCGTTTCGGCGCCATACACCTCATGACGTTGGGATTGCGATGAACCTTTACTTGGATTACCTGGCTGAGATCGAAAGCAGAAAAACTCAAGGGCTCGCTCCCAAGCCGATCGACGATGGCGGATTAACCGGCGAAATCATTGCCTTGATCAGGGATACCGGTAGCGAATATCGCGCGGATGCCCTCAAATTCTTCATTTACAACACCTTGCCAGGCACCACGAGCGCTGCCGGCGTCAAGGCGGCCTTTCTGAAGCAGATCATTCTGGGCGAAACTGTCGTTCCGGAGATCACGCCCACTTTCGCCCTTGAACTGCTGTCGCATATGAAGGGTGGCCCCTCCATCGAAGCGCTGCTCGACATCGCCCTTGGCGATGATGCCGGGCTTGCCCAGCAGGCAGGCGAAGTGCTGAAGACGCAGGTGTTCCTCTATGACGCCGACATGTTCCGGCTGCGTGATGCGTTCAAGGCGGGCAATACCGTCGCGAAGGGCGTTCTTGAGAGCTATGCCAAGGCTGAGTTCTTTACCAAGCTCCCCGATGTCGAGGATGAGATCAAGGTCGTGACCTTCATCGCCGCCGAAGGCGATATTTCGACCGATCTTCTGTCGCCTGGCAACCAGGCGCATTCGCGCTCCGACCGGCAGCTGCACGGCCAGTGTATGATCACGCCGGAAGCGCAGGCGGAAATCGTCGCGCTACAGAAGCAGCATCCCGACAAGCGGGTGATGATGATCGCCGAAAAGGGCACGATGGGCGTCGGCTCGTCGCGCATGTCGGGCGTCAACAACGTGGCGCTGTGGACCGGCAAGCAGGCCAGCCCCTATGTGCCCTTCGTCAACTTCGCCCCGATCGTTGCCGGCACCAACGGCATTTCGCCGATCTTCGCCACCACTGTCGACGTCACGGGCGGCATCGGCATCAACCTGAAGAACTGGGTGAAGAAACTCGGCGAAGACGGCAAGCCCATCCTCAACAATGACGGCAATCCGGTTCTGGAGCAGAAATATTCGGTTGAGACCGGCACCGTTTTGAAGATCGACGCCAAGAACTACAAGCTTCGTGACGAGAACGGCACGGAACTGGTCGATCTCTCATCCTCCTTCACACCGCAGAAGATGGAATTCATGAAGGCGGGCAGCTCCTATGCCATCGTCTTCGGCAAGAAGCTCCAGACGTTTGCGGCTGAAACGCTTGGCGTCGAGGCCACCCCGGTCTTTGCGCCCAACAAGGAAATTTCCATCGAAGGCCAGGGCCTCACCGCCGTGGAGAAGATCTTCAACCGCAACGCCGTTGGCGTCACGCCCGGCAAGGTGCTGCATGCCGGCTCCGACGTGCGCGTGAAGGTCAACATCGTCGGCTCGCAGGACACGACCGGTCTGATGACGGCGCAGGAACTTGAGGCGATGGCGGCAACCGTCATTTCGCCGCTGGTGGATGGTGCGTACCAGTCGGGTTGCCACACGGCCTCCGTCTGGGACAAGAAGGCGCAGGCGAACATTCCGAAGCTCATGTCCTTCATGAACAACTTCGGCGTCATCACTGCCCGCGACCCCAAGGGCGTCTATCATTCGATGACGGACGTGATCCACAAGGTGCTGAACGACATCACCGTGGACGACTGGGCGATCATCATCGGCGGCGACAGCCACACCCGCATGTCCAAGGGCGTGGCCTTCGGTGCCGACTCGGGCACTGTGGCGCTGGCACTGGCGACGGGCGAGGCGACCATGCCGATCCCGCAATCCGTCAAGGTCACCTTTAAGGGCAAGATGCAGCCGCATATGGACTTCCGCGATGTTGTCCATGCGACGCAGGCGCAGATGCTGAAGCAGCATGGCGACAACGTTTTCCAGGGCCGCATCATCGAAGTCCATATCGGCACGCTGCTCGCTGACCAGGCCTTCACCTTTACCGACTGGACGGCCGAGATGAAGGCCAAGGCGTCGATCTGTATCTCTGAAGACGAGACGCTGATCGAGTCGCTGGAAATCGCCAAGTCGCGTATCCAGATCATGATCGACAAGGGCATGGATAATGCCGCCCAGACACTGAAGGGCCTGATCGCCAAGGCAGATCAGCGTATTGCCGAAATCCGCTCGGGCGAAAAGCCCGCTCTGGCCCCTGACGACAATGCGAAATATTTCGCTGAAGTCGTCGTGGATCTGGACGTGATCGACGAACCGATGATCGCCGACCCCGACGTCAACAACACCGATGTCTCCCGGCGCTACACCCATGACACGATCCGTCCGGTGTCCTATTACGGCGGCACCAAGAAGGTCGATCTGGGCTTCGTCGGTTCGTGCATGGTGCATAAGGGCGACATAAAGATCGTCGCCCAGATGCTGAAGAACATCGAGAAGGCCGAAGGCAAGGTCGAGTTCAAGGCGCCGCTCGTGGTCGCGGCACCGACCTATAACATCATCGACGAGCTGAAGGCGGAAGGGGATTGGGAAATCCTGCAGAAGTATTCCGGCTTCGAGTTCGATGATCTCAAGCCGAAGACTGCCAACCGGACGGAATACGAGAACATCCTCTATCTGGAGCGCCCGGGCTGCAACCTTTGCATGGGCAACCAGGAGAAGGCGGAGAAGGGTGATACTGTTCTGGCAACCTCGACCCGTCTCTTCCAGGGCCGCGTTGTTGAGGACACTGCCGAGAAGAAGGGTGAATCGCTGCTGGCCTCGACCCCTGTCGTGGTACTGTCGGCAATCCTTGGCCGCACACCGAGCGCTGAGGAATACAAGGCCGCCGTGGTAGGTATCGATCTGACCAAGTTCGCACCGCCGAAAGCTGCGCCAATCGATTCCCTGTCTGTCCAATACTAAAGTATTTCCGGGCGTAGAACTTTACGTCCGGAAAAACGTTTGAAACCAAAGATATAGAGCGCGTCCACCGAATTTAGTTGAAACCGGACGCGCTCTAGGGTTGAAATTACCCGTCAAATTATTGGCAAAACGCCACAATCACGCGAAAAAACGCCGGCACATAACTTCTGATTAATACGCCTGCGGCAGAATAGGAATGATAATTACTTTCGATTAAATATCTATCCGGCAAGAAGCGGCGAGTATGTCTGAAATACGCTCATTTATTGCGGACGATCTCGTGTCCGTGGCTGACATGTTTCACCGTTTTTTGCGGAAGAAAGATGGGGCCGCGACAGATGATCTGACCTCATATTTGCGCGCCGTCTTTCTCGAAAATTCAAACATAAATCCGGATATTCACTCCAAGGTCTATGTGCGCGACGATGGGCGCGTGTCTGGATTTCTGGGTGTTTTGCCCGTGGCAATGGAACTTAATGGCCGGAACATACAGGCCGCTGTCTGCTCTTCCTTTGTCGCTGAAGACCGTGAGACCGATCCCTTTGCCGGAGCGCGTTTGCTGCGCGAAGTTTTGGGTGGACCTCAGGAGCTGACATTTGGGGAGACGATCAACGACGTTTCCGCCGATATGTGGAAGACGATGCGCGGCCAGCTGCTCGCCTCCTACAGTCTCGATTGGCTGCGGATTTTACGCCCGGCTTCATTCGGGCTGGAAATAGCCGCTGATCGTTTCTCCAGCACTTTCCGCGCGCTGACGCCGTTCAGCAAGATCATCGACCGCACCATTTCGGCGCGTGGCCATGGGCGAGCATTATCCTATTACGCATCACATCCGGACAAGGTGGACAGCTTTACCGACGACGACGCGAGCGATACCGAATTCGCGCGTCTGGCACGGGAACTCGTCGGCCACTTTCCGCTCCATCCCGTTTGGACCGAGGAAAGCCTGTTGCACATGCTCCAACACGCCAAACGCAAACGTCTGCACGGCGAACCAGTCCAGCGGATTGTGAGGGCCCGCGGCGGTAGAGCGGTGGGGCTTTTTCTTTACCACGGCAATCCAACGGGCATCGGCCGGACGCTGCAGATCATGGCCGTACCCGGGCAGGAGCAGATCGTGATCGACCGGCTGATCCGCAATGCCTATGATCGTGGTCTCGCGGCCATCAGAGGTCGCACCCAGCCGGCACTGCTCCGGGCGATGCTCGGCAAGAAATGCACGTTTCTGCATGCGTCATCCACCATCGTGCATTCGCGCAATGCGGACCTCCTCAAGGCAGCGACGGATGGGACGGCATTTTTCAACGGCTTTTGCGGTGAAAGCTGGACGCGCCTCATCGGTGACAGCTTTGGTCAGGCGGTCGAGTAATGTGCGGAATTGCCGGATTTTATCGACACGACATGCCGGCCGAGCGCGCAAACGAGCGCCTTGCGCTGATGGCGTCGCGTCTTAAGCATCGTGGTCCAGATGCGCATGGAGCCCTGCTGCGCGGCGATGTCGGCCTTGCCCACGCACGGCTGGCGATTGTGGGCATTGCCGATGGCGCGCAGCCGATGCGCACCGTCGAAGACGATCTTGCCATTTCCTTCAACGGCGAAATCTTCAATCACGTCGAACTGCGCGAAACGCTGTCCGCACGCGGCCACCATTTCCGCACCCACTCCGACACCGAAGTCATCCTGCATGACTATCGAGACAAGGGGCTGGATTGCCTCAACGAATTCAACGGCGATTTTGCCTTCGCCCTGCACGACGCCCGCAACGACACGCTGGTGCTTGCGCGTGACCGGATGGGTGTCCGGCCGCTTTATTATACGTGGCATGAAGGTACGTTTTATTTCGCATCCGAGATCGGGGCCCTTCTGGCGTTGCCGGGAATGACGGCCGAGATCGATCCGGTAGCGCTGGATCAGATATTCACCTTCTGGTTCCCGTTGCCGCCGCGCACCGCCTTTCGCGGCATTCACGAATTGCCGCCCGGTCATCTGATGATCCTGCGCGATGGCGCGTCCACGGTACGGCGCTGGTGGCAGCTTTCCTATCCTGACGGCAAGGACGCAGCACCGCCGGCAAGCCTTGGCGCGCAGGTGGAAGAGCTGACGGCGCTTCTGGCCGACGCAACGCGGATCAGGCTTCGCGCCGATGTGCCTGTCGGCTCCTATCTGTCCGGCGGGCTCGATTCCTCCCTCGTTTCTGCCCTGGCTGCGCAAAGCGTTAGCCGAGGCCTGCGCACATTTTCGCTGGCCTTCGAAAGTGCGGAGCACGACGAAAGTATCTGGCAGAAAACAATGAGCCAGCATCTTGGCGTCGCATCCGAAACCACGGAGTGCTCAACTGCGGACATAGCGCAATACATGCCTGAGGTCATGGAGCACGTGCAGACGCCCATTCTTCGCACAGCACCGGTGCCGCTTTACCTGCTTTCCCGGCATGTGCGCGAACGGGGCATGAAGGTGGTGCTGACCGGTGAAGGTGCTGATGAGCTGTTCGCTGGCTACGATATTTTCCGCGAAGCGCGGGTACGGCGCTTTTGCAGCCGCCAGCCGCAATCGGCTCGCCGGCCGAAACTGTTCCAGCGGCTTTATCCCTACCTTCCGGGGCTGAAACAGCAGACGCCGGATTATCTGGCACGCTTCTTCTCCTTCGGCGCAGAAGCCACCGACGAGCCGCTGTTTTCCCATCGGCCGCGCTTGCGCTCGACGGCGGCGGCGAAAATCTTCTTTTCAGCGGAATTGAAAGCGCAGCTTGGCGACTACGACGCTGCGGCCGATCTTGCCGCGCAGTTGCCGGAGGATTTCCGCCGCTGGCATCCGCTTCATCAGGCGCAGTACCTCGAGACAGCATTTCTCTTGCCCGGCTATATTCTGTCCAGTCAGGGAGACCGGGTCATGATGGCAAATGGAGTGGAAGGCCGGTTTCCGTTCCTCGATCCCCGTGTGGTGGACTTTGCCGCAGCGCTCCATCCCGAGGCGAAACTGCGCGGTCTGAAGGAAAAATATATCCTCAAACAGGCGGCAGCCGAGCTGGTGCCCGATTCAATATTAAACCGACCCAAGCAGCCCTATCGCGCGCCCGACGCAGAAGCCTTCGCGGATGCCGGCTATCTCGAAACCGTACTTTCCACCGGTCAAGTGAGGACCACCGGCCTGTTCCATGCCCAGGCGGTGGAAAAGCTGACGACAAAGGTGCGGCAAAAACAGGCGACCGGCTTTCGCGACAACGCCGCCTTCGTCGGCATACTCTCGACCCAGCTTCTGCACGCTGCCACGACCCATAATTCCACAATGTCATCGCAAAAAATCGAAGGAAGCTCCAAATGACCAATGAAAGCACCGGCATGAAAGCCGAAATTCGCGGTTTCATCATCGAAAACTTTTTGTTCGGTGACGAAAGCCGGCCGTTTGGCGATGATCTTTCGTTGATCGACAATGACATGGTCGATTCCACGGGAATTCTCGAATTGGTGAGCTTCATCGAGGAACGCTATGGCGTCCGCGTTGCCGACGGCGATATCGTACCGGCCAATCTCGATACGATCGACAACATCGCCGCCTTCATCGGTCGCAAGCAGACCGCCTGAAATTTCGGGAAGCGCCAATTGCGTATCGACCACTACCTGCATCGAAGTGCGGAGCGCCATGCCGGCAAGACGGCGCTGGTGGCCGGTGAGACGCGCCTGAGTTACGGCGAACTCAAGACGATGAGCGAGGCTTTCGCCACTGCTCTGATAGCGCGAGGCGCAAACCCGGGAGACCGTGTCGTTCTTGTGCTGGACAATGGCTGGCGCATGGCGGTTGCGGTTTTCGGTTGCTGGATGGCGGGCGCTGTTGCCTGCCCTATCAACCCATCGTCCAAGGCCGCACGCCTTTCGCAAATTCTGGACAGTTGTACGCCCTTTGCCGTGGTTGCCGAGGCCCGGCTGGAAAAGGTCGTTTCGGATGCGGCCGGTTCTTCTCCGTTGTTGCGCATCGTTTCCGGCGCGCCGAACCCAACGGCCGATAGTGTCGATTTTGACGCGATGCTCGAGGAACCGATAGGCGCGCTGCCGCAAAACCTGCTCGATACCGATCTGGCAGTAATCATCTATACATCTGGCTCCACCGGCGAGCCAAAGGGCGTGATGCTGGCACATGATAACATGGATGCGGCCGTCCGTTCGATTACCTTTTATCTCGGCAATAGGCCGGAAGATATTCTGCTCGGAGTATTGCCGCTTTCGTTCGGATATGGCCTGAACCAGCTGCTTTCCAGCGTTTTCGTCGGCGGCACGCTGGTGATCGAGAAATCCTTCGCCTATCCGCATCTGATTTTCGAGCGTATCCGCGACGAGCGGATAACGGGCTTCGCGCTGGTGCCGACCATGCTGTCCATCATGATGCAGACGCGCGATCTGCCGCCGGCGCTGTTTGAAAGCCTGCGCTACGTCACCGCTGCCGCCGCACCCTTGTCGCCCACCCATATCGACTGGCTGCGGACCTTTCTGCCGCATGTGCACCTGTTTTGCATGTATGGCCAGACGGAGTGTACCCGTATCAGCTTTCTGCCGCCGGAAGACCTCGACAGGAAACGCGGTTCTGTCGGCATCGCCATTCCGGGCACTGCCATCGCCGTGGTGAACGAGGACGGAGACAGCCTGTTGCCCGGAGAGGTCGGCGAACTCGTGGTCAGCGGGCCGCACGTCATGCGTGGTTATTGGCGCAACGAGGCTGCCACAGCGCGCGCGCTGCGCGTTGATGCCGCAACGGGCCGGACGCGTCTTCACACCGGCGACCTGTTTACCTGCGATGCCGAGGGTTATCTCACCTTCGTTGCCCGCAAGGACGATATCATCAAGTCGCGTGGCGAAAAGGTTGCGCCGCAGGCGGTCGAGGCCGTTCTGCAAGCCATGCCGGGCGTCTCGGACGCATTGGTCGTCGGCGTTGCGCATGAGGTTTTCGGTCAGGCGGTGAAGGCGATCGTGATCGCATCCGACGAGGCGATCACCGCAAAAGACGTCATGCGCTACTGCGCTCTGCACCTCGAAACCCACATGGTGCCAACACTGGTTGAATTTCGCGATTTCCTGCCGACGACGGATACCGGCAAGGTCAGTCGCCGCCTCGCTGCTCAAGATACGGAGAACAATCGATGACGAACAATGCACAGAGCCTGCCTTTCTCGCCGCTTGAACTTGATGCGGCGGCGGAGGTAGAGCGTATCGCCGAAAAAATCCGCCAGTCGCTTCGTTTCAACCTGCGCAAGCGTGGGCTGGTGCTCGGCATTTCCGGCGGTATCGATTCCAGCGTCTGCGCCGCACTTGCCGTTCACGCGCTCGGGGCAGCAAATGTTATTGGCCTGTTCATGCCGGAAAACGATTCCGACCCGGAAAGCCTGCGCTTGGGGCAGGCTTTGGCGACGAAGCTGGGTATGGACTGCGTGCTGGAAGATATCGGCCCTTCGCTTGCCGCCATGGGTTGTTATGAAAGGCGCGATGGCTTCATCCGCGAGGTTGTTCCTGAATACGGGCCGGGCTGGGCCTCCAAGATCGTCTTCGACAACGCCATGAGCACCGGCGCCTATAATATTTCCTCGCTGGTCGTCCGTTCGCCATCGGGCGAAACGCGCAAGGTTCGTCTCTCCGCAAAAGCCTATCTCGGCATCGTTGCGGCGACGAATATGAAGCAGCGCACGCGCAAGCAGTTCGAATATTATCACGCCGACCGCCTGAACTTCGCGGTGCTCGGAACCCCGAACCGGCTGGAGTACGACCAGGGCTTCTTCGTCAAGAACGGCGACGGCGCTGCCGACATCAAGCCGATCGCCCATCTTTACAAATCACAGGTCTATCAACTCGCGGCCCATCTCGGCGTCCCGCAGGAAATCCGCTCCCGCCCGCCGACAACGGATACCTATTCCATGCCGCAGACGCAGGAAGAGTTCTATTTCGCGCTTCCTTACGACAAGATGGATATCTGCCTCTACGGTCTGGAACACGGCGTGCCTGCAACCGAGATCGCCACGGCGACCGGGTTGACGGAGGACAATGTCCGGTTCGTCTGGACCGATATCGCCGCCAAGCGAAAGGTTGCGCACTATCTGCACCACGCCCCTATCCATTTCCATGAGGGCGCTCAGGCGAAATCCTGAGATTGTTCCAAGCGGCGCCGGCCTGGGCGATCAGGCTGGCGTATGAAACAAACCTCGATATGAATATGTAGCCGCCCGCCAGCAGAAGAGCTGCGAAAGCGGTATGCGGGCGGTAATTACATTTGTTAGTCAAGCCGTTAGGATTGGCAGTGCTTCGCCACCATTCAGTCCGCTGCGAATTCGCACGCCAACAGGGTCTTGTCGCCAAGTGCCGCACCTTCGCGCGCCACAATGGAGACTTTTCCCGGTCCAGCCAGACCTTCAGGCGGCTGCTGGTCCTGCGGAAGCTGCCGGGCATAACCCTTGCTCGATGTACCCATCAGGTCTGAAGTTTCCGGTTTCAAATCATATTTCGCTGCCAGAGCATCGGCACGCTGGCCCTTGATCAAAACACCGACTGCACCATTGGCGAAGAAGACTTCGTCACTCTCAAACCCATCGCGGCCGATCTGGTTCGGAAGCTTATAGATAGCCGCACCCAAAGATGATGTGTCGGCCTTTGCAAGTTTTTCGGCGGCATCATAAATTTCGGTCGCCGATGTCATCGAATAGGGCGGATTGCACAGGGCCGCATCATAGAATGCGGGATCGATTTCGGCAGCCAAAGCGCTACCGGCATGAAGCGCAGTAATGGCTACGGACATTACGACGGTGCCGCGAAGGAAAGGTGTGAATGCAAACATTGGCGTCCCTTAGAATTTGCCCGTCGTGCGTTTGAAGAGATTGCGTCAGGCTTTGCCATTCCTTGGAGCACCATAATTCACGCCCTGTCGATATACGCGAAGCGTTTTCCCCAGCTCGCCAGAACAAAACTCGTCATCCGACCGCAAGGAAAGCGGGGCGGAAGACGGCATTTCCATAGTGGGAATGAAAATGCTCTGTTGTTGCTAGCCTGGCCGATTCAATACAGTTCGGCCGGCTTGGTGTTTGACAATCTGCAGCATGGGCTGCCCGCCCATTTCGGCGGATTCAAACCGGGCAAGAAGGTCGAATGAGGTTACGGCTTCGCCCGCCTTGAAGCATTTTCCGTGGACGGCGAGATGTCCAAGCCCAAATACGGCAAGAAGAGCCTCCGTTTGGTTATCCGACGACGTGTCGAAGAGCAAATTCGCTTGGCCGAAATGCTCGAGACCGGTAGTCCAGGCTCTGGTCGCGCCGTCGTCAAAATAGAGTGTTGCCGAAAAATATTGAACATTGTCGCTTGTCACTACGATAACCTCATATTTCCGCTGCACTAGTCCGGCCGTTTTCACAGGCGGCGATAGCCCATCTAGTCGATTTTTGCGACAATATGATTTGCGCCGTCGTCAGAGCGATTATTCACTGATGGCTCAGAACGGTAACCGTTCGAGATGATCCCGATGCGCCCATGTCAACACGACACAGTTCGCCCGTACACGTCGACGATTGGCAAAAAACGGTCTGGTGGCTTTGCAGTCCCGCTTTATGCGGCAGCGCCAAGAAGTTCCGCCTGACGACGGATCGCAGTCTCGATCACATGCCACAGTGTTTCCGCAGCGGAGCGCATGCCGAGGATGGCAAGGCGGTCCGGCGCGCGCCGGATGACGAAAACGCTCATATGTTCCATGCCTGTGCGCGTGGCGGCCCCTTGCCCGAATACCGAGGGATCGAGGTTCACCAGCTTCTGCATGAGCGCGACAATCGGCGCCTCGCCTGCGTCGCTCTCGATTTCGAAGGCGACGAAGCCATCGGTCTGTTCAGTCACGGAACAGGAAGGGCAAAGGCTCGCGAGTTCTGCGGCGAAATCCGTTTCGGCCCGGTCTGCGGCCTCAATCAGCCATTGGCCCGGCCCCGTCCAAAAAGCTGAAACCGTGCCTTGCTGGACCCATTTTCCGGGACCCGGCAAGGTGAGGTCAAAAGGCACCGGTTCTTTGACGTTGCGGCGCAGGCTGAGCGATGCGAGGGCAAGCCCCGAATTTTCCTCAAGTCGCAGCGTGCCATGGCGGGCGCGCCGCGAAGTTTGCGCGCCGAGTGCGGTTGTCGGCTTCAAATCAGGCACGGAGTCTCTCTCCCTCAGGGTCGATGAAATGGGGCGAGACCACACGCAATTCGACCGACTGTCCCTGCAAGGGGTTGGCCGCGACGACGATCTCTCCGATACGGTTTGCACCATCGGCAAGGAAACCAAGACCGATGCTGAAACCGAGGTTGGGCGAATAGCAGGCGGATGTGATCCAGCCTTGATCGGTCTCGGTATTCTGGCTGGCGCCGCGGGTAAACAGATGTGAACCTGACACCACAGGGTCCGTTGCCGCAAGCGGCTGCAGGCCGACGAGCACCCGGCTTTCGCCGACAAGCCCTTCGCGGCGAGTCATGACGGTACCAATCGCGTCTTTCTTGGCCGAAACCATCCTGCCCATGCCCAGCATCTGCGCCGTCGTCTGGCCGTTCAACTCGTTTCCGGCAGCATGGCCTTTTTCGATACGCATGACACCAAGCGCTTCCGTCCCGTAGGCGGTGGCTCCAAAATCCGCACCGATCTCCATCAGCCGGGACATCAGGGCATTACCGTAACGGGCGGGGACTGCAATCTCGTAAGCAAGTTCCCCTGAAAACGAGATCCGGAACAGCCGTGCTCGCAATCCCGCGCAAACCGTCAGTTCGGCGCAGGCCATGAAGGGAAAGGCTGCGTTGGAAAGGTCGAAACCATCGACAATGCGTTCGATAAGGCGGCGGGCGTTCGGACCGGCGACTGCGAGCTGTGCCCAGGCATCCGTTGCCGAGATCAATTGCACATCCAATTCCGGCCACAGGCATTGGCGGGCGAATTCCATGTGACGATAGACCGGGCCGGCCTGGGCCGTGGTCGTGGTGACGATATAATGATCCTCACGCAGACGGGCACAGGTGCCGTCATCATAGGCGTGGCCGTCTTCCCGCAGCATCAGGCCGTAACGGACCATGCCGACCTTGAGGCTCTTCATTGCATTGCAGTAGAGACGGTCGAGAAATTCAGCCGCATCGGCGCCCTGAACATCCACCTTGCCAAGCGTCGTCACATCGCAGATGCCGACGCCCTTTCGGGTGGCCAGAACCTCGCGGTCGACGGATTGCCGCCAATGGGTCTCCCCGGCTTGAGGGAAATATTGGGCACGCATCCATTGACCGACTTCGACGAAAACGGCGCCATGCGCTTCAGCCCAGGCATGGCTGGGTGTCAGGCGGCGCGGACGGAAATGTGCGCCGGTGTCGCCGCCGCCGAGTACCGCCATCGAAACCGGCGTATAGGGAGGGCGAAAAATCGTCGTACCCGTATCCGGTATCGATTTGCCCGTCAGTTCGGACATGATCGCCAATGCGGTGGCATTCGATGTCTTGCCCTGGTCAGTTGCCATACCAAGCGTTGTCCAGCGCTTGAGATGCTCGATGGGCCGCATGTTTTCCTGATGGGCGAGCTTGATGTCCTTGACCGTGACGTCGTTCTGAAAATCGACCCAGGCGCGCCCTTTCCCCGGCACATGCCACAGGGGCTTGATGCCGATTTGCGTATCCTCGGCCTCCGGCAGGGCTGGCCTGGATGCGGCGATCCCCATTTGCTCCAGAGCCGTTATGGCAGCGGATGCACCGGAGATCAGCGCCGCCCCCGTGCTGCCTTTGCCGGCCGCGGCCCCTGAAACGAGCATATGCGAGGGTACGTCACCGGGCAGGAATGCCTGTAGCCCGTCATCCCATAACGGGCGACCGCGCTGGTGCGATGTAAGATGAACATTGGGGTTCCAGCCCCCGGAGATACCAAGCGCACCGCAATCGATGGTTTCGTCATAGCCATCCTTGCGGACATCGATGGAAACCAACCCCAGCCTGCCTTTGCTGCCGGTAACTGTCGCCCCCGCAATCAGGCGGTATTCCGCAAGCGCCCGCGCATCCGGGCGCGGATCGATGACTGCGGCGATCTCGACACCTTTCGCAGCCAGGTCGACAGCGGTCCGATGGCCGTCATCGTTATTGGTGAAGATTGCGACTCTGCCTGCCGGACTGACTGCCCAGCGATTGGCATAGGCACGCAGCGAACCGGCAAGCATGATCCCCGGCCGGTCGTTATTTTTAAACGGGATATGCCTCTCTGTCGCCCCGGCGGCAAGCACCGTGCGCTTTGCAGTGATGCGCCAGAGGGACTGGCGTACGCCCTTAGGTGCGGCAAGATGGTCGGAAACCCGCTCGACCGCACCGAATATGCCATGGTCGAATGAGCCGAAAACCGTGGTGCGGCGCATGACGCGCAGGTTCGGCAGGGTTGAAAACTCCGCCTCTAGCGTTCCGATCCAGTCGGTTGCAGGGGCGCCGTCGAGCAGGTGGCTCTCTGCAAGCAGGCGACCTCCGAGGCGATTGTCCTCGTCCGCCAGAATAACCTTGGCACCGGCACGCGCCGCGGTCAGGGCAGCAGCCAGACCGGCCGCTCCGGCGCCGATGACCAGCAGATCGCAGTGAAGGAACCCCTTGTCGTAACTGTCGGGGTCCGGTTTCATCGACAGGCTTCCAAGTCCCGCAGCCTTGCGAATGGCGGGCTCATAGAGCTTTTCCCAGAACGCCTTCGGCCACATGAACGTTTTGTAGTAAAAGCCTGCGGTCAGGAAATCGGCAAACAGATCATTGATCGCAAGGGCATCGAAAGACAGGGACGGCCAGCGGTTCTGGCTTTTCGCCTCCAACCCGTCGAACAGTTCGACCGTCGTGGCGCGGGTATTCGGCTCCAGCCGCGATCCCGTGCGCAATTCGACCAGCGCATTCGGCTCTTCTGAGCCGGCAGAGATCACGCCTCTGGGGCGATGATATTTGAAGCTGCGCCCCATCAGGCGGACATCGTTTGCCAGAAGTGCCGAGGCGAGCGTGTCGCCGGGATGCCCCTGATAATTCTTTCCATCGAAGGTGAAATGCAGCACCTTGCTGCGGTCGATCAAGCCGTCCTTCAGTCTCATGCTTCATCTGCCTTCTGACGGAGCGCCACCTCGTTTGCGAGTTCCGCTCCGAGGATTTCATGGGTGACGGTGTTTCGCGTGACCACGAGCCAGCTGCGATCACCCTGTTCGTGAAACCACAGTTCCCGATGCAGGCCGGCGGGATTGTCACGCAGATAGACATAATCGTTGAAGTCTTTCGCAGCGCTCTCGGCCATTCCGTCCGGTCGACGCAACAGGGCGGCATCGCCGAGATAGGTGAATTCCTGAGCGTCGCGCGGCCCGAGCAGTGGGTGAGGGATCAGCATTGTTCAAGCCTCAGTGAAGGTTCGGTTGGGCACCGGCGCCCTTTTCGTCGATGACATAGCCCTTTTCGAACCGGTCGAGCCGGTAGGCCTTGGCCGTATCATGCGGGGTATCCGTGGCCAGCAGGTGCGCGAATGCATAGCCGCTGGCCGGCGTCGCCTTGAAGCCGCCGTAACACCAGCCGGCATTGAGATAGAGGCCCTTCACAGGCGTGTGGTCGATGATCGGTGAACCGTCCATCGACATGTCCATGATGCCACCCCATATGCGCAGCAGGCGCGCCCGGCCGATCATCGGCATCAGCGCCATGCCGCCCTCGGCGACATCTTCGATGACGGGCAGATTGCCGCGCTGGGCATAGGAATTATAGCCGTCGATATCGCCACCGAAGACCAGGCCACCCTTGTCGGACTGGCTGACGTAGAAATGGCCTGCTCCGAAGGTTATGACGCCCGGTATGGTCGGCTTCAGCCCTTCCGAAACGAAGGCTTGCAGCACATGGCTTTCAATAGGCAGACGCATGCCCGCCATGGCCATGACGCGGCCGGTCGATCCCGCCACGGCGACGCCGACCTTTCCGGCACCGATGTAGCCACGGCTGGTTTCCACGCCCTTGATCGTTCCATCCTCGATGCGAAATCCCTGGACTTCGCAGTTCTGGATAAGATCGACCCCTGCCAGATCGGCGCCACGCGCGTAACCCCAGGCAACGCCATCGTGGCGGGCAGTTCCAGCGCGGCGCTGGTAAAGGCCGCCCTTGATCGGAAAGCGTGCATTGTCGAAATTGAGAAACGGGATCATAGCGCGGAGATCGTCTTGCGCCAGCAGTTGCGCGTCCGCACCGGCCAGCAGCATGGCGTTGCCGCGACGGCGGTAGGCATCGCGCTGCGCGTCGGTGTGGAACAGGTTCACAATGCCGCGCTGGCTTACCATCGCATTGAAATTGAATTCCTGTTCAAGCCCTTCCCAGAGTTTCATCGAAAACTCATAGAATGGCTCGTTTCCGGGCAGCAGATAGTTTGAGCGGATGATCGTGGTGTTGCGCCCGATGTTTCCTGATCCCAGCCAGCCTTTTTCCAGAACGGCGATCCGCGACTTGGAGAAGGTCTTGGCTAGATAATAGGCCGTTGCAAGTCCATGACCGCCACCGCCAACAATGATGAAATCGTAATGAGGTTGCGGATCGGGGTTCCGCCACAGTGGGCGCCAGCCCTTGTGGCCGGTCAGGGCCTGTTTGAAAACCTGGAGAGCCGAATAGCGCAAATCTGTGTTCCTCGAAAACAGGGCGGTTGTCCAAGTTTATAGCGCGATACCGCACGATTTTTTTATCCGTGACGGACGCATTATTGTCCATTTTGGCCAAGTCGGCTAAGCTTGCCCTGGGGATTGTCTTGGAGCAGGTCATGCACGCCGAAGGGTCGATGTCGATCGGGTTCATACTCATTGAGGGTTATGCGCTGATGTCGTTGGCTGCGGCGGTTGAGCCGCTGCGCGCGGCCAATCACCTTGCCGGCAAAACGCTCTACCATTGCCGGTTTTATTCGGCGAATGGCGGGTTTGGCGCATCCACGTCAGGCGGAGGTTTTGATACCGCGCCCGTTTCGCGGGCTTTGTCTGAGAAGCTGGATCTGGTCTTCATCGTCGCGGGCGGAAATCCCATGCTCTATGAAGATCCGGCACTTGTGCGCAACCTGCGCACGCTCAACCAGCGGGGTGTCAAGCTCGGAGGCATTTCCGGCGGCGCGGCGATCCTTGCTAAATCCGGTCTGATGACGGGCAGACGTTTTACCGTTCACTGGACCCACATCGATCCGCTTAGTGAATATGCCAGCGATCTCCTGATCGAGCGTGCGCTCTACGTCATCGATCGCGATCGCTACACTTGCGCGGGCGGCGTTGCCGCCATTGACATGATGGGGGCTTTTATTGCGAAAGACCATGGTTCTGCCTTCGCGCGCGATGTCAGCGAATGGTTCATACATCCGCGTTTGAGAACGGCCGATGAGCCTCAGTTGGGCCGCGCCGGCCAACGTTTCAACGTCCACCACCCGGTACTCGAAGCTGCAATTGAACTCATGACGACCCATGTTGCGGATCCCCTGTCGCCGGAGCAGCTGGGCCAATTGTGCGGCAGCAGTATTCGCCAGCTCCACCGTCTGTTTTCCAGCCATTTCGACCAGTCCATGATGTCTTTTTACCGTGGTCTTCGGCTGGCAAAGGCGGATGAGCTGCTGCAGCAGACCTCGCTTTCGATCGTTGACGTGGCCTTGCTGACGGGGTTCTCGACCGCTGCCCATTTCACCCGTTGCTACACCCAGAAATACGGCGTCCCGCCCAGCAGAAGGCGTCGTGCCGGGAGAGATTTCGAGCAGCCGTCCGATGGTACCTGACGCCCTACCGGAACAGCGTGCGGTTTTTGCGATGACACTTCGGCAAGGCCGTGCGTCATGCCTGACGTGAAAGGGCCGTTTCGCGCTCCGCATCATGGATCAAGCCCATGATACCCTCGCTCATATCGGCATAGACGCCATTGTTTTCGACCACGCCTTTAACCCGATAGCGGTCCATGACAACAATGCGGTCGGCCAGTGCCACCATCTCCGGCATGTCACTGGTAATGACGAGAATGGCGGTGCCGCCGTCTGCAAGCTCGCGCAGCAGATCGTGCAGATAGGCCTTGGTCTTGATGTCGATGCCAACAGAAGGTTCGTCTACAATCAGCAGCTTCACGTCGGCGGCAAGCCACTTGGCGACGCTGATCTTCTGCTGGTTGCCGCCGGAAAGATTACCCACGGTCTGGCTCAGGCTCGGCGTCTTCACCTCAAGTTTCTGCAGGAAAGGGGTGACCGCCGCACGGATGCGGCTGTCGGAAAGCACGCCGAATGCGTTTGAGAGCTTGCGCCAGATGGGAACGCCCGCATTGGCGAGAACGGAATGCTGGAGAATGAGGCCGTCACCCTTGCGGTCCTCGCTGACGTAACCGACGCCGTATTCGTGGATGGCTTCGGCAACGGAGCGGATGCGGGCCGGGCGATCTTCGATCCGGACTTCGCCCTCCGTGACGGCGAATTTACCCATGATCGATTTTGCCAATTCGGTGCGCCCAGCGCCCACCAGCCCGTAAAGGCCGACGATTTCACCCTTGCGCACGGAAAGACTGACATCGCGATGGCCGATTGCGGTAGAAACACCTTTGAGTTCAAGCACCAGCGGATTGTGCTCGACCGCGCGTTTGCGCCAGCCACCGCCGCCTTCGGCACGGCCAATCATCAGGCGCACCAGGTCCTGGCGTCCGAGACCTTCCATCGACCGGCTTTCGCAGGCGTTTTCGCCATCCCTCAGCACCGTCACCCGGTCGCAAATGTCGAGAACCTCCTCCAACTTGTGGCTGACGAAGACCAGGCTTGCGCCATCATCGCGCAGGCGGCGCAGAATGCGGAAGAGGTTGTCCGTTTCGCTCGGGGTCAGCGATGTCGTGGGTTCGTCGAGCAAAAGAACCCGGCTTTGCAGGGAAAGCGCCTTCGCAATTTCCACGAGCTGCATTTGCGCAACGGAAAGCTCGGATACCGGCATCGCCGGATCGACTTCCAGATTGAGAGCCTGCAGCCAGCGGCGTGCGTCGCGGTTCAGCGCGGCGTAGTCGATGGGTTTGAGATAGTGCGCCCCAAGCTTTTCCATGTGGATATTCTCGGCAATCGAGAAGCGCGGGATGAGGTTGCGTTCCTGATGGACGACACCGATGCCGCGGGCAATGGCCTCGCGCGGGTTGCCGAAGCGTACTTCCTGCCCATCGACAAGGATTTGGCCACTGCTCTGATGGTGGACGCCGGTAATGACCTTGATCAACGTCGATTTGCCGGCGCCGTTCTCACCTAGCAACGCGTGGATCGATCCCGGCTCCAGCGAAAGATTGACGCCCTTGAGCGCCCGAACGCCGGGAAACACTTTTTCGATGTTGCGCGCCTGAAAAACAGGTTGCTTGTCCATGATGTCAGGCCTTTCCTGTCTTTTTGCCGAGATGCGTTTCGCGCAGGCGGTTGATGCCGACGGCGGCGAGGATCATTGCGCCAAGCACCACCTGCACGAGGAACGGATCGATGGAGAACAGCACGAGTGCCTGCGTGATGATGGCAACGATGACGACGCCGAGCAGGGTCGCCCCCACGCTGACATGCCCGCCAGCCAGTACGGCACCGCCGATAACGGGTGCGGCAAAGGACAGGATGAGCCAGTCATCGCCAATGGACGGCTGGCCGATCTGCAGGCGGGATACGAGCAGAATGCCGGCGACCGACGCCAGGAGGCCGGAAATGCCGTGCGCCACAATCATTGTCGTGCGGATCGAAATGCCGGAAAGCTCTGCCGCATGGCTGTTGCCGCCAATGGCAAGGATGAAGCGGCCTATCGGCTGGCGGCGCAGCATGAACCACAGCGCGAATGCAATGATGATGGTGGGTGCGGCGAGCCACGGAACCGGGCCAACGAGCAGTGCCGAGCCGAAGGCTTTCACCGATTCCGGCACGCCGTAGAACGGCTCCGCCCGGGTGATGCCGAGGTTGATACCCTTGTAGATCGACAGGGTCGCCAGTGTGATGACGAAGGCGGAAATGCCTGTGATGGCGATCAGCAGACCGTTGAGCATGCCGCAGACAACACCGATCAGTACCGCAGCAATGGCGGCCACCGGTGCCGGAAGCCCCCAGACCTGCATCAGTCCCGCAAAGGATATTGCCGCCAGTCCGCCGATTGCGCCCACGGACAGGTTCATCTGGCCAATGGCAATGATGATCATCTGGGAAAAGGCGATGAGCGCATTGACCGCGATTGCAAGAAGCAAAATCTGGATGTTGAAGGAAGAGAGGAAGTTGGGGCTGAAGCTGCGGATAAGCGCGATTGCCAGCACCGTGACCAATAGAGGGCCGAACCAGTCGGTTCTGGCAAGTCGTAGAAGGGTGTTGTCGGTCTTCATCGTCCAGTCCTCAAGCCAGGTTACGTCGGGCGAGATAGCTTCGCCGCGCCTTGTCCATCAAAACCGCTAGCAACAGCAGCAGGCCGAGAAATGTCTGGACCCAGAATTCACCGAGCTGAAGCAGCAGCAGGCCGCTGGTGAGCATGGTGACCAAAAGTGCGCCAAGACAGGTGCCGAGCACCGAAACCTTGCCGCCCTGCAAAAGCGTGCCACCGAGAACCGGGCCGAGAAATGCTGGCAGAAGCCAGTCCTGCCCAAGCTGGCCTGCCATGGAAGGAATGGCGGCGCCCGTGCGCGTCACCAGCATCAGGGCGGCGAGTGCTGCAAGCAGGCCCGACAGCATGTGACAGGCAATGAAGATACGGTCGACCCGAATGCCGGAAAGTTCCGCCGCTTCCGGGCGTGCGCCTGCCGCCAGCATTTCGCGGCCAAGAACGGTGCGTCGGTAGAGAAAGGACAGGGCAAGCGCCGTTGCGAGCGTGACGAGAAGCAGCGGCGAGAAATAGGTCGCGAGCTTCATTTTTCCGAAGGCGGCGAAGATCGGCGGTAGGCCACGGTAGGCCTCGGCGCGCGTCAGGAAGATCATCACGCCGAAAAAGATGCTCATGGTGGCAAGCGTGATGATGAAGCTGTGCAGCCCCGTGCGGATGACGGTCCAGCCATTGACGAAACCGAGCGCCGCGCCGGTGGCGAGACCGCCAATGAGGGCGAGCGGCCACGGCACGCCAAGCACCTCGATCAGATAACCACAGGCCATGGCCGCCGAGACGCCGATCGCTCCAACGGCAAGATTGAGGCCGCCAGTCACGATCACCGCCATCATCGACAGGCCGATCATGATGTTGATCGCGGCACTGCGACCAAGCGTGAACAGATTGAAAGGCGAAAGGAAGCCGCTGGCCGCGACGCCAAAAATGACGGCGAAGACGACGATCAGCAGAATGAGGCCAAATTCATTGGTCAGAAAAAAGCGGCCTTGCGAAAGGCTGGACCCCATACGTCTGTCGCCCTCCTGCGAGCCCTTTGTGAGCAAAGTATCGTTCACGGTCATGAAACTGTCCCGGTATTGGTTCGCCCGAAGCGCCTGCGCGGGTCGCCTGGTCATTGCGCTGCCGCCTGAAAGAATATTTTCTGGCGGGGCAGATTGCCGGGCGCGGTCGTTTGCCGCCCGGCAATTGCTCAAGGCATGATTAGTTGCAGCTCAGATAGGTCGTATCGAAGTTGGTGAGCAGCTTTTTAGTCTCGGCGCGCATGGCATCGATGTAGTTGTCCACCTTGGCGGCATCGACATAGGCGGTGCCGGAATCGATGAACTTGGTCGTCAGCGCATTGGATTTGAACGGCGCATCTTCTTTCACCTTGCAGCCGGCCTGAAGTTTGCTCAGTGCAAACGCGCCGATATAACCCTGGCCATAGGGGTTCTGAAGCATCGTGCCGTCGACGAAACCGTCCTTGATCGCTTTCAGCACGACTTCGTCGTGGTCGATGCCGACCATGTGGATACGCTTGTCGCCGATCTTGCGCAGTGCGTTGGAGGCAACGACAGCAGGAACCCAGGCTGTGGTCACGATACCGTCCACTTCGGAAGCGTGGGCGGCCAGGTAGGCGCTGATCTTTTCTTCCGCCGGTTCCGGCGCGTCGATATCGGCGATGACCTGAACGACCTCGGCGCCGGCTTCGTCAGCTGCCTTTTTTACGGCATCGATACGAAGCTGGGTGTTGGGGTCAACAAGGAAGCCGGTGAAATGAGCGATGCGTTTTTTGCCCGCTCCCATCGCCTTGATCAGCTCCTTGGTGCCGAGATAAGCGGAATTACCGGTGTCGGTACCAAGGCAGAAGGCGGCGGGCGAGGGGTCCTTGAAGCATCCGGCGCCAGCAATCACATTCGCGCCGTTGCCGGTCAGTTCCTCTGCTGTCGAGACCGCGCCGACGGGATCGCCTGGGAAAATCAGGAAGCCGTTATAACCCTGGCTCAGAAGGCTTTCGAGAAGCTGGTTCTGCTGTGCCAGTTCCCACTTTTGCGGCACCTTATAGTCGGCGCCAGCCAGGCCGAAGTCCTTGGCCGCGTCCTTGCCGGCCTGTTCCCAGGCGGCGAAATAAGGGTGCGGACCGCCCGGAACGAGGGCGATCTTGCTGGCGTCCGCCGCCTGCGCGACACCGCACGCTCCCGCGCCGATGATTGCGGCAGCGACGAGGCTGCGCATGAAATACGTCATGTTTTTCTCCTCCATGAAACGGCCTGCTCCTTAAAAAAAGCGACTGGAACCTCCCTTAATCGCTCTTTCTCCCAACAGCCGACTTGCGTAAGCACCATGGACACTAGTATACTTGTATCCAAGTAGCAATGAGATTTTCACGACCGCCTTTTGAAGGGGAGCGTTCATGACGAAAAACACCACTGCCGGTTTCACTGGGCGCGGCTCTCATCAAGAGGCCCCCGGCTCCGGAATCGAAAGCGTGGAGCTTGTGGTCAATCGTTATGGCTCGGTTGCCGATCAGGTTCATGCGGCGTTGCGTCAGGCGATCGTCGAGGTCCGCCTAGCGCCCGGTGCGCCGATCAGTGAAAACTCGATCTGCCGTCAGTTTTCGGTGTCGCGCACCCCGGTGCGTGCCGCGATCCAGCGCCTGTCGGAAGAGGGTCTTGTGGACGTCTATCCGCAACTCGGCAGCTTTGTTGCGCCGATCAGGCTTGGCGAAATTCAGGACAGCCATTTTATCCGCCGTTCACTCGAAGTGGCTTTGCTGCGCGAAGTCGCGCCGAAGTGGACGAAAGAAATGAGCCGTACGATGCGCGACGTCATCGCCGAGCAGGAAAGAGTGATTGCCGCCAACGACGCATCCGGCTTCTTCCATGCCGACGAGGCGTTTCATCGCCTGCTCGGCACGTTTTCCGGTCGCGAAGGTGTCTGGCAGGCGATCCTTGCCGCCAAGGTGACCCTGTCGCGGTTCCATCGTTATTGGGCAAAGCCGGAACGATTGCCCGCCGTCATCGAAGAGCATCTGGCAGTCGTGGATGCTCTCGATCGTGGCGATGCCGAAGGTGCGGAAAAGGCGCTGGTGACGCATCTGGATATGGTTTTCGTGATCTACGAACAGTTGCCTGAAGAAGAGCGGAAGCATTTGTCCATTTGATAGTGGACGTGGAGGAGACAGAATGGAACTGAAACACAAGACGGCGCTCGTGACAGGCGCTTGTGGCGGCATCGGCCGTGCCGTGGTTGCGGCGCTGGTCGCGCAAGGGGCGAGGGTAATCGCCTTCGATCGCGACATCGAAGCTGTTGCGGCGCTTGCGGAGGGGTTTGGCGGTGCTTGTGATCCCGTCGCCGTCGATCTCGGCGATGCGACTGCGCTGCAGGCCGTCATGAAAGATGTCGCCAACCGTTTCGAGGTCATAGACATTCTCGTCAACAATGCCGGTGTGCTGTCGCCGCACAAGCTGGGAGCGACCACGCTTGATGACTGGCACAGGCTGATGGCCGTCAATCTCGATGCCGCCCTGCTGCTGACGCAGGCCGTCGTTCCCGCCATGAAGGAAAACCGCTGGGGGCGGCTGATCAACATCTCGTCCTATGCCTGGAAGTCCGGTGGCCTGACGGCGGGCACGGCCTATTCGGTCTCGAAATCGGCGCTGGTGGGCCTCACTTACTCGTCCGCTCGCGAACTTGCCCCTTTCGGCGTCACCGCCAATGCAGTCGCGCCGGCCTATGTGGTTTCGCCGATGATCATGGAGCAACTGTCAGAGGAAGACCGCCAGCGCCAGCTTGCAGCCATTCCGGTCGGGCGGTTCTGCCAGCCGGAGGAGGTGGCCCATACCGTAGGTTTCCTCGCCTCGCCGCTGTCCGGCTTCATGACCGGCACTGTCGTTGACATGAATGGCGGCCTGCAATTCGGCTGAGATACGGAGATAAATGACCATGACAGAACGCCTCTCGTCCCTTGCGTTGCCGCATCTGCCAAACGACGTCCTTTTGCCCGCCTATGACCGCAAAGCGGTGACACCGGGTATCGTGCATCTCGGCGTTGGCGCTTTTCACCGCGCCCATCAGGCGGTCTTCATCGACGATTGCCTGGCGCGTGGCGAAACCGGCTGGGGCATTGTCGCTGCCTCGCTGCGCAGCCCCGATACTCGCGATGCCATCGCGCCGCAGGACAATCTCTATACATTCTGCCTGCGTGACGGTGAAAACGAAACGCTGCGGATTGTCGGTTCAATCCTCGAGACCATCGTCGCTCCTGAGGATCCGGAGCGGCTGCTGCAAGCCATGACCGATCCGCGGGTCAGAATCGTCACGTTGACGGTCACGGAAAAGGGTTACCTCGCCGATTTGTCGGCGGGCACGCTTCTTCGTGACCATCCCGATGTCGTTCATGATCTGGCGCATCCGCAAAAGCCGCGCTCCGCGCTCGGTTTTCTGCTGGAAGCGACAAGACGCCGGCGGGCCGCCGGGGCTGTGCCGCTGACTTTGCTCTCCTGCGACAATCTTCCGTCCAACGGTCGCATCCTGCACCGTCTTCTGGTGGAGATGGCTGGTCTCACCGATAATGATCTCGCTGCCTTCATCGCGGAAAATCTCTCCTGCCCCTGCGTCATGGTGGACCGCATCGTGCCCGCCACCACCGCAACTGACCGCGAGCGTGTGACGGCGCGTCTCGGCTGCGAGGATGCCTGGCCGGTAATTGCGGAACCCTACTTCCGCTGGGTAATCGAGGATCGCTTTCCGCACGGTCGCCCCGGCATCGAGCTGTCAGGTGCCGAAATCGTTGATGAGGTCGAGCCGTATGAGCATATGAAGCTCAGGATGCTGAACGGCGCTCACACCGCCATGGCCGCAATCGGCCAATGCAGCGGGCTTGAGACGATCGCCGATATCTATGCCGATGCGCGTGTACGCGGTTACGTCGACCGTTACTGGCGGGAGGTTGGTTCGACATTGAGCCCGGCCGTCAGCGGACCGGACTATGTTGCCGGTCTGCGCCAGCGTTTCGCCAACCCCGCCCTTCGTCATCGCGCCGCCCAGATCGCCTCTGACGCTTCACAGAAAGTGCCGCAGCGCATTCTCGCGCCGCTTGCGGAGCTACGTGCCGCAGGCGCGCCGAATACGGCCGCTCTTTTTGCTGTTGCCATGTGGATACGGTCCTGCGCAGCGCTGAACGAGCGGGGAGAGGCAATTGTCATGGCCGATCCGGCATTTTCCGAATGGAGTGCACCCACCGGCAACGGCGAAGAGCAGGACGCGGTCATCGACCGGTTTTTAACATTCCGTCGCGTCTTCGGGCCTGAATGGCAGGCGGATGAGGCATTCGTAACGGCGCTTCGGGCGGTCTATCGCGACATCGTCCAATACGGCGCACTCGGCGCCATCGAACGGCATTTTTCGGAGGAGTAGAATATGAAGGAAACCTGGCGCTGGTTCGGTGAATCGGACCCCATCACCTTGCAGCATGTGCGGCAGACCGGCGCCAGCGGCGTTGTAACGGCGCTGCACCAGATCCCCGACGGCACGGCGTGGCCGGCCGAAGAGATCGCCAAACGCAAGGCGATGATCGAGGCGGCCGGTCTGGAATGGAGTGTCTGCGAATCCATTCCGATGGAACAGTCCATCAAGCGCGGCGATGCCGATGCGCCGAAGGCGATTGCGCGCTGGAAAGATACACTCTCCCGTCTCGGTCGCGCGGGTGTTCCCGTCGTCTGCTACAATTTCATGCCGGTGGTGGACTGGACACGCACGAACCTGCGCTGGCAGGCACGCAATACCGGATTGGCGCTGCGCTTCGAAATGGCGGATTTCGTCGCCTATGACGTCTTCATCCTGAAGCGTATTCGTGCTGCTGAAAATTACGATCCTGCGCTCGTGGCGCGAGCCGAAAAGCGTTTTGCGCAAATGAGCGAAGATGACCAGTCGCTTCTCGAGCGTAACATCATCGCCGGCCTGCCGGGCGGCGCCCTGGTGCAGACGCGCGAATCCATCGCCGCTCTGATTGCTTCGTTCGATGGCGTCGACAGCGCGACCATGCAGGGCAATCTTCTGGCCTTTCTGAGAGAGGTCGTGCCGGTGGCGGAAGAGGTGGGCGTGCATCTCGGCATCCACCCTGATGATCCACCGTTCTCCCTGTTCGGCCTGCCGCGCGTTGTGTCGACACCTGCAGATATTCGCGCCATTCTCTCGGCCGTTGAAAGCCCGAACAATGGCATCACCCTTTGTACCGGCTCCTACGGCGCCCGCAGCGACAATGATCTTGTGGCGATGGCACGGGAGTTCGCGTCTCGCATCAATTTCGCCCATCTTCGGAATGTGACCGTTGAGCCGGATGGTTCCTTCTTTGAGGACGATCATCTGGATGGCGGAAGGGACATGATTGGAGTCATCGAGGCATTGTTGCGCGAGGAGCGGGCCGCCGCCAAGGCTGGCCGCCGCACCAATATTCCAATGCGGCCTGACCACGGCCATCTGCTGGGTGATGACATCACCAAAAAGACCAATCCCGGATATTCCTACATTGGCCGCATGAAGGGGCTCGGCGAACTCCGCGGCGTCATCCGCACCATTGAGCGCCAGCTTCGCCGCGAGGAGGGTGCCGCATGAAAACCCGCAAACTTGGTCGCACGGCGCTGTCGCTGAGCGAACTTTCCTTCGGCGCGGCCGGTATCGGTAATCTCTATCGCAGCGTCAGCCGCGAAGATGCGATGGAGACGCTGCAAGCCGCCTGGGACGCCGGCATCCGCTATTTCGATACCGCACCCTATTACGGGCAGGGCCTTTCCGAACGCCGCCTCGGGGATTTTCTTCAGGGGAAACCACGCGACGAATTCGTGCTGTCCACCAAGGTCGGGCGGATTCTGAAACCGGCTGAAGCGGGCGTGACACCGGATTACGGTTTTGTCGATGCACTGCCTTTCGTGGTGGAATACGACTACAGCTATGATGGCATCATGCGCTCGCATGAGCAAAGCCTCGCCCGGCTTGGTCTCGGTTCAGTGGATATTCTCTATGTCCACGATCTGGAGGAGACCACGCTTGGGGAAGAGGCCTATCGCCATCATTTCAGGATATTCACCGAAAGCGGCATCGAGGCCCTGCACGAGTTGAAGGCGACAGGCCGGATCGGCGCGTTCGGTCTTGGCGTGAATGAGGTTCCGGCTTGTCTGAACCTCATGGAGATAGACGAGATCGACTGCATTCTTCTGGCGGGTCGTTACACGCTGCTCGACCGGTCGGCTGCAGCAAAGCTGCTGGGGCGTTGTGCGGAAACCGGCACCTCGCTCGTCATCGGCGGCGTCTTCAACTCTGGCATTCTTGCGACGGGTGCAAGGCCGGGTGCGACTTTCAACTATAGTGAAGCAGCAGCAGATGTCATGGAGCGGGTGCGCGCCATGGAGCTCCACGCTGCCGGGCACGGGGTTGCACTTGCGGCCGCTGCCCTGCATTTTCCGCTGCAAAATGCCGATGTCGCAAGTGTCCTGATCGGCACCGCAAAACCGGACAGCCTTTTGCGCAACCTGTCTATTTTCGAAACGGCCGTGCCGGACGCCGCCTGGGCGGGTTTCGACGCGCTCGCCCTCGAAAATTGACCGCAACGACAGGGAGGAGGACGCCATGGATCTGATCGATACTCACCAGCATCTGATCTTGCGAGGCAAGCTCGGTTATGCCTGGACACGAGGGGAGCCCAGCCTTGCGGGAAGCTTCACCCAGGCTGATTACGCAGCGCTTGTCGAGGGATGTGGCGTAGTGGGTACGATCTTCATGGAAAGCGGGGTGGATGACGGCGACTATCAGGCTGAGGCTCGCCTCATCGCCAGCATGATCGGCGAGGGTGGCTTGCCGATGTTCGGCCAGATCGCCAGTTGCCGACCGGAAACGGATAATGGTTTCGAAGCCTGGCTGGAGGAGTGCCGCCACCTCAACGTGGTCGGTTTCCGGCGCATTCTCCACGTTATGCCCGACGACCTCAGCCGCGAGGAAAATTACCGACGAAACGTGCGCACGATTGGAAAGGCCGGATGGCCGGTCGATCTGTGTTTTCATTCCCGCCAGCTTGCCATTGCCGCCGAACTTGTCGGGGCCTGCCCCGATGTGCGCTTCATGCTCGACCATTGCGGCACGCCGGACATTGCCGGAAACGATTTTCGGGAGTGGAGCGGGCGTATGGCCGACTTGGCGACGCTGCCCAATCTCTTCGTCAAACTCTCCGGCATCACCGCCTATTGTGCACCGGGATGCGCGACGCTGGAAAGCGTGACACCCTATGTGGAAACCGTGATCAACCTGTTCGGACCTGAGAGAATGGTCTGGGGCGGCGACTGGCCGGTGGTCGATCTCGGCTCGGGTCTACCGGAATGGATCGGTATGACGAGTGAGCTTCTTTCAACGCTCTCGCCCGACGAGCAGGCATCGATCGGCCACCGCAATGCCAGACTGTTTTATTTGGCGACATAGCTTGCAGCTTTTCATGCCGATTGTGCATTGCGTCGGCCGGATATGCCAAGAAGCGCGCCGGCGCGCGCTTCATACGCCTGTGCTTTACTCGGCTGGCTGCGCTGCGGTTGTCGTCGCAGAGCGGTTGGTCTCTCCAGAAAGGCTGCGCTGACCGAGGCTGATAATGGTGACTGTCGACAGGGTGGCGGCAATCGATACCCAGAAGCCGTTGCTCGGGCCGAAATTATCGATCACCCAGCCGGAAATGAAGGCGCCGAGCGCCATGCCGATACCGATGCCGGTCATCACCCAGGTCACGCCTTCCGTCAGCATCGATTCCGGGACGCGGCGCTCGATCAGGCCAAATGCCGTGATGAAGATGGGAGAGATTGCAACGCCGCTGAGGAATACGGCGAAGGCAAGCAGGGAAACTGTCGTGCTTGCAAAGAGGAGCGGCAGCGCGGTGAGCGCAAGGACGCTGACGGCGATCAGCAATTGCCGTTGCAGCGGCATTTTGGGGTTGATCGCGCCCAGAAGCAGGCCGACGACAAACGAACCGATGGCATAGACGCCGATGACGAGGCTGGCAGCTTCCGGTTGACCGAGTTCTTTGGTGATGGCAACGGCACTTACCTCGGCTGTGGCGAAAGTGGACCCTACGAAGATCAGGGCGACCGTGATGATCTGGACCGAACGCAGCCGGATAGCCGAATGTTGCCTGCTGCCACTTTCAAAACTGCGTACCTTGGGTTCGGTCGATCGTTGCAGCAGAAAGGCAAAGGTACCGAGTGCCAGCGAGGCGGTGCTGATCATCATACCTGCTTCCGGAAAGAGTGAGACCGCGAGACCGACGGAGAGCGAGGCGCCGGCGATGTAGACAAGTTCGTCGGCGGCGGATTCAAATGCAAAAGCAGTGTTCAGCTCAGGCCGGTCACGGAAGATTTCCGTCCAGCGGGCGCGCATCATCGCGGGAATACTCGGCATGGCCGCGGCGAGGAAGGCCGAAAGAAAGAGCGTCCAGGCAGGCCATCTCTGGTTGGTCGCGATAATCAGGATAGCAAAGGCGATGACCGATATGATGGTGGCCGGGACAAGGACGCTGCTCTGGCCCTTGCGGTCCACCAATCGGGAAATCTGCGGCGCAACCGCGGCATTGGTCAGCGCGAAGGTTGCCGAGACCGCACCGGCAAGCCAATATTCACCATGGGTCTGGGAAAGCATGGCGACGATGCCGATCGGTGCCATCGCAATCGGAAGACGGGCAAAGAAGCCTGCGGCGGAAAAGCCTTTGGCGCCCGGAGCCCGGAAAATTTCTCTATATGGATTAGACATCGGGATGCACCTTGTTTAGGGAGTACCCACCACAAACATACGTGGCGTATGCAAATGAAATAATTGCATACGTCGCGTATGTCAACTAGTATACGCGACGTATGTAGAATTCGGAGAAAAAATGCGCAAACCTCGCAGTGAAATGATTGCCGAGACGCGGGCGAAGCTTCTGGTCGCTGGCCGCAAGGCATTTGGCAGCATCGGCTATGCCGACGCTTCGATGGACGACTTCACTGCCGAAGCAGGGCTGACCCGCGGCGCGCTTTATCATCATTTTGGCGACAAGAAAGGCCTGCTGCTGGCGGTTGTGGGTGAGATCGACGCCGAGATGACGAAAAGGCTCTGTGACATCTCGTCTAGGGCCGCGACGCGTTGGGAGGGTTTCGTTGAGGAAAATGTCGGTTACATTCTCATGGCTCTGGAGCCGGAAATCCAGCGGATCATGTTCCGTGATGGGCCAGCCGTTCTCGGCGACCCTTCACGTTGGCCAAATGCCAATGGTTGTATCTCGGCCGTTGCGCGAAGTCTCGATGCGCTGAAGCAGGAAGGGACGATCGTCGACATTGATCCGGAGGCCTGTGCGCGTTTCATCAATGCGGCGAGCAGCAGTGCAGCCCAGTGGATCGCGAATTCCGACGACCCCGAAACGACCTCGAAACGCGCCGTCGACAGTTTCCGCACCTTTCTGGAAGGGCTGAGGATCACACGCTGATCCGCTTGTCGCCGGTTCTGCGTACACATCAGTGTCAATCTCGTTCCGGCTGAGTGGGTAACCCTGAGCCGGCGATATTCCCCGAAGCGCGCTGAGCGAATCGTGCTGTCTCTCTCCCCCGTAGACTCGTTGGCGCGCCAGGGATGATAAGAAATTGCGGGCTCATCGATACAGTTTTTCCTCCTTGAAGAAAAACCGGCCGATCCGGCTGATTTCTGTTTACTTTTGTCGAAATTGCATCGCATCACGCTGTTTGAATTCGCTCTAAGGCCTTTCGCAAACTACGGAGGATGAGATGAAAGCACTGGTGCTGGAAGAAAAAGGAAAGCTCTCGCTCAGGGAGTTCGACATTCCCGGCAAGCTCGGACCCAAGGATGTGCGCATCCGTACCCATACCGTCGGGATTTGCGGCTCGGACGTCCATTATTATACCCATGGCAAGATCGGCCATTTCGTTGTGCATGCGCCGATGGTGCTGGGCCATGAAGCTTCCGGAACGGTAATCGAGACCGGTGCCGAGGTTGCGCATCTGAAGCCGGGTGATCGCGTCTGCATGGAGCCGGGCATTCCCGATCCGACCTCGCGCGCCTCCAAACTTGGCATTTACAATGTTGATCCGGCGGTCAGCTTCTGGGCAACGCCACCCGTTCACGGTTGCCTGACACCGGAAGTCATTCATCCCGCCGCCTTTACATACAAGTTGCCCGACAACGTTTCCTTTGCCGAAGGCGCCATGGTGGAACCCTTCGCCATCGGGATGCAGGCAGCGCTCAGGGCGCGTATTCAGCCCGGCGATGTTGCCATCGTGACGGGCGCCGGTCCGATCGGCATGATGGTTGCGCTGGCGGCGCTAGCCGGCGGTTGCGCAAAGGTTATCGTTGCCGATCTTGCCCAGCCGAAGCTGGATATCATCGCAGCCTATGACGGCATCGAGACCGTCAACATCCGCGAACGTGACCTGTCGCAGGCCGTGGCTGATGCGACGGATGGCTGGGGTTGCGATGTCGTTTTCGAATGCTCTGGCGCTGCACCCGCCGTGCTCGGTATGGCGAAACTCGCACGTCCCGGCGGCGCCATCGTCCTCGTCGGTATGCCGGTCGATCCGGTGCCGGTCGATATCGTCGGCTTGCAGGCAAAAGAGCTGCGGGTGGAGACGGTTTTCCGCTACGCCAATGTGTATGACCGTGCGGTCGCTCTCATCGCGTCCGGCAAGGTCGATCTGAAGCCGCTGATCTCCGCGACCATTCCCTTCGAAGACAGCATTGCCGGTTTTGATCGTGCGGTGGAGGCAAGGGAAACGGACGTGAAGCTGCAAATTCTGATGCCGCAATAATCCCTTCCGGCAAGCCGCCTGCCGATGCAGGGGCGTCAAAAACCCTTCGGAAAAGTATAAGCTCGACCTGCTGGTGATCGGCGGGTCGAGCTTTAAAAAATCATCACATCGATCTTTAAGATGCGCATTTTCTGGGCGTATGGCGTGCAACTGCGCGAAAAAATGGGCGCAACCGCTGGCTTAGTTGTCGGCGGATGCACGGCACTCTTCAATTTCTGACAAAAAACAGTCAAAAAAGTATCGGTAATTTCCCCGGTATGATGTGGAAGTAAATGTGCCGCAGGCCATATGCTCCCCATCAACGCCTGGGACGAGCCATAAAGAGGAATGGCTTTGCTCCGCGAATACGGCGGACGTGACCGATGGGAGGAAACATCGATGCAGCCCGATCTGGAACTGGTACATATCCGCAAGGGCGAATCCTTCGCCGCCTGGCGGCATGGCTATCCGTTCCGCACCGTGCGCTGGCATTACCATCCCGAATATGAAATTCATCTGGTCGTGGCGACGTCAGGCACGTTCTACATTGGCGATTTCGTCGGTCGCTTCGGCCCGGGCCAGCTAATCATGACTGGCCCAAATCTCCCTCAAAACTGGATCAGCGAGATCGAGCCGGACGAGATCGTTCCCACGCGCTCTCTCGTCATCCAGTTTCCGGAAGCTTTTATCGAGGATGCCTGCGCTTCCATGTCCGAGATGGAGGTAGTTCGCGCCCTTCTGGACCGCAGCCGCCGCGGCATTCTGTTCGACGATGAGACCAGCGATCGCGTTCGCCCGCTGATACTGCGTTTGATCGAGGCGCAGGGGTTGAAGCGTCTTGCGATTTTTTGGGAAATTCTCGATCTGCTGGTCAATGCGCCGGCGCCCGAGGTGCTGGCGAGCCTGAGCTACGAGCTGGACCTGACGGGCATCGGCGATAGCGGCATCAACCGCGCCTTGTCGCATCTGCGCCAGCACCTGACCGAACAGGTCGAGGAAATCGATCTGGCCGACATGGTTGGCCAGAGCCAGAGTGCCTTTTCCCGTGCCTTCAAGCGACATACGGGAACGACTTTGGTGCGCTATCGCAATCAGCTGCGCATCGATCTGGCCTGCCAGATGCTTCTGGTGGATCAGGACGTGAAGGTGGCGGAAGTCTGCTACGACGTGGGCTTTTCAAACCTTTCGAATTTCAACAGGCATTTCCTGAAGCTGAAGGGAATGTCGCCATCGAGGTTTCGTACGGTGTTCGCGGCCCAGAAGGCAGCGGTCATGGCGGATTAAACCAAGATACATCGCGGATTTTTCACCAATTCGGGCAGAGGACTGTCCGGAAACGGGCTCTTATTGCCCAGATTTTCCAAACGGGAGGAAGTTACTATGAGAATGAAATCCAAGTTCCTGATGGCATCGGCCGCACTTGCAATGATGGCCGCTCCGGCATTGGCACAGGACAAGCTGAAAATCGGCATGACGTTCCAGGAACTGAACAACCCCTATTTCGTGTCCATGCAGGAAGCGCTGAAGGAAGCCGCGGCAAGCATCGGCGCTGATGTTGTCGTCACCGACGCCGGCCACGATGTGGCAAAGCAGATTTCCGACGTGGAAGACATGCTGCAGCAGAAGATCGACATCCTGCTTCTGAACCCGACCGACAGCGCCGGCATCGAAGCCGCCGTGCACGCTGCCAAAGCTGCCGGTGTGATTGTCGTTGCTGTCGACGCCAACGCAAACGGCCCGGTCGACACCTTCGTCGGCTCGAAGAACCGTGACGCAGGCTACAAGTCTTGCAAGCATCTCGGTGATGCGCTCGGCGGCAAGGGTGAAGTTGCAATCCTCGACGGTATCCCGGTCGTGCCGATCCTGCAGCGCGTCGAAGGCTGCAAGGCAGCGCTTGCCGAATTTGCCGACATCAAGCTTGTCGACACGCAGAATGGTCGTCAGGACCGCTCCGTTGCGCTCGGCGTCGTTGAAAACATGATCCAGTCCCGTCCGAACCTCGCCGGTATCTTCTCGGTGAATGATGGCGGCGCAATGGGTGCACTCGCTGCGATCCAGGGCTCCGGCAAGGACATCAAGCTGACCTCGGTTGATGGTGCTCCCGAAGCTGTGAAGGCAATTGCCGACGGCGGCCCTTTCATCGAAACGACCGCGCAGTTCCCGCGTGACCAGGTGCGCGTTGGCCTTGCCATGGCGCTTGCCCAGAAGTGGGGCGCCCGCGTCGTTCCGAAGGAAGTACCGATCGACGTCATGGTCGTTGACAGCAAGAACGCCGGCGACTTCAGCTGGTAAGAATTCCTCCCCAGGTCCCGTCCCCGCCTCGTGTGGGGGCGGGACATGTCCCGACCATCGAGGAGGGTAAAATGCTGGAACTGAATGGAATAAGAAAAAGCTTCGGCAAGATCGAGGTCCTGCGCGGCGTTGACCTGCAGGCGCGCGCCGGCGAGGTGCATGCGCTTCTGGGAGAGAACGGCGCTGGCAAGTCGACATTGATGAAAATCCTGTGCGGCATTTTGCAGCCCTCGGAGGGCACGATCCGCATTGATGGAAAGGACCGCCGCTTCGCCAATTACGACGAGGCGATTGCCGCCGGTATCGGCATCGTGTTTCAGGAATTCAGCCTGATCCCCTATCTCGATGCGGTCGAAAACATGTTTCTGGCACGCGAAATCCGCGGACCGCTGCGCCTGCTGAACAAGCGTGCGATGCGTAAACGTGCCGCCGAAATCATGAGCCGTCTGGCCGTGGACGTTCCGCTCGATGTGCCGGTGCACCGCCTTTCCGTTGCCCAGCAGCAATTCGTGGAAATTGCCAAGGCGCTTTCACTCGATGCCCGTATTCTCGTTCTCGATGAGCCGACTGCGACGCTTACCCCGTCCGAGACCGAGCATCTCTTCAAGGTCATGCGCGAGCTGCGGCGTCAGGGTGTCGCTATCATCTTCATTTCCCATCATCTCGAGGAAATATTCGAGATCTGCGACCGCATCACCGTCCTGCGTGATGGCGAACTCATCGCCTCCTGCCTCACCTCTGACGTCGATAATGACCGTCTGGTGGAGATGATGGTCGGCCGGCGCATCGAGGCCAATTTTCCGCCCAAACCGAAGATCGATACAGCTGCGCGCAACGTGATCGAGGTCGAAGAGCTTCAACTGAAAAAAGGCGGGCCGGTCTCGCGCTTTACCCTGCGGCAGGGTGAGATACTCGGTTTTGCCGGGCTTGTCGGTTCCGGGCGCACGGAAACGGTGCTGGCCATGCTTGGCGCGCATTCCGCTTCGCGCCGCAAGATCAAGGTCGATGGCGTCGAGACCCGCTTTTCCGGCCCGGATGAGGCGCTGATGCGCGGCATTGGCCTGCTGCCGGAAAGCCGCAAGGAAGAGGGTCTGATCACCAGTTTCTCCATCCTGCAGAACATCTCCCTCAACAACTATCGCAAGTACCAGAAGGCTCACTGGTTTATCGACCTGAAAAAAGAGCTGGAGCACACGAAAAAGGCGATGGCGCAGGTTCAGGTCAAGGCACAGGGACCCTATGCCCGCGTGGACACGCTGTCCGGTGGAAACCAGCAGAAGATCGTTATCGCCCGCTGGCTGAACCATGACATGCGCGTCCTGATCTTCGACGAACCGACGCGCGGCATCGATGTCGGCGCGAAGGCGGAAATCTATGCGCTGATGCGCGAATTCGCAGCCAAGGGCTATTCTATCATCATGATCTCTTCGGAGCTGCCGGAAGTGATCGGCATGTCGGACCGCGTCTGCGTGTTCCGCTCCGGGGGCATCGTCGCCACCGTCGAGGGCGCAGACATCAATTCAGAAACAATAATGACAAACGCCACCACCGGGAGGGTTGAACATGTCGCTTGATGCAAATGCCGGCATTGCCGAAAAGACGAGCGGTTTCGGCCTTGGCAGCATGCTGCGCTCGCCACTCGCCCTGCCTCTGGCGGGCCTGATTGTCGTATCGATCCTGATGGGTCTTGCGAGCGACAATTTCTTCAGCGTGAACAACATCATGAACGTGCTGCGACAGGTTTCAGTCGTCGGCATTCTGGCCGTGGGCATGACATTCGTCATCCTCACAGGCGGCATCGACCTGTCGGTCGGCGCGGTCATGGCGCTTGTCGGCACGTTGTCTGCCGGCCTGATGGTGAATACCGGCCTGCCTGCGTCGCTCGCCTTGCCGGCCGGGCTGTTCATCGGACTTGGCATCGGTATCTTCAACGGAGCACTTGTCGCCTGGGGCAAGATGCCGGCCATCATCGTCACGCTTGCGACGATGGGAATGGCGCGCGGTCTCGGCCTCATCTATTCCGGCGGTTATCCCGTCAGCGGCATTCCGAGCTGGATTTCCTGGTTTGGCGTCGGTCGCGTTGGCGTCGTGCCGGTGCCTGTTATCATCATGGTGGTGATCTACGCCGTGGCCTGGGTGCTTTTGCAGCGTACGGCTTTCGGTCGTCATGTCTATGCACTCGGCGGCAACGAGTTGGCCGCGCGCCTCTCCGGCGTCAAGACCCGGCGCGTCAAGCTTGCCGTCTATGGTATCTCAGGCGTGACGGCAGCGCTTGCAGCTCTCATTCTGACCGGCCGGCTCATGAGCGGACAGCCCAATGCGGGTGTCGGTTTCGAGCTGGATGCCATTGCGGCCGTGGTTCTCGGCGGCACGGCGATTGCCGGCGGACGCGGGCTCATTCTTGGTACCCTTATCGGCGCGGTGCTGCTCGGCATCCTGAATAACGGCCTCAATCTCATGGGTATCAACCCTTATCTGCAGGATGTCATCAAGGGCGGCATCATTCTGCTCGCCATCTATATCGGGCGCGACTGGCGTTGAGCCCACACGTCATATCTTCAAAGAAGCAGGAGAATTAAATGTCTGAATTGCTGCAAGGCAAGATCGCGGTCATCACCGGCGCCGCGTCCGGTATTGGCCTCGCCACCACCGAGGCGCTACTGGAAAACGGTGCAACCGTCGTCATGGTCGACTGGAACGAGAAAGCCCTGAATGAACTTGTCGGTAAACTCGGCAAGCGCGCCATCGCGCAGGTCACGAACCTTCTGGATGCAGACAGCTGCAATGCCATGATCCCGGAAATCCTTGAGAAGGTCGATCACATCGACATTCTCTACTGCAACGCAGGCACTTATATCGGTGGCGATCTCACCGAAACCACGCCGGAAGCCATCGACAAGATGTTGAACCTCAACGTCAATGCCGTGATGAAGAATGTACAGGCCGTCGTGCCGCACATGTCGGAGCGCAAGACCGGCGACATCATCGTCACCTGCTCGATCGCCGGACATTTCCCGACCTATTGGGAACCGGTCTATTCGGGTTCGAAATGGGCGATCACCAGCTTCGTGCAGGGCATGCGTCGCCAGATGATCCCGCATGGTGTGCGCGTCGCGCAGGTCTCTCCCGGCCCGGTCGTCTCGGCCCTTCTGGCAGACTGGCCGGAAGAAAATCTTCGCAACGCCAAGGAATCGGGTAGCCTCATCGACGCGAGTGAAGTGGCCGATGCGGTTGTTTACATGCTGACCCGCAAGCGCACCGTCACCATCCGCGACATGCTGGTGCTGCCCACCAACTTCGACCGCGTTTAAACTACACTCCCAAGGAGTATCGCAAATGGCTTCCTACCTGATTGGCGTCGATGTCGGTACCGGCTCTGCCCGTGCCGGTGTCTTTGATGTGGCGGGCAGGCTTCTCGCCACCGCCAAGCGCCCGATCACGATGCATCGTGAAGACGGCGGCATAGCCGAACAATCGAGTGGTGAGGTTTGGAAAGCCGTTTGCGACAGCGTGCGGGAAAGTGTCTCGCGCGCCGGCATAGATCCCGCAGCCGTGGTTGGCATCGGTTTCGATGCCACCTGCTCGCTCGTGGTGCGCGGGCCTGAGGATGAGACCCTTCCGGTCGGCGCGCCGGATCATCCAGAGCGCGATATCATCGTCTGGATGGATCACCGCGCCGTCGAACAGGCGGAGCGGATCAATGCGGGCGAACATGCCGTTCTGAAATATGTCGGTGGCCGGATTTCCCCGGAAATGCAGACGCCCAAGCTGCTCTGGCTTCGCGAAAACAGGCCGGATATCTATGCGCGCGCCGAGCACTTCTTTGACCTGACGGACTTCCTGACCTGGAAAGCCTCAGGCGCGCTCGATCGTTCCGCGTGCACGGTTACCTGCAAGTGGACTTATCTCGCCCATGAGGAACGTTGGGATGCGGAATATTTCACCCGCATCGGGCTTGGCGATCTGGCGGAGCAGGGATTCCGCCGTATCGGTGAAAGCGTCGTTCATCCAGGCACGGCGCTGGGTAATGGTTTGACCGATGAAGCCGCAAAAGCCATGGGGCTGGTTGCTGGAACCGCCGTTGCCGCCGGTCTGATCGATGCGCATGCCGGGGGTGTCGGCACGGTGGCTGCGGGCGGCGACGCTTCGCGGTGCCTCGGTTACGTCTTTGGTACCTCTTCCTGTACCATGACAACCACCTCGGAGCCGGCTTTCGTGCCGGGTGTTTGGGGTCCCTATTATTCCGCCATGGTTCCCGGCGCATGGCTCAATGAAGGCGGCCAATCCGCCGCCGGTGCGGCCATTGATTATCTGGTGCAATTGCACCCGGCATTTTCAGAGGCAAAGGCGCTTTCCGAAAAAGAAGGCAAGTCATTACCTGCATGGCTTGCCGACCGTGCACTGGCTTTGGCCACGTCTGCTTCCGCTGCCGTGAAGATTGCCGAGAATTTTCACGTGGTGCCGGAGTTCCTCGGCAACCGCGCGCCCTTCGCCGATCCTCATGCCCGTGCCGTCATTGCCGGTTACGGCACCGAGACGGGGGTGGATTCGCTTGTCGCGCTTTACGTGGCGGGGCTTCTCGGCCTCGGTTACGGGCTTCGCCAGATCATCGAGACGCAGGCGCGTCATGGCGCTCCCGTGGAAACGATCAGTGTCAGCGGCGGCGCGGGCGCGCATCCGCTTGCCAGACAATTGCTGGCGGATGCGACGGGGCTTTCGGTTGAACTCACTGAATGCGAGGAGCCGGTGCTTCTGGGATCGGCGATGCTCGGCGCGGTTGCTGCCAAGGCCTATCCCGACCTGATTTCCGCAATGCCCGCCATGTCGCGTATTGCCAAATATTCGGCACCGGACGCTGCATTCAGCCAAGTGCACCAGTCACGCTACGACGCGTTTCTGGCACTGCAGAATGCGGCGCGCGCCATTCGTTCCGCAAACCATTCCTGAAGCGCCACAAGCTTCCATCGTCCGGCCGTTTTGGCCGCAAAATAAAGAGGATTCCATGCAGTTTTCCGGAAAATCCGTCATCATCACCGGCGCAGGCAAGGGCATCGGCCGTGCCTGCGCTATCCTGATGGCCGCGCGCGGTGCTGAGGTCGTGGCAATCAGCCGGACCCAGTCCGATCTCGACAGCCTGAAAAGCGAAATCGGCGGACGCTCGATCCGTGTCGATCTCGCAGATGTGGCGTCGACGCGGGCCGCGATGGTCGAGGCGGGTCCATGCGATTTTCTCATCAACAGCGCCGGCATCAACGTGCTCGAAAGCGTGCTTGATATGAGCGACGAAGGTTATGAGGCTGTGCTCGGCATCAATCTGCGTGCAGCGCTCATTGCCTGTCAGGAATTCGCCCGCGCCCGCGTCGCAAAGGGTGGCGGTGGCGCAATCGTCAACATCACGTCAATTGCCGGTCATCGCGGTTTTCAGGATCATCTCTGCTACGCGGCCTCGAAAGCGGGGCTTGAAGGCGCAACCCGCGTTCTTGCCAAGGAACTCGGGCCGCACGGCATCCGTGTCAACGCCGTGGCGCCAACCATCACGCTCACTGAACTGGCTGCCGAAGCATGGAACGATCCGGCCAAGAGCGCACCGATGATGGTTCGCCATCCGCTGCAGCGCTTTGCCGAGGCCGAAGACGTGGCACAGAGCATCGCACTGCTTCTGTCAGATGATAGCAGCATGATTTCCGGCGCGGTGTTGCCCATCGATGGCGGGTTCCTTGCCGTCTGACGTTTAAGGGATGCGCGGGTGCAATGCATCGCCGCGCATACTGTTCCAGGACTGGATATCCGCTCAGGTCAGATCCGGATGTCTGCCAACCAGCTGGTTGCGTTTTGCTTGAAGAATTTCCTTCTGTTCATCAAGTTTGAGCAATTCGTCGTCTATCTCCTCGACGCTTTTCTCGATGTGCAGATATTGCTCTGCAAGAAGCGACTTCGCTTCCTTTCGGCTAGACGCATTCGGCGTGTCGCCATAAAGCGGCCGGTTGGCGGTTTCCTTGAGGAAAAATGTCGTCACAATGCCAAAGATGGCCGCGACCATGAGATAGTAGGCCGGCATATAGATATTTTCCGTTACCTCCACCAACCATGCGGTGAGTGTCGGCGTGAGCCCGGCAACGATGATCGAGATATTAAACGCGATAGCCAGCGCGCTGTAGCGGATGCGGGCCGGGAAAAGGGCCGGGAGGGTGGATGCCATGATCCCGATCAGGCAGTTAAGTGCGACCGCCAGGATGAGCAGGCCGAAGAAAATCTGAACAACCTGCCCGCTGGCGATGAGATGAAATGCCGGCAGTGAAAGAAACAGGATCGCCGTGCTGCCAACCGCCAGAAACGGCCTGCGTCCGATCCGGTCGCTCAAAAGCCCAATGGCGGGCTGGACGAACAGCATGCCAACCATAACCGCGATGATGATGAGGACGCCATGGTCCTCGCTGTAATTCAGCGTCTTCGACAGATATGTCGGCATGTAGGTGAGCAGCATGTAATAGGTGACGTTGGTCACGAGGACCATGCCTATGCATATTGCCAGCGAGCGGGAATGTTGGCTCACGATCTCGGCGATGGGAACCATGGGGCGCTCTTTCAGCGACTGCCGGTCTTCTTCTTCGGAGCGCTGCAGGCGTTCGGTGAAGGCTGGTGTTTCTTCTGCCGCGTGGCGCAGATAAAGCCCGATCAGCCCGAGCGGTGCCGCCAGAAAGAACGGAATGCGCCAGCCCCAGTCGAGGAACTTGGCTTCACCCATCGCGGTGCTGAGCAGCACGACGAGCCCCGCGCCAAGCACAAAGCCGGCGATGGAGCCGAAGTCGAGCCAGCTTCCAAGGTAACCGCGCTTCCGGTCAGGCGCGTATTCCGCCACGAAAATGGCCGCACCGGTATATTCGCCGCCAACGGAAAACCCCTGGGCAAGCTTGCATAACAGCAACAGAATGGGTGCCCATATGCCGATGGTGGCATAACCGGGGATGAGGCCGATACAGAAGGTGCTCGCGGCCATGATGATGATTGTCAGGGAGAGGACTTTTTGACGCCCGAATTTGTCGCCCATGGCGCCAAAAAATACGCCCCCCAATGGGCGGATGAGGAAGGGGACGGAGAAGGTTGCGAGCGCCGCCACCGTTTGAACGGCGGGTGACGCGTCAGGGAAGAAGACCTTGCCGACGGCATAGGCGACGAAGCCGTAAACTCCGAAGTCGAACCACTCCATCGCGTTACCGAGAGCGGCTGCCGTAACTGCTTTTTTGACCTTCTCGTCATCGATGACGGTGACGTCGTCGATGCTCAGCGGAGTGGCCTGTATCTGGTTGTTCAATCACTGTCCCCCTGAACTGCATTGCGCCCGAATTTTTTGAGCGCCATGAAAATGCTCGATACGCTTAAGCGTTCCATCGGTCGGCAGAACAATCGGGCCTTAGCTCATCTTATGGGGAGTATGGGCGGGGTCGCCCGAAAGGAGAAAAAAGAACGCCCGGCTGGTAGCCGGGCGTTTTTTAAAGATTAGTGGTGATGCTCAGGCATTTCCTTGAGCTGATCCTTGGTCCACGAGGTAATCGCGTGGACATCGCCGTCTTCATCGCGCATGAAATCGAGATCGCTGAGCGGTACTGCGACGGGCTTTGCGCCAATGCCGAGAAAGCCGCCGACGTCGATGATCGCGGTGCTTGCCGCGCCGACGCCATGGACGTGATCGACCTTGCCGACCTTGTGGTCATCTGCGCCATAAACTGTTGCACCTTCCAGAACCGACGGGGTCAGTTCGGTTTCAACGAGGCGTACGTGATTGGCATGATCCATTTTTCTTCCTCCTGCTTGGGTTGCGATATGGAAACTCCCGCAGTGCAAAACCGTTCCATCGCGTCTGGGGGATTTTGGGCTAAACCGGTTGTCTGAACGCTTAGGGGGCTGGTATGAACTCCAGCGGACCGCCCGCCGCAAAATCACGCTTGAAAAGATTGAACACGTGTGCAATATGAACGCGTGTTCAATCTTTTGAGAGATGGTTATTCCGCATGGACCTGATGCCTTATCCGGATACGTTGGCAGCCCGTGCCGAACTGTGCCGCAGCGTTATTCTTTCCGCCGGGGAACTGGTGCTGAAAGGCTTTCAGGGCGAGGCGACACGCAGCTTCTCGATGAAGGGCCCGCAGGACTTTCTGACGGTGACGGATGCAGCCTCCGAAGCGCATATTCGCGGCGCGATCTCGGCCTGCTTTCCTAAGGACAGTTTTTTCGGCGAGGAGGGCGGCGGTGTGATCGGTGATCGCGTCTGGGTCGTTGATCCCGTGGACGGCACCGCAAATTTCGCCCGCGGCATTCCGCACTTCTGCATCTCCATCGCCTATGTCGAAAACGGGCAAACCGAAATCGGCGCTATCTATAATCCGGCTCTGAATGAACTTTATTTCGCCCGACGCGGCGAGGGGGCAACGCGTAACGGGCAGCCGATCCAGGTTGCGCAGACGGAACGTTTCGATGCGGCCTCGATCGAAATGGGCTGGTCGACCCGTATCGCGAACGCCACCTATCTTGATGTCGTCAAGAACCTGCTCGATATGGGCACCAATGTGCGCCGCGCCGGTTCCGGTGCGCTGGCGCTTGCCTATGTGGCCGATGGCCGCTCCGATGCCTATCTCGAATTGCACATGAATTCATGGGATTGTCTTGCGGGACTGCTACTCGTCAGCGAAGCTGGCGGCGACGTCTGCCCTTTCCTGGAGATCGGTAGTCTTGAAGATGGCGGGCCGGTGCTGGCCGCAGCCAGCGGTGTTGCAAGCGGCGTCAGTCGGGCATCGAAGATACCTTTGGCAGAGCGGCAGCCTTCGGATCGGCAGCGGGCCGTATCGGCCTGAGTTTAGACGAGCGCCCGTCCGTGAAGGGTGCTTGGTGCATGTGGAGGAATGAGATGGATGGACCCGTTTATGCCCGGCCTGCGATCAGCCTGATTGCGGAAGGGCTCGGCCCGCGTAACGTTGCGCTCTATATCGGCGGCAGCGATGGTGCGAGCGACCTTGGGCTCCTTCACCGGCACGGCATTACCACCGTCGTCAACTGCGCCGTCAATCTGGATATCAATCTCGTGCAGGCGTCGGCGGAAGATGGCGACAGGTGCGCGGTGGGGTATGGCGACATCCGTTATTATAAGCTCGGTCTTATCGACGGCGAAGGCAGTCCGGACACGATGATGCTGGGGGCCTATTATATTCTCGACGGCGCATTGCGGCAGACCATGCCGAAGCGCGAAACCTATCCGTTCCCCGATGGCGGCAATGTGCTCGTCAATTGCCGCAGCGGCCGCAGCCGCTCGGTATCGCTGGTCGCGCTTTTCCTGCACAAGCAGCAGCCGCATCTTTACCCTAACCTCGACGATGCACTGGCTGTGATCCGCACGAAGCGGGAATTGCGGCCGGACGAATGGTTCGAGACACCGAAACCGATGCTTTATGCTGCTGCCCGCCGCGCTTCCGACTGGATCGATATGGTCGAAGGCAGAAAGACTGTCCAACCATGCTGAAACGCACGCTTCCTTCCGTCGCCGTCATTGCCGACGCCCATTTCCATGACACGGCGGCCGATTTCGGTTTTCCCGGAATAGAGGTCGATGGAGAACGCATCACCATGCGTAGCTGGTCGGATACACGCGAATCCACCCGTGTTTTCAACGAAAGCGCCGATGCGCTGCATGCTGCACTCGAAGAAGTGCGGCAGCGGGGCATTCGCCATGTGGTGCTGCTTGGCGACTATACCGACGACGGCCAGCGCGCGACATCCGAAACGCTGAAGGGTATTCTGGAGCGTCATCGTGATACCCATGGCACCGCCTTTTATGCGCTGCCCGGCAACCACGATATTTTCGGCCCGCGTGGCCGACATCATACCAAGGAGTTTCTAACGGAGAACGGCAAATGCCTTTCCGTTTCAAGCGATGCGCGGCGGGCCGGTGATCGGGTGGTGATCAGCGACCGGATGTATTGCGAAGGCTACCCCGTTGGCCTTGGCCCGATGGGGGCTTTCGGATATTTCCGCCAGCCGGACTATCTGCATTGGGAAACACCGTTCGGGCTTTCCGATGCGACGGAAGATCGTCTCTACGAGGTGCGTTCCCCCGATGGCACCAATATCTACTGGCTGATGGACGCATCTTATCTGGTTGAGCCGGAGCCGGGCCTCTGGCTGCTCATGATCGACGCCAATATTTTCGAACCGCTTGACGGCACTTTCGAGACGGGTGAGGAAGCGGCTTTCACCGACAGTACCTCTGGCGGCTGGAATGCGCTTTTGCGCTGCAAGCCCTTCATCATCGACTGGATTGCCGATGTGCGCAAAAGAGCGCAGGCGCTCGGCAAGACTTTGCTCGGCTTTTCGCACTATCCGGCGCTCGATCCCTTCGATGGCGCAAGCGGTGCCGAAAGTGCGCTGTTCGGCGAAACCAACGTGGTGCGTCGCACGCCGCGCAAGGCGGTTGAGGATGCGCTGGTTGAGGCCGGGTTCCAAGTCCATTTCAGCGGGCATCTGCATGTGGAAGGCGTAACCCGGCGTGGGGAAGGGGAAACCTCGCTCACCAATATCGCCGTGCCGTCTCTGGTTGCCTTTCCACCCGCCTTCAAGGTCGTCCATCCCCAGCAGCACGAGATTTCCATCGAGACGGTGGAAATGGCCGCGCTGCCGATTAACAGCCGCATTTGCCGGGGGTATGCGCAGGAAATGGCACTTGCGGGCGAGGATGAGGACCGCGCATTTGCGGCCGGCAATTATGGTGATTTCCTGCTTGGCCACAAACGCGCGCTTATCAGGCATCGTTATTTCACCAAGGAGTGGCCAGCCGGGATCGTGGCGGCGATTGCGGATAAAACCATATCCGAGGTTATCGGCCTGCTTGGTGAAAAAAGCCTTGCCTCGCATGATGCCGGGCTTTCCTCCGATCTGCCGATGTTCGAGCTTATTGCTGACTGGTATTGCCTGCGTCAGGGCGCGGGGCTGGCGCTTGTCCATATCGCGCCTCAACGGCTTTCCCTTTACCGGATGCTGGCGGAGCGGTTCGGCCGTGAGCCCGATCACCACGACGGTTCGGTTAAGAGTTTTATCGAAATCTTCTTCGGTGCCCTTGGGCTGTTTCTCGACCGTGCCGAAGGCGGTTTGCGGCATCTGGAGCTCCGTCTCACACCGCAACTCCAATCCGTTGCGGTGTGATCCGTAGGTTTTTTCGACGCAATCCACGATGTGAACGGGGCAGATCAACGTCCCCTCGGGGAAGAGTGGCGGCAAGCAGGACAGGCGAGGTGATCTAGTGGAATCGGTCGTTGTCAGCATCAATCTGTTCGGCGCGGTGGCGCTGCTGCTTTTCGGCCTTGGGCAGATCAAGGACGGAATGTCGCGTGCCTTCGGCGCCAAGCTTCGCATCGGGCTTGCCGCCGGTACACGGGGAGGGTTTCGCTCCTTCATCGCCGGTCTCGTGGCGACGATCGCCCTGCAGAGTTCGACAGCCACGGCGCTGATGGTTGCCTCCTTCGTTGAAAAAGACTTGATCGCACCGGCGATGGCGCAAATCGTGCTGCTCGGCGCGAATGTGGGTACTGCGACGACCGCGTGGATTGTCGCACTCGGTCTTGGCTGGCTGTCGCCGATGCTGATCCTTGCCGGTGTCATTCTATTGCGTGGAAAGTCGGTGCAGCGGCAGGGTGCGGGTGCTGCCCTTGCCGGTGTCGGCCTGATGCTGCTTTCCCTGCATCTTCTTTCCGCGGCGACGGATCCGATCCGGCAGTCGCCGGCGCTTAACCTCTTCATTTCCATGCTCGGCAATGCCTGGCCGGTCGCGTTGATCTTTTCCGCGGTGCTGGCCGTGCTGGCATCATCGAGCCTTGCCATCGTCGTCCTCATACTCTCGCTTGCGGCAAGCGGCGGCATTGAAACAAGCCTCGTTATCGTGCTGGTACTCGGCGCCAATCTCGGCGGCGCGGTTCCGCCGGTGCTGGCGACGTTGAAGGCGCCGGTCGCGGCGCGCCGGGTGGCGCTTGGCAACCTCATCGTCCGGACCACCGGCTGTGTCGCAGCCCTGCCTCTTGCCGGGTACGGCGCGGCACTGCTCGACATGTCGCCTTTCTCGCACGCCAATCTAGCGGTCGATGCGCATCTCCTTTTCAATCTTGCTGTTGCCGCGATCGCATGGCCGCTATCGCCGTTGTTGCTGCGGATGACGACCGCGCTGCTGCCGGAAAAAGAGGGAACCGAAAGCCGCCGCAGCTATCTCGACAGTCATGATCTGGGTCAACCGGTTGCGGCGCTTGCCGGTGCAAGCCGCGAGGTCATGCTGGTTGGTGACCTGATCGAGCGCATGCTGCGTCAGGCGAATGACGCCATGCGCGACAGCGATCTTTCCAAGCTCAATGATATCAGTACGCTGGAAGGCCGGGTCGACAGTATCCAGCATGCCATCAAGGTCTATGTCTCAAAGGTGGGCCAGGACGGTTTGTGCCAGAAGGATCAGCGACGTGCGATGGATATCGTTGAATATGCCATCAATCTCGAACATATCGGCGATATCATCGAGAAGGGCATCCGCCCGGAAATCGCCAAGAAGATCAATCTTGGTCTCAGGTTTTCCGATGATGGCAAAAGCGAGCTGGAACGTCTATTCTCCATCACGCTCGACAATATCCGCATGGCGCAATCCGTTTTCGCCACCCGCAATGCCGACCTTGCCCGTCGGCTGGTGGAGGTGAAGGAAGACGTGCGCCGGCTGGAAAAACAGTCATCGGAGCGACATCTCCAGCGCCTGCGCGACGGCCTGACCGACAGCATCCAGACAAGCTCAGTGCATCTCGACATGCTGCGCGATCTGAAGCGCATCAACGCCCATATCGCCGCCGTCGCACATCCGATCCTCGATGAAAGCGGTCTCCTGATCGAAAGCCGGATCAAGCAGGCGGGTTGAAGCCATGCCAGTAAAACGGCGCTGTGGTTTTTGCCCAGGAGTGCTCTTCTAGCGCGCGGTGATCCTTTCGACCATCTCAACGGGCACGACCTGAAGCCGGGTCTCGGGCTCGTCGCTGTCGAGGGCGGTCAGGACCTTCTCGGTCAGCGCGTCAAAGGATTGGGCAACGGTCGTCAGCTGATAGCTTTTCCAGCCCGCCTGCGGAATATCGTCGAAACCGACAATCGACAGGTCTTCAGGAATTCGGCGGCCCATCTCTAGCCTTGCTGCATCCATGAAGCCAAGTGCCAGCAGATCAGTCACGCAGAAGGCGCCGTCTATTGTCTTGTCCGTCAGCAACTCGCAGCCTGCCTGATAGCCGCTGTCATAACTCGTCGGACCGCCCGACCATGGAACGACCTCGATACCCTCGATGCTCATGCGCTGGGTGAAAGCGCCGGCGCGGCGCAGCTGTGCCGGTGTCTGGCTGCCGCTGGAAACGACCGCGACCTTCCGGCATTTTGCCGCCACAAGCCGCATGGCGGCGAGATCGGCGCCGTGGGAATCGTCGCTCAGCACCATGTTCGTATCGGTCCGGTCGAGGCGCTGGTTGATGAGGATGAGGCGCACGCCATTGGCAATGCATTCGTCGACGATAGATGCTGGCGGCTCGCCGGAGAGTACGACGATGGCCTGGGCGCGAAACTCGAAAAGCAGTTCGATCAGCGGCGCGATATCCTTGCGTGCATCGGCCGCATTCAGCAGCAGGCATTGCAAGCCGCGACGCAGAAGGCCGATGCTGAGGAGGTCGAGCTGTTTTGAAATAAACGGCGAGCTGAGATTGGCACCGACCACCCCGATGAGATTGGATCGGTCATTATTGAGGCCCTGGGCCAGACGGTTGACGCGGTAGCCAAGCTCATGCGCGGCTTTCAGCACCTTGCGCCGGACGGCCTTCGATACGCTGCCGCCGGGGGTGAATGTGCGCGAGACGGCGGAGCGCGAGACACCAGCCTTTTTCGCCACCTCTTCGGCCGTCACGAACCCTCTAGCCATTCAACTTCCCCGTTGCAAAACCTCATGTCTGATATCACAGGCCATAAGGGTCGACTATTCCAATCGAAATATTTCAGGTGCGAAGCGCTTTTGCTGATGGAAGGCGGTTCTCGCTTTCGCCGGCAAATATATCGTCCTTTCCATTTTCATTCTGCGGGAAAAAATGACTGCTTGTGCGTCGATAAAAAAATTTGCAAAACACGTTCAATAAAACCGTTTAAAAACAATGGCATATATCAATGATCACGTGTGCATTTTTTCGTTGACAAAATGCCGTTTAGGATGGATCATGCATTCCAAGGTTAAGCGCTATATGGAATATTTATTCCACGTTTTGCTTGCCGGCGATGTTTCCGGGAGGAGCTGGATCATCGTTGCTCGCGGGCCTGATGTGCCCGCTGCTGAAGCATTGACGCATTGCTCATGTTCGACGCACGCGCCGCCTGTTCCGCAGGTTGCGCGCAGGCAGATGCTTGCCGGCGTGTCGGAGCAATGTTGCGGCCATATGGGGAGGAATAATGGCTCTTTTAAGCGAATCAACGAAGGCGGAGGCACTGGGGCGTCCCCCGGCGACCGCGCCTTCGGCATGGCAGGCCTGGCGATATCGCCTCAAGGTCGCGCTCAGGGAGCCGACGACGCTCATCGGCGTGCTAACGGCGTTACTTTTCACCTATCTGATCGTCGTTCCGATCATCTCTATCGTTCTGGATGCCGTCCGTGTCCAGTTCGGCCACGAACGGCGTCTTGGCAAGGATGTCGGTGACCTCACGCTCTATTATCTCGACAGGGCGTTCTTCTCGCCCGTCGCAACGGATCTTTTCTGGCATCCGCTCTTCAACACGCTCACCGTCGCTTTGGGGGCGATTGCGCTTTCGCTTGTTATCGGCACGGTGCTTGCCTGGCTTATCAGCCGCACGGACATGTTCGGTCGCCGCTGGTTCGCGACCGCGCTGATCGTGCCCTACATGCTGCCCGCATGGACCTTCGCTCTCGCCTGGACGACGCTGTTCAAGAACCGCACCGTTGGCGGCCAACCCGGCTGGTTCGAGGCGATGGGCCTGACACCGCCGGACTGGGTGGCCTATGGGCGCTTCCCGATCACCATCATCCTTGCCCTGCATTACACACCTTTCGTTATCCTGCTGTTCGGCTCGGCGCTGCGCCGCTTCGACTCGCAGCTGGAGGATTCGGCCCGCATTCTCGGCGCTCATCGTTATCAGGTGGCTTTGCAGGTCATCCTGCCCTTGATGCGCCCGGCGCTGCTCTCTTCCATGGTGCTGATCTTTGCAAAGTGCCTTGGCGAATTCGGCGTACCCTATGTTCTCGGGCTTCCCGTGAAGTTCGAAGTCCTCTCGACATCGCTGTTCCGCAGCATCGCCTCGCGCCAGACCGGTGTTGCCGGCGTCGTTGCGGCCTCGATCATGCTCATCGGCATCATCACGCTGATGATCGATGCCCGCCTGGTTCGCGAAGCCCGCCGTTTCGTGACGATCGGCTCGAAGGGGTCGATGAACCGGCAAAGCCGCCTCGGCAAAATGCGTCTTCCGGCAACGGGCTTTGCGGCCGCTGTCTTCATTCTCAGCGTCGGCCTGCCTTTGCTCACCCTCGCTCTCTCGACCGTCATGAAGATGCCGGCCAAATTCACGTTCGACAATTTCACGCTCGATTACTGGATTGGCAGCAATCTCAACACGGTGGCCTTGCAGACCGGCGTTCTTTTAAGCCCCGATCTATGGGCAGCCGCGAAGAACACGATGATGATCGTTGGTCTTGCCTCGCTCACATCTGGCGTCCTCGGTCTTCTGGTCGGGTATGTCGTCATCCGCACGCCGGTGCGCGCCCTGTCGGTCTATCTGCGTCAGGTCACGTTCCTGCCCTATCTCGTGCCCGGCATCGCCTTTGCCGCCGCCTATCTCTCGCTGTTTGCGGTTCCACGCGGGCCGATGCCGGCGCTCTACGGCACGGTGACGATCCTTATCCTCGCACTGATTGCCGACCAGATGCCCTATGCCTCGCGCGCCGGTATCTCGGCCATGACACAGCTTGGAAAGGACCCGGAAGAGGCAGCACAGATTGCCGGTGCCGGTTGGTTCCGCCGCATGGTCTCGATCGTCATCCCGATCCAGAAGGGATCGCTGGTAACGGGGGTTCTCCTGCCCTTCATCTCGGGCATCAAGGGCTTGAGCCTGTTCGTGATACTCGCGGTGCCGAGCACGGATGTTCTGACCACCTATTCGCTGCGGTTGGTCGACTACCACTATACGCAGGCCGCAAACGCCGTGGTGCTGATCATCGCTGGCATTGCCTATTTCGGTACCCTGTTGGCCCAGAAGCTGACCCGCACAAATCTTGCAGAAGGACTTGGAAGCTGATGCCTACCATCAACCTGCGCGGGGCGCAGAAGAACTACGGCGTGAATTCCGCAAATGCGGTTTCCGATCTCGATCTCGAAATCCGCGACGGCGAATTCATGTGCCTGCTTGGCCCTTCCGGCTGCGGCAAGACCACGACGCTGCGCATGATCGCGGGTCTTGAAAACCTCTCCGGCGGTGAAATCCGTGTCGGCGACAGGGTGATAGATTCCGTCAATGACGGCATATTCGTGCCGCCGGAAAAGCGCGAAATGGGGCTCGTCTTCCAGAGCTACGCGCTCTGGCCACATCTGACCATCGAGCGCAACACCGATTTCGGCCTGCGCCTGCGCAAGCTGCCGAAAGCCGAGCGGGAGGCACGCGTCGAGCGCGTCATGCAGGCGCTCGACATTGCCAAGTACCGCGACCGTTATCCGTCACAGCTTTCCGGTGGGCAGCAGCAGCGTGTGGCGCTGGCCCGCATGCTTGCCGTCAATCCCGGCGTGCTGCTTCTGGATGAGCCGCTGTCCAACCTCGATGCCCGGCTGCGGCTGGAAATGCGCGCCGAGCTGAAGCGGCTGCACAAGGAGTTCAAGACCACCATCGTCTTCGTGACGCATGACCAGTGGGAGGCAATGACACTTGCAACGACAATCGCCGTCATGAACGAGGGCACGCTCCAGCAGATGGGTACGCCGAACGATATCTACGACCGTCCGGCCAACCGCTTCGTCGCCGAATTCGTCGGCAGTCCGCCGATCAATATTCTGACCTTCAGCCAGCCCGGCGTGTCTGATATCGCCGACAATGCGGAGGCTTATTTCGCAACGCGCTATCCGCAGTTGCGCGGCATCGCCTCGGTCGGCATGCGGCCGGAGGCGATGGGTTACACGGCAAGGTCTGAGGATGTGCCGCAGGGCAGCCTTTTCGGTGAAATGACGGTGACCGGCGTGCTTCCGACGGGCGGTAGCTGGATTCTCGAATTGAGGAGCGAGAACCACACGCTGTTCCTGACCACCCATGCCCTGCCGCGCGTCGATAGTGGCGACCGTGTGTTTTTCCACGTGCCTCCCGACGCCCTGCATGTGTTCGACGCAAAAGGGCAACGGATTACGGAAGCGGACGCCGTGCTGAGGAGCAGTAGCTACAACTGACAACGACGAAAAGACTGACAATCGCTTGCTGAAGGAGGAGCAGTATGAAGCGGAAAATGACGGGCGGCCTTAGCCGTCTCCTGTGTGCAACGGCAATTCTGGCAACGTTTGGCGGCGTGGCGAAGGCGGGGGAGCCTTTCGACCTCAACGCCCTGATCGAGGCTGCCAAAAAGGAAAAGCCGATCACCGTCTATGACAGCACGGGCAAAATCGTCGAAATGGCGAAGAATTTCGCCAAGAAGTATGGCGTGGGCGCGGAGGGTGCGAAGGTAAAGGCAACAGCGCAGCTGGAGATGGTCATCCGCGAGGCGCGGGCCAACAATATTCAGGGTGACGTCTCGATCATCAGCGATGCCCCGGCGGCGATGGCACAGCTTATTCCAATGGGCTTCGTCGAAAGCTGGTTGCCGCCGGATCTCGCTGGCAATATTCCGCCGGAATATCAGGATCCGCTGACCGTCGTCACCAGCGCCAATGTCTGGGCCTACAATACCGAGCTTTTCGACAAATGCCCGGTTTCCAATATCTGGGAACTGACCGACCCGAAGTGGAAGGGCAAGGTGGCGATGCAGGATCCGCTCGGCAAGGCATCCTATGTCGACTGGTTCAACCAGATGGCTAAGCATGGCGATGGGGAGGTGAAGGCGGCCTATAAGGCGCTTTACGGCAAGGATCTCGAGACCGCAGAGTCAAGCGCGACAGCGGCCTGGGTCAAGGCACTTGCCGCCAACGCGCCGCTGCTGACCGATGCCGATGCAGCGGCGGCGGAAGCCGTTGGCACGCCGGGCCAGAAGCAGCCCTTCATGGGCCTCATCAGCTCGGCGAAGTTTCGCGATAATGCCGACAAGGGCATGAAACTCGGCCTCTGCAAGGAGCTGAAGCCGTGGATCGGCTGGCTTTATCCAGGTGTCGGCCTGATCACCAAGGGTACGGATAGCCCCAATGCTGCAAAGCTGTTCATTCACTACGTCATGACTGCTGAAGGCATCGCGCCGCAGGCGATCGACGGCAAGATGTCCACCAACAAAGACGTGAAACTGCCCGCCGACGAACCTTCGGGTATCGGCGCCGTGCTCGACCGCGTTCTGCCCTACAGCATGGCCACCAGCCTGGAAGACTGGGATGCGCGCGAAACCTGGCAGGACTTCTGGCGGGTGAATTACAAGAAATAACGGGGGGACCGACACAGTGAATATCATGACCAAGAACCGATATGGTGGCGAGCGGCGGCGGATGGCGGCTTCAGCCCTTTCCCTCATCTTCTCGCTGGCGCTTGGCGGTGCTGCCCACGCGCAGGACGCCTTTAATCTCGATGCGCTCATCGACGCCGCGAAGAAGGAAAAACCGATCACCGTTTATGCGGTGACCGGCAAGATCGTCGACACCGCACAGGCCTTCACCGCCAAATATGGCGTGCAGGCAAGCGGCAAGAAAGTGAACGAGGCAACTCAGGTCGAGTTGATGATCCGCGAACATCGCGCCGGCAATGTCGTCGGCGATGTCAGCGTCGCAACGGATGTCGCCTCCGCCATGGGGGAACTTCTGCCGGAAGGCATTGCCACCAGCTGGTCGCCACCGGATATGGAAAGCGATATTCCGCAAAAGCTGCGCGATCCGCTCGTGGTCGTTTCGGATCCGCATGTGTGGACCTACAATACCGAGAAATACGACAAATGCCCGGTCACCAACATCTGGCAGCTGACGGAGTCGCGTTGGAAGGGCAAGCTTGCCATGCTCGATCTCTTCGACAAGCCGCTTTATGCCGACTGGTTCAACCAGATCGAAACCCATCATGATGCCGATGTCGCCAAGGCCTATGAGGAGCTTTACGGCAAGAAGCTGGAAACGGGTGAAAAAAGCGCGACGGCTGCCTGGGTGAAGGCCTTTGCCGAGAACGCTCCCCTGCTGACGGACTCGAGCACGGTTGCCGATGCGGCGGGCGCTCCGGGACAGACCGATCCCTTTTTCGTCATCACCTCGGCGGCGAAATACCGCGATAATGAGGCCAAGGGGCTGAAGCTCGGTCTTTGCAGCGGTGTCAAACCGTTTTCCGGGTTCCTCTATCCCGGCTTCGGCCTGATTGCCGGGCAGACCAAAAGCCCGAATGCTGCAAAGCTCTTCCTTCACTATCTGATGACGGAAGAGGGCATCGCGCCGCAGACGGTCGATGGCAAAATCTCCGGCAACACGAAAATCGGTCTGCCGGCGGACGAACCATCGCGGGTAGCCGATCATCTCGACGAGTTGATGGCCTTTGATGCCGCAACGGCGGCCGACGACCTCGACAAGCGCGAAGGCTGGCAGGATTTTTGGCGTGTGAACTACAAAAAATAACGGCAGGGCAGGCGCGAGCCTGCCTTGCCTCTTCCTTGGGAGGGGAACGATGAGAAGAAGCAGATTTTTACCGATGACGGCGATAGCCATCGCCGTTGCAGGCATATCCGCAATGGGGGCTGCAGCCGAAGAAACCTTCGATCTCGATGCGATCTTGGCGGCGGCGAAGCAGGAAAAGCCGATCAATATCTACGACAGCACCGGCAAGATCGTGGAGATGGCCGACAAGTTCAGCGCCAAATACGGGTTAAAGGCGACAGGCGTGAAGGTTTCCGCCAACAGCCAGCTGGAAATGATCATCCGTGAAAGCCAGTCCGGCAATGTGCAGGGCGACGTGGTGCTGATCACCGATGCGCCATCGGCGCTCGCGCAGCTTCTGCCGGCGGGTTTTGTCGAGAATTACCTGCCGGGCGACATGGTTGCGAAAATCCCGGCGCAGTTCCAGAACCCGCTGGCAATCTCCACCAACGCCAATGTCTGGGCTTACAATACGGAAGCCTATGATAAATGCCCGGTGACCAACATCTGGGAACTGACCGAGCCGAAATGGAAAGGCAAGGTCGCCATGGTCGATCCCTTGAGCAAGAGCACCTATACGGACTGGTTCAACCAGCTCGAAGCCCACGGCAACGAGAAGGTGGCGGCCGCCTACAAGGCCCATTTTGGCAAGGATATCGAAAAGGATGCGGCCGCAGCCTGGATCAAGGCGCTGGCGCAGAACGGCCCGCTTGCCACTGATGGCGATGACCCGGTGGCAGAGGCCGTCGGCGCACCCGGCCAGAAGCAGCCCTTCTTCGGCCTGCTCAGCTCTGCCAAGTTCCGCGACAATGCCGACAAGGGCTACAAGCTCGGCCTCTGCACTGGTCTCGATCCCTGGGTCGGCTGGACCTACATCAAGCTTGGGCTCATCGCCTCCAAGACCAAAAGTCCGAACATGGCGAAACTCTTCGTCCACTACATACTGACGGAAGAGGGCATCGCACCGCAGATGAAGGACGGCAAGCTGCCGACCAATATCGACATCAAGATGCCGGCTGACGAGCCGTCGGGGCTGATGAAGGTTGCCGACAGGCTGATGGGTTACGAGTCCGCCACCGGCCTCAACGATTTCGATCGTCGCGAGGAATGGCAGGATGTCTGGCGCGTCAACTACAGGAAATAATCCAGGCTGGCGCGGTCCTGCCGCGCCGGTCCCTCCTTTGCGAAAAAATAGACTGGATATGCCGATGCAAAGCCCTTCTTCGACTGAAAACAAATCTGGAAATGAGGAGGCGCTTTCCCGCTCGGTGCGGCTGATGAAAATCGCCGAAGCGGCGGCGCGTGCCGTGCGCGATCCGCTGCTGGTGGCATTCCGCTCTGATATGGCGGTGGATTACAAGGTCGATCTCCACGACATCGTCACCATTCACGACAAACGCGCCGAAGCCGCGATCCGCGCCGTCATTCTCGAACGGGAGCCGAATTCGGCGATCATGGGCGAAGAGGGTGGGCAGATCGGCAACGGCGAGGTGCAATGGTATGTCGATCCGATTGACGGCACGGCGAATTTTGCCCGTGGCCTTGCCTTCTGGTGCGTATCGATTGCCGCCGTCATCGGTGGGGAAGCCGTCGCCGGCGTGGTGTACGACCCCGTGACTGACCAGATGTTTTCCGCCGACCTCGAGGCTTCTTATCTCAATGGCGAAAGGCTACGCTCCCGCAGCGTTGCAGATGAAACCCGGGCGACGCTTATCACGGGCTATCCGGTCTCGCGCGATTTCCGGCTGGATGGGCGGGATGCGGCGCTTTCCAATTTCGGTGCGCTTGTCGAGACCTTCTCGACGCTGCGCCGGCCCGGTAGCGCTGCACTCAGCATCGCGCATGTGGCGGCTGGCTGGACAGATGCTGCTGCGGGCTTCGGCGTCAACGCCTGGGATGTGGCAGCAGCCATCCTCATTCTCAAGAATGCCGGGGGAACATACGAGCCGCTGACCTTGGGGAAGGTGGCGGAGGGGTCGGCCGATTTTCTCTGCCCCGGCTATATCGCTACGGGCGAGGGGGCTAATTACCAGACATTGCAGCGGGTGGCGCGATCCATATCCGCAAGCCGCATAGCCAGGGCAGCGATCCCGCCAAGCCAGACGGCTGCAAACGCCTGAACAAGCAAGGACATGACGGCCGCCACATCGGCGCCGATGGAGACAAGACATGCCGCAACCGGAAAAGACCCTATCTCGCGAACAGGAAACCGGCGAATTGCCGAAGCTCAGCCGCATCTATGAACGGCATCCTCTTTATGGCGTCGATCTCTTCATTTCAGGTAAGGAAGGCGCCAGCGATCTGAAGCTTCTGCGTGAAAACGGCATCACCACCGTCGTCAATTGCGCCGTCAATCTCGACTTCAACTTCGTGGAGCAGCCGCAGATCGTTTCCGATCATGAAGGCAGCGTCTATGGACCCGGCGAAATACGTTATTACAAGATCGGCCTGATCGACGGCGATGGAAATCCCGATACCCAGATGGTTGCGGCCCATTACATCCTGCGGGCGGCGCTCGAACAGATACTGCCCGACAAGCCGTCCTATCCCCGGCGCGAGCGCGGCAGCGTGCTGATCAATTGCCGCGGCGGCCGCTCGCGTTCCGTCGCCGTTGTTGCGCTCTTTCTGCATATGACGTTGCCGGTGGAATTCCCGACGCTCGACGATGCCATCAGCTTCGTACGCGTGAAGCGTGAGCTGCCTGAAAACGAATGGTACAAGGCGCCGAAACCGGTGCTTGCGGAAGCAGCCCGCCGCGCCGCCGGCTGGATTACCACGATCGATGCCGCCCACTAGAGCGGAGGACGGTTTTCACCGCTCGGCCGCTTCCTCGGTGATGCAAATGTGGAGACGTGCCGTGGCTTGCACGTCACGTCGCCATTTTGAAACGGGTTCGGGATTTTTCCAGCTCACGCCTCGGGAAGCGTGGTGTTCCAGACCCGGACCTTTTCGATGTTTCTGTCCGAGCAGGAAACGATCTCGAACTCGAACCCGTCGCCGGAAACACGTTCGCCGATCTCGGGAAGGCGATTGAGGCGCCAGAGGATGTAGCCGGCGACGGTGGAGTAACGATCGTCCTCGTCCACCAGATCGATATCCAGCAGATAGGATACCCGTCTCACGTCGACAGCGCCGTCCAGCAGCCAGGAACCGTCCTCTGCCCGTTCCGAAATCTGCGATTCCTCGCCTTCATCCGGAAATTCGCCGGCGATAGCCTCGAGAATGTCGGTAGGCGTCGTTATTCCCTGAAGCGTGCCGTATTCGTCGACGATGACGGCCATCTGGAGCGGGGATTTGCGCAGCTGCTCCATGACCTGCAACGCGGTGGCGCTTTCATGCACGACGAGGGGTTTGCGCAGCGAGCGCTCTAGGTTCAATTTGCCGTCATGCAGAAGATCGCGTAGCAAGTCCCTTGTTGCGGCGACACCGAGGAACGAATCCAGCTTGCCCTGCGCGAGCATCAGGCGGGAATGGTCGAGTTCCAGCAGGCGGTTCCTTAGCGTATCATGATCGGCGTCGACATCGAGCCAGTCGATTTCCGTCCGTGGCGTCATGATTGAGACAACGGGGCGCTCGGCAAGCGTAAGGACACCGCGGATCATGTCCTTTTCCTCGGATTTGAACAGGTCGCTTCGTGCCGCCTGTGCCGCGATGACGTCGGCTGTCTCGCCTAGGGACTGTTCTTCGCCGACACGGCCGCCCAGAAGCCGCAGAATGGCATCGGACGTCCGCTCGCGCATATCACCGGCGGTGATACGTCTTTCGCGATTGCGCCTGCCAATCTGGTTTGCCGCCTCGATGAGCACAGAAAAGCCGATTGCGGCATAGAGGTAACCCTTGGGAAGGTGGAAGCCGAAGCCTTCGACGATCAGGCTGAAGCCGATCATCAACAAGAAGCCGAGGCAGAGAATGACCACGGTGGGATGTTTCGACACGAAGCTCATCAGCGGCTTCGATGCTGCCATCATCACGGCCATGGCCACGCAGACGGCGGTAATCATCACCCAGAGATTGTTGACCATGCCGACGGCGGTGATGACGCTGTCGAGCGAGAACACGGCATCAAGCACCACGATCTGCACGATCACCTGCCAGAAGACGGCATGGACGACCTTGCCCTGTTTTGGCTTATGCGCGCCCTCCAACCGTTCGTGCAGTTCCATCGTTCCCTTGGCGAGCAGGAACGCACCACCGAGAATGAGGATGAGGTCGCGCCCGGAGAAGGAGAAGTCCGCGACCTGAAATAGCGGCCGCGTCAACGTCACGATCCATGAAATCGAAAACAGCAGCAGAATGCGCATGACAAGCGCCAGCGACAGACCGACGATCCGCGCCTTGTGGCGTTGATGCGGCGGCAGCTTGTCGGCGAGGATCGCGATGAAAACGAGGTTGTCGATGCCGAGGACGACTTCGAGGACGATAAGGGTAACGAGGCCGATCCAGATATTTGGATCTGCGAGGAATTCCATGGTCAGGGGCCTTTATGGGAACGGGCGCGAACGCAAAAAGCCCCGGACTGAACATCCGAGGTTGAAACCCGTTTCGTTGAAGAAAACAAGAAAGGACGAGGCTGGCTTCGCTTTACGCAAGCCAGCCTCGTTCGGTGTCGACTATCGTCGGTACTGTCGCCTTCGTCAGGCATATCGCGGAATTATCCCACTATCAGTCAATTCTTGTGCACGTGGCAGTAGCAGATTCCGGGCGGTCGGGGAAGCGTTTTGCGTGCATCATCCTTTGCGAGGCGGATTTGCAATCCTCCCTGCAAGGGCATTATCGCGTTTTTTCGCCGATATCCGAGGTGGTTCGCTTGTCGATGGCCTTGCCATCGAGGATGCCTCTCAGAACGTCGAGGCGCTCGTTGATAAGCCATCCATAGTAGTTTTCAACCGGCAGGAGGTTCTTTGCGCCTGCATCCACGGCCGTCCGCAGGCGTTCGGCGCGACGCCGGGGTTGGCCGACATTGTAGAGGGTGGCGGTGATGCCGGGATTGCCGGAAATGTCGAAGCCTTTTTCCCTGTAGGCGTCGATGGAATCTCGAAGGATAGCGGCGATGTAGATGATGCTCCGGTCAGGATCCATGACGTCGCGGTAAATCTCTTTCGGCCTGTCGGCGGAGAGTTTCGGCAGACCACTGGTTCTGTTTACGAGATCGGTAACCTGCAGCGCCGTCAACGGGCTGATCTGGCCAAGACCAAAGGTCTGTCCGGCATAGAAGGGCTGGAAGAAGGCCCGCTGGAACGAAATCGCTTCATAGCTCACGCCATCGACGACCTTGCCGCGGAAACTTGCATCCCAAACGATATCGCGGCAGCTCCATTGCTCGGATGTCGTGGCAAGCGTCGCGCAGGAGCGGAATTCCGGACGCTCGAGAAACGTCTTCAGGGCAACGCCCTGATAGCTGAATTTTATATCGAGTTCCGCATAGGAAATGGCCTTGACGTAATATGTCTGCAGGCGGTCCACGGCGGTGACGTTGAAAGTGTGTTCGCCAACGATAGCGCCGACGATATGGATAGGATCGATGCCATAGGCCGCTCCCGCCTTCCTGATCTTGCCAAGTAGACCGGGTTCGCTGTTTAGAAGATCGACCGTCTTGCGGAATTTTTCCTCATAGGTCGTGGAAAACGCCCTGGTCCTGATCGCCGAGGCCTGGGGTATTTCCGGCTGTTGGGCGGAGCGGTTTCCGGGAGGTACGACGACCATCTGCTGCGCTGCGGCATTTGAGGGCAGGCAGGCCAGTGCCAGAATGACAGCGGCCGCGCGGGTGGTCTTCGCAAACAGGCTCATGCAGCGTTCTCTAATATGTGGATTACTATTGCGTGACGGCCTCTTCATAGGCAGGCCGCCCCGGCGTGGCAAGTTCCCGCTGCTCACTTTACCGTTGCTGACCGTTCAGATGCCGTGGCTCCCCCGGCGTTATCCCAGTCAACGCCGCTCGTTGTCGGGACCATCGGGAGCGGAATTATCGGGTTCGTTAAAAGTCGAGCATTTTGTTTCATGTGAACTCAAATCGCCACCGGTAGGTCATGTCGTCAGGAGACGAACATGACCCATCTCATCAAATTGCTGCAAGCATGTTTCATTCTGGCCGTCGCGGGTTTCGCTGCGCCGGTGCAGGCGTCTCCTTCGATGCAGACTGGCAAGTTCACGTCGCAGCCCATCGGGCATTACGATTTCTGCAAGCGGCATACGGATGAATGTCAGCCGGTCAAGGAAATGCCGCCGCTCAGTCTTACGCCTGATGTCTGGGCTACCCTTGTTTCGATCAACAGCGCAGTCAATATCGAAATCGACCAGCGTTCCGACATGGAAGTGTGGGGTTACGAGGACTATTGGGAGTATCCCTATAACGGCGCGGGAGACTGCGAGGACCTCACGCTGGAGAAACGGAAACGGCTTATGGATGCCGGTTTCCCGGTTTCCGATCTGCTGATCACCGTTGTCCGCGACGAAAAAGGCGATGGCCATGCCATCCTCACGGTGAGAACGGACCGCGGAGATTTCATTCTCGACAATATGAAATCGAAGATCTTTCGCTGGGACGAAACGCCCTATACCTATCTCAAGCGTCAATCCACGGAACATGCCGGTCGATGGGTGGATATTGAAGGTTCCGGTTCGCCCGCCATCGCCGCTCGCGAGGTTGGCCGGGCCACCGCCACCTCCGCAACCGCGCGCCGCAACATCCTCGACATCATCATGGGGCGCTGAAGATTTCGCCTCGTGCGGATCGGAAAGCCCCGAAGGGCCGTCCGGTCCGGATATGCCCGGTGGTTCGTTTCACCGGCCTCCGAGGCCGGCTCCGGTCTCTTCATCAAACAAATGCAGGTCGGTCGGGTTGATGTCGAGGCCGACGACTTCGCCGCTCCTGACCTCACTGCGTCCCTGTATAGCGATGACCACTTCGGTCGATGTGCCAAGGGTGAGGAAGGTGGCCGAACCTGTGGTTTCCACGGCCGAAACAGGTAACGTCAGCGCCGCGCCGGTTGCGGTTCGCGGCCGGATGTGTTCCGGCCTGATACCAACGATGACACGCTTGCCGGGCGATAAGGGAGCCGGGTTTTTGATGGACTGCTGCGGCTCGCCTTCACTGAAACGCAGCTGAAGCGCCGCGCCGTCCGGGCTGACCGTTGCCGGAATGAAATTCATTGCCGGTGAACCGATGAAGCCAGCAACAAAACGATTGATCGGGCGGTCGTATAATTCCAGTGGCGTGCCCTGCTGTTCGATCACGCCGTCGCGCATGACGACGACGTGATCCGCCATCGTCATCGCCTCTATCTGGTCATGGGTGACATAGACCGAGGTGGCGTGGAGGCGGTCGTGCAACGCTCGGATTTCCTTGCGCATGTGCACACGCAGGGCCGCGTCTAGATTGGAGAGCGGTTCGTCGAACAGGAATGCCTGCGGGTTGCGGATGATCGCGCGGCTCATCGCCACACGCTGGCGCTGCCCGCCGGAAAGTTCGCGCGGATAGCGCTTCATCAGCTTTGACAGGCCTGTGGTGGCTGCAACCTCCTCTGCCGCCTTGCGGGCTTCCGATTTTGCCACGCCGCGCATGCGCAGCGAGTAGGTCAGGTTCTCCTCCACCGTCATGTGCGGGTAGAGCGCATAGGACTGGAACACCATCGCCACATCGCGCTTGCGCGGCGGCACACCGTTCATCAAAGTGCCTGCAATACGCATGTCGCCGCTCGATATGGTTTCCAGCCCCGCCAGCGAACGCAGCAAGGTGGACTTTCCGCAACCGGACGGGCCGACGAGGGCGACGAAGGTGCCCTTCTTGATGGAAAGATGGATGTTCTTCAGCGCGTGGAAGGCGCCGTAATATTTGTTTACGCCGGAAAGTTCGATCTGAAGGGTCATTTTAACGCTCCCGATGTCAGGCCGGAAACGATGCGGCGCTGCAAGAGAATGAACAGGGCAAGAATGGGCGTCACATACATGGTCGCATAGGCCATGATGTTGTTCCATTCGCTGGTGTTGGGGCCCATGAAGGAATTGAGGCCGACACTGGCAGGCTGCAATTCAGCCGCCTGGATCATCGATTTCGAATAGACGAATTCCCCGAATGCCTGCATGAAAATGAGAATGGCGCTGACGAGAATGCCGTTTCTGGCAAGCGGCAGCACGATGTTGAAGAAGGCGCCGACGCGGGAATTGCCGTCCACAAGCGCTGCCTCTTCCAGCTCCTGCGGCACCGCCATGAAGGTTGCGCGCACCAGCACCACGAAGAAGGGCATACTTTTCGCCGCAATGGCGAGAATGACCGACAGGCGGGGATAATCCAGCAGACCCACTTGCGAGAAGCCGACGAAGATCGGCGTAATCATCAGGGACGCCGGCAGAACCTGCAGCATGAGGATGAGGAAGAGGCCGATATCAACCCAGACGTTGCGATAGCGCGCCAGCACATAGGCGCAGCCAACGCCAAGCACGGTGATGAGCGCCACGGCACTTGAAGCGATGAGCACCGAATTCCACAGATAACGGCCCATATTGCGGCTTTCCCAGACATAGGCATAGGTCTGCCATTGCGGATCGGCCGGCCAGAAGCCCGGCGGGTTCGCAAACATCTCCGAGCCGCTTTTCAGCGAGGTCAGATACATCCAGTAGAGCGGAAAGAGATAGATGACGGCAAGCACGATGGCGATTGCCAGCATCAACCGGTTGCGGGTCGTGATACTCATCCGCGCACCTCATGCCGTGTCGAGCGCACATAAACGACGGAAGCCAGCATGACGAAAACGATCATGATGACGGAGATCGTCGCGCCCTTGCCGAAATCATATTGCCGGAACGAAAGATCCCAGGCCCAATATTGCGCCACGTTGGAACTGTTGTTGGGCCCGCCATCGGTGATGGCCGCGAAAAGATCGAACTGCTGAAGCGTGAAGATCAGGCCGAGCGAGATGATCGCGCCGATGGTGGAACGCATCATCGGCAGGGTGATGGTGTAAAAACGCTGCCAGGCGTTCGCGCCATCCAGCTCCGCCGCTTCGTAGAGATCACCGGGGATGGAGGCGAGGCCGACAGAAAGAAGGATCATGTTGAACGAGGTGCCGAGCCAGATATTGGCGATGACCACGGCCCAGAGCGAAAAATTCGCGTCGGATCGCCAGAAGATATTGCCTGAGATCATGCCGCTTTCCCGCAGGAAGAAATTCAGCACGCCGAAATCGCCTGACAATATCCAGTTCCAGATCGCGCCGACGACGAGGCCGGGCATGACCCAGGAAACGAGGAACAGCCCGCGCAGCCAGGTGGCGCCGGGAAAGTTCACCCAGAAGAACAGCGCCAGACCGAAGCCGATGGCAAATTGCCCGGCAATCGAGGTGACGACAAAGGTGACGGTGTTGAAAAGGATCGGCAATGTTTCCGGTTGCCGGAACAGGTCGATATAATTCTTGAAGCCGACGAAGGGGCGCACGAAGGTGCCCAGGCTGAACATGTCGACTTCCTGAAAGCTCATGACGATGTTGTAGATGAGCGGCAGCCCCGCCATGACGAACAGGAAGCCCAAAGGAAAAGCGACAAGGATGAGGTCAAAACCACGACCGTCGCTGACGCTGGAAAACAGTTTTTTCATGAAACATCCTCACAAGCTCCGATCGGGGCCGCCGCTGCATCAAGCAGCAGGCAGCCCCACCGGGAGGAACCCCTTGGATGGGGCCGGGTGAACCCGGCCGCCCGCCCAGACAGATCAGCCTTCGATCAGCTTTATCTTTTCAGCGGCCTGATCGAGCGCGGCCTTCGGCGTCATCTGACCCGACAGGGCGCCCTGGATAGCGTCCTGGATCGCCTTGGAAATCTTCGGCCATTCAGGCGAGGGACCACGCGGCTGCGCATATTTGAGTTGCTCGATAAAGGTCTTGAGCGCTTCGTCCTTCAGCGCGTTGCCGGTGGGCGGAACGGGAATATCGGAACGCGCCGGCAATTGCCCGAAGTTTTTGAACATGTCCTTGTCCTGCGAGGCGAAAAATTCGATGGCCTTGAAGGCTTCGGCGGGATGTTTGCTCTTGGAGAAGATCGCCCAGTTATAGTCGCCCATGGCCGAAGACCGCGGCGCGTCCGGCGTCGGAACCGGCAGTAGCGTCACGCCCCAGTCGAACTTGGCGTCCTTGAGCATGCGGTCGATTTCCCAAGGACCGGAGATCGCCATGGCCGCGTTGCCGGCGTTGAAGGTGGCGGTGGAATCCCACTGGCTGCGCGTCAGCGTATCCGGCGAGGCCAGCTTTTCACTGAGAAGGGTCTTCCATGTTTCAAGCGCCTTCACCGCGCCATCGGTATTGATGTTTTTGTAGGTGGCGCCGGCCATCTGCGCCCATGGCAGAAACTGGAAGGTGCCTTCCTCGTTGGCCTTGGCGCTGAAGCTGATGCCGTAAACATTCTTGGCGGGGTTGGTCAGCTTGCGGGCAGCTCCCACAAGCTCGTCCCAGGTCTGCGGCGGTTTTGCCGCATCGAGACCGGCTGCCTTGAACAGGTCCTTGTTGTAATAGAGTGCGATCGTATTCGTCGCCTTCGGAACGCCGAAATATTTGCCATCCCAGGTTACGGATTTCAGCGGGCCCGGAAAATAGTTTGCCGTCTTGATGACGTCCGACTTCGCAATCATATCCGTCACGTCAAGAAACGCGCCACGTGCGGCGAACATGGCGTGGTTTGGGTTGTCGATGGCGATGATATCGGGCGCGTTGCCGGTCGAGTAGGCGCGCATGGATTCGCTCACCACATCATCGAACTGCAATTGCCGGTATTCGATCTTGATGCCGTTATTGAGCTTGTTGAACTCGTTTACGAGGTTGGGTGCCGGCTGGATGTCCCTGTCCAGCGACCACAGGGTCAAGGTGACATCTTCCGCATGCGCCACCATCGCACCGGCGGATACGCCTGCCAGAACAAGCGCACCGGCGATCATGCATTTCGCGATACCCATAATAATCTCCTCCTCTTGGTTATCGTCTCTGCAATTACTGGAAGCCTTCTCCCAAAGGCTTCCATTCCTCAGGTGGGATCGACGACAAAATCGCCGCCCCGGCAATGTTTCAGATAGTTCAGACCGTGTACCTGTCCCGTCATTTCCAGCGCGTCGCGATAGACGGGGTCATGCCAGCCTTCGATGTCGATCGAGCCGGACCAGCCGGCCAGGCGCAGTTCCGAAATAATGTCCGTCCAGTTGCTGTCGCCGAAGCCCGGCGTGCGCATGAAGACGAATTTTTCCTTGCCGAAAATCCCATGCTCACGAATGACATCCCAACGAATGGTCGCATCCTTGCCGTGCACGTGGAAAATCTTGTCCGCCCATTTGCGGATCTGCGGCAGCGGATCGATGAGATAAACCATCTGGTGGCAGGGTTCCCATTCGATGCCGATATTCTCGTCCGGCGTTTCGTTGAACATGAGTTCCCACGCATCCGGATTATGGGCGATGTTCCAGTCGCCGGTTTGCCAGTTGCCGTCCATGGCGCAATTTTCAAAGGCGATTTTCACGCCCTTGTCCGCTGCGCGTTTGGCAAGCTCGCTCCAGATTTCCTTGTAACGGGGCAGGCTCTCGGGCAGCGGCTTTCCGCGCAGGCGGCCGGTGAAACCGGCAACGCAGGTGGCACCGAAGTGATGAGCATTGTCGATGCAGTCTTTCCAGCCCTGCAAGGTCTGAAGGTCGATTTCCGTTTCCTCCAGCGGATTGCCGAACATGCCGAGCGTGCCGATGGTGATGTCGCGGTCACCGATCGCGTCAAGTGAACGCTTGCCAAGCTCGGCAAGGTCCTGGCCGTTGGTCGTCTGCCAGAAGAACGGTTCGAAGCTTTCGAAACCAAGATCGGCTATCTGCCCGATGCGTTCAGCCGCCTGTCCCTTGGTGGCGCTGACCATGGTGCCGATGCGGATGGATTTTGCCGGATTGCTCACGTCTGTCGGTCCTTATGCTGCGATGGAAACGCGCTGGCCGATGCGGGCGCTTTCAATCGCGCCGATCACCATTGCCAGGCTGTTGATGTTGTCGAAGGAGGCCGTTTCCGGCATCTGGCCGGTACGGATGGATTGAAGAAACGAGAGTATGACGCTGGCGTGGCCGTGCGTATCCTTCTCGGAAATACTATCGGAAACGTTTACGGTTTTGAATCCGCGTAGAAGACCCGGCTCTTCGCCGGCGACGGATGCGGAGAAATTGTCTTCGCCGTCCCAGAGGATCATTCCTTTGGAGCCAATCAGCCGCCAGCGGGCTTCCCAGCTGGTTCTTTCGCCTTCCGCGCACCAGGAGCCGCGATAGGTAAACACCACATCGTTGGAGAATTCGAATATGGCATTGGCGCTTGCCCCGTGGGCGTACCAGGAGCCTGCCGGATTTTTCTCCACGCAAAACACGGAGAGCGGCTTTTCATCGGCGACGAAACGCGCCGCATCGAAAGTGTGGATCGCCATGTCGAGAAGAAGAACGTTCTTCATCTCCTCGCGGAAACCGCCGAAATGGGGCCCGAGGAAAAAGTCGCAGTGAATGGCCGTCAAATCACCGATAATGCCGTCTTCCACGGCCCGGCGCAGCCGTCGGATGCCGGAGATAAAGCGCCGGTTTTGCACCACAGCATGAATTTTTCCGGCCTTTTCCGCCAGTTCCACCAGCTTTTCGGCTTCTTCCATCGAGGCCGCAAGCGGCTTTTCGCTGAGCACATGGCACCCGGCTGCAAGACCGGTTTCAACCACGGCATACCGTGCCTGCGGGATGACGACATCGAACAGGATGTCGGCTTTGGTCCGTGCGAGAACATCGCGGAGATCGACGCCGATGATGACGTCGGTGAGGGAGAATTCTTCGGCAAGCGCGCGTGCCGTGTCTTCGTTCAGATCGACGAACCCGACGATCTTGATCGCGCCGAGAATGTCCGGCGTCGATTGAATGGCGCGCAGCCAGCCTCTGGCCATAGCTCCGCACCCGCATAAAACGGCATTGTATGTCATCTTCTCTCCCCGCTCTCTGGGCAAACTCCTCTTTGCGCAGAGCATCGTAAACGTTTACGACACTAGGATGATCATGTTAGATATGTCAATACCGTTATTGGGGACCCATATTTGGTACCCGGCTCAGGAGGGGGAGTGCATGAAAGGAATTCGTCAGCTTGCCGATTATCTGGAGATATCGATAGGCACCGTTTCCCGTGCCTTGAACGGCAAGCCCGACGTTAACGAGGAGACGCGGCGGCGTGTTCTGGAGGCCGCGGAAAAACTTGGCTATGTCGCAAACCAGTCAGGCCGCAGCCTCAGGCAGGGGACGACTAACGTCATCGGCCTGATGACCGGCAGCGACGCGCAGACGGTGGAGAACTCCGACAACTTCTTCATGGGAGTGACGGATGGTTTGCAAAGCGTGTTTTCCGCTCACAATCTCGATCTTATCGTTCTGCCGTGTCCCGGTGAGGAAGACCCGGACGAATATCTAAAGCGCATGGTGGCGCGCCGCATGGTGGATGCGATGATCATTTCCTCGACCCGCCGTGTCGATAAGCGTGTCGATTTTTTAAAGCAGACCCGCTTGCCTTTCGTAACGCTCGGCCGCACCTCTTCCAGCGCCGATCACGCGTGGATCGATCTCGATTTCGAAGAGGTTGCGCGCAGTGCCGTCAACCGGCTCGCCGCTGCCGGCCATCGCACCATTGCGGTTGCTGCACCCGATAGCGACGTCAATCTCGGTTATGTTTTCATGGACGGGTACCGGCGTGGACTGGAGGAGAACGGCATTGCTTACGATCCTTCTCTGGTCATCCGGGCGAAATCGAGCGAGCAGGGCGGATATCACGCCGCCAGCGAGTGGCTACAGATGCGGCCGCGGCCAACCGCGCTTGTGCTGATCTATGAGTTGATGGCCCTTGGCCTTTATCGCCGTCTGGCGGAAGTGGGTCTGAAACCGGGACGGGATCTTGCGGTCATCGGTTTTCGTGATGGTCCACGCGGCCAGTTTCTCGAACCGCGATTGACCAGTTTCCGCATGTCCCTGCACGATCTCGGCGTAATGGTCGCGCAGACGCTTCTGTCTACCATGCCGGCCTATGCGCCGTTTTACCCAAATCAGGCGCGTTACTGCGTCTGGCCGATGCAGCTTGTCGCCGGAGAGAGCGACCCAGGCCCCCCATCATTATAGGCGTGGCGTCAAAACTTGTGGTCTCGAATGGTCGCAACGCCGAACGGATTGAATTTATATTCGTCCTCCTCATACCGCGTGTCATCGGACAGGTCGGCACGACGATCCTTCAAGGCCGCTTCAACGCCGTCGCGGGTCATTTGATCGGCAATATCGTCAATCAGCGCGGCGATCTTCAGCTGCTCGCTATTGGTTGAGGGCTGCTGCTGGTCTTTTCGGGTGAAGTGTATCTCCACGTCAGGCAATCCGACCAGATGAAAGCCGACGCTCCCCATTCCGTCGGCATCGCCGCCGATGGGCCGGCGCGCGAAGGCTAGACGGCAGGTTCTGGCGAATGCCAGGGCGTCGTTTGCGGTCGCGTTACGGCGCGACTGTTCGAAGAGTTCCTTCCACCGCTGCACGCCATGGGCAACGCCGGCGCTTTCACCCTTTACGGCAACTGCGCCACTATCGAGCATGTGGTGCACGAACATCAGGGCTTTACCGCAGGTCGCCACGGCTGTTTCCGCGGCCATTGACGGGCCGAGCACATAAAGAACCGAGCCGTGGCCTGCAACTGCCTCCTCGTCACTCTCCTGATAGGCGTCCGGCTCGACACGATCCCAGCAGACATTGAAGGAGCGTTCCATCCTGTCGTCCGGTTCATCCTGCGAATAATCCTCATCGAGACTGAAATCGCCGGCAAATTTATCGATAGCGGCGCGAGCGCTCTGCCGCAGCGCTGCCAGACCATTTTCTGGGCCGAGAAAACAAAGGACATGGCGGGGTTTGTATTCGGAGCGGGATTGGGCAACTGCCGGAACGTTGCTCGCGGCCTTGCCGACAGACGGTCTTCCCAGCACAAGGCCACCTAAAAGCGCGAGAACGCCACGACGCTCTGAATTCATCCCATACCTCCCCCACGGCTCCCCTAAACAGGATCGAGGACTTTTATACCGGTACGGGCAAGTCTGACCATATCAATTACGTTGATCTATTTTTTGCAGGGCCCGACTTTTCGCAGGTGAACAGCAAAGCCTCAAGGTTGCGGCAACAACACGCCGACGGCGAATTCTTCGTCCGTTGTCGTGTGGCCAATCTGCGTTTTGCGATATTCGCTGGGGCTGAAGCCGCGCTCGGCACGAAGTGTACGGGAAAGGTGTGGGGCATCGCAAAACCCGGTGGCGAGCGCAATCTGGGTGATCGGGTCCCGCGTGGTGCGCAGGAGGGAAAGGGCGCGGTCGAGCCGCAGCTCAAGATAGACCTTGGAGGGCGTTGCTTTCAGGTCTCCAAGGAAACGCCGTTCGAGGCTGCGTCGGCCAAGGCCGAGATCGCGCGCGAGTTCCAGCACGGTTCTCGGAACCTCGATGTTCTGCTGCATGCGCAGGATCGCCTTTCTGACCAGGGGATCGGTTGCCGTTCTGGTGCTCTGCTGGCCGGGCTGGGGTTTTTCGCCGCTTAGCGCACTGTCGATCATCATGATATTGAGGCTTTTGATGGCGGCCGACTGGCCGACATGGCGCTCAACAAGGAACGCCGCCAGATGCGCAGCACCATGGCCGCCCGAACAGGTCAGGCGGTTACGATCTACGACGAAGAGCTGGTCGGAGACCATCTGCTCGGCGTCAAACCGGTCGAGAAAATCCTGATGATGGAACCAGCTGACGCAGCAGCGATAACCATCCAGCAGGCCGGCTTCATGTAGAATGAAAACGCCGGTGCAGAGCCCGATAAGGGGAGTGCCCGCTGCCGCACGGTCTTTCAGGAACCGCAATGCCTCCGGCGGCAGGGCGCTGTGGTCGCTGATCAATCCGCCGACAACAACGATATAGTCGTAATGCACGGCGTCGATGAGCCGCGTATCCGGTTGCACCTTCACACCACAGCTCGATTGCACATTGCCTAGGGTCGCCGACAGCACGGACCATTCGCACAGGATCGGCCGGGAACGGTCAGCCTCATCGGCAGCAAGACGCAGCACATCGACGAAATTGGCGAAGGCCGACAGCGTGAACCGGTCGGCGAGCAGGAAGGCGACGCTGAGGCGTTTCTTGGCGCGATGAGAACTCATGGCGCAAATATTCACGCAAACAGACGCGATTGTCCAGCCCGGCCGCTGTAAATCTCCGTAGGCTTTTGAATACCGAGAGTTCCAACCAGCAGGCCCGCTCATGACGCGTTTTAATGCCTTCAATCTCCTGCGGAATGCCCTGACCGGCCACAAGAACTGGGACGAGCAATGGCCCGACAGTCAGCCAAAAGCCGAATATGACGTGGTCATCGTCGGCGCCGGCGGCCATGGTCTGGGTGCGGCCTATTATCTGGCCAGCCAGCACGGTATCACCAATGTCGCTGTCATCGACAAGGGCTGGCTCGGCGGCGGCAATACCGGCCGCAACACGACCATCATCCGCTCCAACTATCTCTACGACGAAAGCGCGCGTCTTTACGATCACGCCGTCGATTTGTGGGAGAACTTGAGCCAGGAGCTGAACTACAACGTCATGTATTCGCGGCGCGGCGTGCTGATGCTCGCCCATAATGTCCACGACGTGCAGAGCTTCAAGCGCCACATCCATTCCAACCGTTTGAACGGTGTCGACAATCGCTGGCTTACCCCGGAAGAATGCAAGGAATATTGTCCGCCGCTGAGCATATCGCCAAACGCCCGCTACCCGGTGATGGGCGGTGCGCTTCAGGAACGTGCCGGCACGGCGCGCCACGATGCGGTTGCCTGGGGTTATGCGCGCGGTGCTGCCGCCCGTGGCGTCGATATCATCCAGAATTGCCCGGTCACCGCCATTCGCCGCAACGCCGACGGGTCCGTCGCGGGTGTCGAGACGGCGCGAGGTTTCATCAAGGCGAAGAAGGTGGCGGTTTCCGCCGCTGGCCATACGTCCGTTGTCATGGATACCGCAGGCGTGCGCCTGCCGCTCGAAAGCTATCCGCTGCAGGCTTTGGTATCCGAGCCGATCAAGCCGATCTTCCCCTGCGTGGTCATGTCGAATGCGGTTCACGCCTATATCAGCCAGTCCGACAAGGGTGAGCTGGTGATCGGTTCGGGTACGGACCAGTATACCTCTTATTCGCAGCGCGGCGGCCTGCCGCTGATCGAACATACGATCGCCGCCATCGTCGAAATCTTCCCGATCTTCAACCGCATGCGGATGCTGCGCAAATGGGGCGGCATTGTTGATGTCACGCCGGATCGCTCTGCCATTCTCGGCAAGACGCCGGTCGACGGGCTTTATGTGAATTGCGGCTGGGGCACGGGTGGTTTCAAGGCCACGCCGGGCGCTGCCCACACCTTCGCCTGGACCATCGCGAAAAACGAACCGCACCCGATCAACGCGCCTTTCACGCTGGAGCGTTTCCGCTCCGGCCGCCTGATCGACGAGGCCGCCGCCGCTGCCGTGGCGCACTGAGGAGCTAACCAATGCTGCTGATCCGTTGCCCCTATTGCCATGAAACGCTGCCCGAAGCCGAATTCACCTATGCCGGGCAGGCCCATGTCGTGCGCGCGGCCGACCCCTCATCTCAGAGTGATGAACAGTGGGAAGAATTCCTGTTCATCCGCGAAAACGCCAGGGGTCCGCATTTCGAGCGCTGGCGGCACCTGCATGGCTGTGGCCGCTTCTTCAATGCGGTGCGCGACACGGTGAGCGACCGTTTCCTGACGACCTATCGCGCAGGCGAGCCGCGTCCTGATCTCTCCTCCCTATCCAGCGCACCAGCCAGCTCCGAGGTGTCGAAATGAGTTCCTATCGCGTTCCCGGCCGTGGCCGGGTGGATGCCGCCCGCTCGGTCAGCTTCACCTTCGATGGGAAGACCTATCGCGGCGTAAAGGGGGATACGGTCGCCTCCGCGCTTCTCGCCAATGGCGTACATCTCATGGGCCGCTCGTTCAAATACCACCGCCCGCGCGGCCCTGTAGCGGCGGGTTCCGAGGAGCCGAATGCGCTGATCGGCACCCGCCGCGGCTCCGGCCGGTTCGAGCCAAATACCCGCGCCACGGTGCAGGAAATCTGGAGCGGGCTGGAAACCACCTCTCAGAACAAATATCCGAGCCTGAAATTCGATATCGGCGCAGTCAACGACATGGCCTATATGCTGTTTTCGGCGGGCTTTTACTACAAGACCTTCATGTGGCCGAAGAGCTTCTGGAACAAGGTCTATGAGCCCTTCATCCGCGCGGCGGCCGGTCTCGGCGTCTCGCCCACGGAAGAAGACCCCGATACCTACGCCTCGCGCAACCTGCATTGCGACGTGTTGATCGTCGGCGCCGGTCCTGCGGGTCTGGCTGCGGCGCGCGCAGCGGCGGTCAATGGTCTCAAGGTCGTGCTAGTGGACGAAAATGCCGAAGCCGGCGGGACGCTGCTGTCCGAGCCGCAGGCGCAGATCGACGGCCAGCCAGCATGGAACTGGCTGGCGGACGAGTTGAAGGCGCTGAAGGAGCGCGGCGTCAGGGTCATGACCCGCACGACGGCGATTGCCTACTACCACCAGAACATGATCGGCCTTTGCGAAAAGCTGACCGACCATCTCGAGACCGTGACCAAGGACATGCCGCGTGAACGCCTGTGGCGGGTGCGGGCGCGCCATGTGGTGCTGGCGCAGGGGGCTCTCGAGAAACCGCTGGTCTTCCATGGCAATGATCGGCCGGGCGTGATGCTTGCGGGCTCCGCCCAGACCTATCTGAACCGCTATGGCGTCAAGGTCGGCAACAGGCCGGTGGTGGTGACGAGCCATGACAGCGCCTGGTATGCCGCCTTCGATCTTCATGGCGCAGGCGCGCCGGTGCAGGCCATCGTCGATACCCGTGCGAAGGTGCGCGAGGAACTGGTGAACGAGGCGCGCGCGCTCGGCATTCCGGTGCGGCTGTCGCATACCGTGACGGCGACTTCGGGCCGGTTGCGTGTGAAATCAGTCCGCGTCAATCCGGTGAATGGCTCCACGGTCGGCGCGGGGCAGGAAATCGCCTGTGATGCGTTGCTGATGTCTGGCGGCTGGACGCCGTCGCTGCATCTGTTTTCCCATACGCAGGGCAAGATTGCCTGGGACGATCAGCGGACCACCTTCCTGCCGGCCATGACCAATGAGGATTGTGCAATTGCCGGCGCTGGGCGCGGGCTTTGGGGCATTGAAGCGGTGCTGAAGGATGGCGCCGAGCAGGGCCGGAAGATCGCTGCAGCCCTGGGCAAGACGGGCGATACCCGCGACTATGCGGTGGAGCACGACCGCACCGGCAGCGGCGTATCGCTGACGGAATTGCCGAGCGATCGCGATGCCGGCAAGGCCAAGGCCTTCGTCGATTACCAGAACGACGTGACCGCAAAGGATCTGCGGCTGGCCGTGCGCGAGGGCATGCGCTCCATCGAGCACGTCAAGCGCTACACCACCAACGGCATGGCGACCGATCAGGGCAAGATGTCCAATATCAACGGCCTCAACATCGCGGCAGAAGCGCTCGGCAAACGCCAGCCGGAAGTAGGCCTCACGACCTTCCGCCCACCCTATACGCCGACGACCTTCGGCGCTTTCGCCGGTTATCATCGCGGCCAGCATTTCGAGGTGACGCGCAAGACGCAGATCGACAGCTGGGCTGAGGAGCATGGCGCGGTTTACGAACCGGTCGGCCAATGGCGGCGCGCCTGGTACTTCCCCAAACCAGGTGAAGACATGGATGCGGCAGTCGGCCGCGAATGCCGGGCGGTGCGGCAAAGCCTCGGCATGTTCGACGCGTCGACGCTCGGCAAGATCGAGGTCGTCGGGCCGGATGCGGTCGAGTTCATGAACCGCATGTACACCAACCCGTGGTCGAAGCTCGCGCCCGGCCGCTGCCGTTACGGCCTGCTTCTGGGTGATGACGGCTTCATTCGCGACGACGGCGTCATCGGCCGCATGACCGAGGATCGCTTCCACGTCACCACCACCACCGGCGGTGCGGCAAGGGTGATGAACATGATGGAGGATTACCTCCAGACCGAATGGCCGGATCTCAACGTCTGGCTGACTTCCACCACCGAGCAATGGTCTACCATTGCGCTGAACGGCCCGAATGCGGCAAAGCTGCTCGCTCCGCTGGTCGAGGGCGTCGAGCTGACGGAAGAGGCTTTCCCGCATATGTCCTGCGCGGAATGCACGGTGGCCGGCATGCCGGCGCGGCTGTTCCGGGTGTCGTTCACCGGCGAGATCGGCTTCGAAGTCAACGTGCCCGCGCCGCTCGGCCGCAAACTCTGGGAAATCCTGTGGGAGGCCGGCCAGCTATGGCACGGAAACCATGCATGTGCTGCGTGCCGAAAAGGGTTACATCATCGTCGGCCAGGATACCGACGGCACAGTCACGCCCTATGATGCCGCGATGGGCTGGGCCGTGGGCAAGACCAAACCGGATTTCGTCGGCAAGCGTGGCCTCGCGCGCCCCGATCTCGTCGCCAAGGGCCGTCGTCACCTCGTCGGTCTTCTGACCGAAGACCGCTCGAAGCTGGAAGAGGGCGCGCAGATTGTCTTCGATCCGAAGCAGCCTATCCCGATGAAAATGGTCGGTCATGTCACCTCATCCTATCATTCGGATGCGGTTGGCCAGCCGATTGCGCTGGCGCTGGTCGAGGGCGGCCATGAGCGGATGGGAGAGACCGTCTATATTCCGATGCCCGAACGCACGATTGCCGCAAAAATCACCGGGATGGTCTTTGTCGATCCCGAAAACACCCGCCTGAAGATCTGACCCGGAGATGACAATGAACATGCGCGTTTCCTCCCCCGTTCCCGGCACGCTGGCCGAGAGCAAAGCAGCCCGGGTCAGCATATTGGCTGCGCAGGGGCGGCTGTCGCTGCGTGCGCGCGGCGATCTGGTGCCGCTCAATACAGCCCTTGGCCTGACCTTGCCCGACCGGATCGGCGCTCGCACTGCTGCAGGCGAAATCGAGGCCGTGCGCCTTGGCCCCGACGAATGGACGATCCTTGCTCCCGTTGGCGCGGTCGACGTGGTGATTGCGGCCTGCGCTGGCGTTTATGCCGGCCATCCGCATAGTCTTGTCGATATTTCCGGAAGGGAAGTGACGCTCGCGATCAAGGGGCCGCTCGCCGCCGAGCTTTTGACACTCGGCTGTGCCCGCGACATCGACACCATTGCGGTTGGCGAGGCCCGCAGAACGATTTTCGATGGCGTGACCGTGGTGCTGTGGCGCGATGCGCCGGATGGTTTCCGTATGGATATCTGGAACAGTTTCGCGCCGCATCTCGGCCATTTGCTTGAAACCGGCTGCAAGGAACTTGCCGCCGAAATCGCCTGATCCTTGAGGAGGAAACAATGCTCAACCGTCTGTCCCATAATGCCGTTTCGGATACGGTGATCGCTGACGCCATCGCCGAGGAACTCGATCGCCAGAAAACCCAGATTGAACTGATCGCTTCGGAAAACATCGTGTCCGCCGACGTTCTGGCGGCGCAAGGCTCGGTGCTGACCAACAAATATGCCGAAGGTTATCCCGGCAAACGCTACTATGGCGGCTGCGAATTCGTCGACAAGGTCGAGCAGGTCGCCATCGACCGGCTGAAGCAACTTTTCGGCGCGGAGTTTGCGAACGTTCAGCCGCATTCCGGCGCGCAGGCCAATCAGGCGGTGTTTCTGGCACTTCTTCAGCCGGGCGACCGGATCATGGGGCTTTCGCTGGCCCATGGCGGCCACCTGACCCACGGTTCGCCGGTCACCATGTCGGGCAAGTGGTTCGATGTCGTCTCCTATGAGGTGGATGCAGAGACGCATCTGATCGATATGGAAAAGGTTCGGGCAAAGGCGCTGGAAACCAGGCCGAAGCTGATCGTCGCAGGCGCCTCGGCCTATCCGCGCCAGATCGATTTCGAAGGCTTCCGCAAGATCGCCGACGAGGTTGGCGCATGGCTGATGGTCGACATGGCCCATTATGCCGGCCTGATCGCCGGCGGCAAATATCCAAATCCGGTGCCGCACGCCCATGTCGTCACCTCCACCACCCACAAGACCCTGCGCGGCCCTCGCGGCGGCGTCATTTTGACCAACGATGCCGATCTGGCAAAGAAGCTGAATTCGGCCGTCTTCCCCGGCAATCAGGGCGGCCCGCTGATGCATGTCATCGCTGCCAAGGCCGTTGCCTTCGGCGAGGCGCTGCGGCCGGACTTTGCCGACTACGCCGGTCAGGTCATAGCCAATGCTCAGGCTCTGGCGCGAGTGCTGACGGATGGCGGTCTGGGGATCGTGTCTGGTGGAACCGACAGCCACATGGTTCTGGTCGATCTGCGTCCGAAGGGCGTTACCGGCAAGGTTGCCGAAATCGCTCTTGAGCGGGCAGGTCTCACCTGCAACAAGAACTCCATTCCCAACGACCCGGAAAAGCCCTTCGTCACCTCGGGCATCCGGCTCGGCAGCTCGGCCGGTACCACGCGCGGCTTCGGCGTGGCCGAATTCGAGCGGATCGGCGTGCTGATCCTGCGCGTCATCGACGCGCTGGCTGTCAGTGCCGAAGGCAATGCTGAGATTGAGGCGAACGTGCGGGCCGAGGTTGCAGCGCTGTGTGAGGACTTCCCGATCTACGGCGCGTAACACGCTATTATCGGTCTCGTTAGCCATGATCGGGCAGGGCGGCATCACCGCCAATGTGCCCGATCGCTGATCCATCAAGGGGAGCAGGATTTGACCAGCTATGTCATGAAAGTCTCGTGCCCGGCACGCAGCGGCATCGTTGCTGCCGTGTCCGGATATCTCGCGCGGTCCGGCTGCAACATCAACGACAGTTCGCAATTCACCGACCTGGAAACGGGCCGCTTTTTCATGCGGCTGAGCTTCGTTTCGGAGGAAGGGATGGAACCCGCTGCTCTCGTCGCAGGGTTCGCTTCCGTCGCCGCCGATTTCGACATGGAATACGATGTCCATGATCTCTCGCGGAAAACGAAAGTCGTGATCATGGTTTCACGCTTCGGCCATTGCCTGAACGATCTGCTCTACCGTTCCCACATTGGTGCATTGCCTGTGGAGATTGTCGCTGTCATCTCCAATCACCTCGAATACCAGAAGCAGGTGGTGAACGAGGATATTCCCTTTCACCACATTCGCGTCACGCCGGAGACGAAACCGGAAGCCGAGGCGGCCATACTGCAGGTGGTGCGCGATGCAGGCGCCGAACTCGTCGTGCTGGCGCGCTACATGCAGGTTCTGTCGGAACGGCTGTGCCAGGAAATGTCTGGCCGCATCATCAACATCCACCATTCCTTCCTGCCTTCCTTCAAGGGCGCAAACCCTTACAAGCAGGCCTATGAGCGCGGCGTGCGACTGATCGGCGCGACGGCCCATTACGTCACCGCTGATCTCGATGAAGGCCCGATCATCGAACAGGACACGATCCGCGTCACCCATGCCCAGAGCGGCATGGATTATGTGAGCCTCGGGAGGGACGTGGAAAGCCAGGTTCTGGCACGCGCCATTCATGCCCATATCCATCACCGTGTCTTCCTCAACGGCAACAAGACCGTGGTGTTTCCAGCTTCGCCGGGCGAATATATGTCCGAACGAATGGGATAAGGTTGGGGCGCGGTTGCCGGAGGCCTATTCTTCCACCGGCCCCGTCCCGTCGCTTGCTTCGGGCTCCTGTGGCCGCGCGCTTCGTGTAGATGTGGGATAGGCGCCCGCCATGCTGGCGAACTGGATGTCGTTTTGCGCAAAGGCATCCTTCAGCATCGAATAGGCCTTGCGGCGCACCATGGAGGATTGCCCGCCGGCGCGCAGCATCATGCCGAAACCAAGCGTCATGCCATATTCGCCGAATTGCTCGACACCCTTCAGCTTGACGGTTTCGATCAGGAACTGTCCGAATTCCGGGTCTTCCTTCAGCGCCTTGCCGATCTCCTTGGTAATGGCCCGGACCTTGGCAATGTCAGTATCGAAGGCGACCGTGACGAGGAATTTGTCGATCGACCAGTCGCGGCTCATATTTTCGACGGCGCCGAGCGATCCGAACGGCACGGTGAAAATCGGGCCGCGATGGTGCCGCAGTTTGACCGAGCGGATGCTGAAGGATTCCACCGTGCCGCGGTAGGAACCGCTCTGGATGTATTCGCCGACGCGGAAGGCGTCGTCGATCATGTAGAACACGCCGCTGATGATGTCCTTGACCAGCGTCTGCGAACCGAAACCGATGGCGATGCCGAAGATGCCGGCGCTCGCCAGCAGCGGCCCGATATTGACGCCGAGTTCCGAAAGTGCCGTCATGACCGCAACCGCGGCGATGATGATGCCGAGCATGTTGCGAAGGATCGGCAGAATGGTCAAAAGCCGGTCATCTTGCGGCTGGCCCACACCCGGTTGGCCGCTCATCGGGTTGCCGGCGGGTGTACTCAACTCCAGCCGCCGTGCGATCATCGACTTGATCGCGATCCAGACGAGATCGGCAAGAAGCAGGATCAGCGCCCCGTGCAGGACGCCGACGACGATCGACGTCAGCAATGCGCCATCGGGCAGGGAATTCGGATGCGCGCGCACGAGGAAGATCAGCCACAGGATGGCAGTCCCGACGATTGCAAGCCGCACGCCTCGCTCGACCAGTACCGGGCGAAGATCGCTTTCCCCATAGGTGCCGATGTCGGTTGCCAGCTTTCGCGCCGCGATGCCAAGCGTCGAGGCAAGGCCGGGCAGAACCAGCGCATAAAGCCCGATCCAGAACAGGACCCCGGCACCGGCAAGCCGCAGCCCGAAGAGGATGATGAGGCTGAAGATCAACGCGACGTCGATTGCCCTTGCCCGCTCCGAACCCGGATCGCCGACCGGGCGACGCCAGATCCAGATGCATGCGAGCAGGAACAGGAGCCCGACCATGGCGGAGGACAGAAGCCCGAGCGTTTCACGCGGGACATCGAGATTTTCGAGCGTCCTGAGCAGGGACCAGAAAATGCCGGCAAGTGTCAGGAGCCATGTCCAGCGGACGATCCAGAAATCGCGCCGGGCATAGGCCTCACGGCCAACGACCCGCCGCAGCAGGCGCGTGAAGGCAAAAAGCAGCGGCAACACGATGCTGGTTGCAAGCCAGGGCAGCAGAACGGCGCTCAGCAAAGGTGACCACTGGATGGCAAGGAACATGGCGGTGGCAGCAATGCCGTAGCCGAAGACGGGCAAAAGCCTCCGCGATACGACAGACGAGGCCTCCTTGCCGATATCCGCGCCGTTCCTGCGGGAGGCCTGCATCGCTATGATCCGGTTCGTGGTAATGCCGCCGGCAAGGCCCGCACCGAACAGGATGGATACGTGCAGCAAAAAGACGGCTGCACCGTAGTTTCTGATCTCGTCGCAAAGCCTTCCCAGCGCCGCGATGATCTGCGTGGACATGCCGGGCAGGTCCCTTGCGAGGCGGCCTAGGTGTTCGCGCCGCTTGCTTGCCCATTGGTCGAGATCGCTCAACTGGCTCTGCGGCGTCAGTTCTGGCGGCTGCTCTGTGCCGGCGGCCGCAAGCTTCTGTGTGAGAAGGGCACGAACATCGTCCTGTCCCAGAAGCTGTAGCAACTGGTCGACTTTCTGCTCTGTCGTCTGTTCCGTAGGGGCCGGTCTCGCTGGCGGCGGCAGTTCCTGCGCAGGCAGGCTCGCCGCGCCCAGTACGAAAACTGCGATGGCAGCCGCCATCACTCGGAAAAGGGAGGGAAGGGTGGTCATTGGTCCGCTCCACACCATCCAGGCAGATGCCGCGCATCGCGCGAGCGTGCCAGTTGCATCGCTTCCTCCACAGCGTCCTCGAAGGAATGTCGCAGCTTCTTGCCACCCACCCGGCGGCGCAGGAAATCCGCCCAGAGGAATTCACTGAAGGGAGCGTCTATTTTGGCAAAACCGCCAGCGTCGCGAACCGCGCCGGCCAGCGCGCGGAAGGGATCGTCCTTGAGATCGACGATCCGTTTGGGAAGGTTTTCGATGGGATGGCGCACGCCATCCACGTCGAAAGGATAGACGAAGTTGCGATGGTCCATCACCGACCAGAATTCCTGCCGGTCGAGATGGGAAAGATCGGCAACGATACTGGTCAGGACATGTTTCACGCCTTCCTCATGCAAAGCCAAAGCGAGGTGGTGGTGGTCCACCAGATAAAGACGTTGTTTGTGACCAAGGACGACGGGTACCATATGGTGTCCGAGGAAGTCGGCTCCCTTTTCCTCACGGATGGCGGCCCATTGCCGCCGCTTGTCCTCCACCTCGCGCAGACCGACTGTCATCTGCGTTGGTTTGAGTGAGGTGATTTCAACCGGGGTCAGATGCGGTTCAAGATTGTGTGACATGGCTGTCCTCCCGATGCATGGCCGCCGTCACGGCATCATCGACACTGAAATTGCTGCGCGCCACCATGTCGGATCCGCCGCCCGCAAGCAGCAGATCCTTCACATGGTCGTGCATGCGCGCATAATAGACCACGATGCTGCTGCGCTGCATCGCTGCATCGAACTCCAGCAACGCATCAAGCGCTGTGGAATCCAGTTCGAATGTTTCCTCAAGGCTGACAATCGCGATGTGCAGTTCCGGCCGCGCAACGATGTATTTGGTAACGGCGGCAAGGATCGGTTCCGCATTGCCGAAGAAAAGCGGCTGTGCGGGCCGGAGAATAATCATGCCTGACACATCCTTCGCATCCGGGTGGCGTTCCATGTCGACAAAGTCGTGGCTATCGCCCAGCCGGCCAAGATGCATGACATGCGGTAGGGAAAGCCGGCGAACGAAGACGGCGAAGGAAAGGGCGACGGCGACAAGCATGCCGTTTAGCACACCGAAGGCAAGTACGCTGGCTGCGGCGGCAAGTGCCAGATAGGCGTCGTTGCCGAGCCGCCATAAACGGATGATCGGCGCGGGGTCGAGCGCATGCAGCAGCGCCACGGCGATCACGGCGGCAAGGACTGCTTCCGGGATGAAAGCGAACCAGCTGGCGGCGAGCAGGCTGAAGACCGCCAGGCCGATTGCGGCGATGGCAGAGGCAAGCCGGCTTTGCGGCCCAACCGCCTCGCTTGCTGCGCCTGCGGAAAAACCCGCACCAACCGGCATACCCTGCATGGCGGCGCTGGCGATATTGGCAAGCCCGAATGCTCTGAGTTCGCGATTGGAATCGACAATCTCGCCATGGCGAAGCGAAAGGCTTCGGATGGTGCCCCATGATTCCGCAAAGAGGATGAGGACGAGTGGCGGCGCGAAGCGGGCAACATGCGCGACATCGTCGAGCGACACCGAAAACGGGCCGGCCCATATGCCGGCAAGATCGATCTGGCCGACGACGGCTACGCCCCGACTTTGAAGGTTGAGCAGGATCGAGATGGCAATTCCTGCCACGATGACGACGAGGCTGCCGGGAATGGCGGGGCTCCTGCGCAGGAGAAGCAGCACGGCGAGTGCCGCAACGCCGACGGCGATGCTTTCAAGGCTCCAGTCCTGCGGGCGGGAGAGGATTTGCAGGAGAATGGAAAGCGGCTCGCCCGACTGCGCCTTTATCCCGAAGAGGCTCGGCAATTGCTTTATGGTGATCAGAATGGCGAGGCCGAAGGCAAAACCGCGCAGCACCGGGCGCGAGATCACACTCGACAGGGCGCCGAGCCGCGTGGCAGCTGCAAGCAGAAACAGCAGGCCCACCAGAGCGACCGTAATGGCAACGAGCAGCATCTTTTGCGCTGGTGTGACCGAGAGCGTCGCAAGCATTGCCGCCAGGATTGCGGCGGAGGAGGATGTGGGCGAGACGACCGCAAAACGGCTCTGGCCAAAAATGGCATAGACGATGCAGCCCATGATGGCGGCAAGGATGGCGTGCTGGGCTGGAACGCCGGCAATCCCCGAATAGGCGATCGCTTCCGGTAACATCAGGCCGGCAATCGACAACCCCGCCACCACATCGCGCCGGTTGAGTGTCATGGGCATGGAATTGCAACCGCATTGGCGGTGATAAGGGCAAGGACAATTCCACCGGTTAAGATCACGATTCTCCACCATGTTCCCGCGACGCGATGAAGGTTCACCCAATGCGCATACGAGTCAAAGTTTAAATCGCGCCCCCGAAATATTTCGGCTCTTCCGGATGTTGCTTAACGCTGGAGATCGTCCGGCAGGCAGGACGAGCGCCATTTCGGCCAGGCCGCTTCAGCCACCATACTGATCGTCCGTGACGTGCTCCATCCAGTCCACGACCTTGCCGTCTTTCACTTCCTGAAGCGCGATATGCGTCATGGCGACATCGGGTGCCGCCCCGTGCCAGTGCCTTTCGCCCGGCGCGAACCACACGGTATCGCCGGGGCGGATTTCTTCCACGGGGCCACCCTCGCGCTGCACCCTTCCAAACCCTGAAACCACGATCAGGGTCTGTCCGAGCGGGTGCGTGTGCCATGCGGTTCGCGCGCCTGGTTCGAAGGTGACCTGAGCGCCCTGCACCCGCTCTGCATCGAACGGGTTGAACAGAGGATCGATACGGACCGTGCCGGTAAACCATGCCTCGGGGCCTTTGGTTGAGGCCCGTGTTCCCGCGCGCAATATTTCCATGGTCATTCTCCTGACTGGTATCGTGTGGGGGGATTTGAAGCGGTAATGCCTCTCTTGTCCACTGGCGAGTGAAAATTCAGTCAGGCCGCATCGACCCTTGGTCACGGGTGACAGGAACCGGATCTCCGCTATGCCGAGACCCGGTTCCGCCTAAGCCAAAGCGTCAGCCGATCTGCGCGTTGTCGTCACGCTTGATGGCGATAACGGTGGAGCGCGGCAGCTTGCCTTCGCCATCCGGGAAGGGGGCGTCGGGGTGCTGGATGCCGACGAAGTGGGTACGCTTGTCGCCGGACCATGTCTGGCCGGTAACTTCGGAACCCTTCGGCGCGGTCAGGAAACGCTCGATACGGCCGGTGGCCGGATCGCCTGCCAGCATCTGGTTATTGCCCTGGCCGGCGAAGTTGCCTTCGTTGCTGTCCTCTCCGTCGGTCTGGATCCAGAGGAGACCGGTCGAGTCAAACATCATGCCATCGGGCGAGTTGAACATGTTGCCTTCGTTGATGTTCGAAGAGCCGGCATAGGCATCCTTGTGAACGGTGGGGTTGCCGGCCATGCAGAACAGGTCCCACTTGAATCTGCCGTCCGCGTGATCGTCGTTTTCCGGGTACCAGCGCACGATCTGGCCGTATTCGTTCTTTTCGCGCGGGTTGGCAGCATTGATCGCCATGGCGTCGCCGCCAGCATTGGCGCGCAACTTGCCGTCTTTCATTTCGCCGCGACGGCTGTTGTTGGTAAGGGCGCAATAGGCTTCGATGGCGACCGGGTTGATGGCGACCCATTCCGGGCGGTCCATCGTTGTCGCGCCCACCTTGGAAGCGGCCTGACGGGTGAAGACGCAGATTTCATCGATCTTCATGCCTGTCGTCTCAGGCGTTAGAGCCAGCCATTCACCAGCGCCGTCGTCCGAGAACCTGGCGACGTAGAGCGTGCCTTCGTCTAGCAGTTTCGAGGTGTCGCCACCGGGCACGTAAATGCCGTTGGAGACGAATTTGTAGAGGAATTCGCCACGCTCGTCATCGCCCATGTAAACCACCACGCGGCCGTCACGCGCGATCACCACAGCGGCGTTTTCGTGCTTGATGCGGCCAAGGGCGGTGCGCTTGATCGGGGTGGAGGAGGCGTCCGAAGGATCGATCTCAACCACGTAACCGGCGCGGCGCGGCTCGTTGGGGTTCTTGGCGACATCGAAACGCGCATCGAACTTCTCATAGGCGTAACGGGTCTCGGCGACGATGCCGTAGCGCTTGTAGTCATCCGGCAGCTTGAAGGCGGCATCAGTGGTACCGAAATAGCCGTTGAAGTTTTCCTCGCAGGTGAGGTAGGTGCCCCAGGGCGTGCGGCCGGCGCCGCAATTGTTGAAGGTCCCCAGACAGTCGACACCCTTCGGATCTGCGGCGGTCTTGACGAGGTCCGAGCCTGCGGCCGGGCCGGAAAGCTTCATCGGGGTGTTGTGGTGAATACGGCGGTTGAACGGGCTGTCGAGAACGATTTCCCAGCCTCCGGTGCCTTCCGCAACTTCCATGACGGTGACGCCCTGCATGTTCTGCAGGATCTTGACGTCGTCGGCCGTTTTCGGGTTGCCCTTTTCGGCATGCGGCAGGTTGGTTTCGGGGTTTACATATTCATGGTTGACGGCGATCAGCTGGTGATTGCCAACCATGAACAGTTCCATGCCGTCAGTATTTTCGCCGAAGACCTTGTCGGAGTTTTCAACGCTGACACCCTTGGTAGGGTCGAGGTCGGGCACGTTGGAGAACAGCGGCTGGCCCCACTTGGCGACTGGCTTCCAGCTGTAGCCTTCCGGCACGTGAATGGTGTGGTCGGTCGCGGCAGCCACCGGCTTGAAGGGGAAACGGCCGGCTGCCGCTTCCTGCGCTTCCGCCGAGGTGCTGGTCATCAGGTTGCCGAGCGTGCCCATGGCTGCTGCGGCCGAACCGAAGGCAAGCACGCCACCGAGAAAGCCGCGGCGGGAAATCGCGGTCTCGACCACGCGGTCGAAATCGGTTTCGGCCGGCGGCGGGTTTTGCAGCTCGTCCCACGCATCCCAGGAAAGCTTGCTCGTATCGATGTCGGTCATATCGTATCTCCACCGTTGCATGTTTGGAATCATTCCAACACGGTGCGTACCGTTTCAGTGTTTCACACAAATGACGGGAATAACGACTTTAAATATGATCTTCACAGAAAATGATTCTGTATTTTTCCCTTAATGCGGGAGAAGGATACGGGTGAGCAAAAAGCCTTCGAAGCGGCAGAAGTGGAAAGCAATGTCCGTTCCCTTGCGCCACTCGCCGCTGATGTCGGTCGTCAGCCGAAGGGATGCTGAACCGCACTCTTCATAGCCGGATAACTCCGCCGCCTCGAAAAAGAACGAACGCCTGACGGTCGGATAAAGCGCTTTGAACAGGCTTTCCTTGGCCGAAAAGATCAGCCCGGTCATGAAGGGATCGATGTCGTTTCCAAGACTGAGGCGTTCGTTCGCGGTCAGTACCTGCGGGGCAATATCGCAAGCTTCCTCCTCGTTCAGAAGCCTTTCGATATCGATGCCAATGCCGCAGAACCGCTCGGAAGAGCCGGCAAGCGCAATTGCCCGCTCGTGGCTGTGGGAAATCGCGCCGACCACGCCTTCGGGCCAGATAGGGGCGCGATCCTCTCCCATGCCGGGAAAGGAGGCGCGGCCGGTCAGACGGCGTATGGCTTCGGCAGCACATCTGCGCCCGGCGATAAATTCCGCCTTGCGTCTGGGCGCAGCGCGCAAAAGCTGCGGCGGCAAGGGAGGGACCTTGCCGCCGCGCCCTTCTTCGGCGCTGTAATGAAGGGTGACACAGTGACAATCGCATCTGTCATCCGGCCAAGGCCAGATGGCCTCGGGTGGATCGCCGGAAACAGCTTCGCCGTGAAACGCCGGCACGTTGGCCATTTCTGTCATCCTCATCACGCGGACCGATGCTCAGGCGGCAAGCGTGGCGCCGCCATCGACCACGATCTGCTGCATCGTCACATGGCCTGCCTGATCGGAGGCGAGGAACAGCACCGTGTCGGCGATGTCGTCCGGCCGCGCGATTTTGCCCAGCGGAATGCCGAGCTTGAACTGCTCGGGAAGACCGGCGACCAGTCGCTGTTTGCCGCTGGGATCGTTCAGCATGCCGGCCAGCATCGGCGTATCGGTGGAGCCGGGTGACACCACATTGCAGCGCACGCCATAGGGCGCGAGTTCAAGTGCTGCGCAATGGCTGAGGCTGACGAGTGCGGCCTTGGAAGCACAATAGGCGAGCATGCCGATGCGCGGCACAACGGCGGCGTTGGAGGCAATGTTGACGATTGCCCCGCGCCGCTGCCGCTTGAAGACGCCGCTCCATTGCCGCAGCAGGTAGAACGGCCCCGCAGCATTGACATCCATGCAGGCGTTCCAGTCCTGCGGCGTCAGGCTTTCGCTGTCGCCGAGCCGGAGGATGCCGGCGGCATTGACGAGAATGTCTAGCCCGCCCCATTCCTTCTCGATCGCCTTGCTCGCCGCCTCCACTGCCGCCGCGTCCGTGATGTCGAGCGTGATTTGGCGGAAGGTTGCATCGGTTGCATCGGCAATGAGGTCAAGGCCGATGACCTCGGCCCCTTCCTCGGTGAAACGCTCGGCGATGCGGCGGCCGATGCCCTGCGCGGCACCCGTCACCAGCACGCGCCGCCCGTTAAATCTGTTCTGCATCATCTTGTCCGTCCGCTCAGGCCGCGAGCCGCTTTTCTTCGATCAGCGCCCACCAGGCAGAAAGCGTCGGTACGCGGGCAAGCTCTTCGAAGCCCACGATGACGCCGCGTTCCTTCAGTTCGCCGGCAAGCTTCATCACCTGCAGCGAATCCAGCCCATAGAAGATCAGGTTCTCATCCGGGTCGATGTCGCTCTCGTCCTCCACCATTTGCAGGACGCGGGCCTTCAGCCATTCGCTGATATCGGTGGTCTCTCCCGCGCCGGCAAGGCTTTCAGTGTCGATCACCACGCCGCAGCGTGTTGCCACATATTGCAGCGCCATGCGGTGTTCGGCTTCGGAAAAATCGGCGACGGCATCACCCAGCATGAAGGGCTGAATATCCTTCATGAAGGCTTCAACAGCCGTCATCATGCAGCCGATATGGGCATAGACGCCGCCGATGATGATCTGGTCGCGGCCCCACCCCTTCATACGCTCGGCAAGGTCTGAACGCTGGAAGGCGCTGTAGCGCCATTTGGTCAGCACCACATCGTCGGGCGTCGGCGCAAGCTTGTCCACGACCTTCTGCAACTCCGGGTCGACCACGGTCAGGCCCGGTCCCCACATGTCGTTCAGAAGCGCGCGGTCGGCGGCAGGCTGGTCGTGCGGCTGGGCGGTGTAGATGACCGGCACGCCGTTCTGAACCGCCCATGCCTTTACCTTTGCAAGATTGTCGATGAGGGTTGTCATCAACCTGCCGTCGGCCTCGTAGAACCGCAGGAAATAACGCTGCATGTCGTGGATGAGCAGCACGGCGCGCTTGGCGTCCGGCTGCCATTTGGTCTTGTTGGCCGGAAAGCTTGCTGCGACCGGCATCGGATAATCGGAAATGGTGGGGATCGTCATATTGACCTCGATAGTTTGGCGCATCGGCATGGGCGACACGCAATTTTCAAATGGTTGGGGCGTGCACGCTCCGTTACGCCGGGATGGGCGCTGCGAGCATGTCGCGTAGACGTTTCTTGTCGATCTTGCCGACGGCAGTAAGCGGCATGGTGTCGATGAAACGCACCCGGTCCGGCAGCTTGTAATCCGCAACACCCAGACCAGAGAGATGCTGGCGGATGGCCGGTGCCTTGAGAGCGGGATTGCGGGAAACGACGAAGACGCAGCTTTTTTCACCGAGGAGTTCGTCCTGCATCGCCACCAGTGCGGCATGCGTCACATCCGGATGCTGCAGGATCAGGTTTTCCACCTCTTCCGATGCGACCTTCTCGCCGCCGCGATTGATCTGGTCTTTCACCCGGCCAACCACCCGCAGGTAACCTTCGGGCGTGCGCTGAACGACATCGCCGGAATAATAAAAACCCTGGTTGTCGAAGACGCGCGCGCTGTGCTCGGCGGCGCGGTAATATCCGCGAAACGTATAGGGGCCGCGCGTCGCCAGCATGCCGGCTTCGCCTTCTGGAACGTCGTTGCCGTCCTCATCAACGATGCGGATCTCGTCATCCGGGCTGATCGGCCGCCCTTGCGTGGTGAAGACAACATGGTCGGGATCACCGGCGCGGGTATAGTTCACCAGACCTTCCGCCATGCCGAAGACCTGCTGGAGGGCGCAACCCAGCACCTGCGGCACTTGGCGGGCTAAAGCTTCAGCGAAGCTTGCGCCGCCGACCTGCAACAGCTTGAGGGATTTCAGCCGTTCGCGATGGGCGGGCGCCACCTGTAACCACAGCGCCACGGCCGGCGGCACCAGAGGCACAATGTCGATGCCATGTTTTTCGATGAGGTCGAAGCAGGCAAGCGGCTCGGGATTGGCCGCCATTACCACGGTGCCGCCAGCGTGGAACACGCCAAGCGCACCCGGCGAACTCATGGGGTAATTATGCGCCACCGGAATGGCGCAGAGGAAACGGGTCTGCGGCGTCAGCTCGCAGATTTCCGCACTGGCCCGGGCGCTGTAGTCATAGTCGTTATGCGTGCGGGGGATCAGTTTCGGTGTTCCGGTGCTGCCGCCGGAAAGCTGGAACAACGCTACCTCATCAGCTGCCGAAGGGCCGTAATGCGGCGCATTTTCGGCGGGTGATGAGAGCCATTGTTCGAGGCTGCGCTGCGGTTCCGTCTCACCAAGCAGCAGCGTTACGGCAAGCTGCGGAGAGGCAAGCTTCAGCGCCTCCAGAAACGTGTCATTGGCAAAAAGCTCGTGGGAACGCGAGCCGATCACCAGCTTTGGCGCAATCTGTTCCGCATAGGAGGTCATTTCCAGCCGACGATGGCTGAAAAGCGCATTGACGGGTGCAGCGCCGATTTTCATCAGAGCGAAAAAGACGAGATAGAACTCCGCGATATTTGGTAATTGCACCAGTGCCGTATCGCCCCTGCCGATCCCGGCGGCAGCCAGATGCCCGGCAAGATTGGAAGATTGCCGGTCGAGATCGGCATAGGTGAAGCGGCGGTCGCCGCAGATCAGCGCGGTCGCGTCCGGCCGAAGTTCCACCTGCTGGGTGAGGATGTCGCTGAGCGGTCTGTCGATCCAGTAGCCGCGGTCGCGGTATCGGCGCGCCAGATCTTCGGGCCAGCGTTCAAATTCGATTGTCATGGTGTGTCCCTGGGAAAATTAGGCAGAAAGACCGCAGGCGTTCAGCATGGTCTTGAGCTTGGTCTGCACCTCGGCCCATTCGGATTCGGGTTCCGAGGCTTCAACGATGCCGGCGCCTGCGAACAGCCGCACGGTTTGCCGCTGCACGGTGCCGCAACGGATTGTCACTACCCATTCGCCGTTACCCTCGGCATCCGTCCAGCCGACCATGCCGGTGAACAGCCCACGCTCGAAAGGCTCGACGAAGCGAATAAGCCTGCGGGCACGCTCGGTGGGGAAACCGCAAACAGCAGGTGTGGGATGCAGCAGGCACGCGAGTTGCAGCGCATTGGTCTCGGGATCAGCAAGGCGACCCTCGATGCGCGTCGAAAGATGCCAGAGAGCGGCCGTGTTGATGAGGGAGGGTTTTTCGGGAACGTCGATTTCAGTGCAGCAAGGCGTAAGCAGCGAGCGTATATCCTCGATCACGAGGCTATGCTCGTAATGGTCTTTTTCCGAAGCCGAAAGCCGGTCTGCATTGGCCTTGTCCGCCACTGGGTCAGCCATGCGTTTTGCCGAGCCCGCGAGCGGGTTCGAGATGACTTTTTCACCGTGCTTGCGGATGAGGAGTTCGGGGCTCACGCCGATCAGATCGCCGCCATCGGGCAGCGGAATGCGAAACTGGTAACCCTCGCGGTTCTGTTTGGCGAGGCTGGCCAGCAATCTTTCGACATTGACCTCGGAGGCGAAGGTCAGTTCACGCATGACCGAAAGCACCGCCTTGCGGACATCGGAATGGCGGAAATTGACGATGGCATGCTCGACGGCGCGCTTGAAACCATTTTCATCGGGCAGGCTGTTCTGGCCGACAAGCGTTGGCATGGCCGAATCAGTCGAGATCGAAGCGGTACCTTTTGGATTCCACTCATGGTTGTTGGGGATATATAGGCAGGATGGCTCGTTGACGTCGAAGGGGATGGCGCCAATGGCGATGGGATTGTCCTGTCCGGCCCTTCGCGCCCTCTCAAAAGCGGCCTTTATCGCCTTCTGCAAAGGGCTTCCCGCGTCTTCAGCGCCATGGGCAGGAATCGTTATCCTTTCGCGAATGCCTCTGGCACGCAGTTCGCCCGAGCCAGAAGTGAACAGAAATTCTCTATCAAAATCAGTAATTTCGTCGGAATCGACGTCATTCGTCCTGAGTGCTCCCGTTTTCATGGGATGCCTCCTGTGCGAGTGGTTGACGGTGGCTTATACTTGATTATGATAATCATGTTTTGTCAATCGGTGCAAATTCACATGCTAAATTTAACCCCCATGCAGGTTGCCTACTGGGTCGGCCGAGAGGCGGACGGGATACTCGGAAAAGTTACGCCGCATCTCTATATCGAGTTCGAAGGCAGGGGGCTGGAGGCGGAAAGACTGGCTGTCGCGGTCGAAAGGCTTTGCCGGCGTCACCCCATGCTCAGCCTCAGGATTGATGCGGAAGGGCGACAGACGGCGGACCCCGCCGGCCGGCCGCTCCGCCTCGACGTGGAGGACATGGCGTCTCTCAATGAGGAGGCGCTTGCGCACCGTCTTGCCACCAAACGTGAGAAGTGGAGCCATCGCCAGATCGATCTGCGCGTTGCCCCGCCGGCGGCAGTGTCGCTCAGCCTGCTGCCCGCAGGTCGCGCCAGGCTGCATGTGGATACCGACATGTTGGCCATCGATCCCGCCAGTATACGTATCGTGCTGGAAGATCTCGCCCGCTTTTATGAAGCCGACGCGGACGAACTCGAGCCATTGGGGGATACACCACCATCGTTTTTCAGCTGGGCGGAACGTCTTGCATCCGATCCGGAACTCACAGCCCAGCGTGAAAGGGATCGGCTGTGGTGGCGGCAACATATTGCCGATATTCCGGAGGCACCGCCATTGCCGTTTTTGCCCGAGGACCCGTCACGCGCCGTTCACACCGATCGCCTTGCAGCAAGACTTTCTCCGGCTGAACGCAGCAGTCTGGAACGGGTGGCGCGGCGCTGCGGCGTGACCACGTCGACCCTGTTGCTTGGTATCTTTGCAGTGGTGCTTTCGCAGGCGACGAATACGGAAAAGTTCCGGCTTTCCGTGCCGGCTTTCTGGCGCGCGCCGCTGGTGGAAGGGGTCGATGGCATCGTCGGCGAATTCTCCAATGTGCTCATTCTTGGCGTTGATATCCGGCCTGAGGAGAGCCTTGAGCGACTGCTTGGACGGCTGTTAGGAGAGATGAACGGGCTTCTGGCGCACCAGTCCTATCCCGGGGTCAGCGTCATGCGCGACCTTTCCCGCCTGCGCGGCGGTTTGCAGACCTCACCGGTTGTCTTTACCGCGGGTGTCGATTTGCCCGGGGGCGAGTTGTTTTCGGAAAATGTGGGGCGCGTGTTCGGCCCGATGATCCACACCGTCTCGCAGGGGCCTGGAGTTGCGCTGGATGCGCAGGTCGCAGCGCTCGATGGCGGGCTTTTGGTCAACTGGGATGTGCGGCTCGATGCGCTGCCGGAAAGCTGGCTGCGAGCCCTGTTCGACGCCCATACCGCCCTTCTTCGCCACCTTGCCGCCAGCCCTGATCTCGTTTCCGAGACCTTGGAGCGATTAGGCTTGCAAGCGCCTGAAGCGACAGTGCAGACAAAAGGAAAATCCATGGAACGGCCACTCTCAGCCTTGCAAAAGGCCTATCTGCTCGGTCGCGGCACCCATCTGCCGCTGAGCGGCGTGGCGATGCAGGAGTTCCGCGAATATCGCGGCAATATCGATCCGGCATTGCTTCGCTCGCGCCTCACCGCAATGGTCGAGCGGCATGAAAGCCTGCGCACCCACATCGATGAGCGGCGTCTGGTGCAAGTGGTCTCGGATGAGCCGAAGCTAAACCTTGATATTGTTGATCTTTCGCACCTGTCCGCTGCCGAAGCCGAACAGCGGATCGGCACCGTGCGGCAGGATTTCTCCCATGCCCATTTCGATCTTGCCGCCTCTCCCTGGCAGGTCACGGTGTTTCGTCTGCCGGAAATTGCGGTGGGGGACAGCGTGGCGGTCTTCCTGCGCTTCGACGCCCTCATTCTCGACGGACGGGGAATAGCCAGCCTTGCGGCTGAACTCTTCGATGATGTCGTGCTGCCCGCATCAGCCGTAGCCACCACCGCCGCGCAGCAAGATGTAGCAGCGGCCCGTGCCGAGGATGCCGCATACTGGGCTGAGAAACTTGAGGGTGCGGAAGTGCCCTCGCAACTGCCTTGGAAAGCCCCGCTCGAAACCATTGCCGTTTCGCGTTACAGCCGCCAGAGCCTGACCGTGGAAAAACAACGCTTTACCGCCTTTTCACGGATCGGCGCGAAAGAGCGGCTGTTCAAAAATTCGGCGCTGACGGCGGTAATCCTCGATGTGCTATCGCTTTGGCTGAACGAAGGTGCCCTCGTCGTCGGCATTCCCGTCGCCCCGCAGGTGGAAGGCGCGTTTGCCAATCGCTCGAGCTTCATCGCGGTCAAATGGGATGCGGCCAAGGGCGATTTTGCGGAGCGGGCCGCAGCTTTGCAAACCGATGTGCTTGAGGGCCTCAATCATCTGGCTTTTTCAGGGATCGATCTCAATCGCATCCTTCTCAACGCCAATCCGGGTGGGCTCGCCCTGCCTGTCGTCATCACCAACGGTCTTTCATGGCCGACGCTTTCGCAAGATTCCACGCTTCGTTGGACGGACGGGCTGACCCAAACACCACAGGTGGCGCTGGATTTCCGCTTTTCGCAAAACCCGAATGGCGATCTCGTCCTCGATATCGATTATGCGGAGCAGGCGATCGATGCCGCAATGGTGGCGGACATTCTCGGTGCGATAGAGCGTGCGATTGCCGCGATCACCGCCAGCGGGACGTTCTCGATGAATTCCCGTGAGATCGTCGACCTGTCGCACTATCGGCTGAATGGCGACGAGCGGAACTTCGTCTGCCCGCCATTACTGGAACGGATCGCCTCGCATCTTTTCGAAGGAGACGGATCGCGCACGGCCCTGATCAACGGCAAACGGCGCGTGTCATATGGCGAGCTCGGCGATACGGTGGCGCGGGCGATGGCGGGCCTTAAGACGCGCGGCATTGGCCGGGGCGATGTCGTAGCGGTGTGCCTGCCGCGCAGTCCGGAGCATACAGCCGTCACGCTGGCCGCTGCACTTATCGGCGCCATCTGGGTGCCGATCGATGCGAGCTCGCCGGAAGATCGCCTGCACTATCTGCTGACCAATTGCCGCCCGGCCATGATCGTCGCCCGTTCCGTTCCGCAAGGATTTGACGCTGTCGGTCCCGAGGAGCTTCTCGCAGCGCCAGCCGCCTCCGGCGTGCCCGTTAACGCGGCGGAACTGGCGGCACTTTCAGCAAGCGAAGCACCCGCTTATTACCTCTACACTTCCGGCACGACAGGCAAACCGAAATGCGTCGTGCTCTCTAACAGGGCCACGGCCAATGTCATCGGCAGCACGCTTTCGGAATGGGCGGTGACGGAAAATGACGTCTTCATCTCCGTCACGCCCTTGCACCACGACATGTCGGTCTTCGATGTATTCGGCGCGCTTGCCGCCGGTGCGACACTGGTGCTGCCGGAACCCGGCGAGGAAAAGGATGCGGTCCGCTGGAACGAGCTGGTGGCCGAACACGGCGTTACGCTGTGGTGCTCGGTGCCGGCGATTCTTGAGATGCTATTGTCCTGCCATCGTGGCGACCAGCTCGGCTCGCTCCGGCTCGTCGCGCAGGGCGGTGATTACATCAAGCCCGTGGTCATCGAGGAGTTGCGCCGGCTGAAACCCGAGCTTCGGCTGATATCGCTGGGCGGGCCGACGGAAACGACCATCTGGAGCATCTGGCACGAGATCGTGGCAGCCGATACCACGGCGATACCCTATGGACACCCTCTACCCAGCAATCGATATTTCATCCTCAACGATCAGGGCGGCCATTGCCCGGCGGGCGTTGTCGGACGCATCCACACAGTGGGCGTGAATGTGGCGATCGGCTATCTTGAAGATGGTGCCATTACCCAGACGGATTTCGTCACGGTCAGCGATCCCGGTGGACATGCGGTGCGCGCCTTCCGCACCGGAGACCGGGGCCGTTACCGGCCGGATGGCAAGATCATGTTCGCCAGCCGCGTCAACGGTTACGTCAAGGTGCGCGGGGTGCGGGTCTCGCTGCCGGATGTGGAAAATGAACTTATCCGCCACCCCTCCATCCAGCGTGTACTGGTGGTGGATTACGGTGCCGAGCAAAAGGGGGAGGCTGCTATCGGCGTGCTTTATGTTCCGATGCCTGGCATTGAGCTTTCCGCCGCCGATATGCGCAATTTCGCCCGCAGGCATCTGCCGGAATCGCATGTGCCCGGCCGCTTTCTCAATGTGGCCGATCTGCCGCTATCGGCCAATGGCAAGCCGGATCGCCGCCGCGCCCGCGAATTGCTGACGGCAGCGGAACCGGCAAAGGCACCTGCGGCTGTAACAATCAAAGTCGCCGATCAGGGTGATCGCCGCGTGCTGGATATCTATCTCGGCGTGCTGGGCAAAAACCCGGAAAATGTGGACACGAGCAGCGATTTGCTGGCGCTTGGCCTTTTGCCTTCGCATCTGAAAACCGTCTCGGCCGAAATTCGCAGCGCCTTCGGCGTGGAGCTTTCGCCGCAGCAACTCCTGCGTTGCCGAAACGCCAAACAGGTCAGTTCGCTTTTACCCGCCTCGGCGGCATGAACCGCATCATTGCGGCCAGAAAATCACAGGAATAATCCAAGGAAAAACAGATGGCGCATATCGATCCTGCCAGTGGCTGGCTTCCCCTGACCCAGCCGCAACTCGATTTCTGGGAGGAGTTTTCCTTCCATCCCGACGAACCGGTCTCTACCGTCGCCCATTACATCGAGCTTTCCGGTGCCGTGAACGAAGGCGCTCTGCTTGAGGCAATCAGGCGCACCGTGCGCGAATCGGAAGTTCTGTCGATCCGTTTTCGCGTCGGTGAGGATGGCGAGACGCCGCAGCAATGCTGCGATCCGCTCCACGCTCCGATGGTCGAGCTTGTCGATCTCCGTGCCCATCCGGCGCCTTTCGAGGAAGCGCTGGGGCGCATGAACGCGGATGTCGAGGCAGGGCTTGATCTTCGAACCGACAAGCTCTCCGCCCAGGTGCTTTACCGCATCGCCGACGATCGCTACCTCTGGTATATCCGTGCCCATCATATCGTCGTCGACGGTTATGGTTTGACGCTGGTGGAGCAGCGCTGCGGGCAGCTTTACGGGCACTATTGCGGCAAGGGCGAGGCGGGTCCGGATTTCCATCCTTTCCCCAGTTTTCTTGCCGAAGAGGACGCTTACCGGCAAAGCCGCCGTTTCGAAAAGGACCGCGAGTTCTGGACGGCCTATCTCGCGCCGCCGGTGGATCTGCCCGTGCTGGACAAGGATTGCGAGGATTACGGTGGCGGCGGCCTGCATGCCGATGCGGGATTGCCGGAAGGTTTCAGCACAAGACTGCAACAGATATCCGGCGCACTGGAGATAGGCTGGCCGGACCTGCTGGTGCTGCTTTCAGGCCTTTATCTTCACCGCGTATTGCCGCGCCCGGATCGCGATGTGCTGACGCTGTGGCTGCCCTTCATGAGCCGCTGGGGCAGCGTCGGCGCGCATATGCCCGCCATGCTCGTCAATATCCTGCCTTTCCATCTGACAATAGAACCGCAGGAGAGCCTTGGTAGCTTCCTTGCGCGCAATGCCGCCAATCTGCGCCGGCAGCGCCTGCATGGCCGCTACCGCATCGAACAGATCGCCGCCGATCGCAACATATCAAAGGGCCGGCGGTTTTTCTTCTCACCGCTTATCAACGTCCTGCCCTTCAGCGCGCCGGTATTTGCAGGGCTTGCCGTTATCAGGCACATTCTCGCCAATGGTCCGGGCGACGGGTTCAACCTGACCTTCCGTGGCGAGGATGACGGCAGTGATCTGAACCTGCATATCGACGCGGATTCCGCACTGACCGAAGCCGACGATTTCGCGCGTTACCGCGAGGAGATGCCGCTGTTTCTGGATGCCATGCTGCGCGACGAGGCGCTGGCGGCTCCGGCCGAAGAGGTTTCCGCGGCCTTCCGTCTGGCGGTTTGAGAAGCCGGGTGCTCTGCAAGAAGGGGACGGAAATCTCTCTGCCGTCACTCTGCATTTGGTCGGGAGTGACTGGGTGCGGATGTGATAAACCCGGCTCCGTTATGCAAAACCCTGCCTGATGGGGTGACATGCTGTCCTCCCACCCAACGTCATCCTTGGGCTTGTCCCAAGGATCCAGTGGGGACAGGCCCGAGCATGACGGAAGAGAGCTTTCCGGACATTTGTTAAAAAGCAAAACCCGGCGCCGCCATGCGGAGCCGGGTTTATTGCGAAGCCTGGCCAGCACTCAGGCTAGCGTGGTCAGCACACGGCCCGAAGCGCCTGCTTCGGCGAAACGGCTGAAGACGCCGCTGGTGGTCGTGCGCAGCCGGTCGACATCCTCGGGGCCGTAGCGGTCGGAGCGGTAGCTCATCAACACGCGGATGGAGCGTTCGCCGCCAATCGTTTCTTCCATTACCTCGAATTGCAGCCCCAGCATGGATTCGTGCTTGTCGGGATCGATCTGCCGGAACTCGACGGTTTTGCCGTCCGGCCCTGAAAGCGTGCCGTTCAGCTTGTTCTTGGCGTGGATCTGGATGAATACCTCGAACAGATGGTCGCGGCCGGGCGTCATGCCGAGCGCCTCTTCGACGAGATCGATTGGAATTTCGCTGTGTTCCAGAGAGCCATTGACCGTGTTCTTCACCGAGGAAATCAGTTCGCCGACCGTCATCTCCTCGCGGAAACGCACACGATGGGCAACGACCGTGGTGAAATAGCCGATCGTATCGAAATAGCCGCTGTCGGTGCGCCCGGACGCCGATGTGCCGACCACGAGATCGCTCAGCCCGCCCAGATGGCGCAGCGACGCGGCGATGGCGGCATAAACGACGTTGAACAGGGAGGCGCTGTTCTGCTTGGCGATGGCGTAAAGTCCGTCGCTGACGTGTTTTTCCAGCTTGAACTCGATCCAGCCGCCCGCCGGCGCCTCGTCGTGTGCAGCATCTGTCGGCGTGCTGTTCTGTCCGGTAAGGACCAGGCCTTTCGGTGCGTCCCGCAGCATATCGGTCCAGTAGGCAAGGTGGTCGCCGTTGACGCCGGATGCCACCTGTTTTCTGGCGAATTCATGGAAGGGTGCGGGCTTGCTCGCAAAGACAGGGGCCTTGCCCGTGGCTCTTGCCCTATAGGCTTCGGTCAGCTCGTCCATCATCAGGTTCACCGACCATTCGTCCAGCACAATATGGTGGAAGAGGAAAGAGAGCACCTGGCCGCCGGTTTGGGGATTGCGCAGGAAACGCAGCCGCATCGGCAATTCGCGGGCAAGGTCGAACCGCCAGGACGCTTCCGTATGCCGGTCCACGCCTTCGCTTTCCTCACTCGTCCAGAACCACTTATAGCCGGGCAGGTCGTGCATCGGCACGATCTTTTGCAGAACCGTCCCATCTTCGACGTAAAAATGGGTTCGCAGGCCGGGATGACGCTCGATAATATCGAGGAATGCACATTCGAAAGCGCTCTCATCCACCGGATCGAGGAAATCGAGCGCGAAGGGGATGTTGAAAATCTCGCCGAAACCGAAGGCGGCATAGGCTTTCCAGAGCGACATCTGCGCAAGAGAAAGCGGTGCCGTCAGCGAGCCGGTCGCGGTTGCTTCCGCCTGTGCAGGGGCGGCGGTTTCGAGACGCGTCGCCTGTTTTGCGAGCGATGCGGCGGTGGGATAGCTGAACAGGTCGTTGAAACGCAGCTCGATGCCGTGATTGCTCAAAAGGCGTCCGATGATGCGGGTCGCGATCAGCGAATGGCCGCCAAAATCGAAGAAATCGTCATCCGGTCCCATGTCTGTCGACGCAAGCGCTTCGCGGAATTCGGCAAGAATTGCCGCGGCAGTCTCGTCGTCGCTGGAGCGGGAGGCGGCGGGCAGGGATGCTGCAGCCTCCGGCCCTGCGGACGAGGTTTGATGCGTAATGCCGGAAAAATCCGCACCGCCTTCGAGATGGGCGATGAAACGCTCCAGCAGAAATGCCGTCGCATGCGGCGAGGCCTCCTTGCCGCCGGTCAGTTCCAGACGGATGTGGCCATCAACCGTGCTGCCAGCAGCGAGCGTCAGGCCAAGGCCGGACTGGAGAGAGGGGAGTGGCAGGCGCTCGAACCGGAGCCGCTCGACGGATGAGGTTTCAGCCGATGTTGGCAGGGTCTGAAGCGTGAAGGTGGCAACCTCGTCGTTGTGTTCGCCATGTCGGGCCAACCCAGCCAGCACGGCTTTTTCGGCCTCCTGCGGCGACTGGCTACGTGAGATCGAGACGCGGGCGACCGCATCTGCCGGAAGCGGCAGGCCGGCCTCGTTCCCGGGTTGCAGGGGCAGGCGCAGGGTAACAGTGTCGAGATCGCCATTGGTCGCCAGAAAAAGCGCGAAACGGGCACCGGTGCGTGCCAGAAGCGCGTCCGGTGCGGCCGAGCCGTTTGGGTCGAGAAGGGCAGCCGGAAGATCGACGCCGTGGCAGTGGCTCGCCGGCTTGGTCCCGTTATTTCGGAGAGAGACGACGGGCGTGCCGGAGGCCGGTCCTTGCAGCCAGGGGAGCGGAACTGGATTGACGATGGCGTTTTCGGTGATGCGTGGCGAAAGCGGCTTTGGTGCGTCGCCAGCATAGGCTGCGGCAATAGCGCCCAGCAAAATCTGCGGTGAGAGGGATTCACCAAGCAGGCCATGCACCAGAAGCGCCAGCAGTACCTCTCCTTCGCTCAAGAGCACGATGGCCTGAAACGGCGGATCGATTTCCGCGTCGAACGGGCTTGCCTGAAGGTCGTGCAGAAGGGCCACCGCTTCGTCTTTCGATGCCGTCTGAAACAGTTGCACGAGAGATGCCGAAGGGGCCTCTACGCTCTTGGCAAGGGTGCCGTCTTCTCCAAAGGAAAACCGCACGCGCAGTTCGGGCCATGCCTCGCAAACCGTCTCCAGTGCCGATGTCAGGCGCAGAAGGTCGCTCTCGCCGCCGATGCGGTAGGTGAGAATATGCCGGAAGACCTGATCGGGGTCCTGAAACTGCTGGAACCAGACCCGCTCCTCATATTGGCTTGGCTGCGATCCGCTCCGTGGGGCTTCGTCCGCATTGTCGAAGGTTTGTTCGATGCGGCGCGCAAGCATGCGCGAATTATCTGCTGCCATGGTCCTCTCCTTGGAAGTATAATGTTGAGGTAGGTCGCGCTTGGCGGGGAAAGTCCCCTCTTGCGGGGATCAGCAGCCCGCGCGCGACTGCTCGATCAGCGCCTGCCAGGCGGTAAGCGTGGGCTGACGGGCGAGATCGTCATAGTGAAGTCGCGTGCCGGCGAGCTGCGAAAGCGGCGGGATCAGGCGCATGAGAGCGAGGGAGTGAAGTCCGCAGCCGAACAGGTTGGCGTTCGGGCCGATATGCCCCACCTCATCGTCCAGAACCTTGGCGAGATGGGCTTTGAGTTCCGTCGTCATCATGTCCGCCTCCAGCTTGCCAGCCGCCGCGATTGCCGGTTCATTCATCGAAATGATCGTGAACGCCGCTTGCTCCGCGCCGCCAGTAGCCGGAAGCGCGCGTCCATTTGGGGTTCGCGCCGTACTCGCCGATCAGGATTGCGCGCAGGTCTTTCGCCGCTTTCGATTCGCAGGCGACCCAGCTGAAGAAATCGCCCTCAGGCAGTTCAAGCGTACGCAGCGCCTCCGTCAGGGCGTCGTGATCGGCGCCGCCCGCGGCCTCCTGCGTTACCCAGATGATCGACGCGTCAGCTTTCGTGGCGAGGTCCAGGCGATCAGCCTCCGTCTCAACTTCGATCAGGGCGACGACGCGGGTGCCCTTGGGCATTTCTTCCAGTCGCCGTGCAAGGGCGGGAAGGCCGGTATCGTCGGCAATCAGCAGATGCCAGTCGAAGGTGAAGGGAATGGTGAACGAGCCGCGCGGGCCTGCAATCCATGCCTTGTCACCCACCCTGGCGGATTTTGCCCAGTTGCTGGCGGGGCCATCATGGTGCGTGGCGAAATCGATGGCGAGTTCACCCTTCTCGGCATCGAAGCTGCGCGGCGTGTAATCGCGTGCGAGCGGGCGCGGCGCGCCTTCGGGAAATTCGAGGCCGTTCGGGCCGATCACCGGCAGGTTAGGTTCGGTTTCGCCGGGAAGCGGGAAGAACATCTTGACGTGGTCGTCAAAACCGAGACTGGCAAAGCCTTCAAGCTCAGGCCCGGTCAATACGATGCGCACCATGGACCGGCTGAGTTTTTCCACCCGGGCCACGTCAAGGCAGCGTAGCTTGACGGCGTAACGATGGCGTTTGGGGGTCCGGTCCTGAACGCCGGTTTCAATGCTTTGTGCAATGCTCATGTTGCTGTCTTCCCTGGGATATCGCCGATGGGGATCGGCAGTTTCGCTGTCCCGGATCGGCATGCCGGACAATCGCGCACCGGAGTTTTCCGGCGGGAGATCCGACGTCGTTGTGTCAAGATGCGCGAACCATAACAGGCGGTTCCGGCGGTCGCAATATAAGTTTCTTCAAAAACTCAAGTTTATGTCCGGCGCATGGTTTGCGCCGGAATTGCGCTTGTCGAAAAGGCGTTTAACGGCGGCCTGCCCAGCTTTCCACCGCGTCCAGCGTGTGCAGCGCGCTTGGGATGGACGGCGTCGTGACCCGGCTGGAATCGAGAAAGATGATCCGGCCGTCACGCGCCGGTTTGACGAAGCGTTCCCAGCCGGGAATGATTTTTTCGAGTGCGGCGCGCGTTCCGGCTTCGCCTCGGGCGGGGCTGTTATAGCTGTTCATCACCACCAGCAGATCAGGGTTGAGCTTGCCAAAAGCCTCGGCACTGAGCGGCATCGTCAGGGTGGAACCCAGCCCACCCGACGAGGTGGCGTTGTCGATTTTCAGCCGTGCGTAACCCAGATCCTCGAGCGCCTGCACCGCACCGGACATATCGCCGACCGCGTTGATCTGGTCGGTCAGCAGAATTGCGAGATAGGTCTTGCCTTTTGCGTCTTCGCCGAGTGCTTTTTTGACGGTGGCGAGTTTCTCGTCATAGGTCTTCCGGCGCTCGGCAAAAGCGTCACTTCTGCCAACGAGACCCGAAAGATTCTCTTCGACGCTGAAGCCATAGGTGTGGCCAGTGCTTACCTTCTGCAGATAGACGGGCGCGACGGTGGAAAGCTGCTCGGCCTTGCCGCTGTCCATTTCCGTGGCGACGATCAGGTCAGGTTGCAGCGCTCTCAGCTTTTCCAGATCGATCTGACCCACCGCGCCGAAACCTTTCGGTTTCGTGCGGCCTTCACCGAGAACGGTGTCGATGAAATCAACGGCAGTGGCGAATTTGCCGTCGCTGTTGCGGCCATAGGCGCCTACCACGTTGGCGCCAAGATCCATCAGCGGCACGCCCAGCAGCGGTTCGTGCATGACGACAATGCGCTGCGGCTGCTCGGGGATGGAGACCGTGCGGCCGGCGGCATCGGTGACGGTTCGCTCTGCGGCAAGGCTGCTTCCGGCGGTCAGAAGTGCTGCTACGAGGATGGCAAATCGCATGGCATACCCTTTGTTCAATTTCTTCAGTGGCGGTTAGTTCTGCGCAGCGCCTGCAGGCGCAGCGTGAGGATGAAAAGCGGCACGCCGATCAGCGTCAGCGCAAGGCCTATCGGCATCGGCGTATCGGCCACCAGCCCACGCGAAAGCGTATCGGCGGTCACCACCAGAATGCCGCCCGTCAGCCCCGACAGGAAAAGCCTGGCGCGACCGACGGCGGGCGACAGGAAGGTGGCGAGATGCGGGGCGATGACGCCGAGAAAGGTCAAGGGGCCGACAGCGGTGACGGAAGCGGAGCTGAGGATGACCGCAAAAACGATGACGAGCGGGCGCGAACGTTTGACCGTTTCGCCGAGCGCCATGGCCATCTCGTTACCGAGATCAAATACTGCAAGCGCCCGGCCGATGAGGAAAATGCCCACAAGGCTGACCGCGAAAAGAGGCGCGAACACGAGGATGATCGGCCAGCTCGCCTGAAACAGCGAACCCGCCATCCAGTCTGCAAGCGACAGCGATGTTTCCGTTGGTGTGTAGAGCAAAAGCACTGATGAGACTGATGAAAGGGCGGATTCGATTGCGATGCCCATCAGCAGGATGGCGAGCCCGCTGGAACGTTCGCGCCCCACGAGCGCGATGAGCAGGAAAGCTACCGCAAGGCCGCCGCCGACGGCCGCAAGCGCCACCATGGTCTTGGGCGCCGCCGGCACCAGCACCAGAAGCAGCATTATGGTGGTCATTGATCCCTGGCTCAGACCGAACAGGCCGGGATCGGCAAGCGGATTGCGGGCGACCGATTGCAGCATGGCCCCGGCCAGCGCAACGCTCCATCCGGCCATGAAACCAAGCAGGATGCGCGGCAGCCGTACCGTCCACAGCGCATAGGCCTGATCGTCGCTCAAATGCCCGCCGGCAACGCCGTGCAGAAGGTCAATGAGACCGGTCTGTGTATTTCCGAGACTAATGGAAATGGCGGCCAGCACCAACGCCAGCAGGATCAGTGCAAGGCCGGCCTTTAGGTTGCCGATGCCGATCTGCATCCCGCTCGGCAGCCGCAGGACCGCTTTGCCATCGGTGGCCAATTGCCTTTTCATGACAGCCCTCTTCATGACAGTTTATTGGCCGAAGGTGAAAGATAGAAGCGCTTGACTATGACGATGAAGACGAGGCCGCCGAGCAGGTCCATGAACAGTCCGGTATTGACCACATACGGCCTGAACAGGGTTTGCGCGCCCAGATCGGCCAGCACGCACAGAATCGCCCCGACAAGGGCTGAAGCGGGCAAAGCGAGCGTGAAATTCACCCCGACCAGCGGCCGGACCATATGCGGAACGATGAGGCCGACGAAGCCGATGGGACCGCAGATGGCCACGGCCGAGCCGGACGCCAGCATTGTGGCGAAAAGTGCGATCCGGGAAACGCGCGTGACGTTGACGCCGGCGGAAGCGGCTTTTTCCGCACCCAGCAGTACCAGCGTCAGCGGGCCGGCAACCGACCAGAGCATCACCATCGCAATGGCGCCAATCCACCAGAAATCGGTGAGGCGCTCGGCATAGACGTGGTTGATATTGCCGCCGACCCAGCTCAGGAATTCGGCGCGACGTGTGGGGTTTGACAAAAGGAGGGCATTGGTGATGCCGATCAGCAGCATGGAGACAAGCGCACCGGACAGGATGAGCGACAGGCCGCGCGGATCGTTTGACCGCCCGGCCAGCCGGGCAACGAGGAAGCAGGCGCCAAAGCCGAAGCCGGCGCCGATAAGCGCGATGAGCCCCTGTATTTCGGGCGAGAAATCGAACACCAGCGCACCGGCGACCACAAAAAGCGTCGCACCGGCATTCAGGCCCAGGGTGGAGGGCGAGGCGAGAGGATTGCGGGCAAGCCCCTGCAGCACGCAGCCACTGACGGCCGTGGTGGCGCCGACATAGATCGCAATCAGTGAGCGCGGGATTTGCTGATAGAGGAGAACCGACTGTTCATAGGTTTCGGCCTCGCCGTGCACGAGCGTCGTCGCGATTTCGGCAAGTGGCAGGTCGCCAGTCATCAGCACGAAGTTGGTGACGAGAACAACGGCCAGCAAGATCGCGGCGGCAAAGATCAGCATTATTTTAGATGTCATGCCGGAATGGCCTGTTCCTGCCGCTCCAGCCGCGGCACGCAGATGAGCCGCCCCTGCCGGGAAAATATGTCGGCCTCGAGATCAAAGACGTCGGCCACATTGGCTGATGTGACGGTATTCGCAACAGGCCCGGAGGCGAGAACCCGTCCGGCTTTCAGCATGATGACGTCATCGGCGAAGGTTGAGGCGAGGTTGAGATCATGCAGCACGACGATAACAGTTTTGCCGTGCCTGTCCGTCAGTTCGCGCACGAGGCTGAGGACGGCATATTGATATTTCATGTCGAGATGGTTGACCGGCTCGTCCATCAGGATCACCTCCGTGTCCTGAGCGAGCACCATGGCGATGAAGGCGCGCTGGCGCTGGCCGCCGGACAGCGTGTTGACCTGCGCCCTGGCCTTGTCTTCCAGCCCGACGGTCTTCAGCGCTTCGGCAAAAAGCGCCCGGTCGCGTTCGGAGGGACCGCCGCCAAGCCCGTAACGTGCATAACCCGCAAGCTCGATCAATTCGCCAAGCGTCATATAGTCAGGGCAATGGCATTCCTGCGGCAGATAGGAGATGCGGCGGGCGAGTTCGCGGCGTCCGATCGCGCCGATCAGGCGGTCACCGAGGCTTATCCTGCCTGATGATAAAGGCACGAAGCCCATGATGGTCTTCAACAGCGTCGACTTGCCACAGCCGTTGGGTCCGACCAGCGCTGTGACGCGGCCGGTTTGAAAGCGGGCAGACAGGCCCTGCAATACGGCGATGTGTCCGTAACTCGCATGAAGGTCCGTGGCATCAAGCACCGGATTACAACTCCTGTTATTCATAGGGCCATGCGTCGACTCGACGCACGTCCTACCTAAGCTGTTGAATTCACATATCGAACTTGCGGAAATCGGGTTCTGTACCGGCAAGCGCGACAGGCTGGTCTTGAAGCGACACTAAACTATAGTAAAATTCTCCACAAATCGAAATTTGCCGATTCACATCGCGGATTTCGTGATGATTTTTTCATTCGAGGTGTTTCATGTCAGTCGCGCTCAAGCTTCACGTCGGCATGTCGCTGGCGCCAACCTGGCTCAGCGGCGAGGCATGGCGGCGTCAAGACAGCGGTATAGACGGGGTTTTCTCCAGCGATTATTTCGTCGATCTTGCAAAGCGCGCCGAGGCTGCGCATGTGGATTTTGTCTTCCGGCCCGACACGCTGTTTCTGCGCACTGAGGGGCTGGAGACCGGCGGCGGATTTGCGAGCATGGACCCGAACATGCTTCTGGCCGCCATCGCACGGGAGACCAGCCATGTCGGCCTGTTATCCACGGTTTCAACGACATTCCTGCCGCCTTATGTGATTGCCCGCCAACTGCAATCGCTGAACTGGCTGAGCAATGGCCGGGCGGGATGGAACATCGTCACGGCGCTGGACGGCCACGAAAATTTCGGCCTGAAAGAAATGCCATCGCCACAGGAGCGTTATGAACGCGCCGCCGAGTTCACGCAGGTAGTACAGCAGCTCTGGGCGAGCTTTCCCAACGAGGCGCTGAAGCTGGACAAAGAGAGCGGGCGTTTTGCAGATCCGTCGCTGGTCCAGCCAATCGCGCATGAAGGAAAGCACTTCAGCGTCAAAGGCCCGCTCAACCTGCCGGCCCATTCCAGCCGTATTCCACTGGTGCAGGCTGGAGCTTCCCCCGAAGGCCGCGATTTCGCAGCCTCCGTTGCGGATGCGGTCTTCGCCTCGACGCCGGATATGCAGGCGGCAATCGAGCTTCGGGCGGATTTACGGCAAAGAGCGGAGCGGCATGGGCGCTCACCGGATGTGGTGAAGCTGATGCCGGGTCTCAGTCTTTATCTGGCGGACACCAAGAAGGAGGCGCTGGAGCTATTTGCGGAGACCCACGCAAGGGCCAACCATGGCCGCATATTTGCATCCATTCAAAATCTGACGGGTCTTGACCTTTCCGACTGGTCGCTCACGCGGATCGTCACCCCTTCTGACTTGCCGCCGCCGCCCGAGACACCGAGAAGCCGCACCCATGCCAATCTGCTCCGCCGGTTGATCGAACGGGAAACGCTGAGCGTTGCCGAATTGTTGCGGCGACCGGAAGTGATGGGGTCGGGCCATTGGCAGATCATCGGCACGGTTGAGGATGCTTTTGAAAGCATCCGCGAATGGGTGGCGGCCGGCGCGATAGACGGCTTTGTCGCGGTGCCCGGCGGTTCGGTCGCGTCGATGCGGCTGGTGCTGGAGCGGCTGCTTCCGAGGCTCGGCGATGCCGGGCTGTTCCGCACCGCCTATTCCGGCAGCACCTTCGCCGACCACCTGGCCGGATAGGTTTACGAGCCGCCGGATTCTGCCGTCGCCTTTCCGGCCGCTTCAAGAAGCTGCGGAAAGTGCCGCTCGGTCTCGGCGGTCGCGAGGAAAGAAACGGTGGTGACGACGCAACAGATTTCGCCCTGTGCGTCGAAAACCGGGGCGGCCTTGCCGGTCAGGGCGGAGAACAGGTGTTCGTTGAGTTCCGCCCCGCCTGTCTCACGAATGGCGTGCAGGACTTTAGCGTCTGGGCGGGACCCGCGAAAGGCGGGCGGCTGCAGCTTGCGCACCGGCGCTGTCCTATCCGGTGGCAGATAAGCCTGAAAAAGCAGCCCGCAGGCGCTGTTATCCAGCGGTAGAACATCCCCCAGCGCCACGGTGCTGATGGAGAAGCTGGCACTCCTGTGCCACTGCACCACGGTCGGGCCGCGATCGGTCCAGATCGCCACGCCGCAACTGGCGCCGATCTGCGAGGCCAGTGCTTTCATCTGTCGACCGGCGGTTTCGACCGGATTGATTCGTCTGAGCGCGCTGACGCCTATCGAGAGCGCGGTTGGGCCGAGGTCGTAGCTGCCGGTTGCAGGGTCCTGTGCCACCAGTCCTTCCCGCACGAGGCTTTGCAGGTAACGATGAGCTGTGGAACGGCCTGTGCCGGCGCGTTTGGCGAGTTCGCCCAGTGCAAGCGCCCCGTCCGATTTTGCCAGAAGGTCGAGAAAACGGGCAGCAATAGAGACCGACTGAATGAGGGCAGAGCGCTTCTCTCCGTCGTTTTCAGGCAGATTGTCCGGCTCGTCATCCATGGCGTCCAAGTCGCTCCCCGATTTATGTCGTGAACATGCCTAGCGCATCCGACCGGAAATCGGAATCGATTTCTGAGTTATTTCAACGCCTTCCCCTTGAGGCGGGGAGTTACATGACAACGGCCAGTCGATAAACTTTGTTGTAAATATGGCACATCCCGTTACGGAACCCTATCCGTCCACAATACGGAACGCATTCTCTATTGCGAAACGGATAACGCTTCCGTTACTTGAATATGACTTTGATACTCATGTTTATTAGGGGTGTGTTATGGGGTTTCGTTCTAGCGGCCGTTTGATGGGCGGGGTCAGCGTTTTGACGCTGGCCGCCCTGTTTGTGACGCCGATTTTCGCCCAGGAGCAACAGGTCGAGGCCTCGGGAACGACCGTTCTCAAGCCGATTGTGGTGACCGGCGAAAAAGTCGCGCGCGACATGAAGAACACGGCGTCTTCCGTCTCGGTCAAATCCAGCGATGAACTGAAAAAGGAAAAGACCGGCGATCCAACCGTCTCAGACGCGATCAAGGACATTCCAAACGTTGTTTATACCGACAATGTCAGCGCCCCGATCATTCGCGGTCTCGACACGCAGGGACCGAACACCGGAGCAACGGCGTTCTTCGCCGGCACCGTGCCGCGCGCCACGATCAATGTCGATGGTCACTATCTCGGTTATAACGAGTTCATCTATGGCGCGACGTCCATCTGGGATGTCGAAAGCATCGAGGTCTTCCGTGGGCCGCAGACCACATCGCAGGGCGCTAACGCCATTGCCGGCGCCATTCTCGTCAATACCAAGGACCCGACGTTTACGCCGGAAGCAAGCTATCAGGCCGAAATCGGGAATTATCACCAGAAGCGGGCGTCCTTTGCGGTCTCAGGCCCGTTGATCGAAGACGAGCTGGCGGCGCGTCTGGCAATCGATTATTCGGGTCGCGATACCTTTATCGATTACATCAATTCCGGTTTTGCCCACGCAGGCACCAACCAGGATTTCAAGGAATTCAACGCGCGTTTCAAGCTTCTGTGGGAACCGCCGGAAATTCCGGGCCTGACGACCAAGCTGACTTATTCCTATAACGCCGCCAACCGGCCGAGTCAGGAAGCGGCGTCGCGTCCTTTCGAGGATCTCAACCACGTCACCACCACCATGCCGAGCTGGAGCCAGAATACCCACACCGGTATTCTCGACATCAATTACGACTTTGAAAACGGCGTAAAACTCTTCAACCAGACGCAATTTTCCGCCTCAGACGCGCGCCGCAGGGTGGGTGTGGTCAATAATGGCGACGCCAATATCGATCAGAAGAATGTGTCCCACGAGACCCGTGTGACCTTCGGTGACCAGGAAGACGTTCTGAGTGGCGTCGCGGGCATCTATTACGCCCATACGCAGGCCGATGAAATTCTCTATCTTCTGAACCCGGCAAACAGAAGAACCCTTTCGACATTTGACGATACCAAGGACAATCTCGGCATTTTCAGCGAGTTGAGCTACCGTCTGACCGACCAGTGGACGCTTACCGGCGGCCTGCGTTACCAGACCGATCGTATTCAGCGCGCGGGCCGCTCCGTCTATTCCAACGTCGCGGTTGATTTTGACGAGACCTTTTCCGAATTGCTTCCCAAGGCCTCGCTTGCCTATGCGATCAACGATGACTGGACCGTTGGCGGCATGATCAGCCGTGGTTACAATCCCGGCGGCATATCGCTGAACATCTCGTCGGGCCAATGGTTGCCCTTCGAGAAGGAAACCATCTGGAACTACGAACTCTACACCCGCGCGAAGTTGCTGGATGACAGGCTGACGCTCAACAGCAACCTGTTCTACATGGATTACAAGAACGCCCAGTACAATATTCCGGTCGTTATCTCGTCAGGCATTACTCAATCCTACACCATCAATGCGCAGAAAGCGCATGCCTATGGTCTGGAAGTCGGCGCCGACTATCAGGTTCTCGACAATGTGACGCTGAAGGCAAGTGCCGGCGTGCTGAAGACCGAAATCGACCAGATTTCCAGCAATGCCAGCTATGCAGGCAATGAATTCGCGAAATCGCCTGGTTACATGTTCAGCATCGGGGCAAGCTGGGATGTGACCGACAAGTTCACCGTCTCGGGTCAGGTGCGTCATATCGATGGTTATTATTCCGATACGGCCAACACGGCTGCCTATGCGATCGACCCCTACACCATCGCCGATGTGCGTGCGAGCTACAAGTTCCAGGAGGAGATGGAGGTCTACGCTTACGTGAAGAACGTCTTCGACGAGCGTGCGCCGACCTATATGCAGCAGAACCGCGGCATTGGCGGCATCGAGGCCAGCATGACCGAACCGCGCATGTTCGGCATTGGTGTCAGAGGCACGTTCTAAGCGATTGCCTGAACCGGAAAAGTAAAAAGGCCTTCGAAGTGATTTTCGAAGGCCTTTTTTTCATGAAGGAAATGATGCGGAGAAGGTCTCAGAAAAACGCCTGAATGCCCGTCTGCGCCCGGCCGAGGATCAGCGCGTGAACGTCGTGCGTGCCCTCGTAGGTGTTGACCGTTTCGAGGTTCTGGGCGTGGCGCATCACGTGGTACTCGATCTGGATGCCGTTGCCGCCGTGCATGTCGCGGGCCTGGCGGGCGATATCCAGCGCCTTGCCGCAATTGTTGCGCTTGATGATGGAGATCATTTCCGGCGCCATTTTGTGCTCGTCCATCAGGCGGCCGACGCGCAGCGATGCCTGGAGGCCGAGAGCGATCTCGGTCTGCATGTCGGCGAGCTTTTTCTGGTAAAGCTGCATGCCGGCCAGCGGCTTGCCGAACTGCTTGCGGTCGAGACCATATTGCAGGGCGCGGAACCAGCAATCTTCCGCAGCGCCCATCACTCCCCAGGAAATGCCGTAGCGGGCGCGGTTGAGGCAGCCGAACGGGCCTTTCAGGCCGGAAACATTCGGAAGCAGCGCATCTTCGCCCACTTCCACGCCATCCATGACGATCTCGCCTGTTATGGAGGCGCGCAGCGAAAGCTTGCCGCCGATCTTCGGTGCAGACAGACCCTTCATGCCTTTTTCCAGCACGAAGCCGCGAATCTGGTTGTCGTGGGCTTCGGATTTCGCCCAGACGACGAAGACATCGGCGATGGGCGCATTGGAAATCCACATTTTCGAACCACGCAGGCGATATCCGCCGGCGATCTTTTCGGCGCGGGTCTTCATTCCGCCCGGATCGGAGCCGGCATCCGGTTCGGTCAGGCCGAAACAGCCGATCAGCTCGCCGGAGACGAGGCCGGGCAGGTATTTCTTCTTCTGTTCGTCCGAGCCATAAGCGAAGATCGGATGGATGACGAGTGAGGACTGCACGCTCATCATCGAGCGATAACCGCTGTCGATCCGCTCCACCTCGCGGGCCACGAGACCATAGGCCACGTAGCTGGCATTTGCGGCGCCATATTCTTCCGGCAGGGTGACGCCCAGAAGGCCGGTGCGGCCCATCAGGCGGAACAGTTCCGGTTCGGTGGTCTCAGAAAGATAGGCCTCGGACACACGCGGCATAAGTTCCGATTTGCCGAAGGCTGCGGCGGCGTCGCGGATCATCCGCTCGTCGTCGGTCAGTTGGTCTTCCAGCAGAAAAGGGTCCTGCCAATTGAATGCTGCGCGTTCGCTCACGTTATGCCTCCGGATTTGCTGGCCGGATTATTCGTGTTAGCCCCTGATGGCACAAGCCATGTTTACTCATTTTTGCATTACATATAGTAATGGCTCATGACGTCTCTCAGCCGCAAACTCCTGCCCTCCACCAGTGCGCTTGCCGCCTTTGATTCCGTTGCCCGGCTTGGCAGCTTTTCAGCCGCTGCGGATGAACTTGCCTTGACGCAAGGGGCGATCAGCCGTCAGGTTATGTCACTGGAAGAACAGCTTGGCGTGCGCCTGTTCGAGCGCGGCGCGCGTGGTGTGTCACTGACGACCGAGGGTGGTGCTTACGCGAAATCGATTGCCGCAGCCCTTGGCGAGATACGTGCCGCCTCGTTGCAGATCATGACCAAAACGCATGGCAACACGCTCAATCTAGCGATGCTGCCGACATTCGGCACCCGCTGGCTTCTGCCGCGCATTCCTGATTTCGTCTCCAGTCATCCGGAAATCACCATCAATTTCGCCACCCGCATCGGCCAGTTCGACTTCGAGCGTGAGCAACTGGATATGGCGATCCACATCGGGCAGGCGGATTGGCCGGGGGCGGAAAGCACCTTTCTGATGCATGAGATGGTTGCGCCGGTATGCAGCCCCGAATTCCTGAAGGCGCATCCGGTCGAAAAGGGTGAGGACATTGCCGGCCTGCCTCTGCTGCACATGGCCTCGCGGCCGGGTGCCTGGAGCCACTGGTTCGAGAGCCTCGGCCATTCGCTTGCCTTGCCGCAGGGCATGCGGTTCGAGCAGTTTTCCAGCGTGGCACAGGCCTGTATCGCCGGACTTGGCGTGGCTTTGATGCCGCTTTTCCTGATCGATAACGAACTGAAATCGCGGCAACTGGTGAAAGCCTACGATCATCAGGCCAAAAGCCCGAGTTCCTATTATGCGGTCGCGCCGCTATCCCGAGCCAACCACGTTCCAGTCGTGCTGTTTCGCGACTGGCTGGTACGGCAGGTCGAGGCCTATCGTGCGGCTGGCAATCTGCCACTGGAAAAATAAGCGCACTTTTTTCGGGCACTTAGGTTTCGTGCCTCGATTTTTGCCCGGTTTTGTCTCTGGCCGGACTCGACACGACGGTTTTGGTCGATTATCGTGATTAAACGTTTAATCAGCCCTTTCGGACCATCATGGCGTCTTCACGGCCTGCCACCAATCTGAGCGCGATAGCAGCGGCACTCGGCGTGTCGGTTGCAACCGTGTCCAATGCGCTGTCGGGCAAGGGCCGTGTTTCGCCGGAACTGGTGGAGCGCATCCGCAAGACCGCAAGCGAACTTGGTTATGTGCCGAGTTCCGCGGGCAGGGCGCTGCGCACCGGCAGGTCAGGAGTTCTCGGGCTGGTGCTGCCGGATATCGCCAATCCACTCTTCCCACAGATCGCGCAGGCCATCGAAAAGGCAGCCGTCAATGCCGGTTATGGTGTTTTGATCGCCGACTCCCGCGGCGAGATCGCCATGCAGACGGACGCCATCAACCGGCTGATCGAGCGTGGAGTGGATGGCATGGTCGTCGTTCCCCGCCGCGGCACGCGTATCGCGGATGTCGATTGCCCGGTGGCGGTGATCGACAGCCCCTCGACGCCCGGAAACACCGTAGCCGCTGACCACTGGGATGGCGGCCGGCAGATCGGCGAATATCTGGCAGCCCTCGGACACGACAAGGTGGTGCTGATCGGCAAGAACCGCGACTCAAATGTGCAGAACGACCGCCTCGGCGGCATTCGCGATGGTCTGGGCAAGGCCTGCGTCACAGAGACGCTGTGGGTAGACGCCATTGAAAAGGTGGATGGTGCGGGTTGCCGTCTCGGCCTTACCGAAAAGGTGAGGGATGGTTTCACTGCCTTTGCTGCCGTATCCGACCTGCATGCGTTGCGCGCGCTCACTGAATTGCAGCGCGAGGGCATCGAGGTGCCGGAAGAGGCGAGTGTCACCGGCTTCGACGATCTGATTTTCTCCGCCGTGGTGACGCCGCCGCTGACGACGATGCGCATGGATATGCGCCGCATCGCCGATCTGGCCGTGGATGCGCTGTTGCGCGCGATCGATGGCGAGGCGGGCATCGAAAACGGCATAGCTGCTGAGGTCACGGCAGAAATCTCGAAAGTACCGATGGCGCTGATCATGCGCGGCTCCACCGGCGAAAAAAAGCATGATGCGATTGAAGCCAAAAACACGACAGCAGGAGAACTCACACCATGAAAAAAATCATTCTTGCATCGGGCACCGCCCTGATGCTGACGATGGGTGCCGCGCAGGCGCAGGACAAGACGCTGACGATCTCGGTCTACGCCTTCGCGCAGGACGAATTCAAGGAACTGGTCTATACACCGTTCGAAAAGCAATGCGGCTGCAAGCTGGTCGTCGAGACCGGCAACAGCGTTGAGCGCCTCGCCAAGATGGAGGCCAACAAGGCCAATCCGGTGGTCGATCTCGCCATTGTTTCCATGGCGGATGCGCTTTCCGCCACCCGCAAGGACCTGATCCAGAAGATCGATGCCGCCAAGGTGCCGAATATCGGCAAGCTCTATGACATCGCCAAGGATCCGAATGGCGACGGCATGAGCGTCGGCGTCAATTTCTACGCCACGTCAATCGTTTACCGCACAGACAAGATGAAGATCGATAGCTGGGCCGATCTTTTGAAGGACGGCATCGTCGACCACGTCGCTTTCCCGAATGTCACTACCAATCAGGGCCCGCCGGCGCTTTACATGCTGGGCAAGGCCATCGGCAAGGATACGCCTGATCTCTCCGGCGCTATCGAAGCCGTGGGCGAAAAGAAGGACGATATCGTCACGTTCTACGTGAAATCGTCGCAGCTGGTGCAGCTCATGCAGCAGGAAGAAATCTGGGCCGCCCCCATCGGCCGCTTCTCCTGGGCGCCCTTTACCAAGCTCGATCTGCCGCTTGCCTGGGCAACGCCCAAGGAAGGCCAGACCGGCGGCATGAACGTGCTCGTGGTGCCGAAGGGCACGAAGAACGAAGATCTGGCACTGCAGTTCATGGATTTCTGGCTCTCGACCGACGTTCAGAAGGCGCTGGCCGAAAAGCTCGTGGACAGCCCCACCAACAAGGAAGTCAAGGTGTCCGACGAGGTGGCGAACAATATCACCTATGGCGACGAAACCGCAAAAAGCCTGCAGCTCATTCCTTCCGCCGTGACGCTCGACAACCGTGACAAGTGGCTGTCGGAGTGGAACGCCAAGGTCGGCCAGTAAGTCCTTATCAAGGTTTGGAATGGGGCATTTAAAACGTCCGAAAGGGCGGCTCCATTCCCGGAAAAGCGGTTTGGTCGTCCCCTGACCGCTTTTCCACCTCTCAATTCCGCAAGCTGGCCATGACCGCTTGCAGTAACAATCGGCCGCAGGCCGTTCAGGGAATAAAGCGATGTTTCAGAACCGGGCCGAAGCGCTGGCGCTTGCATTGCCCGCCGCTATTTTCGCGGCGGCGGTCTTTCTTGTGCCGGTCTTCATGCTTCTGTCGGAGGGCTTTCACACCACTGACGGCTGGACATTGTCCGCTTACGCCGATTTCTTCTCCGATCCGCTGAACAGGGCGGTTTTCCTGCGCACCCTGAAGCTTGGCGCGCTCGTCACCATTGTATCTGCGGTGGTGGGTTATGCGGCGGCTTTCGCCATCGTCAATCTGTCGCAGGGCGCGAAAGGACATGTCGTCAATCTGGTCGTCTTGCCGCTGATGATCTCGCCGGTTGCCCGAACCTATGCCTGGATCGTCATTCTCGGCAGAACCGGCATCGTCAACCAGGCGCTTCAGGCGGTAGGACTGAGCGATGCGCCGATCCGTATACTGTTTTCCGAAACGGCTGTTTTCATCGGCCTTCTGCAATTGTTCCTGCCATTGATGATCATTTCCCTCATCAGTGCGCTGGAGAATATGCCCAAGGATACGATCGCAGCCGCCCGCGTTCTTGGCGCAAACTGGCTGCAGGTGTTCTGGAAGGTCATCCTGCCGCTCACCAAGGAGGGGCTTGTTGTCGGCGGCACGCTGGTCTTCACCGGTTCGCTCACGGCCTATATCACGCCGGCCATTCTCGGCGGCTCCAAGGTGCTGATGCTGGAAACCCTGCTCTATCAGCAGGTGACGGTCTCCAACAATTTCGTCGCCGCCAGCGTCATCGCCTTCATCCTGATCGTCATGAGCTTTGCCGCCAATATCCTGCTGAAGCGCATCGCCACCGCAAGGAACAAGAAATGACCCGGCAGCTCTTCATTCCGCTCACGCTCCTGCTCGTTGTCGGCTTCCTGATCGGGCCGTTCCTCATCATCGTTGCGGCCTCGTTTTCGGCCGGCGACACGCTCGCCTTTCCGCCGCAGGGCTTTTCACTGAAATGGATCGCGAAGGTCTTCACCGTCGAAAGTTTCCGCGAAAGCTTCGCGATGTCGATGTTCCTTGCCATCGGCGGCACATTCACGGCGCTCGTCCTCGGTATTCCCGCTTCCTACGCCATGTCGCGCTACAAGCTGCCCTTTGCGGAAACCGTGCGCACGATCGTTTCGGCGCCGATCATCGTGCCGGGTATCATCGTCGGTCTGGCGCTGTTGCGCTATTTCGTCGTGCCCTTCGGCATCGGCATCACGCTTGCCCTGTTTCTCGCGCACACGGCGCTCATCCTGCCCTATGCGGTACGGGTGGTTTCGGCCAGCCTCAACAATCTGCGTTCGGATATCGAGGAGGCGGCGGTGCTGCTCGGCTCGTCGCGGTTTGGCGCATTTTTCCGTGTGGTGCTGCCCAATATTCGCGGTGGTATCCTGTCGGCCTTCATCCTCGGTTTCGTGACGAGTTTCAATCAGGTGCCCGTGTCGCTGTTCCTGTCGGGTCCGGGCGTGCGCACGTTGCCCATCGACATGCTGGGCTACATGGAAATCGTCTTCGATCCGTCTGTCGCTGCACTCTCATCGCTGCTCGCCTTCCTTTCCATCGGCATCGTCTTCCTGGCCGAACGTTTTCTGGGGTTCTCCCGTTATGTCTGACGCAAATTACCTTTCGCTTCAAAAAGTCTCGCTCGCCTACGGCAACAGCATCGCCGTCAAGGATCTCGACCTCGATATCCGCAAGGGTGAACTTCTCGCGCTGCTCGGTCCTTCCGGCTGTGGCAAGACCACCACGATGCGCGCCATTGCCGGGCTGATGCCGGTGGCGGGCGGGCGCATCGATCTCGACGGCGCCGATATCACCCGCGTCGCCGCCAACAAGCGCGCTGTCGGGCTGGTGTTTCAGTCCTATGCGCTGTTTCCGCACCTGACGGTTTACGAAAACGTGGCCTTCGGCCTCAAACTCAAGGGCATGAACGGCAAGGCGCTTGATGACAAGGTCGCCTCCGGCCTGAAGTCCGTGGGATTATCGAACTTCGCATCGCGCAAGCCGGCCGAGCTTTCCGGCGGCCAGCAGCAGCGCGTGGCGCTGGCGCGCTCCATGGTCATGGAGCCGAAGGTGCTGCTGCTCGATGAACCGCTCTCCAACCTTGATGCGCGCCTCAGGCTTGAAATGCGCACCGAATTGCAGCGCGTGCAGAAGGAAACCGGTGTGACGATGATCTTCGTCACCCATGACCAGATCGAGGCGCTCGCACTGGCCGACCGTATTGTCGTCATGAAGGGCGGCAAGATTGAGCAGATCGGTACGCCGGAAGAGATCTATAATGCGCCGGTTTCCGCCTTCGTGGCGGATTTCGTCGGCTTTGAAAATATCTTCGCGCTGGAAGGCGGCGCGTTGAAAACCGAAAACGGCACAACACCGCTTACCGGACCAGTCCCTTCAGCATCTGGACTGGCCTGGCGGCCGCGCATGGTCACCCTTGGTTCAGGTCCTTTCCAGGGAACCGTGCGCGGCACATCCTTTGCCGGAAATACCCGTGAGTACCTGCTGGATACGCTGCTTGGTCCCATCAAGGCGGAGACCGACGCTGCGCTGACCGCCCATACGATCGGTGATACGCTCGCCTTCGACCTTCCGGTCGAAAAGGCGGCAAGCCTCAAGGTGTTTGGCTGATCATGGGTGTGTGGATCGATACTGATATGGGCTTTGACGATATCGCCGCCATCATGGTGGTGCAATCGGCAGGCCTTGCCATAGACGGCATTTCGCTGGTCTTCGGCAATGCGACGCTGGATGTTGTCTGCAGCAACGCCGCAGGCGCGGTCGCCGCCTTCGGCTGGTCCATGCCGCTCCATCAGGGCCGTGCCAAACCCGTCCTTGGCGCGCTCGAAACCGCACAATGCATTCTGGGTGACAGCGGCATTCCGACCGTCGGCCGTAGCCTGCCGGATGCCCCCGCTTTGCCGCAAAGCGACGCTTTCACTGCGCTGTGCGGCTGGCTTGAGGGGGCAGGCGAAAAGCGTATCCTCGCGCTCGGCCCGCTTACCAATATCGCCGCCCTTTGCCTTGCCCGGCCCGATCTTGCCGCGAAAATTTCCGATCTGACCTGGATGGGTGGCGGCGTGACGAGCGGCAACCACACCGCATCTGCCGAATTCAACGCCTTTGCCGATCCGGAAGCGCTGGCCATCGTGCTTTCCCATGACCTGCCGCTGCGCATGGTCGATCTGGACGCCTGCCGCAAGGTCACCGCCTCGCCAGCCGATGTGCTGCCGATCCGAAATGCTGGCGGCAAAAACGCCGGCCTGATTGCCGACCTGTTGGAAGGTTTCATCGGCATCGCCACGAGACGCGGCAGACCGGCCATGGCGCTTTACGATCCCGTTGCCGCTGTCGGCTTCACCTCCGAGCTGCTTGGCTGGCGCCATACGCGGATCGATGTCGAGCTTCACGCGGCGCTAACGCGCGGGCGAACGGTGGTTGAGCCGCGTGCCGACAAGGTTGCCGCCTTCAACGCGCATTTCGCCGACACCGTGAATGCCGAAGCGGCAAAGGCTGCGGTTCTCGAGGCGTTGCGCCGCGAGGCTGCCCGATGAGTGCACAATCCCCGATACGCGAGCCGGTCGATCTTAACGACGATGCGCTGCGCGCCCGCGCGGTTGCCGCTGCGCGCGGCGATGCGGCTTTCGATGTTCTCATTACCGGCGGAACGCTGGTGGATGTGGTGACGGGGGAGATTCGCGCCGCTGATATCGGCATTGTCGGTCCGCTAATCGCCAGCGTTCACGAACCGGCAAGCCGCAGCGATGCTGCGCAGCTCGTCGACGCGTCGGGCGCCTTTGTCTCGCCCGGCCTGATCGACACGCATATGCACATCGAAAGCTCGATGATAACGCCCGCTGCCTATGCGGCAGCAGTGGTTGCCCGCGGCGTCACGACTATCGTCTGGGACCCGCATGAATTCGGCAATGTCCATGGTGTCGAAGGGGTGCGCTGGGCGGCGAAATCCATCGAAAACCTGCCGCTGCGCGCCATTCTGCTTGCACCCTCCTCAGTGCCATCAGCACCGGGGCTGGAGCGCGGCGGCGCTGATTTCGATGCCGGAATTCTCGCTGATATCCTGTCATGGCCGCAGATTGGCGGGGTTGCGGAAATCATGAACATGCGCGGCGTCATCGAACGCGATCCGCGCATGAGCGGCATCGTACAGGCCGGTCTTGTCTCGGAAAAGCTGATCTGTGGCCATGCGCGCGGCCTGAAGGACGCCGATCTCAACGCCTTCATGGTGGCAGGCGTTTCTTCCGATCACGAGCTGGTCTCGGCTGAAGACTTGATGGCGAAGCTTCGGGCGGGGTTGACCATCGAGCTGCGCGGCTCGCACGATCATCTGCTGCCGGAATTTGTGGAGGCGCTGAATGCGCTCGGCCACCTGCCGCAGACGCTGACGCTCTGCACTGACGATGTTTTCCCGGACGATCTGTTGCGGGGCGGCGGGCTGGATGATGTGGTGCGCCGCCTTGTCCGTTATGGCCTGAAGCCGGAATGGGCGCTGCGCGCCGCAACACTGAATGCTGCGCAAAGGCTTGGCCGTGCCGATCTTGGCCTCATCGCCGCCGGTCGCCGTGCCGATATCGTCGTTTTCGAGGATTTGAGTGGTTTTTCACCCCGTCATGTCTTGGCCGGTGGCAGGGCGGTTGCGGAAGCCGGGCATATGCTCGTCGACATTCCAGCCTGCGATGCGGCGGCGCTCGAAGGCTCGATGAAGCTGCCGCTGCGCGCAGCCGATGATTTCCGGGTTGCCTGCGAGGGCGCAAGGGTGCGCCTTGCCACCATCGACCGCCCACGCTTCACGCAATGGGGCGAGGTGGAAGCCGAGGTGAAGGATGGTTTCGTCGTTCCCCCCGAAGGCGCCACGATGATTTCCGTCACCCACCGCCACGGCAAAGCCGAGCCAGTTACCAGGACCGGCTTCCTTACCGGCTGGGGACGCTGGAACGGCGCCTTCGCCACCACCGTCTCGCATGACAGCCACAACCTCACTGTCTTCGGCGGTAATCCCGAAGACATGGCGCTGGCCGCCAATGCGGTGATTGCGACAGGCGGCGGCATGGCTGTCGCCTCTGAGGGTAAGGTGACCGCGCTTTTACCCCTGCCGCTCTCAGGCCTCGTTTCCGATGCGCCGCTTGAAGACGTGGCACAGGCTTTAGAGGAATTACGCACCGCTGTCGGCAAGGTGGTGGAGTGGCAGCCGCCCTATCTCGTCTTCAAGGCCTGCTTCGGCGCCACGCTCGCCTGCAATATCGGCCCGCACCAGACGGATATGGGCATTGCCGATGTGTTGACGGGACGGGTGATGGAAAGCCCGGTGATTGCGGTGGTGGGGTAAACCAGGGTCGAGCGTTGCCAAAAAGCCGGCATATTGCTAAATCCAACCCCTGTTTACCTGTCGCTCTATATGGATGTTGAACATGGGTGCCTCGAAGTCATCAGATAAGTAAGCCGCAACGACGATATTTCGTTGTTGCGGCGTTCTGTCGAACGATCCCTGTTTCTTCGGGCAGACGCCGCCAAATGTCCTCATTTGAGCGGATCAATTCTAATGTCTATTCCAACTCCCGTTTGGGGGAGATCGCTGTTGGCAGCAATGCTGCTCATGGCTCCCTTTGATATTCTCGCCTCGCTGGCCATGGATATTTACCTGCCGGTCGTCCCCATCATGCCGGAAGCCCTCGGCACGACACCGGTGGTGGTTCAACTCACGCTCACCGTTTACATGGTGATGCTCGGCCTTGGGCAAATCGTGTTTGGCCCCATCTCCGACCGCATCGGCCGCCGGCCCGTCTTGATCGGCGGTGCCCTGCTGTTCGTCGTGGCCTCGTTCTGCCTCGCAGCTGTGACAACGGCGAGCGCCTTTATCGTTTTCCGGTTCCTTCAGTCGGCTGGAGCGGCGGCGGCATTGGTCGCCACTTTCGCCACCGTTCGCGACGTCTATGCGGATCGTCCAGAAGCAACGACGATATACGGAACGTTCAGCTCCATTCTCGCATTCGTCCCGGCACTCGGTCCGATTGTCGGGGCGGTCATCGCCAATGAATTCGGCTGGCGTGCCATCTTCGTCACCCTGGGCGCGGCAGCTTTCATTGCGACGGTTGCCGCTTTCATTGCGACGGTTGCCGAAGGGATGAACTGGAGCGAAACCCGACCGGCGACGGCAACGATGTCACGCCCATCGCCTTTGCGCATGTTGGGCAGTGGTCGCTTCTGGACCTATACGCTTGGGTTCAGCACTGCCATGGGAACGTTTTTCGTATTCTTCTCCACCGCTCCGCTCGTCATGATCGGCAGGGCAGGTCTCTCCGAGGTGGAGTTCAGCCTGGCTTTTGCAACCGTCGCAATCGCAATGATCGTTACCACCCGTTTTGCGAAGTTTTTCGTTGCCAGATGGGGTGTGCAGGGCAGTCTCGTGAGGGGCATGGCCCTGTTGTTGGTGGGGGCGTTTCTGTTCACTGCAGGTGAAGTCGGGGCGGTTCCGTCATTTTTGACGTTTATCGTACCGATGTGGGTCATGGCGGTCGGAATCGTTTTTACGGTTTCAGTCACCGCCAATGGCGCGCTGGAGGAGTTCGGGCACATGGCTGGAACAGCCGTCGCCTTCTATTTCTGCATTCAAAGTCTGTTTGTGGGAATAGCGGGCACCTTGGCTGTCGTCATTCTGCCGGGTGATGCGGCATGGCCGGTGATCGCCTATTCATCGATCATGGCCTGCCTTGTCCTGACGGCGCTATATTTGTTGAACCGCCGGAATATCTGAGCGAGAAAGCCGGGCAGCGCGTCTGCCGCTGCCCGGCTTTTCAGATTTGGGAATGCAAAAAGTGGCTTTCGGCCTTATTCCGCCGCCAGTTCCTGCTCCACCAGTGTTGCCCAGAAAGCGACGCCGGGAACGATTGCCGCGTCGTTGAAGTCGTAGGAGGTGTTGTGGTGCAGCGCGCCATCCACCGCCGGGCCGTTGCCGAGCCAGACGTAGCAGCCGGGGGCTTCGCCCGCGAAAAAGGCGAAGTCGTCGCCGGCGGTCGAGGGCGGGAAGGCGGTGCGGGATTTGTTGCCGAAGACGGTCTTGGCGGCTCGCAGCGCCCGTTTCGTCGCATCGGCATCGTTGATGACGGGCGGAATGCGGCGGATGAATTCATAGCTTGCCTCGATGCCGAACATCGCCGCCGTACCCTTGGCGAGCCTGCCGATTTCCGTTTCAAGCTGGCTGCGCACCTCAGGCGCGTAGGCGCGTGCGGTGCCGCCGATTTCGACGATATCGGGAATGACGTTGAGCGCCTTGGGGTCACCCGCCTGCACCGAGCAGGCGCTGACGACGGCAGGTTGCAGCGGATCGACGACGCGGCCGACGATGCTTTGCAGCGAAGCGAGGAAGGTGCCCGCCGCCGTTACCGGATCGCGGCCGAGATGCGGCTTGGCGCCGTGGGTGCCAATGCCCCTGAAGGTGACGCGCCAGCTATCGGAAGAGGCAAGCTGCGGTCCTTCCACCACGGCCATTTCGTCAATGCCAAGCCCCGGCATGTTGTGCAGGCCATAAACTGCATCGCAGGGAAACAGGTCGAAAAGCCCGTCCTCAACCATTTTCTTGGCGCCGCCACGGCCTTCCTCGGCCGGCTGGAAGATGAAATGGACGGTGCCGGAAAAATCGCGGGTACTGGCGAGATAACGCGCAGCGCCCAGCAGCATGGCGGTGTGGCCGTCATGGCCGCAGGCATGCATCTTGCCGGGGAACTTCGATTTATAGGGCCGGTCGGGAATTTCCGGCATGGCCAGCGCATCCATGTCGGCGCGAAGACCGATGCTGCGGGTGCCGTTGCCCACCTGCAGCGTGCCGACCACGCCGGTGCCGCCCAAGCCGCGATGCACCTTCACTCCCGCCCTTTCGAGAAGATCGGCGACGATGGCGCTGGTTCTCTCCTCTTCAAAGCCCAGTTCCGGATGGGCGTGGAGGTCGTGGCGAAGCTCCGTCAGGAATGGCAGGTCCTCGCCGATGCGGTCCAGCAGTCTCATGGGTAGCTTGTCCTTGAATATGGGGAAAACCCACGCCATAGGTGGGCTTGTCCGAATGCCTGTTGCTTTGTTTCCTTCTAGCTGAAAAACCCAATGAAATGAACCCGCCGCATGCCTGCGGTTGTCGAAATGCCTGATATGCCGAACGGGGATGGCGCGGATGAAAATCACTTCCGCTTTTGCCGTCCCGCTTCTGAAAGGAAAACCGATGCCGCAATCCGCATCGCCCGCCGCATCATCCCCCGCCGCGCCGCATGAGTTCTGGCAGGATGTTCTTCCGCCCCGTTCATTCGATACGACAGGCCCGCATTCGGCTTTCTTTCCGGCGGAGCTGGATGACGGGCGGCAGATCTGCCTGCCGATCCGGCCCTTGGCGGATGGCGAACATGCGCTCGCCTCGCTCATCGTCAATCAGGCCTCTTTTGACGTGCTGGAAGTGCTGGCCGCCGACCTGGCGGAAAAGCTTCGCCCCCTCAAGCCAGATGTCGTGATCGGCCTGCCGACTCTGGGGCTCACGCTTGCCGCAGCCGTTGCCCGTCACCTCGGCCATTCACGATATGTGCCGCTCGGCACTTCGCGCAAATTCTGGTATCTGGAGGAATTGTCGGTGCCGATGTCCTCCATCACCACCAAGCAGGAAAAACGGCTTTACATCGATCCGCGCATGTTGCCACTCATCGAGGGCAGGCGGGTGGCGCTGGTGGACGATGTCATCTCCAGCGGCAGTTCCATCATTTCAGGTCTTTCGCTTCTCGCCTCATCCGGCATCAAGCCGGTGGCAATCGGCGCTGCCATGCTGCAATCGGATCGCTGGGTGCAAAAAATCGCTGCTTTCGGGCCGGAATGGCCGGAGCGGGTGAGGGGTGTTTTCGCGACGCCGCTGCTGAAAAAAGCCGTAGGCGGCTGGCAGGCTTGACGTTGCGCAATTCCCGGCAAAAGGCAAGTGGTGATAATTTCATCGTTGCCTAATTTGCGTCTTGCGGAGCCGTGAGAGATCGTCCTAAGATCGTTTCTGACAGACTATAGCAGTCGGCGAAAAATGCGCCGGTTTGCTCTCGCGCGGTGTTATTCCGGCGTCTGCCCGCCCCCTTTGGTTTTGCCGCTTACTGGAATTTCTTGACATGCATGCAGTGTTCGACGGTCATAATGATGTGCTGCTTCGGTTGTGGCGCAACAGCAAGGCCGGTGGCGATCCGGTGGCTGAATTCAAGAACGGTACCCGCGAAGGCCATATCGACGGTCCGCGTGCACGTGCAGGCGGTCTCGGCGGCGGCATCTGCGCCATCTACATTCCCTCCGGCGATCTGGTCCTGCAGGAGCCGGACGCGCAGGGTCATTACGATACACCGCTTGCGGCGCCGCTCGAACGCCAGCCCTCGCTCGATATTGCGATGGAAAAGGCTGCGATCGCGCTCAGGCTTGACCGTGCCGGCGCCTGGAGCCTTTGCCGCTCGACGGCCGATATCCGCAAGGCCTTTGCCGAGGATATTTTCGCGGCCGTGCTGCACATGGAAGGCTGTGAGGCGATCGGTGCCGATCTCGATGCGCTTGAGGTTTTTTATGCCGCCGGCCTGCGTTCGCTCGGTCCGGTCTGGAGCCGGCACAATATTTTCGGTCACGGCGTTCCCTTCTCCTATCCAATGTCGCCCGATACCGCGCCCGGCCTTACCGATGCCGGTTTTGCGCTGGTCAAGGAGTGCAACCGGCTCGGCATTCTCATCGATCTCGCCCACATCACCGAAAAGGGCTTCTGGGATGTGGCGAAGACCACGAACCAGCCTTTGATCGCCAGCCATTCCAACGCACATGCGCTCACCCCCGTCGCCCGCAATCTTACTGACCGGCAGATGGATGCCATCAAGGAGAGCGGCGGTCTGGTGGGTCTCAACTACGCGGTCACCATGTTGCGGGCGGATGCGCGCGACATTGCCGACACGCCGCTTTCCGACATGGTGCGCCACATCGACTACATGGTGGAGCGTATGGGCGTCGATTGCGTGGCGCTCGGATCGGATTTCGACGGCGCGACGGTACCCGTTGGCGTTGCCGATGCCAGCGGCAACCACAATCTGGTTGCGGCGCTGAAATCGGCGGGCTACGGTGATGGAGAACTTGCTAAAATATGCCGGGAAAACTGGCTGCGCGTCCTATCCCAGGCCTGGCACGAGCCGGCCTGAAGGCAAATAAAAGCGAACTAAATCAATCTCATAACAAAAGGGGAGATCCTATGATCAAATCGCTCAACAAGTCCATGCGTATCCTCAGCACCAGCGCTGCTCTGTCGCTGATGATGCTGTCTGCGCCGCACGCTTTTGCCGCCACGCCGGCCGATACGCTGGTTGAAGGTTTCGCCATCGACGACATCATCACGCTCGATCCGGGTGAGGCATTCGAGCTTTCGGCAGCTGAAGTTACTGGCAACACCTACAGCAAGCTGGTTTCCATCGATCTCAACGACACCTCCAAGGTGATCGGCGATCTGGCCGAGAGCTGGACGACCTCTGAAGACGGTCTCACCTATACCTTCAAGCTGAAGACCGGCCTGAAATTCGCCTCCGGCAATCCGGTGACGGCAGATGATGTTGCCTTTTCCTTTGAACGTGCCATCAAGCTCGACAAGTCGCCAGCATTCCTTCTGACGCAGTTCGGTCTCAAGGGCGACAACGTCACTGAGAAGGCGAAAGCGACGGATGCCAACACCTTCGTACTGACGGTCGACAAGCCCTACGCACCGAGCTTCGTGCTGAACGTTCTGACCGCGACCGTTGCCGCAGTTGTCGACAAGAAGCTGGTGACCGAAAAGGCCAAGCCCGTCACGCCGAGCGCCGATTACAAATACGACACCGATTTCGGCAATGCGTTCCTGAAAACAGGTTATGCCGGTTCCGGCCCCTACAAGATCCTTGGCTGGAAGGCCAACGAAGCCGTCATTCTGGAGGCCAACCCCAACTATTACGGTGAGAAGCCGAAGTTGAAGCGCGTGGTCTATCGTCACATGAAGGAAAGCTCCGGCCAGCGCCTGGCGCTTGAAAACGGTGATATCGACGTTGCCCGCAACCTCGAGCCGGGTGATATGGAAGCCGTTTCCAAGAAGGAAGGCCTTGCCGTCACCTCCGCGCCCAAGGGCACCGTTTATTACTTCAGCCTCAACCAGAAGAACGAGAACCTGAAGAAGCCTGAGGTCGTTGAGGCCTTTAAATATCTCGTCGACTACGACGCGATCGGCGCGACGATCATCAAGGGCATCGGCGAAATCCACCAGACCTTCCTGCCAAAGGGCCAGCTCGGCGCGCTTGACGAGAACCCATACAAGCTCGACGTCGCCAAGGCCAAGGAACTGCTGGCGAAGGCTGGTCTGAAGGACGGCTTCACCGTGACCATGGATGTGCGCAACACGCAGCCGGTGACCGGCATTGCCGAAAGCGTACAGCAGACGCTGGCGCAGGCTGGCATCAAGCTGGAAATCATTCCCGGCGACGGCAAGCAGACGCTTACCAAGTATCGCGCCCGCACGCACGATATCTACATCGGCCAGTGGGGTTCGGACTATTTCGACCCGAACTCGAATGCCGAGACCTTCACGATCAACTACGACAACTCCGAAGAAGGCAAGAACAAGACGCTTGCCTGGCGTAACGCCTGGGACGTTCCGGAGTTGACGAAGGAAACGCAGTCGGCACTTCTGGAAAAGGATAATGCCAAGCGCGCCGCCATCTATCAGAACCTCCAGAAGGAAGTTCTCGAAAAAGGCCCGTTCGTCATCATCTTCCAGCAGACGGAAGTGGCGGGATACTCCGCGAAGCTCAAGGGCCTGAAGCTCGGACCGAGCTTCGACACCAACTATGTCTATACGATCTCCAAGGAATGATCCGGAAGGATCGGTCTCTTGAGCATCGTTGAAGCAAATAGCCGGGCGAGGCAGGGCAAACGCCGTGCCAACGCCCGCGCGAAGGCCATTCTCGGCTTCGCCGTCACCGTCATCACCACCTTTCTGGGGCTGATGGCGGTCACATTTTTCATTGGCCGCGTTGTGCCGATCGATCCCGCACTGGCGATCGTCGGCGACCGCGCGCCTGCGCATGTGGTCGAGCGCGTGCGTGAGCAGCTCGGCCTCAACCTGCCGCTCTGGCAGCAGTTCTTCATCTATCTGAAGCAGGCGCTGTCGGGTGATTTCGGCATCTCAGTCCTCACCACCAACCCGGTGATGGAGGATATCAAGCGGGTTTTCCCGGCAACCATAGAGCTTGCCACGCTCGGCACCATCATCGGCGCCGTTTTTGGCATTCCGCTCGGCGTGCTTGCCGCGGTCAAGCGCGGCAGCTTTGCCGACCAGGTCGTGCGCGTCATCGGCCTTATCGGCTATTCCGTGCCGATTTTCTGGCTTGGCCTCCTGGCGCTGCTGGTGTTTTACGCCCGGTTGCAATGGGTCGCCTATCCCGGCCGGATGGATATCGTCTACGAATTCACCTTTACGCCGGTCACGGGTTTCTTCCTGATCGACGCGATCTGGCAACGGCAATGGGACGTATTGTGGGATCTGTTCCGCCACATCATCCTGCCCGCCTCGCTGCTCGGCTATTTTTCGCTGGCCTATATCAGCCGCATGACGCGTTCGTTCATGCTGAATGAGCTCGCCCAGGAATATATCGTTGCGGCGCGCGCCAAGGGGCTTTCTGAAACGCGCATCATCTGGTTTCACGCTCTGCGCAACGCCGCCGTGCCGCTGGTGACCGTGATTGCGCTATCTTACGCCGGTCTGCTGGAGGGTTCGGTGCTGACCGAAACCATCTTCGCGTGGCCGGGGCTCGGCCTCTACATCACCAATTCCCTGCAGAATGCGGATATGAATGCCGTTCTTGGCGGCACGATCGTGATCGGCGCCATCTTCGTCGGCATCAATCTCTTCTCCGATCTGCTTTACCGGACGCTCGACCCAAGGACGCGCAGCCGATGACGATTTCGACCGATACACTCAAACCCTACAGCCGCGAATGGCTGCTCTCCGACCGGCCTGCCTCGCGCAGGCAGGCACGGCTAGGCCGTGCCTATGTCATCTGGCGGCGCTTTTCGGAAAACCGGCTGGCGCTGCTTGGCCTCGGCATCATCATTGCGCTGCTGCTTGTCGCACTGTTCGCCAATGTGCTTGCACCACACGATCCGGTGCAGGGCGATCTGCGCAATGCCCGGCTTCTGCCTCCGGGGACAGAAGGTTACCTGCTCGGCACTGACGATCAGGGGCGTGATATTCTCTCGCGCCTCATCCACGGTTCGCGGCTGACCCTGTTCGTCGTGCTTCTGGTGGCCATCATCGCCGCACCCATCGGACTCATCGTCGGCACCGTTTCGGGTTATGCCGGCGGCTGGGTGGATGCCGTTCTGATGCGCATCACCGATATCTTTCTGGCCTTTCCGAAGCTGGTTCTGGCGCTTGCGCTGGTGGCCGCACTTGGACCGGGCATTGAAAACGCGGTGCTCGCCATCGCGGTCACCTCATGGCCGCCTTATGCGCGCATCGCGCGCGCCGAAACCATGACCTTCCGCAATTCCGATTTCATCGCGGCGGTCAAGCTCATGGGCGCGTCGCCGTTCCGCATCGTTCTGAAACACGTCATGCCGCTTTGCATGTCGTCGCTCATCGTGCGTGTCACGCTCGATATGGCGGGCATCATCCTCACAGCAGCCGGTCTCGGCTTCCTTGGCCTCGGTGCACAGCCGCCGCTGCCGGAATGGGGCGCGATGATTGCTTCCGGACGCCGCTTCATTCTCGATCAATGGTGGGTTGCCGCCATGCCGGGTATTGCGATCCTGATCGTCAGCCTCGGTTTCAACCTTCTGGGCGATGGCCTGCGCGATGCGCTGGACCCCAAGGAGGCGAACCAATGAGCGCGCCGCTTCTGACCGTCGAGAACCTGCGCGTTTCCTTCCCCACCCGCACCGGGCTGGTGGAGGCGGTGCGTGGCGTCTCGTTCACGCTGGGACGCGAACGCCTTGGCATCGTCGGCGAGTCCGGCTCCGGCAAATCGCAGACCGGCCGCGCCATTATGGGGCTGACCCCGAAAAGTGCGCGCATCGAGGCCGATGTGTTGCGCTTCGGAGATGTCGATCTTCTCGGTGCTTCGGCAAAGGAGCGGCGGCTCATGCGCGGCAAGCGCCTGGCCATGATCCTGCAGGACCCGAAATATTCGTTGAACCCGGTCATGCCCATCGGCCGCCAGATCATGGAAACGCTGCGTACCCATGAAAGCATCGGTTCCGGCGAGGCGCGCCAACGCACGCTCGCCATGCTGGAGGCGGTGCAGATCCGCGATCCCGAGCGCGTGTTCGATCTTTACCCGCACGAGGTTTCCGGCGGAATGGGCCAACGCGTCATGATTGCCATGATGCTGGTATGCGGCCCGGAACTTCTGATCGCCGATGAGCCGACTTCCGCGCTCGACGTGACGGTCCAGCTCGAAGTGCTCGATATTCTCGACAAGCTGGTTCGCGACCGCGGCATGGGGCTGATTTTCGTCAGCCACGATCTGAGGCTGGTGTCGTCTTTCTGCGACCGCGTTCTCGTCATGTATGCGGGCAAGGTCGTTGAGGAGCTGTCTTCTGCCAATCTTAAAGAGGCGAAGCATCCCTATACGCAGGGTCTTTTGAACTGCCTGCCGGAAATTGGCGGCCACCGGCATCCGCTGCCGGTTCTGGAACGCAAGGCGGAGTGGCGCGCATGAGCACGGTTCTTTCTATCAAAGACATGGTGGTCGATTTCGACGGATATATCGCGCTCGACAGCGTCAGCATCGATGTGGCCGAGGGTGAGTCCTTCGGTATCGTCGGCGAGTCCGGTTCCGGCAAGTCGACGCTGCTTCGGGCGATTGCCGGCCTCAACCATTTCGACGAAGGCTCGTTGATGGTGGCCGGTCGCTCCTATTCGAGCAAGCACCGCGACAAGAGCTTCTATAGCGATGTGCAGATGGTGTTTCAGGACCCTTACGGTTCCCTGCACCCCCGCCAGACAGTGGATGCGCTGCTGCTGGAACCACTCGTCATCCATGGTCTCGACAATCGCGAGCATCGGATCGCGCGCGCGCTTGATGAGGTGGGTCTCGGCACCGGTTTCCGCTTCCGCTATTCGCACCAGCTTTCCGGCGGTCAGCGGCAGCGTATCGCCATTGCCCGCGCGCTGATCGTCGAGCCGAAGATTCTGCTACTGGATGAGCCGACCTCGGCGCTCGACGCGTCCATCCAGGCGGAAATCCTCAATCTGCTGGAACAGGCCCGCAAGGACCGCAACCTCACCTTCGTTATGGTCAGCCACGATCTCGGCGTCATCAGCCACATGTGCGATCGCCTTGCGGTGATGAAAAGCGGCAAGGTGGTAGAAATGCTGGAGGCGGAAGCGCTGGAAAGCCGCGAGTTTACTGCGGATTATACCAGGCAGCTGCTGGTGGCGAGCGAGGGCTTCAAGCGCGCTTGAGCTGCCGCTATAGTCGGGTCAAGCCCGGCATGACGGACAGTGTCGGCCAAAACAGGGTATCCCGACCATGCAATTGCGCGCATTGATGTATTTCGACGAACTTGTCCGCACCAATTCCATGCGCGCCGCTGCCGAAAACCTGAATGTCGCGCCGACGGCAGTCAGCCGCCAGATCGAGAACCTCGAATATTATTTTGGCTCGCCTTTGGTGGAGCGTTCCAGCCGGGGCGTGAAGCTGACGGCGGCGGGGGAATTGCTGGCTGCCCGCGCCGGCAAGACGCTGCGCGAACTCGATCATGTGCACCAGCTGATCGATGACCTGAAGGGGCTTCAGCGCGGCCGGGTCACCGTTTATGCCAATGGCGCGACGGTTGCGAACCTTCTGGCGCCGGTGCTGGCGCAGTTCAGCCTCAAATATCCGCAGTTGCGCTTCGAGGTGCACATCACCAGCGCGCGCCAGGCGATGGAAGCACTGGGTGCAGCCGAAGCGGATCTGGTCGTCAGCCTTTTTGCGCCCAAGGTCTCCGGCGTGAAAGTGCGCTCGCGCACCCGTATCAGTTACGATGCTATCTTTCCGACCGGCCATGCGCTTGCCGCGCAGGCGGAAGTCTCGCTGAAGGAACTGGCCAGCCTGCCGCTTGCCCTGCCGGACAAGAGTTTCGCGGCGCGTCAGGCCTTCGATACGCTGTTTGCCGATGCCGGTATCGAGCTTGATCCCGTCTTTATCACCAGTTCGCTGGAAATGCTGAAGGAACTTGTTCTGGGCCATGCGGCGGCCACGCTGTTGCCTGCCTTGTCGGTAGCGCGTGAAATCCGCAGCGGCCAGATGGTTGCTGTTCCGCTTTCCGGCAAGAAGGGCATCCACACCCAGATCGATCTCTGCGTGGCGCCCGACCGGCAACTATCCTTCGCCGCCTCCAAGCTTGCCGATTTCATCGAGCGTTTCATGCGCGAGGCGACAGCGGGGTAGGGGAATTCGTCAGCCTGGAGAATTGTCCATCCCGGTTGATTTCCATCCGTATTTCCGTGTAGCCATTTCAGCTACACGGAGCACACAAAAATCACGATTGTGTGTGCGCCTGCAACATGACACTCTTTTTGCAACGGGCGGTCTTCGAAAGGCAAAAATGCCTCGGCCGCCAGACAGGGGACAATGATGCCACGCACTTATTTTTCGCAGCCGCTGAAAGTTACGCGGCGCGCCGCGCTTGCGCTTGCACTGGGGACGGCGCTCTGGATGCCGCTTTCGATGACGGACGCCGCGGCCGCGCCAAAGACCGCCTTGACGCTGGGCATGACAGTGGAGCCGACGGGTCTCGACCCGACAATTGCGGCACCCGTCGCCATCGGTCAGGTCAGCTGGCAGAACATATTCGAAGGTCTCGTCACCATCGACCACGACGGCAAGGTGAAACCGCAGCTTGCCGAAAGCTGGGAAATTTCAGCCGATGGCAAGACCTATACGTTCAAGCTGCGCCAGGGTGTTACTTTCCACGACGGCGAGGCCTTCGATTCCTCTGTTGCGAAATTTTCGCTCGACAGGGCGCGCGGTGAAACGTCGGTAAACCCACAAAAACGCTTCTTCACCGCCATCGAGAGCATAGAAACGCCGGATGCCGCGACGCTGGTACTGAAGCTGAAGCAGCCGGCGGGCAGCCTGATCTACTGGCTCGGCTGGCCGGCCTCCGTCATGGTTGCGCCGAAGAGCGCTGACAATAACCGTACCACGCCCATCGGCACCGGCCCGTTCAAGTTCGCAAACTGGGCCAAGGGCGACAAGGTGGAATTGGAGAAGAACGCGGCCTATTGGGACAAGGCGGTGGCGGTGAAACTTGAAAAGGCCACCTTCCGCTTCGTTTCCGATCCGCAGGCGCAGGCAGCGGCACTGAAATCCGGCGATATCGATGCCTTCCCGGAATTCGGCGCGCCGGAACTGATGACGTCCTTCGACGGCGATGCGCGTCTCGGTACCTTCGTCGGCAATACGGAACTCAAGGTCGTGGCTGGCATGAACAATGCCCGCAAACCCTTCAACGACAAGCGCGTGCGCCAGGCGCTGATGATGGCGGTGGACCGCGGCACGGTGATTGAAGGCGCATGGTCGGGTTACGGCACGGCCATCGGCAGCCACTACACGCCGAACGATCGCGGTTACATCGATACGACCGGTGTTCATTCTTACGATATAGACAAGGCAAAGGCGCTTCTTGCCGAAGCGGGTTACCCCGACGGTTTCAGCTTCACGATCAAGGCCCCGCAAATGGCCTATGCCCAGCGGACCTCGCAAATCCTCCAGGCGATGTTGGCCGAAATCGGTGTCACCATGACCATCGAGACCACGGAATTTCCGGCAAAATGGGTGGCGGATGTTTTGAAGGGCGCGGATTACGACATGACCATCGTCGCCCACGCTGAGCCGATGGATATCGATATCTACTCCCGTGATCCCTATTATTTCAACTATAAGAACCCTGCCTTCAACGAGGTCATCGCCAATGTCGAAAAGACGGCGGATGCGGCCGAGCAGGAAAAGCTTTACGGCGAAGCCCAGAAAATCCTCGCCGAAGATGTGCCGGCGCTGTTCTTGTTCGTGATGCCGAAACTCGGCGTCTGGGACAAGAAGTTGAAGGGGTTGTGGGAAAACGAACCCATTCCGTCCAATGTGCTGACGGATGTGCATTGGGAAGAGTGACGTTTGTTGTGAACGGCGAGGCGCATTCCTACCCACCACCTCATTCCCGTGCCTGTCACAGAAATCCAGCCAGCCCAAGTCGTTGGGCTGAAAGGAAACTTTCCGCCGCGCAGGCACGCTTCGGCTGGATCCCAGTGACAAGCACAGGGGTGAGGGAAGAGTGTGCGGGGATGACAATAAATCCATCCGCCACATCCCGAAACGAAACAACGCAAGGAAAGAATGCCAGATGTTAGCCGTTCTCGTCCGGCGCCTTGCAAGCCTCATCGTCACGCTGTTTGCGGTGTCGCTCATCATCTACATCATCATGGGGCTGTTGCCGGGTGATCCGGCGGCCATCATGCTCGGTACGTCGGCGAGCCCGGATACGCTTCTCGCGCTGCAAAAGCAGATGGGTCTCGATCAGCCCTTGCCATTGCGTTACATCCACTGGCTTGCAGGCGTATTCCGGGGTGATCTCGGACAATCCTACACCTACGGCGTGCCGGTAGCGGGGCTTATTGTCGAGCGGCTTGCCGTCACCCTGCCGCTTGCGCTGCTCGCGGTCTGCCTATCGGTCGCCATCGCCATTCCGCTCGGCGTCGCGGCAGCGAGAAGCCGAAACGGGCCGGTGGATTTCGCAGCCGGGCTGTTTTCCCATGTCGGCATTGCCGTTCCCGGTTTCTGGGTTGGGCTGCTGCTCATCATCGTCTTTTCCACCACGCTCGGCTGGATGCCATCAGGCGGTTTTCCCGGCTGGCGTCCGAGTTTTTCTGCCGGATTTATCGCGCTTGTGCTTCCAGCCATTGCACTTGCGCTGTCGCAGGCAGGCGTCCTCACCCGCGTCTGCCGCTCGGCAGTACTTGAGGTAATGAACGAGGATTTCGTGCGCACCGCCCGCGCCAAGGGGCTGAGCGAGCGGGTAGCGCTGTGGCGACATGCGGTGCCGAACGCCATGATCCCCGTTGTCACCATGATCGGCCTGCAATTCACCTTCCTGATTGCCGGGGCAGTGCTGGTGGAGAATGTCTTCAACCTGCCGGGCCTCGGGCGGCTTGCCTATCAGGCGTTGACCCAGCGGGATATCGTCGTCATGCAGTCCGTCGTGCTGTTCTTCTCGGCGCTTGTCATCGTCATGAATTTTCTGGTCGATATCGCCTATCTCTTTATCGATCCAAGACTGCGGGCAGGTGCACGATGATGCGACTGATCCGCCGCCGCCCCGCTTTCGTCCTTGGCATCGCCGTCACTCTCTTTCTTGTCGCGGTTGCCCTGCTTTCGCTGGTCTGGACGCCGGTTTCTCCGACGAAGATACAGATTGCCCAGAAGCTGAAATCGCCCTTTGCCTATGGCGGGCTTGGCACCGACCATTTTGGCCGCGATGTGCTGTCCATGCTGATGGCGGGGGCATGGAATTCGCTCTCCACCTCCATCGCCGCCGTTGCGATCGGCGCGCTCATTGGCACGGCGCTTGGCGTATCGGTCGCGGCACTGCGCGGTTTCACTGAAACCCTGGTGATGCGCGCCTGCGATATCATCTTCGCCGTACCGCCGATTTTGTCGGCCATGATGCTCGGCGCGTTCATCGGTACGGGGCGGTTCACCGCCATCATCGCCATTGCCACCTTCATGGTGCCGGTCTTTGCGCGGCTGACGCTGGGTGCGGCCTTGCAGATATGGTCGCGGGAATATGTCACCGCCGCCACCAGCATCGGCCAGAACCGCGCCAAGATCACGCTGTTTCATATCGTGCCGAATATTTCCAACCAGATCATCGTGCAGGTGACCATCCAGCTCGGCCTTGCCATCCTCACCGAAGCGGGACTCTCATTCCTCGGTCTCGGCATGCCTCCGCCGGCCGCCACCTGGGGGCGGATGCTGGCCGATGCGCAGACCTATCTAGGTGCTGCACCCTGGCTTGCCATCATGCCCGGCCTTGCCATTGCGCTCGCGGTCTTCGGCCTCAATCTGCTTGGCGATGGCCTGCGCGACCTGCTGGACCCACGCGATACCAGCTGACCGCTTCAAGCCGATATCGCCCATATTATCTGTTTTCTGACGAGACGAAGCTTATGACCGATCTCATACACCTCAACACGCTCGAAATCCTGGCGCTTTACGGGCAAAAGAAGCTGTCGCCATCGGAATATTGGCAGGCGGTAGAGGCCCGTATCGACGCATTCGAGCCCACGGTGAACGCGCTTTACGCCTATGATCCCGAGGATGCCCGCAAGCAGGCGCTGGCCTCGACGATGCGCTGGCAAAAAGGTGAAACGCTCGGGGCCCTCGATGGGATTCCGGTGTCGCTGAAGGAACTGATCGCCACCAAAGGCCAGCCAGTTCCGCTTGGCACCAAAGCGGTGGAACTGGTGCCGGCTCTGGAAGACGCGCCAGTTGCGGCCCGCTGCCGCGAGGACGGCGCCATCATTTACGCCAAAACCACCTGCCCGGATTACGGCATGTTGTCATCGGGTCTTTCCAGTTTCCACAAGCTCAGCCGCAACCCGTGGGACCCGACACAGAACCCCGGCGGCTCCAGTGCCGGTGCGGCTTCTGCCGGTGCTGCGGGTTACGGCACGCTGCATATCGGTACGGATATTGGCGGCTCGGTGCGGCTACCGGCGGGGTGGACGGGGCTGTTCGGCTTCAAGCCCAGCCAGGGCCGCATACCCGTCGATCCCTATTATACAGGCCGCTGCGCCGGGCCGATGACCCGCACCGTCGTTGACGCCGCCTATGCCATGGCCACGCTTTCCCGCCCGGACTGGCGTGACGGCACCGCGCTGCCGCCCAACGATATCAACTGGATGGACCTCGATATCGACGTAAAGGGCCTGAGGATCGGCCTGATGCTGGATGCCGGCTGCGGCTTGGCTCTGGACGATGAGGTGCGGGATGCTGTTTTGGCGTCCGCAAAGCTGTTCGAAGATGCAGGTGCCATCGTGGTCCCGGTCGAGCCGGTGCTGTCTCGGGACATGCTGGATGGGCTGGATGATTTCTGGCGGGCGAAATTCTGGGGCGATATGGCGGCGCTGAGTGACGAACGACGCGCGGCGATCCTTCCCTATATTCACGAATGGGCGCAGAAGGGCGCTGATGTTTCCGGCGCGCGTGCCGTTTTCGGTTTCAACCAGACCATGGAAATGCGCAAAGCCTGCGGGCGGTTGATGCAGTCAGTTGATGTGGTGATTTCACCCGTCAATCCCGTCGTCTCCTATCCGGCCGACTGGGCCTCGCCCACCAACGACCCCGAGCGACCCTTCGAACATATCGCCTTCACCGTCCCTTGGAACATGTCGGAACAGCCGGCATCCTCGATCAATTGCGGCTTCTCGAAATCCGGGATGCCCATCGGCTTGCAGATCGTCGGCCCGCGTTACGCGGATCTGCTCGTTCTCAAGCTTTCCAACGCCTTCGAGGATTGGGGCGGCGGTGTTCGTCGCTGGCCGGAGCCGCCCAAAGCGCGCTGATCCCGTCTTTATCGGCCCTGTAGTATAGCCATAATACCCGCTTCTCCACCCCTCCTGTTACGGTGCCCCGGGCATTCGAAATGGGAGGAGCAAGCATGCCGAAGAAGATTTTGATGATCACCGGCGATTTCGCCGAGGACTACGAGACCATGGTGCCGTTCCAGACGCTGCTTGCGGTTGGTCACACGGTGCATGCCGTCTGCCCCGGCAAGAAGGCTGGCCAGACGATCGCGACCGCGATCCATGATTTCGAGGGCGACCAGACCTATTCAGAAAAACGCGGCCATAATTTCGCGCTCAACGCAACTTTTGCCGATATCATGGTCGCGGATTACGACGCGCTGGTCATTCCGGGTGGTCGCGCGCCGGAATATCTGCGGCTGAATGCGGATGTGCTTGCCGCCGTGAAGCATTTCTTCGAGGCTGACAAGCCGGTCGCGGCTGTCTGCCACGGTGCCCAATTGCTGGCGGCTGCGGGTGTCCTCAAGGGCCGCACCTGCTCGGCCTATCCGGCCTGCCGCCCCGAGGTGGAACTGGCGGGCGGTACCTATGCCGATATCGCCATCGATGCGGCGGTTACCGACGGCAAGCTGGTGACGGCGCCCGCATGGCCGGCGCATCCGGCATGGCTTTCGCAATTCATGGTGGTGCTCGGCAGATAAGGCCGGCGGAATGGGGCTTTTACCGGTCCCGTTTCCCGTCTATCTTCTGCAGCTTGCTGAGGGAGGACACCATGTGCAAGCTTTTCATCAAGGCAGACCCGACGCTTTGGGAAAGCCATACCCGGTCTTTGCGGATCGATGGCATGGTCACCAGCGTCAGACTTGAAAACTTCTTCTGGACGACTCTGGACGAGATTTCACGCCGCGATGGCATGAACAGCGCGCAGCTCATTGCCAAGCTTTATAATGAATCGATCGATGCCGGGCATGATCTCGGCAACTTCACCTCGTTTTTACGAGTCTGCTGCGGGCGTTATCTGGCCTTGCAGCTTTCCGGCGATATTCCGGCGCGCAGCGACATTCCGATTGCTGCGCTGGATGCAGACAGCATTCTCGACGCGGAAAAGATGAATTATCACTGAGATAAAGGGAAGGGCGCAGCCACCGCGCCCTTCGCCTCAGCTCTTAAGCGCCCTTGGATCAAGCGCATCACGCACGGCGTCGCCGATGTAGTTGACGCTCAGAACCGTCAGCGAGATTGCCAGTCCAGGCCACAGCACGCGCGAGGGCGTCAGCTGCAGGAAGTTGGCGCCATCGAACAACAGCCGTCCCCAGGTCGGAAAGTCGGACGGAAAACCGAGGCCGAGGAAGGACAGCGCCGATTCCGTGATGATGGCCGAGGCGATGCCGAGCGTGGCTGAGACCATGATCGAACTCAACACATTCGGCAGGATATGGCGCAGGATAATGCGGTATTCGCGCATGCCGCTCGATTTCGCCGCCATGATAAACTCCTGGCTTTTGATCGTCAGCACGTCGCCGCGCACGATGCGTGCGGTATGCATCCAGCTGGTTACCCCGATCACGAAGACGATGAGGATGAAGATACCGGTTTCCGGCCCGAAAGCGGCACGCAGCGTATCGCGGAACAGCATGAGAATGACGAGCAGCAGTGGCAGCAGCGGCAGGGCCAGAAAAAGGTCCGTCAGCCGCATAAGCGGCCCGTCAAGTCTTCGGAAATAGCCTGACAGCACCCCCACCAGCGTGCCGAGAAACAGCGCCAGCAGCATGGCGGTGATGCCGACGGCAAGCGAGATGCGCCCGCCCGCCAGCACCTGCGCCAGCATGTCCTTGCCCAGATTGTCGGTGCCGAAGGGATGCGCCAGCGACGGCCACTGGTTGCGTTCCTTCACATTGATGGCATTGGGCGCGACAGTGTGGATATAGGGGCCGACATAGACCGCAAGCAAAATAAAGATGAAAACGAACAGGCCTGCCACGCCGCCCTTGTGGACCCGGAACTGTTTCCAGATATCGGCAAGTGCCGATTGCACAGGCGTGGCGGCGACGGCTGGTGCTGCGAGGGTGGCGTCAGTCATAGCGGATCCTCGGGTCGAGAATGCCGTAAAGCACGTCGGCAATCAGGTTGAAGAGCACGATAAGCACCGCGAAAATGAAGGTCAGCGTCTGCACCAGCGGAATATCCGCACCCTGAACGGCGGTGATCAGCAATTGGCCAAGCCCGTTCACACGGAAAATCTGTTCGGTAATGATGGCGCCGGAAAAGATCGTCGGCACGCCGAGTGCGATGACGGTGACGACGGGTATAAGGCTGTTGCGCAGGACGTGAACGAGCAGAACGGATTTTTCCTTCACGCCCTTGGCACGCGCGGTGCGTACATAGTCCTGATGGAGATTGTCCAGCATCGAGGCGCGCACGAAACGGCTGATCTGCGAGACGTTGTAAAGGGTCAGCACCAGAACCGGCATGAACATCTGTTTGATCTGTGCCACGAGGCTTCCCCAGTCAGTCACCTGCAGATTGGTGTCGTAGACGGAAGGGAACCATTGCAGATAGGAGCTGAAGATGACGACCAGCAGCACGCCGGTGAAGAAGGTGGGAACCGAATAACCCACCATCGAGACGAAGGTGCCGATCTGATCGAAGATCGAATATTGCTTGTAGGCGGAAATGACGCCGATCGGGATCGCCAGAAGCGCGCCGAAGAGATAGGCAAGGCCGACGACCCAAAGCGTTTGCGGCATGCGCTGGATGACGAGATCGACCACCGGGCTGCGCGTTGCCCAGGACAGCACACGCATGCGGCTGCCGTCGCCGATCTGCCAGCCTGTCAGCTTCTCGAACAGGTTCAGCGGTTCATTGATGAAGAATTGCTGCAGCCACAGCATGTAACGGATGAAGAAGGGCTGGTCGAGACCGAGCGAGGCGCGGATCTGCTCGCGCACTTCGGGCGGAATGGTCAGCGGCAGGTCGCCGGTCGGATCATTCGGCGCCAGATCGAGCAGGGCGAAGATGACGAAGCTGATGACGAGCAACGTCGGTACGGCAAAGGCAAGCCGCCGGAGCGTAAAGGTAAACATCGGAAAGTCTCCAGACCGTCAGGGTCTCGCAAAATGAGCGCGGTCCCCCCGTCAGGGGCGACCGCGCATTTGCGGGTTACTTTTTGCGGGACCAATCCGCGACGTTCCAGAGTTCCGAATCCCAGGCGTTCATGCGAACGCCTTCGAGTGTCAGCGAATGCGAGGAGACGCTGCCGCGATGGATGAGCGGAATATGCGCGCCTTCTTCGGTCAGCATATCGTTCAGCTGCTTGGAAATCTCACCGCGCTTGGCAGGGTCTGCGGTCTTGGAGAGTTCGCCCACCAGCTTGTCGAATTCCGGGTTGCAATAACGCGGAATGTTCTGGCCCTGCCAGCCGTTAGCCGGAGCCGGGATCTTGTCGCATAGCCATTCCGCCAGATATTTTTCCGGGTCTGTACCGTCGAAATTGTTGGTGTACATTTCAACATCGGCGAAAAATTTCTGGAAGGTGTCGGGGCTTGCCGGATCGCCGCCGAAGAAGACGGAGGCGCTGACATTGCGCAGTTCGGAAGCAACGCCAATCTGCGACCACATGTCCTTCACCAGTTCCTGCGTGGCCTGGCGAACGGAGTTTGTGGAGGTCTGGTAGAGGAAGGACAGTTTCACACCGTTCTTGGCGCGGATGCCATCGGCGCCCTTTACCCAGCCCGCATCGTCCAGCAGCTTGTTTGCGCCTTCCAGATCCTGTTTCAGGCACCAGCTGTCATTCTTGGTCGAAGCGACGGCTTCCGGGGCCGGCACGATATTGCAGGTCGGCTTGCCTGCCTCGCCATAACCTGCCTCATCGATAATATCGCGGTCGATTGCAAGCGAGAGCGCGCGGCGCACGGCCGGGTCGGAAAGGGCCGGATGCGGGCCGCCTTCCTTGGTGGAGCGCTTGTCACCCAGCGCAGGATCGGCGTTGTACCAGTTGAGATTGATACGCTCGACCTGCGTGCCGAAGGCAGTTTCCAGCTTGCCCTTGCCGGCAGCTACCATGGTGGCCAGAATTTCCGGCTCCACCTGCATGTTCCAGGCGTAGTCGAATTCGCCGGTTTCAAGAACGGCGCGTGCAGCGGAAGCTGCATCGCCGCCGCCCTTCAGGGTAGCCGTGGCGAAGGCGGGCTTGGCCGGATCGCGATAATTGGGGTTGGCCACGAAGCTGATGACGTCGTTCGGCTTGAAATCCTTGACCACGAAGGGGCCGGTGCCGATGGGGCCGAAATTGGCGGATGTGCAGCCGGGAGCCGCAGCGCCGACGCATTTTTCAAACTGTTTCTTCTGGATGACAGGCGATTGTGCGCCAACAAATGCGGAGTAGGGGTAGGGCTTCGGTTCGTTGAAGCTGATCTTGATGGTGTGGGCGTCGATCGCCTCGACGTTCTTCACGCCTTCATATTGTGCCGCCTGCGCGCAGCCGCCGTCCGGTGCGATGCAATATTTCCAGGTGAAGATGACGTCGTCAGCGGTAAAGGGCGTGCCATCAGACCATTTGACGTCGCTCTTCAGTTTCCACGTCATGCTGAGCAGATCTTTCGCGATGCCGCCATTGTCGACCGTCGGAATTTCGCTCACCAGCATCGGCACCAGCTCGCCTTTTTCGTCGTAGCGCGCCAGCGGCTCGATCACCATGGACGAGCTGTAGACTTCCTTCGTGCCAGCGGAAAGATATGGGTTGAGTGTCGATACAGCCTGCCAGAAAAGGATTTTCAGTTCGCCGTCACTGCCACGCTCGGCATGGGCGGCAGAGCCTGCCATGGCCAAGGCCGCCACCGTGCTGGCAAAGAGAACGCTGCGCTTCTTCATTGTGATTTTCCCCTTTGAAGATTTTATCTGTTTGAATGTTTGACGCTTTTCCTCAACGTCATTTGCAAGTCTTTTGTTTTAAGTGTTTGACTTTGCTAACGAATATTCTTCCGTTCCTAATGATGCTATTGTCAGTTTTTTTGAAATGCAAGCCCCAAACTCTGATTGATGAACAAAATTTGAGCCGATTGGCTTCGGGCCTATTTTTCACTCATCTAGCGAAATTCATACTTGCAAAAGCAGAAATTCCAAACGCAATATGGTTCCCGACAACCCGGCGGGGAACAAAAAAAGGAAAAATGGGAATGCCGATATTGAACCGTGTGGCCGAGATGCAGGAAGAAGTAGCCGGTTGGAGGCGCCACCTGCACGAGACGCCGGAGCTGCTCTACGACGTCTTCGAAACCTCGAAATTCGTGGCGGAGAAACTCAAATCCTTCGGATGCGATATCGTCGAAACCGGCATTGGCAAGACCGGCGTGGTGGGCATCATCAAGGGGCGGCACGGGGACGGCCCGACCATCGGTTTCCGCTCCGACATGGATGCGCTGCCGATCCTCGAAACCAGCGGCAAGCCCTGGGCTTCCAAGGTTCCGGGCAAGGCCCATTCCTGCGGCCATGACGGGCACACAGCCATGCTTTTGGGCGCGGCGCAATATCTGGCCGAGACCCGTAATTTCAAAGGGTCCGTGGCCGTCATCTTCCAGCCGGCTGAAGAGGGTGGCGCAGGGGCACTTGCCATGCTGAACGACGGCATGATGGAGAAATTCGGCATTTCTCAGGTCTATGGCATGCATAACGAGCCGGGCATTCCGGTCGGCAATTTCGCCATCCGCAAGGGTTCGACGATGGCGGCGGCGGATAGTTTCGAGATCGTCATTACCGGCAAGGGCAGCCATGCGGCGGCCCCCCATCTTTCCGTCGATCCGGTGCTGACCTCGGCCTATATCATCATCGCCCTGCAATCCATCGTCTCGCGGGAAACGGACCCGTTGAAATCGCTGGTCGTCACCGTCGCCACTACCCACGGCGGCACAGCGGGCAATGTCATTCCCGGTTCGGTGACGCTGACCGGCACGGTGCGCACCCTGCTGCCGGAAACCCGCGATTTCGCCGAAAAACGGCTGAAGGAAGTGGCGACAGCCACCGCCATGGCGCATGGCGCGACGGCGGAGGTGAGATACGATCGCGGTTATCCCGTTACTTTTAACCACAATGACGAAACCGAATTCGCAACCAGCGTGGCGGCAGGCGTGGCGGGCGCAAACGCCGTCAACACCAATCCCAACCCGCATATGGGCGCGGAAGATTTTTCCTACATGCTGGAAGCACGCCCCGGCGCCTTCATCTTCATCGGTAACGGCGACACGGCCGGGCTGCACAATGCCGCCTATGACTTCAACGACGAGGCCCTGCCTTACGGCATCAGCTACTGGGTCTCGATGGCCGAAACCGCGCTTGCTGCGTAAGACATCCGGCGGCCTTCATGGCCGCCTTTCGCTTTTCAGGAGATCGGCATGCTTTTGGCGGCAACATCCATGGAACAGACCGGCGGTTCGGTAAGTCCGGTTCTTTCGGTTCAAAATCTGACCACGTCCTTCCGCGTTGATGGCGGCTGGAAATCGGTGGTCCGCAATATGAGTTTCGACATTGCGCCCCGCGAGACGGTGGCGATCGTTGGCGAAAGCGGCTCGGGCAAAAGCGTGACGTCGCTGTCGATCATGCGGCTTCTCGATAAGAAAACGAGCCGCATCGAGGGTAAGGTCATGCTCGGCGGGCGCGATTTGCTGGCACTTCCGGAAGAGGAGATGCGCAAGGTTCGCGGCAAGGACATTTCGATGATCTTCCAGGAGCCGATGACCAGCCTCAATCCGATCTTCCCGATCGGCAAGCAGATCGCCGAAGCGCTGACCGTGCACCAGGATATTTCCTCATCTGCTGCCAAGGCCGAGGTTGTCAGGCTTCTGGAAAAAGTCCGCATTCCCAATGCGAAGAACCGTTTCGACGACTATCCGCACCAGTTTTCCGGCGGCATGCGCCAGCGCGTGATGATTGCCATGGCGCTTGCCTCCAAGCCGAAGCTCCTGATTGCAGACGAGCCGACGACGGCGCTCGACGTGACCATTCAGGGCCAGATTCTCGACCTTATCAAGCAATTGCAGGAAGAGGAGGGCATGTCGGTCCTGTTCATCACCCATGATATGGGCGTGGTGGCGGAAGTGGCTGACCGCACCATCGTCATGTTCCGCGGCGACGTGGTGGAAACCGGCACAACGGACGATATCTTCCATCGCGGGAACCATCCCTATACGCGCGCCCTGCTTTCGGCGGTGCCGAAGCTCGGTTCGATGAAAGAGCGGGTACTGCCCGCCCGTTTTCCGATCATCGATATCAAGACCGGCGAAAGCCAACCGGTCGAAGAGGTCAGGAACACGGTTTCCGGTGGTCGCACGCCCATTCTTTCGGTCCGGGACCTGACGACCCGCTTCGATATCCGCTCCGGTCTTCTCGGTCGCAAGTCCGGTGCCGTGCATGCGGTGGAGAAGGTCTCCTTCGATCTGGCTGAGGGCGAGACACTATCGCTGGTCGGTGAATCCGGCTGCGGCAAGTCCACCACGGGGCGGTCGATCACCCGGCTGATCGAACCGACCTCCGGTAACGTGACGCTCGACGGTTACGAGGTGATGAAACTCGACAAGACGACGTTGCGCACCATGCGCCGCAGCGTGCAGATGATCTTTCAGGACCCCTTCGCCAGTCTCGATCCGCGCATGAGCATCGGGACGGCGATCATGGAGCCCTTCATCGAACACCGGCTTGGACCGAAGGCGCAGGCGCGTGAAAAGGCGGCGGACCTGATGGAGAAGGTTGGCCTCAGCCCGGATATGATGCGGCGCTTCCCGCATGAGTTTTCCGGCGGCCAGCGCCAGCGCATCGCCATTGCCCGTTCGCTGATGCTTGACCCCAAGGTCATCGTTGCCGATGAAGCGGTGTCGGCGCTTGATGTCTCCATCAAGGCGCAGGTCTGTAACCTGCTGCTCGATCTGCAACAGAGCCTCAACCTCGCCTTCCTGTTCATTTCTCACGATATGGCTGTGGTGGAGCGTGTCAGCCATCGTGTCGCGGTGATGTATCTCGGCGAGATCGTCGAAATCGGCCCACGCGCCGCCGTCTTCGATAATCCGCAGCACCCCTATACGAAAAAGCTGATGTCCGCCGTTCCGGTGCCGGATCCGGCCCGGCGCCAGATCAGGCGCAACATGGCAACGGACGAGATCAAAAGCCCGATCCGTCCTGTGAACTATGTTCCGCCGCAACGCCATTACCGCGAGGTTTCGGAAGGGCATCTGGTGCAGGAAGCGGCTTGATATAGAGGAAACTGCGCAGGGATAGGTGCCTCTGTGTTCACAACGTCATCCTGGGTCTTGTGCCGAGGATCTGCCAATGTCTCGTAAATCGGTGCATTGCAGATGCTCGGGACAGGCCCGAGCATGACGGAGGAAATGTTTTGCATCTTCTTTAGAGGTGCCCGGTCCCGCCAAACGCTTCGCTCAGTCGCTGTGCCGTTTGACAGGCGGCCTGAAAAAATGCCAGCAAATGCTCGAGCATAATTCTTAGAGGGCGGCGGCATGGCCAGACGGAACGACGCACATGGACGGCTGGATGATGCGGCGCGTGCTGGCTGGCTTTATTATGTCGCGGGCCGCACGCAGGACGAGATCGCCGCTGCCATGGGCATATCCCGGCAATCGGCGCAGCGGCTGGTATCGCTGGCCGTCGCCGAGCGGTTGATCAAGGTCCGGCTCGATCATCCTATCGCCGCCTGTCTCGAAAAGGCGGAGCGGCTGAAGCAGAAATTCGACCTTAGATATATCGAGGTGGTGCCGAGCGATCCCGCTGGCGTTTCCTCCACGGTCGGCATTGCCGAGGCCGGCGCGGCGGAAATCGAGCGCTGGCTGAAAAATGCCGATCCCATCGTGCTTGCCATCGGCACCGGCCGTACGCTGAAGGCGGCTGTGGACCAACTGCCGCCGATGGAATGTCCGCAGCACCGCATCGTGTCACTGACAGGCAATATCGGGCCGGATGGATCGGCCGCCTATTACAACGTCATCTTCAGTATGGCCGATGCCATCAAGGCGCGGCATTTCCCGATGCCGCTGCCGGTTCTCTGCTCGTCTGCGGAAGAGCGGGAACTGCTGCACGACCAGTCCATGGTGCGCTCCACGCTGGCGCTGGGTGCAGCCGCCAATGTCACCTTCGTCGGCGTCGGCGAACTGGGAGAAAATGCACCGCTCTGCGTTGATGGTTTTCTCGGTGTCGACGAGATGAAGGCCCTGATGGCAAGCGGTGCGATCGGCGAAATCTGCGGCTGGATGTATGATGCCAACGGCCGCATTCTCGACCATTCCGTCAACGAGCGCGTCGCCTCCGTTCCCATTCCGTCCAGAGAGACCTGCACGGTCATCGGCATGGCGCAGGGCGCGCGCAAGAATGCCTCGATTCTCGCGGCACTGAGGGGTGGTCTTTTGAACGGCCTCATCACCGACGAAGCGACAAGTGAATATTTGCTCACACACTGAGCAAAAATTAATCCATTAAAATCAATAGTTTGATTTTTCCATGTGCGCCGCAGCACAGGATGTTGCTTGACTTTTTTCGGCTGCGGGTGAGTAAATGCCCCAGAGCAAAGCGAATGCTCATAAATTTCTTCTGGGAGGAAGATATGACATTGAAGACCATTTTGCTGGGCGCATGCTCGGCACTCGCCTTTTCGACCCTTGCTTCCGCCGAAACGCTGACCATCGCCACCGTCAACAACGGCGACATGATCCGCATGCAGGGTCTGACCTCCGACTTCACCACCAAGAACCCCGACATCAAGGTGGAATGGGTCACGCTTGAAGAAAACGTCCTGCGCGAGCGCGTGACGACCGATATCGCCACCAATGGCGGTCAGTACGACATCATGACCATCGGCAACTATGAAGTGCCGATCTGGGCCAAGCAGGGCTGGCTGCTGCCGCTCGAAAAGCTTGGCGACAAATACGACGTGGATGATATTCTGCCGGCGATCCGTGGTGGTCTTTCCAGCGAAGGCAAGCTTTATGCGGCGCCGTTCTACGGCGAATCCGCCATGATCATGTATCGCAAGGACCTGTTTGAAAAAGCCGGCCTGAAGATGCCTGAAAACCCGACCTGGGAATTCATCGGTGACGCTGCCCGCAAGATTACCGATCGCAAGGCGGATATCAACGGCATGTGCCTGCGCGGCAAGGCTGGCTGGGGCGAGAACATGGCCTTCATCAGCGCGCTCACCAACTCCTTTGGCGGCCGCTGGTTCGATGAGAACTGGAAGCCGCAGTTCGATCAGCCGGAATGGAAGAGTGCTCTTCAGTTCTACGTCGATCTGATGAAGGATGCCGGTCCGTCGGGTGCTTCCTCCAACGGCTTCAACGAAAACCTGACGCTGTTCCAGCAGGGCAAATGCGGCATGTGGATCGATGCCACGGTGGCTGCTTCCTTCGTTTCAAACCCGAAGGATTCGACCGTTGCCGACAAGGTCGGTTATGCGCTCTTCCCGACGCATGGCGAGCTGAAGAACCATGGCAACTGGTTGTGGTCCTGGAACCTTGCTATCCCGAAGAGCTCGCAGAAGGCGGATGCCGCCGAGAAGTTCATCTCCTGGGCAACCAGCAAGGAATATACCCAACTCGTCGCTGCCAAGGAAGGCTGGGCAAACGTGCCTCCGGGTACCCGCACCTCGCTTTACAAGAATGCTGACTATGAAAAAGCAGCCGCCTTCGCCAAGCCGACGCTTGCTGCGATGGATGCCGCCGACATCACCAAGCCGACCGTAAAGCCCGTGCCTTACACCGGCGGTCAGTTCGTGGCGATCCCTGAATTCCAGGCGCTCGGCACCACGGTCGGTCAGCTGTTCTCGGCGGTCGTTGCCGGCCAGTCCAGTGTCGACGATGCGCTTGCCAGCGCCCAGTCGACAGCGACGCGTGAAATGACCCGCGCCGGTTACATCAAGTAATCCTCCTGAAGATCGCTGTCCGGCGCCAATGCCGGGCAGCGAACCTTGGGGGCGCAAGCCGCGAGCTGCGCGGCGGCCTTTAAGCCTTTCAAATCAAAACTGGAATGAGCCGGTTCTTCCGGATATGCCGGGGGCATTTCGTGATGCCCGAGCCCATGGGGAGGTTAGTGCAATGGCAACACGAAACACGAGCGGTCTGGCGCGGGTTATGCTTGCGCCTTCGGTGCTGCTTTTGCTGGTGTGGATGATCGTGCCCCTGGCGATGACGCTGTGGTTTTCGTTCCAGAACTACAATCTCCTCAACCCTGCCAATGTCAGCTTTGCGGGCCTGTTCAATTACCAGTATTTCTATACCGATCCGGCCTTCTTCCAGTCGATCTTCAACACGCTTGCCATCGTCGGCGGCGTGCTTCTGATCACCGTCATCGGCGGTATTGCGATTGCGCTTCTGCTTGACCAGGACATCTTCGGTCAGGGCATCGTGCGCATCATGATCATCTCACCCTTCTTCGTCATGCCGCCTGTCGCGGCGCTGGTGTGGAAGAACATGATCATGCATCCCGGTTACGGCGTGCTTGCCGATCTGTCGCGCTTCTTCGGCCTGCAGCCGGTCGACTGGTTCGCGCAGTTTCCGCTGCTCTCCATCATCATCATCGTCGCCTGGCAATGGCTGCCCTTTGCCACGCTGATCCTGCTCACCGCCCTGCAGTCGCTCGATGGCGAGCAGAAGGAAGCGGCCGAGATGGATGGCGCCAACTTCATCAACCGCTTCATCTACCTGACGCTGCCGCATCTTGCCCGCGCCATCACCGTCGTCATCCTCATCCAGACGATCTTCCTGCTCGGCGTTTACGCGGAAATCCTCGTTACCACCAATGGCGGCCCCGGCTATGCCTCGACCAACCTTGCCTTCCTCATCTATCGCACGGCGCTTCTGGGCTACGACGTCGGCGGCGCATCGGCCGGTGGCATCATCGCCGTCGTGCTCGCCAATATCGTCGCCATCTTCCTGATGCGCGCCGTCGGCAAGAACCTCGACCGTTAAGGAGAAGCGATCATGGCCCGCAAGACAACGACACGCGCAAAGATCGGCTTCACCATCGCGGCATGGGCCGTGGCGTTGCTGCTGTTCTTCCCGATCCTTTACGCCTTCCTCACCTCGATCAAGACCGAGCCGGAGGCGATCGCAGGCTTCAGCCTCATTCCCTCGGGCACGCTCGAAAACTACATCACCGTGCAGACCCAGCGCGATTACTTCAAGCCGTTCATGAACTCGGTCGTGCTGTCGCTCGGCTCGACGATCATCGCGCTCATGATCGCCATTCCCGCCGCCTGGGCCATGGCATTCTCGCCGACCAAACGCACCAAGGACATTTTGATGTGGATGCTCTCCACCAAGATGATGCCGGGGGTGGCGGTGCTGGTGCCGATCTACCTGATCTTCCGCAATGCCGGCCTGCTCGATACCCGCATTGGGCTGACCGTCATGCTCACCTTCATCAACCTGCCGATCGTGGTGTGGATGCTTTATACCTACTTCCGCGAAATCCCCGGCGAGATCCTTGAAGCAGCCCGCATGGATGGTGCCTCGCTCTGGAACGAGATCGTACATGTACTGACCCCAATGGCGGTTCCGGGCATTGCCTCGACGCTGCTCCTGAACGTCATTCTTGCCTGGAACGAATCCTTCTGGACCATCCGGCTGACGACCACCAATGCGGCACCGCTGACGGCCTTCATCGCCTCCTTCTCCTCACCGCAGGGGCTGTTCTGGGCCAAGCTCTCGGCCGCCTCGATGATGGCGATCGCCCCCATTCTCGTCATCGGCTGGTTCTCGCAGAAACAACTCGTGCGTGGCCTCACCTTTGGCGCCGTGAAATAAGGAACGACAATAATGGGCAGCATTTCCCTTCAGAACGTGTCCAAGCTCTTCGGCGAGGCAAAAGTCATCCCGTCGATCGATCTCGACATCCATGACGGCGAGTTCGTCGTCTTCGTCGGCCCCTCCGGCTGCGGCAAGTCAACGCTGCTGCGCCTGATTGCCGGGCTGGAAGACGTCTCCGGCGGCAGAATAGTCATCGACGGCAACGATGCCACCGAAAAGGCCCCGGCCGAGCGCGGCCTTGCCATGGTGTTCCAGTCCTATGCGCTTTATCCGCATATGAGCGTCAGGAACAACATCGCCTTCCCGCTGAAGATGGCCAAGCTCGACAAGGCCGTCATCGACAAGAAGGTCGACGATGCCGCCCGTATCCTCAACCTCACCGATTATCTCGAACGCCGGCCCTCGCAACTGTCCGGCGGCCAGCGCCAGCGCGTGGCCATCGGCCGCGCCATCGTGCGCGAACCGAAGGCGTTCCTGTTTGACGAGCCGCTCTCCAACCTCGATGCGGCGCTGCGCGGCACCATGCGGCTGGAAATCTCCGAGCTGCACAACACGCTGAAGACGACGATGATCTACGTCACCCACGACCAGGTGGAAGCCATGACCATGGCCGACAAGATCGTGGTCCTCAACCGCGGCAATATCGAGCAGGTCGGCTCACCAATGGAGCTGTACCGCTCGCCCGCCAACCTCTTCGTCGCCGGCTTCATCGGCTCGCCGAGCATGAACCTGGTGACCGGCGATTACGCCCGGCAAAAGGGTGCGACCACCGCCGGCGTGCGGCCCGAGCACCTGACGCTGTCGAAAGAAACCGGCCTGTGGCAGGGCAAGGTCACGGTCGCCGAGCATCTCGGCTCCGACACCTTCCTCCACCTCGACGTCCCCGGCATCGGCCCCATCACCGCCAGAACCGACGGTGAATTCGAATGCAAACACGGCGATACCGTCTTCATCACACCAGATGATGCCAAAATCCACAGGTTCGATGACAAGGGCATCGCGATATGACGCGAAGACCGGAAGGCAAATCCGCGCTGCGTGCCGGGTATCTGTCATCCGGTCCTGGCACAAACAACGTTTCCCCTTCGAGGATCGTGACATGACATGCAAACTCTCCCTCGCCACGCTTGATGAAGCCAAAAAAACCGCGGCGATTCCGGCCTATTCCCGGGCCGATCTTTCCGCCGGAATCTTGCATTTCGGCGTCGGCAATTTCCATCGCGCCCATCAGGCGGTCTACCTGGACGACCTGTTCAACACCGGCGCGGACCACGACTTCGCCATCATTGGTGCGGGTGTACTGCCATCGGACGCAGTAATGCGCGAAAAACTTGCCGCGCAGGATTTCCTGACCACGGTGGTGGAGCAGGACAATAATCGCACCGGTGCGCGCGTCACCGGGCCAATGATCGACATTCTGAAGGTTGGCGATACCCAAGGCATTATCGACACGCTCGCAGATCCGAAAATCCGAATTGTTTCGATGACGATTACCGAAGGCGGTTATTTCATCGATGCTTCCGGCTCCTTCAATCCGCAGCATCCCGCGATTGCCGAGGATGGCAGGAACCCGTCTTCCCCGAAAACCGTGTTCGGCCTTATCGTTGCCGGGCTGAAGGCGCGGCGCGACAAGGGGCTTTCACCCTTCACCGTCATGTCCTGCGACAACATTCCCCATAATGGCAAGGTCACTAAAAACGCGGTGGTCGGTCTCGCCGCCTTGTCCGATCCGGCCTTCGCCAACTGGATCGGCGATAACGTCGCTTTCCCCAATTCGATGGTCGACCGCATCACCCCCGCCACGGGAGAGCGCGAACGCAATATCGCCCGTGACGATTTCGGCATCGAGGACAATTGGCCGGTCTTCTGCGAAGAGTTCAAGCAATGGGTGATGGAGGATAATTTCCCGGCGGGCCGACCGGCGCTCGAAAAGGCGGGCGTTCAGTTCGTCAAGGATGTTGCGCCTTACGAGCACATGAAGATCCGCATCCTCAATGGCGGCCATGCGGCGATCGCCTATCCGGCAGCGCTGCTCGACATCCATTTCGTGCATGAGGCGATGGAGCATCCGCTGATCCGGGCGTTTCTGGCAAAGCTCGAAAAGGAAGAGATCATCCCGGTCATTCCGCCCGTGCCCGATACCGATCTTGGCGAATATTTCGGCCTGATCGAACGGCGTTTCCTCAACCCGAAAATCGGCGATACCATTCCGCGCCTCGCGCAGGATGGCTCCAACCGCCAGCCGAAATTCATCCTGCCCTCCACCGCCGACCGTCTGGCGCGCGGTGAAGATATTGTCGGTCTGTCGCTGGTTTCAGCACTGTGGTGCCGTTATTTCTACGGCACCTCCGACAGCGGCAGGCAAATCACCTTCAACGACGCCAGCGCCGAGAGGCTACAGGCGGCAGCCACAAAGGCCAAGGACGACCCGATGGCCTTCCTTTCACTTGACGATATCTTCGGGGAGGTTGCCGAATCGGAGCTTTTCCGTAAACGCTTCTCTCATGCATTGACGACACTGTGGCACGAAGGCACGGCGAAGACCTTGCAGCTTTATCTGGATGACAAGCTGGCTGAAAAGTGACGTGAGATGCGAGACGGAACCGGACCTCTTCTGATTTTCGACTGCGACGGCGTTCTGGTCGACAGCGAGCCGGTCTCCATCTCGGTTCTTCTCGACATGCTCTCCCATCTTGGCGTGGAGATGGGGGAGGAAGAGGCCTACAACCGCTTTCTCGGTCGCAGCGTTGCCAGCATGACGACGACTTTGTTTGAGGAATACGGTATCGAGACCGACATCGATTTTCTCGAGCATATGCGCGCGACGCTGTTTGAGCGTTTCCGCACCGAGTTGCGCCCCATCGACGGCATTGCCGAAACGCTGGACAGGCTGGTGGCCTTCAAACGCTGCGTTGCCTCCTCAAGTCAACCGGAACGCATCCGTTACTCGCTGGGGCTGACCGGCCTCATCGATAAATTTGAGCCGCATGTTTTCAGCGCCACCATGGTGAAGAACGGCAAGCCGGCACCCGACCTTTTCCTGCATGCGGCGAGGCAGATGGGCACTGATCCGCGTCAGTGCATCGTGATCGAGGACAGCCCGGCGGGCATTGCGGCGGCGAAGGCAGCCGGCATGGCGGTTTTTGCCTTCACCGGCGGCTCGCATGCGCGGTTTCCGGCATTTCGCGAAAAGATCGCGGAGCTCGGGGCCAATGCCACGTTTGACGCCATGGAAGATTTGGTTCAACTTGTCGGCGATTATATGGGGAAGGGCGGTTTTGACAGCCAGGTGGAACGTGACGCAGGCTGAAGGAAACCATGCCTGCCACCGCCCGGAGGTCGTTACGCAAGGGATGGAACTGAAGTCTTGATGCGTCAAAATCTCGTCGCTGTCGATGTCGGAACGGCGAGCGCCCGCGCCGGGATTTTCGACCCGACCGGCAGGCTTCTCGCCCGCTCAACCCATCCCATCCTGATGCAAAGGCCGCAGGAAAACCACGCCGAACACGATTCCACCGATATATGGAACGCCGTCTGCCTTGCGGTGAGAGCAGCGCTTGCCGACGCGGGTGTGTTAGCGGACAGCATAGCGGCCATTGGTTTTGATGCTACCTGCTCGCTCGTTATCCGTGATGAGCGTGGGGAACCGGTTTCTGTCTCCGTCACGGGCAAAGACCGGTTCGACACCATCGTCTGGCTGGACCATCGGGCAATCGGCGAGGCCGACCGGCTGACGGCATCCGGCCACCGCGTGCTGGATTTCGCCGGCAAAAGCGTGTCACCGGAAATGCAGATGCCGAAGCTGATGTGGCTGAAGGCGAATTTGCCGGCAAGCTGGGCGCGCATGTCTTTCGCCTTCGATCTGGCGGATTTCCTGACATGGAAGGCAACCGGTTCCACTAAGCGTTCAAATTGCACGCAGACGGCGAAGTGGAATTTTCTGGCGCAGGAAAATCCCGGCTGGCAGGCGGATTATCTCAATCTTGCCGGGCTTGGCGATCTGAAACAGCGGGCAGGCCTGCCCGAAACGACCGTGATGCCGGGCACAGCCATCGGCCCGCTTTCGCCCGAGGCTGCCGCCGAACTCGGCCTTGACACCGGCTGTCAGGTGGCGGCGGGCATGATCGATGCTTACGCCGGCACGCTGGGTGCGCTTGGCGGATGCCTTTCTGATGATGTGGGTAAACATGTGGCGCTGATCGCCGGCACCTCTAGCTGCCTTGTCGCCATGTCCGAGCGGCAGATGCCAGGCCACAGCCTGTGGGGTCCCTATTGGCAGGCGGTGCTGCCCGGCCACTGGCTGGTGGAGGGCGGGCAATCTGCCACCGGCGCGCTGCTCGATCATATCGTGCGCATGCACGCGGCGGGCGGAGAGCCGGATACGGCGCTGCACGCCCGCATCGTTGCGCGGGTTACCGAATTGCGCGCGCTCGAGGGCGCGGCCTTTGCCGAACGGCTACATGTACTGCCGGATTTCCACGGCAACCGCTCACCGCTCGCCGATCCGCATGCGGTGGGCGTCATCAGCGGGCTGACGCTCGATACATCCTTCGACAGTCTCTGCCGGCTCTACTGGCGCACTGCCGTGGCGATTGCGCTTGGCGCGCGCCATGTGCTCGATGCGATGGAGCGTTTCGGTTATGCCGTCGAAAGCCTGCACGTTACCGGCGGCCATGTGAAGAACCCGCTGTTGATGGAGCTTTACGCTGATGTGACCGGCAAGCGCATCGTCGTGCCTGCCACAGCCGACGCCGTTCTTCTCGGCACTGCAATGACGGCGGCAGCCGCCGGCGGTGTGCATGCGGGCCTTGCAGCGGCGGGTGCCGCCATGTATCCGGGCAATACGGAAATCCCAGGCAATCCGGCGCTCACACCGCTTTACGAGCGGGATTATCGCCGTTTTCTCGCCATGCACCGCCATCGCCAGGAGCTGGAAAGCCTCTGATCTTTGCCGACAACGGCAGGTAAGGTCGTGGCGGACGGGCGCGATCCGTTTCCTCCCGCCGAGGGTCAGATGCCAAGCGAGCGTTTCAGGCCGGTTAGGTTTTTCATGCGTGCCGTGCGCTGCTCGTCGGCTCCGGCAATCAGGCTGCAGAGGGTGAATTCCATCAGCGCAACGAGCTGCAGCAGGCCTTGTCCGCCGGTCTGGGTGTGCGGCATGGCAAGACAGATATCGGCGCTTTCCGGTCCCCATTCATAAAACCGGGTGGTGATCAACAGGGTTCTGTAGCCGCTCTTTCGCGCTGTCGCAGAAAGGCTCTGCAAGGGCGTGATGCTGCCGCCGCAATCCATGAGGATGAGAAGCGCTTCTGCGGGATCGAAGTCCCAAAGGGCGATATAGGCGGCGCTGTCGCTGCCGAGGAAGTGCACGCGTCTGCGATACTCCAGCAACCGCCCGTGAAAGTGCCTTCCAGTGCCAAGGCCTTCCGGTGACGTTGCCAGAAAAACATCTGCCGCCGAAGCGATCTCGCTCATGGCGACGCGCCATATCGGCTGGTCCGTCATTTCGAAAGCAGCCTGAATGGCCTGGATCTGTTGGGAAAGGAGTTGCGAAAACGGATTGGACTTCTGATCGCCGCTTTCAACAATAGCGGGCTGGTCCACGCCCGCGGTCTCTTCGGCGTGGCGCAGATCGATGCGAATATCGCTGAATTGCCGGTATCCGAGCGAGCGCAGAAAACGTCCAACCGTCATCGGACTGAGACTGAGCTTGGCAGCCAGCGTCTGCGCCGTCTCAAACGGCAATTCGTCCAGATGCTCGATCAGATATTTGGCGATCTTGCGCTCTGAAGGCGTACCGGCCTTCATGGCACGGGTCAGATTCAACAGTAGCTGTTCCACCAACGCCTCATTCTTTTATATTTATGAACGATGATGCATCCGCGCGCCCGGGCGAGCGTGCGAACCGCGACTTGTCGGTGGGGGCGAGCTTTTCCGGCCTTGTCCTCCACCGGACCGGAATGCGAATTCTAATAGATAGATTATTATATTTTAGAGACGTCTTTTATTCAAGGGAAATTCCATCAGCGGTTTAATTCCCAACAGCGACGTCTTCATTCCTGTCTTGCGGAGCGGATGGGCGGCGCCTATCTCTCCTGAACGCCAGTTTAAAACGCGAGAGGCGTCACAGGAGTTCCGAATGATTTTTAATGCGGCGAGGCTTGCCTTCAGCAATCTTTTTGCCACCGAGACCCGGTCGGTGTTCTGGAAGGTTCTAGGGCTGACGCTTCTGGTGCTGGCAGCGCTGTGGTTCGCCATCCGCTCTGTCTTCATCTATTTCGCCTTGCCGTGGGTGGATACGCTGATCCCCAGCGTGCCTGACTGGGCGGGATGGCTGACTTTCGTTTTCGCCATTTTCGCCGGAATCGGGCTGGCTTTGGCGTTGGCCTTGCTGATCTCGCCCGTCACTGCCGTTATTGCCGGATTGTTTCTCGACGATGTCGCCGAAGTCGTGGAGAAAAAGACCTATCCCGATGATCCGCCGGGCAAGGCGATGCCCATCGGTGAGGCCGTGGTGTCATCGATCAAGTTCTTTGGCGTCGTCATTGCCGGCAACCTGATTGCGCTTTTGTTGCTGCTGGTGCCGGGCGTCAACCTCATCGCCTTTTTTCTGGTGAACGGTTATCTGCTGGGCCGGGAGTTCTTCGAATTTGCAGCCATGCGTTTCCGCTCGCCCGCTGACGCGCGGCTTTTCCGGCTGAAACACCGCACAACCGTGTTCATGGCCGGGCTGGTGATTGCAGCGTTCCTTGCAATCCCCTTCCTCAACCTTCTGACGCCGCTTTTTGCGGCTTCGATGATGGTGCATCTGCACAAGGCCGTCAGCCGGCGCGATCCGTCATTCGCCGCTGGCCGCACCGAACAATTGCGCGGGTAGTTCCACGAGCGGAGCTGGAATATCGAAGGTCTTTTCCGGTGACTTGCAGATATCGGCAATCACGCAGCGCTCGCATTCCGGTTTGCGCGCCTTGCAGCAATAACGCCCGTGCAGGATCAGCCAGTGATGGGCATGGAACAGATATTCTTCGGGAATGATGCGGACGAGCCGGTCTTCCACTTCATCCGGGGTTTTCCCCGGCGCAAGACAGAGCCGGTTGGCAATACGAAAAACATGGGTGTCCACGGCGAGTGTGGGCACACCGAAGGCCATCGACATCACCACATTGGCCGTCTTGCGGCCCACGCCGGGCAGGGTCACCAGCTCCTCGCGCGTCCTCGGCACCTCGCCGCCGAAATTGTCGATCAGCATCTGTGACAAAGCGATAACGTTCTTGGCCTTGTTGCGGTAAAGCCCGATGGTCTTGATATGGCCGATCAGCTCCTCCTCGCCAAGTGCCAGCATTTTTTCCGGCGTATCGGCCACCTTGAACAGCGCCCGCGTCGCCCGGTTTACGCCCACATCGGTCGCCTGCGCCGAAAGCGCCACGGCCACCAGCAGGGTAAAGGGGTTGGTATGTTCCAGCTCGCCTTTCGGCTCCGGCCGCTGAATGGAGAAACGGCGGAAGATCTCGTTCAACTCGTCCTTCGAATAGATCGTCTTCACACGCGCCGGTCTGCGGGCGGATGTCGCATTTGACTTTTTCAATGTTTGGGTGCTGGATCGTTTTTTGGCGACTGTCATGACCTATCTATAGCCAGCCCGCCCTGAGGAAATCAACGTGGATACGCTCAACGATCAGCCGATTTTTGCGGCGGAACTCGTTCCGCATCGTTCGCTCGGAAGAAGAGGTTTCCGGCTCCTTCTCGCCTTGTCCGGGCTTGCATGCCTCCTCCATGGCGGCTTTTTCCTCACCACTGGCGCATGGCCCGTCGGCCTGTTCCTCGGGCTGGATTTTCTGCTGCTTTATGTCGCCTTTCGCGCCAATTACCGGGCAGCGAAGGCGCGGGAAGAGGTGAGCGTCTCGCGCACCAGCCTGTCTATCCGCAAATTCTCCCCGACTGGCCGCGTCGTCGAGCATCGTTTCAACCCATTCTGGGCCCGCTTCAGGGTTCAGCGGCACGAGGAAATCGGCATCGTCTCCATGCATGTAACGGGTGAAGGCAAGGCAACGGATATCGGCTCGTTTCTCAATCCGGATGACCGGGAAAGCTTCGCCAAGGCTTTCGGCGGTGCGTTGGCGACGGTGCGGCGGATGTGAGCGGATAATTCCGCTTAAAACCCGTCAATCGGCTCGAGGCCGGTATCTCGGCAGAAACTGAGTACGGCGCAAGAAACGGGTGGAGACCGACGCGCTTTGATGGTTTTCTGTGAGGCGTTAGGAGACATGCGATGAACGCCAATATCATGCTGAATGAAGACATCACCCCCATCGGTTCGGATTACGATACGGTGCGCGGGGTTATCGAGCTTTTGACGCTGGATTATCGCGACCAGCCCTCCCTTGAAGCCATTGCCGCAAGGCTCGGCCAGTCGCCGACGCAATTGCAGAAGACCTTCACCCGCTGGGCCGGTCTTTCCCCCAAGGCGTTTTTGCAGGCCGTAACGCTCGATCATGCCAAAAGGTTGTTGCGCGAAGAGGATCTGCCGCTGCTGGAAACCTCGATCGAGGTCGGCATGTCTGGGCCCGGCCGCCTGCACGATCTGTTCGTCACCCACGAGGCCATGTCTCCGGGCGAATGGAAGGCCAAGGGCGGTGGATTGACGATCCGGTACGGTTTCCATGTTTCACCCTTCGGTCTTGCATTGGTCATGGTGACCGATCGCGGTCTTGCCGGCTGCGCTTTCGCCGATCCCGGCGAGGAAAGAGCCTGTTTCGAGGACATGGCAGGTCGCTGGCCGAATGCGGATTATGTCGAGGATCGTGAAGCCACCGCGCCCTATGCCGCACGTATTTTCGAACCGACGCTGTGGTCGGCGGACCGGCCACTGCGGGTCGTGCTGCTCGGCACGGATTTTCAGGTGCGGGTATGGGAAAGCCTTCTGAAAATTCCCATGGGCCGCGCCGTTACCTATTCGCACATCGCCTGCGATATTGGCCAGCCAACTGCCTCCCGTGCGGTCGGTGCAGCTGTTGGCGCGAACCCGGTCTCCTTCGTCGTTCCTTGCCATCGCGCTGTGGGAAAAAGCGGGGCGCTCACGGGTTATCACTGGGGCCTTACCCGCAAACGGGCGATGTTGGGATGGGAAACGGGGAAGGTGTGAGGCAGCTCTCCCTCATCCCTGTGACAAGCGCAGAAATGAGGAACAGCCCGGGTCGCATGTCGAGGCCTAAACCAGTTCTATCAACGCTCTTGCCGCCGCCTCGTCTGTAATCAGCGTATTGCATCCGATGCGCTTGATGGTGGCGCGGATGGCGATGGCTCGGTGGGCGCCGCCGGAGGCGAGCACGATGTGTTTGGCCTTGCGCAGCGTGTCTAGATCGATCGCCATGGCGCGCTCGTTGATCGGGTGATCGACGGAGCGGCCTTCCGCGTCGATGAAGTTGAACATGGTGTCGCAGACGCAGCCGGCATCGATGAGTTCCTGAAGCGTTTCCTTCGAAATGAAACCTTCCGACAGCGAAGTGGAATGCGGGCCGATATCGCCGCAGGATACGATGGCGAGGTCGAGCGTTTCGGCCAGATCATAAAGCGTGGCAAGTCCGCATTTCTCAATCAGCGCCCGTTTGGTCTCGACGGAGTCTACCAGCAGCGGTGCAAGGAACATGTAACATTCCGCCCCAAGCGCGCTTGCCAGCCGCCAGGTGTAATCAAGCGGGTTTGTCTGGTGCACGGCGACGATACCGCCGAGCAGCGAGACGACCTTGCAGTTTTCCCGGCGCGGCGGGCGAAAGCTGGATAGCGAGGCGGTCATGGTGCGCCCCCAGCCGACGCCGATGGTGGCGTCGTTCGGCACCGCTTCGGAAAGGAATTGCCCGAGCGCCAGGCCAACGGCCTTGGCCGTGCCTTCGGCATTCGCTTTGCCGGGGGATGGGCCGGGGGAGGGAATGATCACCGCCTCATCCAGCCCATAAGCTGCCTCCAGCCTGCCGGCCAGTTCGACGAAATCCTCGATGCCCTCGTTGATCCAGATCTGTACTTCGGAGCGTTTCATCGCCTCGTCCAGAAGGCGTATGACGGTGGAGCGGCTGATGCCGAGCTTCTCGGCGACATCTTTCTGCGTCAAACCCTGATTATAGTAGAGCCATGCGGCACGCAGCCTCAGCGAAGCCGCTTCCGAATAGGCCGTATGGGTTTCTCTTCTCAGTTTCGCCACGGTTTTTGTCACTCTCTTTATGGGGCGGAGTATCGCAGGCATGAAACTTATGTCAATTGCGATGCGCAAATGTCTTGACTTTCGACCTTGCCGCTTGCGATAGTCGGAGCCGGACAAAACCGTGATTTCGGCCTTGGGCGCACCATGGTGCGGGAACGAAAAGACGGCTGTGCAAGTTTACAAGAGATCATGAAGGATCATTCGCCATGACGTCCAAACTCGAACAACTTCGCGCTATCACCACGGTCGTTGCCGATACCGGCGACATCGAGGCGGTTGCGCGCCTGAAGCCGGTGGATTGCACCACCAACCCCACCATCGTTCTGAAGGCGCTCGGCACCCCCGCGTTCGCGGATGCGGTGAAGGAAGCCGTTGCCTGGGGCAAGAAACAGGGCGGCCAGTCTGACGCTGTCGTTGCGGCCGTTGCCGACCGTCTTGCCATTTCCGTCGGTGCAGCCCTTGCAGGTCTGGTTCCCGGCCGCGTATCGACGGAAGTCGATGCCGACCTGTCCTTCGACACACAGGCCTCCATCACCAAGGCACGCCACATCATCGCCTCCTACAAGGAGCGCGGTATCGAGCGTGAACGCATCCTCATCAAGCTGGCTTCCACATGGGAAGGCATCAAGGCTGCAGAAGTCCTGCAGTCCGAGGGTATCGACTGCAACCTGACGCTGCTGTTCTCGCAGGCACAGGCCATCGCCTGCGCGGAAGCGAAAGCTTTCCTCATCTCGCCCTTCGTCGGCCGTATCCTCGACTGGTACAAGAAGTCGACCGGCGAGACCTACACTGCCGAGACCGATCCGGGCGTCGTTTCGGTGCGCAGCATCTACAATTATTACAAGGCCAATGGCATCGGCACCGTCGTCATGGGCGCATCGTTCCGCAATGTCGGCGAGATCGAAGCGCTTGCCGGTTGCGACCGCCTGACGATCAGCCCGGCGCTGCTGGAGGAACTGGACAAGGACACCGGCACGCTTGAGCGCAAGCTTTCGCCCGACAATGTGAAGGCCGAGCCGCTGCAGTCGCTTGATGAAAAGGCGTTCCGCTGGGCAATGAACGAAGACGCGATGGCAACCGAGAAGCTCTCGGAAGGCATCCGCCTGTTCGCCAAGGATCTGGTAACGCTGCGCGAAATGGTCCGCAAGGAACTGACGCTGGCTGCCGCCTGATAACAAAAAGGGGAACCATCCCGGTCCCCTTTGCGTTTAAGATACAGAAATCTTCAGTCACTTTAAACGCGATCGGTCCCTGCCGGTCGCGTTTTTTTGTGCGTCTCAGATGGTTCCCTGACCCGTCGCCACTTCGGAAATGCGCCTTGCCGCATCGCGGATCAGTACCTCGCAGGCCTCGCGCGTCGGGGCCTTGCCGCCAAGCGGGGTGATATAGGGGCAGGTGATGACGGCAAGTGCGGTACCATCAAGTGTCAGCACGGGGGCGGAAATATTGCGCACGCCTGCGGTCTGCATGCTGTCCATGGATTCGAAACCATTCCTGCGAACTTCCGCCAGCCGCTCTTCAAGGTCTGAAGGCTCGGTTTCCCCGCCACCGCGCACCTGCTCGGTGATCATGATCTTGCGCTGCACCTCGTTCTGGAAGGCCAGCAGCACATGGCCGGAACCGGTCTGGAAGAGGCTCATCTGCGCGCCCACCCGCATGGACATCGCCCAATAGGTGGAGGACTCCTGTTGGGCGATGACGACAACACTGCCGCGGTCGTAAACTGCCAGATGACAGGCCTGCTCGGCGCTTGCGGAAAAATCGCGCATCACCGGGGCTGCGAAAGAGACCAGCCGGCGCACCGGCGCGTGAAAATGTGCGAGCCCGAACATTTTCAGCGTCAGCGAAAACCGGTCACCCTCCAGCCGCTGTACGTAACCACGGCGCACCAGGCGGTCCAGCATGCGGTAAAGCTCGTTCGGGGTTTTGCCTATGGCCTTGGCAATCTCGATCTGCGTCAGCCCGCCATCCGTGCGGGCGAGAAGCTCGAGAATGTCCAGACCCTTGTCGAGGGCGGGGGCGCGATATCTTTCGCTGTCGTCTTCGGTCATCTTGCCTCGGTGGCGTTTTGCAGGATTGCCTGGCGGGAAATGCACTTTTTAAATACCGTTGCCGCACGCTGCCCTTTTGCGCAAGCCTGCTTGACGTTACATGAATACCGCGTTTACATATGAATTGTCGATCCATATTTGAGATCAATGAAATTCACTGGCGAAATTCAGCGGCTCGGCCCCAGCGGGCGGGTGCGCCGTAGCGGGAGGCTATTCATGGTGCAGGATTTTAACGGGCGGACAGTGGTAATCACCGCAGCCGGCCAGGGTATCGGCCGTGCGACGGCGGAGCGATTCATATCGCTCGGTGCGCGCGTCATCGCCACTGATATCAACGAGCAGGCGCTCTCGACCCTGAAAGGTGCGGAAACGCGGGTTCTGAACGTGCTGGATGGCGATGGTGTGAAGGCTTTTGCTGCCGATATCGGCCATGCGGATGTTCTGTTCAACTGTGCCGGTTTCGTTCATTCCGGCACCATTCTCGATTGCGAGGAAAAGGACTGGGATTTCTCCTTCGACCTCAATGCCAAGGCCATGTACCGCACCTGCCGCGCCTTTCTGCCAGGCATGCTGGAAAAGGGTAAGGGCGCAATCGTCAACATGTCCTCCGTCGCATCCAGCGTAAAGGGCGTGCCGAACCGTTTCGCCTACACCGCCTCCAAGGCGGCTGTTGTCGGTTTGACCAAGGCAATTGCTGCTGATTTCGTCACCAAGGGTATTCGCTGCAACGCCATTTGCCCAGGCACAGTGGATAGCCCGTCCTTGCACGACCGCCTGCGCGCCACCGGCAATTACGAACAGGCCCTAGCCGACTTCATTGCCCGCCAGCCTATGGGCCGCATTGCCACGCCGGAAGAAATCGCCGCACTCGTCACCTATCTCGCTTCGGACGAGGCAGGTTTCACCACTGGCCAGATCCATGTGATCGACGGTGGCTGGACAGGCTGATAATTCCATACGGGAGAGAGGAGAAGGCGACCGGCCCAAAAGCCGGTCGCCTTTTTTATTACGCCACCACGCTTCCAGCGATCAGTGCAAGCACGAGGAAGACCAGGAAGATCACGACGGCGATGAAGAACAGGATACGGGCAATGCCCGACGCCGCTGCCGAAATGCCGGTAAAGCCGAATACGCCCGCGATCAACGAAATAACAAAGAAAATAAGAGCCCATTTCAGCATGGAGCTTCCCCTTTCGCTTAATTTTCATGAGTTTGCCGCTTGAGGGCAAGCTCATGAAAATGACGCGCAAAAGGGGAAAATGTTCCACGCGCCCGCAAAAATCGTTCTTTTACACCACCGTTTCATTGGCGGCGTCGATCCGGCGGGCCTTGAGGCTGGTGCGAATGAATGTCGCGACGAATGCCAGGCTCATGAACAGTACAATGGTCGGGGCTGGCGCGCTGTCGATCAGGAAGCTTAGCCATATTCCTGCAAGCGAAGAGAGAACCGCAACCGAGATGGCGACCAGGAGCATGGCGGAAAAGCGCCGCGCCAGCAGGAAGGCGATGGCGCCGGGGGTGACCAGCATTGCGACGGAGAGGATGATACCCACAGCCTTCAGCGCGCCGACCACGGCAAGCGACAAAACCATCAGCAGACCGTAATGCAGGATGCGAACGGGCAGGCCGATTGCCTTGGCATGCTGCGGATCGAAGGCATTGACCAGCAGGTCTTTGCGCAGCACCCCGAGAAACAGGGTGGCAAAAAGCGCGATCAGCCCGGTCTCCAGCATGTCTGAAGGCGCAATGCCCAGCATGTCGCCGAAGAGGATGTGATCCAGATGCATGTCGCTCTGCACCTTCACGTAAAGCACCAGACCCAGCCCGAACATGCCGGAAAAGACGATGCCGAGCACCGTGTCTTCCTTGATGCGGCTATTTTCCTTGATGAAACCGGTGCCGAGAGCGCAGATCATACCGGCGGTGAAGGCGCCGATGGAAAGGGGAATTCCGGCAATGTAGGCAATCACCACGCCGGGCAGCACGGCGTGCGAAACTGCGTCCCCCATCAGCGACCAGCCCTTCAGCACCAGAAAACACGAGAGCATGGCCATCGGCACGGCAATCATCAGGGTGATGATGAAGGCATATTGCATGAAGGGCAGCTGAAACGGCAGGATGGCGAGTTCGAGATATTCGCTCATTGCGCTTCTCCCAGTGCCTTGCGCGCTTTGGCGCGCGAAGCGAGCAGCCCGTGTTTGGGTGCAAACACGAAAGCGGAAAGGAAGATCGCTGTTTGCAGCACGACGATAACGCCGCCGGTGGCGCCGTCGAGGAAGTAGCTGAGATAAGCGCCGACGAAGCTGGTGGTCGCGCCGATCACGAGGCTCATCAGGATCAGCCGCTCGAAACGGTCGGTCAGAAGATAGGCGGTCGCGCCTGGTGTCACCACCATGGCAACGACAAGGAAGGCGCCGACGGTTTGAAGGGCTGCAACCGTGGAGGCGGCAAGCAGGGTGAAGAAGATCACTTTCAGCACTTCCGGTTTCAGCCCCACTGTGCGCGCATGGTTCTCATCGAAGAACACCACCATGAAGTCGCGCCATTTCAGCGCCAGTACGATGAGGCTGATGCCGCCGATCAGGGCAAGCTGTATCGTGTCTTCGGTGGTAATTGCCAGAATATTGCCAAGCACGATGGTCTGGATATTGATCGAGGTGGGCGACAGCGACACCATGAACAGCCCCAGCCCGAAGAACGAGGTGAAGATCAGGCCGATGATTGCGTCTTCCTTGAGCCGGGTTTTCTGATTGAGGAACAGCATCGAGCCAGCCGCAAGCCCGCCGGAAAGAAAGGCGCCGAGCGAAAAGGGCAGCCCCAGCATATAAGCGCCCGCAACGCCGGGAACGATGGCGTGCGAGAGCGCGTCGCCGATCAGCGACCAGCCCTTTAGCATAAGATAAGCGGAAAGAAAGCCGCAGACGCCGCCCACAAGTGCGCTGACCCAGATGGCATTCAGCATGTAGCCATAGGTGAAAGGCTCAAGAAGGCTGTTTATCATCGGCTTTTTCCTTCGGAGCCTGCGGATCATGTCCGTTCTGGCCGTTCTTTCCGTAGATCACGAAAGGCCGCTCATCGTCGGTAATCACCTTCACCCGGCGCGGATCGGCATCATCATGCAGTTCGGCCCCGCCGAGAACGAAGTGGCGCAAGCTGCCGCCAAAGGCTTTTTGCAGGTTCTCTTCGTTAAAGGTGTCCGCTGTTTTGCCCGACGCCAGAACGGTACCCTTGACGAAGACGGCGCGATCGCAGAATTCCGGTACGCTACCGAGATTATGGGTGGAAACCAGCATGACGCGGCCCTCCTCACGCAGTGCCTTCAACAGCGCGACGATCTGTTCTTCCGTCGTCACGTCGACGCCGGTGAAGGGTTCATCCAGCAGGATAACCTGACCTTCCTGCGCCAGCGCGCGGGCCAGAAACACCCGCTTCTTCTGTCCGCCGGAAAGCTCGCCGATCTGCCGCTTGCGATAATCAAGCATATTGACGCGCGTCAGCGCTCTCTCGACCATCTCGTGATCGTGTTTCGACGGAATACGGAAGAAGTTCATGTGGCCGTAACGGCCCATCATCACCACATCCTCAACCAGTACGGGAAAACTCCAGTCCACCTCTTCAGCTTGCGGCACATAGGCGACGAGGTTTTTTCTGAGCGCATCCTTCACGGGTAGGTCGAAAATAGAGACAGAACCGGTGGCCAACGGCACAAAACCCATGATTGCCTTGAAAATCGTGGACTTGCCGGCGCCGTTGACGCCGACAAGTGCAGTGATCGTACCGCGTGGAATGGAAAAGCTGGCATTTCTTAATGCGGTGTGGCCGTTGCGATAGGTCACTGTCGCATTTTGAACCGTCAGGCCGCCGCCGCTTTTTTTGCTGCCCATTCTCATGAAGACAGTCCTTTGGCGATGGTGCTGCTCGTCACGCGCAGCAGGTCGAGATAGGTCGGAACAGGGCCGTCGGCCTCGCTCAGCGAATCCACGTAGAGTATGCCGCCATAGGCCGCTCCGGTTTCCTTGGCCACCTGCCGGGCGGGATCGGCGGAAACCGTGCTTTCGCTGAAGATGACCTGAATATTATGTTCGCGCATGGCGTCGATCACGCCGCGCACCTGTTGCGGCGTACCCTGGCTGTCGGCATTGACCGGCCACAGGAACAGTTCCTTCAGCCCGAAATCCCGGGCGAGATAGGAGAACGCCCCCTCGCTCGTGACCAACCACCGCTTGTTCTCAGGAAGCGCGGAAAGCTCATCGCGGATGGGCTGCACAGTGGCACGGATCTTGTCGGAATAGGCCTTGGCATTGGCGGCGTAAATCTCGGCGTGGGCGGGATCTATTCCAGCGAGTCCTTTGCGGATATTTTCCACATAGATCAAGGCGTTATCGGGTGACATCCAGGCATGCGGGTTGGGTTTCCCCTGATACGCCCCGCCATTGATCGCCATCGGTTCGATGCCGTCGCTGACAGTCACATCAGGCACGCCTGAAAGATTGGCCAGAAACTTCTCGAACCACAATTCCAGATTGAGGCCGTTGCGCAGCACCAGATCAGCCTTGCGGGCCTTGAGAATGTCGCGAGGCGTCGGCTGGTAGTTGTGAATTTCAGCGCCTGGCTTGGTGATGCTCTCCACCTCTGCCGCATCGCCCGCCACATTGCGCGCCATATCGGCAATGATCGTGAAGGTGGTCACCACCTTCGGTTTTTCCTGCGCGACAGCCGCAGCAGGCAGGAAAAGCGAAAAAGCAAAAAGGGCATGGCGGATTTTATGGAGATTCACGTCTGTCACCGATTTTTGTTGCGATCAACTCGCAACACCATCTGTCATGGAAACACACTTGTCAACGCTATTGCAAATCATTCGCAATTTAGCGGATTTCAAAAATGTCTGAAAATGGTGCGCTTTTGCCCGCACGGCGCCGGGGGGATTAAACTTTTTTCAATGAGAAAGCGGCACTATCGCAAGGCTCGGACAACGAGGTCCCGAGCTTATCCCGCGTGTGTTCCTCATCCTTCGAGCCACGTTCCGGGGTGAGGGCGATAGGCGGGGTACTGAATGTCAGGATTTTGCGCGTGAAGGCTGTATTCGGACGAATGCGGTTTTCGCGCAAACTCGTTATGATCGGAGGCGGGATCCTGCTTTTGGCGGGTGCGACCGGTTCTGCTGCCGTGTTTATCGGCAGCGAGCGGCTGCTCGGGTCCACCTATGCCTCCGTCAACGGGCTTTCCTGCGACGCAGTCCAGACAGTCAACATCCGCAAGAACGGTTCCCTGTGGGTCCGCAAATTCATTCGTACTGACGGCGGCAACGGCACGGACCGGTTGAAAACAGCGCTGCGTGTCGCCAGGGCAGTTTACGACAAACAGAAGCCTGATCTGGTCCAGGTTTCCGTGCTGGATAAAAACGGCCCGCAATTGCGCTCGGAAATGCGCGGCCGCGCTATCGCGGCCCAGGTGGTCTTCATTGCCGACCCTGCGAAAATTCCCGAAGGCGCCGATGCCCAGCGTTATTCCGCCTTTTATTACGACGGTGCATCAAACGGCAGCGGCCAGTTTTACGGGCTGCGCATCGATCTGCCGCTGGAAGATGCCGAAGCAATGGCCGCAAGCCTGAGCGATGCCGCCGACTGCGCAACCCCCGCTTCGGACGCCGCACCCGAAGGGCATGGCGGAAAAGCCGCAAAAGGCGCGGGCGGACACGGCGAAACCAAGGGCGAAGGCGACGGCGGCCACGACGCTGCGCCGGCGCAAACGCATGAGGGCGGACCCGGTGCGGAAGCCCACGGCGAACCCGTAGCCGACGAAGAACTTCTGACCTCGACCCCGGAAGCCGATGGCGGCAGCATCTTCAGCATCAGCTATCTGAAATCACTGATCTTCGGAAAAGGCACAACGACCGCGCAGGCGGCGGAAGAGAAGCTGGCCGAGAGCGCGCCTGCGGAAGAGCCGGCTGCGGGGAAGGCGAAGGCGTCGCATTAGGAGCGTTTGAGCTCTTGCTGACACCTCGGAACTAAAACCATCTGGAAAATTGATACGGCTGTGCCGACGTTTGTAAAATATCGTCGCAGCGCCTTCTTTCGTGATGCCGGACCTGATCCGGCATCCAGCCTTTGCGCGTCTGCGCCATGAGACGATCTAGCAGGAAATTTTGCCACAGGGGCCACAATGTTCGGTAGAGACCGGGCGCATGAGGGCAAGGGCGGCCATGCGGCCGCCTTCGCTTGATTATCCTTAGTCCGCCTTGTTGCGGCGGGCCGGGAAGAGGATGACGTCGCGGATCGAGGGGGCGTTGGTCAGGAGCATGATCAGGCGATCGACACCGATGCCGAGGCCGCCGGCGGGTGGCATGCCCTGATCGATGGCGTCGAGGAATTCGTCGTCCAGCTGCTTGTCCTTTTCACCGCGGGCATGGGCCTGCTCAAGCTGCTCCACCATGCGGCGGCGCTGCTCTTCGGGATCGTTGAGTTCGGAGAAGGCATTGCCCACTTCCCAGGCGTTGCAATAGCTCTCAAAACGCTCAACGAGGCGCGGTTCGCCCGGCACTTCCTTGGCGAAGGGCGAGATATCCTTCGGGAAATGCGTGACGTGGCTCGGCTGGATAAGCGTACCTTCGACCTTCTCTTCGAAGATGAAGGCAAGGCATTCGCCCCAGGTCCAGTCCTTCTCGACGGCGAAACCGGCAGCCTTGGCGGCGGCGCGGGCTTCCTCGTCAGTCTTGATCGCAAGGAAGTCAATGCCGGTCGCTTCCTTCACCGCATCAGGCATGGGCACGCGCTTGAACGGACCCTTGAAGGAAATTGTCTGGCCCTGGAATTCCACCTCGGTCGTGCCGTGGAGGGCAATCGCCAGCGTCTCGAACAGACGCTCTACGAGACCCATGATGTCTTCGTAGTCGGCATAGGCCCAATAGCACTCCATCATGGTGAATTCAGGATTGTGCCGGGTGGAGACGCCTTCGTTGCGGAAGTTCCGGTTGATTTCGAACACCTTGTCGGAAAGACCTGATACCAGCGTGCGCTTCAGGAACAGTTCCGGCGCGATGCGCAGATACATGTCCATCTTCAGCGTGTTGTGGAAGGTCTTGAACGGATCGGCCGTCGCACCGCCATAAACTGTCTGCAGCATCGGCGTTTCCACTTCGAGGAAGCCTTCGGCCTCCATGAAGCGACGGATGCCGGACAGGATCTTCGAGCGCTGCAGGAAGCGCAGCTTGGAGTCCTCGTTCGCCAGAATATCGAGATGGCGCTTGCGGTAACGCAGCTCGATATCGGAGACACCGTGCCATTTTTCCGGCATCGGCAGCAGCGACTTGGTGAGCATGGTGATTTCTTCGGCGTTGATCGTCAGCTCGCCGCGCTTGGTGCGGCGCACCTTGCCGGTTACGCCGATGATGTCGCCAATGTCGATCATAGGCAGCAGATTGCGCGCCGTTTCCGGCGTCGTATCTTTGTGAGAGAAGATCTGCACCTTGCCCGAGGCGTCATGGATATCCATGAACATGCCGGAATTGCGCGACGAATAAACGCGGCCCGCCACCGTTACCGTGTCGCCGGTTTCCGTGTCCGGTTCGATATCGGCATATTTTTCCGCCAGCTCCGCATTGGTCAGCGTGCGATGGAAATGGGCCGGATAGACATCGCCGATCTGCTCGCGCAGCAGCGCAAGTTTCTGGCGGCGCACTTCGGTGGCGTCGGAGGAAAGGGCGGTGGTTTCGGTTGTCTTGTCGTTCATTGTTCAATCCTGTTGCGGCGTTGCCGCGGCGACAATTGCCTCCCGTATCCCTCATTCCTGTGCTTGTCACAGGAATCCAGTGCGCCCAAGTCCTTGGCGCGGGAGACCTCAATTCATTCTTTCACGGCGCCGACGCGCCGTGGCTGGATTCCTGTGACAAGCGCAGGAATGAGGGGTGGATTTAAAACCCGCCCCGGCAGGCATCAAGCACCGCTGCCAACCATCGTGGCCACAACGGCAATAGCGACCTTCAGGCGCTGGCGCACGACGGAGCGGCCGAGCAGCGCCATCGAGTCAAACAGCGGCAGCGAGCGCGAGGAACCGGAGACGGCGACGAAGAGCGGCGGCGTGACGACGCGCAGTTTCTTGCCCGTGCGTTCGGCAATGTCGCGCAGCTCGGCCTCGATGGCTTCAACGTTCCAATCAGGCATTTTTTCCAGATCGGTGGCAACCGTGGTGAGGATTTCGTGGATTTCCTCGGGTTTGCTTTTGAGACCGGCAAAGGAGGCGGGCGTCAGGCCAACGTCGCTCGAAAGCAGGAAGCCGGCAAGGTTTGGCAATTCGCCGAGCTTGGAAATGCGGCTCTGGGCAAGCTTCAGGCCTTCGGTCAGGCGGGAATTTTCCATCGCCCATTCCAGCGTGCGGGCAATGAAGTCCTCAGGCGTGAGCTTTTCGCGCAGCCAGCGGCCGTTCAGCCAGTCCAGCTTCTGGATATCGAAGATGGCGCCGGCCTTGGAAAGTGCTTCCGGATCGAACTTCGCGGCCAGCTCTTCCATGGTCAGCAGCTCTTCGCCTTCGGCGATCTGGATGAAGAACAGGCCGAGGAAGTTCATCAGCGCTTCCGGCAGGTAGCCGAGCGCGGAATAATAGGAGATCGACGTCGGGTTCTTGCGCTTGGAAAGCTTCGACTTGTCGGCGTTGCGCATCAGCGAAAGATGCATGAACGTCGGCTGGTCCCAGCCGAAATAACGGTAAAGCAGGATGTGCTTGGGCACTGAAGCCAGCCACTCTTCGCCGCGCGCCACATGGGTGATCTTCATCAGATGGTCGTCGATGACGTTTGCCATGTGATAGGTCGGCATGCCGTCGGCCTTGATCAGCACCTGCATGTCAACCGAATCCCAGGGGATCGAGACATCGCCGTAAACGCCGTCATGGAAATCGCACGAACCTTCGGTCGGGATTTTCATGCGCACGACGTTGGCTTCGCCGGCGGCGACGCGGGTGGTCACTTCTTCAGCCTTCAGGTGGAGGCAGAGACCGTCATATTTTGGCGGCTTGCCAGCGGCGCGCTGCGCTTCGCGCATCTGCTCAAGCCGCTCGGGCGTGCAGAAACAGCGGAAGGCATGGCCTTTTTCCAGCAATTCTTCGGCATAGGGCCAGTACATCGGCTTGCGCTCGGACTGGCGGTAGGGACCGTAGGGGCCACCGACGTCAGGGCCTTCCGACCAGGTGAGGCCGGTCCAGCGCAGCGCCTCCAGAACCTTCTGCTCATATTCCAGCGTCGAGCGGGTGGCGTCGGTATCCTCGATGCGCAGGATGAACTCGCCGCCGTGTTTCTTGGCGAAGAGATAGTTGAACAGCGCGATGTAAGCGGTGCCGACATGCGGCTCGCCGGTGGGGGAAGGTGCGATGCGGACGCGAACGCCGGAAGTGGTCATGAAATTCACTCGTCGTGACGGGGTGGTGACATCGGGGCGGCTTCACCCTTCTATCACGAAGTTTTCGTTTGAATGCGGCGGGAAAGGGTGCGGAAAGGCGTGTTGAACGCACTTTTGCATATTTCCGTTCGGCATCGGCTTAGGCCATATTATGCCGCAGGCGTCAAGGAAATATGGCGCTTGCGCTGTCTTCGCCCGGGCGTAAACCGCCCCTAATTCACCGGCCAGACATAAAGCAGCATCGGAATGCTGGCAATGACGATCATGATCGACAGCGGCAGTCCAAGGCGCGGATAATCGCTGAACCGATAACCGCCCGGACCCATGACCAGCGTGTTGCACTGGTGGCCGATGGGCGTGAGGAAATCGCAGCCGGCGCCGATCGCCACCGCCATCAGAAAGGCCTCCGGCCGAAAGCCGAGCGTGGTGGCGAAACCGGCGGCGATGGGTGCCATAACCAGCACGGTTGCAGCATTGTTGAGGAAGGGCGTTACCGCCATGGCAGTCAACAGGATCATGCCGAGTGCTGCGAAGGGCGGCAGTCCTTGTGCGGCATGGCCGAGCCAGGCGGCGATCAGCTCGCTGGCGCCGCTGGTGCGCAGACTGTCGCTGACGGGAATGAGGGCGGCGAGCATGACGAGGATCGGCCCGTCGATCGATTTATAGACTTCGGTCAGCGGTATCGCGCCGACAACGATCATCAGGAAGGCGGCGGCGAAAAAGGCGACGGATACCGGCACCAGCCCGCTGCCGGCGGCAATCATGGCCGCGGCAAGCACGATGACGGGCAAAAGCGCGCGGCGCTGCACTCCAAGCAGGATTTCCCGCTGCGCCAGGGGCAGCAGCGAAAACTCCTGCAATACCTGTGGCAGGTTCTTGCGGCTGCCCTGCAGGAGAATGACGTCGCCCGCCTGCAAGGTCAGGTCGGAGAGCCGCTGGCTGACGCGCTGGCCGCGACGGCTGACTGCAATCAGATTGACGCCGCGGGTGTAGGACAGCGCCAGTTCGCGCGCGGAAATCCCGTTGAGAACGGATTCGTTGCTGATAACCGCTTCCATGGAAATAAGGTCGGCGGTCTTCTGGCCGTTCTCGGTGAGCGGCTTGCCTGACAGCAGCAGCTTGGCCTGCGAGACGATGCGGTCGAGGCCCTCCGGGTTGCCTTCGAGAAGAATGGTGTCGCCCGGCTTCAGATTGACATCGGGGAAGGGGGAGATACGCCGGGGTCCGCGCAGGATCGTGCTGGCGATTACGTCGCCATCCGCCTGTTTCAACAGCTCCCGCAGCGGCTTGTCGGCGTATGTGCTGTCGGCGGGAAGCGTCGCCTCGGCGGTATAGGCCGACTGGTCCAGAATATCTTCCATCGATGCCTGCTGGCGGTTGCGCACCGGCAGCAGGCGGTAACCGAAGGTCAGGAAGATGATGCCGATCACGGTCAGCCCGGCACCGACCGGGGTGAAATCGAACATCGAGAAGCTCTGCCCGGTCATTTCCTCACGCAGCCTGGAAACGACGATGTTGGGCGAGGTGCCGATCTGCGTCATGAGCCCGCCCAGAAGGGCGGCGAAGGCCATGGGCATCAGATAATAGGAAACAGGGCTGCCGGATTTGCGGGCGAACTGGAAAGCAACCGGCATCATGATGGCAAGCGCGCCGATGTTCTTGATGAAGGCCGACATGATGGCGACGACGATCATCAGAAAGGCCAGTTGCAGGGTTTTGGAGTGCATCTCCGGGAAATATTTCTTGATCGTCATATCGACGACCCCTGAACGCGCCACGGCCGAACTGACGATCAGCGCGCTGCCGACGATGATGACGATATCGTCCGAGAAACCGGAGAACGCCTTGTCGAAAGGCACGACCCCAACCGCCACAGCCACCAGCAACGCGCTGCACGCGACCACATCATAGCGGAACCTGTCCCATATGAACGCGACCATCATGCCGGCGATCACGGTAAAGGCGAGGATCTGGTCGGTCGTCATGCTTGCTTATGCTTTCGAAGGAGAGACGGCGGGACGGACTCTTCCGGTAGGGATGTCGAAGAACGCGAGGCGGGGCATGCGGTTCCGAATGGCCGGCGCGTTCCACACGTTCGCGTCATACCGGCCTTGAGCCGGTATCAGCCGCCGCGCGTCGGCGCGGCGGAAAGTGTCCCTTCAGCCCAAGGGCTTGGGCTGAAGGGATGCCGGATCAGGTCCGGCATGACGGTCAGGGCAATCAGTGCGGTTTGGCCGCCTGTGCTTTCTTGCGCTGTCTGGCGTTACGCGCCAGCATGTTGAGCAGTTCCACCAGCGCCGAAAACGCCATGGCGGCATAGACGTAGCCCTTGGGAACATGGAAGCCCATGCCTTCGGCGATCAGGGTCGTGCCGATCATCATCAGGAAGGCGAGTGCCAGCATGACGATGGTGGGGTTGCGCTCGATAAAGTTGGCGAGCGGCGTTGCGGCGAGCAGCATCACGGCAACGGCAAAGATCACGGCCACGATCATGATCGGCAGATGCGGTGTCATGCCAACGGCGGTGATGATGCTGTCCACGGAGAACACGAGGTCGAGCAGCAGGATCTGGCCGATGGCGGCGCCGAAATTCATCGCAACCGGGCCGCCCACCATGTCTTCCTTGTGATCTTCAGGATCGACATTGTGGTGGATTTCCTTGGTGGCCTTCCACATCAGGAAGAGACCGCCGGCGATGAGGATCATGTCCTTCCACGAGAAGGCGTGGCCGAAGATTTCGAAGACCGGCGTGGTGAGCTGCACGATCCAGGCCACAGTGCCGAGAAGGCCGAGGCGCATGATCAAGGCAAGCCCGATGCCGATCTTGCGGGCTTTTTCGCGCTGTTCAGGCGGAAGCTTGTTGGTGAGGATCGAGATGAAGATCAGGTTGTCGATGCCAAGCACGACCTCCATGACGATCAGGGTGACCAGCGCCACCCAGGCAGCGGGGTCGGACAGAAGAGGGAGAACGGACTCCATCAGGGAATTTTTCCTTTCAGCAACAAGGCCACCCGAAACATTCGGTTCGTGGAATTTATAGCGCAATACGCGAGAAACAAGGAGACCGCGCCTGTGATAGGCAAGATTTCATCGAAATTTCGCGCAAACCGCGTATCAGGCCCCGTGCCGTTGCCGGTCCGGTCGCCCGTTGCTGAATGATTTCAGGCCTTGTCGGTTCCGTAAGCCGCCATGAACACCATGATGGCGCTGTCGATCACCCGGTCCAGCTCCTCTTCGGGAACCGGGCCTTCGAGTTCTCCGAACAGGCGCAGCTTGAAGAAAGTTCCCGTGGAAAGCTCGATATATTGCCGGGCGGCAAGTTCGACGTCATCGACCTTGAGATGGCCGAGCGAGACCTGATGCTCGATGAAATCCTGAAGAACGGTGCGCACGTTGTTGGGTGCTGCGATGAAGAAACGCTGCGCCAGCTTCGGCATGCGGTCGATAACGCCGATCACCGAGCGCATGGCCGGTATCATTTCGGAGCAGATCATCTTGTTGGCGAAGGCCTTGCCGAACTGTTTCAGGCCGTCGCGCACCTCTTCGGTGCCGGCCAGAATGTTGCGCATGGAGGTCGCGAATTCCTGGCGGTGATGATCGACAAGGGCGGCGAACAGGTCTTCCTTGTTGGAGAAATAGACATAGATCGTTCCCTTGGAAACGCCGGCTTCCCGCGTGATGTCGTTCATGCTGGCGGCATCGAAGCCCTTGCGCTTGAACACGCGCCAGGCGCCGGCAACAATCTGCTCACGCTTGGCCGGGTCTTCGCCCGCAGCAAAACGCCCGGCGGGGTTTCCCGGACAGCCCGTTTCGGTTTCCGTCTCCATATCCATGTCTTCACCTGCCATCGTTACCGGTTCCTAGCACTGCAATGGCGTAAAAAAAATTAACCGAACGTCGAACCAATCAGTTCGATTACACTTGATATGTGTCAGGAAAGGGATTATGTCAATCGAACCGAACGGTTCAGTTCGAAAAACTTTCTTCAATTTATCACGGTACAATCTCATGTCGGCCCAGAAGAATAGCGCGGTTCGCGCCGTCAACGATGCGGAAGAGGCGGACGTTTCCGCCAAGGCTGAGACCTCTCCGGCAAAGCCGGTGGAGGCCCCGCCGCAACAGCCGCCACAGACAATTGCCGCACGTAAGAAGAAGAAGCGTTCGCCGCTTCTGCCGATCTTTGCGATCGCCCTTCTCGCTGGCGCCGGCTGGTACGGTTATAACTGGTGGATCGACGGTCGCTTCATGGTTTCGACGGATGACGCCTACATTCAGGGTGATATCGCGGTCATCGCGCCCAAGGTTTCGGGTTACATCGCCAAGGTGAACGTTGTCGAAAACCAGGAAGTCAAGGCGGGTGATCCGCTGGTTACTCTGGATGACGGCGACTATCGCATCGCGCTTGAACAGGCCGACGCGCAGATCCGCACTGAGGAACTGTCGCTGAAGCGCATCGACGCGCAGATCATCGGTGGCGAGGCAGCGCAGGAACAGGCCGTTGCCCAGAAGGGCGCTCTGGATGCGGCCCTTCGCGGCGCGGAAATCACCCAGAAGCGCGCCACCGAATTGCAGGCGAAGGATGTCGGCACCGTTGCCGCTTCCGACAGCGCGCAGGTCGCGCTCGATCAGGCCAGGGCGAATGTCGTAGCCGGCGAGGCGGCGATCTCGTCCGCGAAAGCCAATGTCGAGCTTCTTCGCGCCCAGCGCGAGGAAGCCGAAAGCACCATCCGTTCGCTGCAGCTTTCCAAGGACAAGGCGGCCCGCGATCTGGCCTTCACCGTGCTGAAAGCGCCTTATGACGGCGTTATCGGCAATCTGGCGGTGCAGACGGGCGATCTCGTTTCGGTCGGCAAGCGCCTTGCTTCGCTGGTGCCGTTGAACGAGCTTTATATCGACGCCAATTTCAAGGAAACGCAGCTGGCCCGCGTGGTGCCCGGTTCGAAGGTCCGCGTCCATGTGGATGCTTTCGACGACGAGACCATTGAGGGCACGGTCCAGTCGATATCGCCCGGTTCCGGTTCGGTCTTCTCGATGCTGCCGCCGGAAAACGCCACGGGTAACTTCACCAAGGTCATCCAGCGCGTACCGGTGCGTATCGTCTTCTCAAAGGAAGATCTCGCCAAGCACAATCTGCGTGCGGGCCTGAGCGTCGTCGTCGATGTGGATACCCGCACGGCGCCGGAAAACACGAAAACGGCGCACGTTAACCCATAGGCCAACCAGGGCGTCGTTGAGGGCAAGATCATGGCGGCTACGGTTGTCGGCACAGGCGGGGTATCTGTTCCCGTCGATCCACCCATGGACAAGCGCAGGCTCATCGCGTTCTTCGCGATGGTCTTCGGCATGTTCATGTCCATTCTCGATATTCAGATCGTCTCCGCCTCGCTTGCGGAAATCCAGGCAGGTCTCGGGGCGGGCTCCGACGAGATCGCCTGGGTGCAGACATCCTATCTGATCGCAGAAGTCATCATGATCCCTCTGTCGGGCACGCTGGCGCGCATCCTGTCCACGCGCGTATTGTTTGCCACCTGCGCCGCCGGCTTCACCCTGTCGAGCGCGCTCTGCGCCACCGCGACCAATATCGACCAGATGATCGTCTACCGGGCGATCCAGGGCTTTATCGGCGGCGGCATGATCCCGTCGGTCTTTGCGGCCGCCTTCACCATTTTCCCGCCCTCCAAGCGTTCGGTCGTCTCGCCGATCATCGGTCTCGTCGCCACGCTTGCGCCCACCATCGGTCCCACGGTCGGCGGTTATCTTTCCAATGCCTTCTCCTGGCACTGGCTGTTCCTCGTCAACATCATTCCCGGCATCATCGTCACCATCCTGACATGGAGCCTGATCGATTTCGACAAGCCTGAAACCTCGCTCTGGAAGAAGTTCGACTGGTGGGGGCTGATCTCCATGGCCGTCTTCCTCGGCTCTCTGGAATACGTGCTGGAAGAGGGCAACAACAAGGACTGGTTCAACGACGAGCATATCGTCATCGGTTCGGTGGCCATGGTCATCGGTGCGGTGGTGTTCTTCTGGCGTGCCTTCAAGGTGGACTTCCCCGTTGTGGACATCCGCGCCTTTGCGGACCGAAATTTCTCCATCGGCTCGCTGTTTTCCTTCGTGATGGGCATAGGGCTTTACGGGCTGACCTATCTCTACCCGCTCTATCTCGGTCGCGTGCGCGGTTACGATGCGCTGATGATCGGCGAGACCATGTTCGTTTCCGGTCTTGCCATGTTCTTCACCGCGCCGATTGCCGGCAAGGTGTCCACCAAGCTCGATCCGCGCATCATGATGGCCATCGGCTTCATCAGCTTCGGTTGCGGCACGTGGATCATGACGCATGTGACCACCGACTGGGATTTCTACGAGCTGCTGATTCCGCAGGTCCTGCGCGGTTTCGGACTGATGATGTGCATGGTGCCGATCAACAACATCGCGCTCGGCACGCTTCCGCCCGCGCGCATCCGCAATGCCTCGGGCCTGTTCAACCTCACCCGCAACCTCGGCGGCGCGGTTGGCCTTGCCGTCATCAACACCCTGCTGTCGCAGCGCACCGACGATCATTATGTGCGGCTGGCGGAACATGTCAGCTATTCCAATCCACAAGCGCTGGAGTGGCTGAACAATGTCGGCGCGAACTATGATTCCTACGGGCTGGACGGTGCTTCCGTCGCGATCAAGAAGCTGGTCGGCATGGTCTCGCAGCAGGCGTGGATACTCGCCTTTGCGGATGTGTTCTTCGCGCTGACCCTGCTGTTCGGCAGCCTGATCTTCATGACCGTGCTGATCCAGAAACCCAAGGCAGCGCCGCCACCAGACGCGGCGCACTGAACAAAATCCCCTCCCATCCACCGCAGAGCTGGGGCCGTCGGAAATGACGGCCCCTTTTTTGTGTGCTTCGCGATACTTTTCCGTCATGCCGTCCTTGAGCCGGTATCCAGTAAGCCCAAGTCCTTGGCCCAGGGCTAAAATGACGGAAGTTGTTGGTCAGCCCCGATATTCTGCAGCCTGTTGATTTTATTGACGTGTCTAAATCCTTGGGAAAAGCCGAGGGATGACGCCGGGCAAAGGCGCGCACCCATAGTGCAAAGGTAGAAATAAAGTGAAATCATCGTCTTGCTGAAAATGTGAGGTACGTACATCATTTTTCGGTTTACGACGGCGGCAAAGCTGGATATTCAAATGGCACGGGAGGAAACATGAAGCCGACAGTTCACGATATCGCCGAGCGGGCGGGTGTCAGCCTTGCCACCATCGACCGGGTGCTGAACATGCGCCCCGGCGTTCACGCCGCTACTCGAGCGCGGGTGGAGGCGGCGATTGCCGAGCTTGGTTATGTGCGCGATATCGCTGCCGCCAATTTGGCCAAAGGTCGCAATTATTCACTGGTCTTCATCCTTCCCGGCAACGACAATTCCTTCATGGCGACGCTGCGAGCCGAAGTTCGTGCCGCAGCCGCCCGTGCCCATCTGGAGCGCACGGCGATCCGCGTTATCGAGGTGCCGCCTTTCAATGCCGCGGCACTGACGGAGGCGCTGGAAGTCGCGCGGCGGGAAAAGCCGTCGGGCGTCGCCTTCGTCGCGACCGATTCTGAGGATGTTGCTGAAGCCGCAGACCGGCTGGCCGAAGATGGCATCGCCACCGTCACGCTGGTTTCCGATCTCTCCGGTTCGCGCCGCGACCATTATGCCGGCGTCGACAACGTTGCGGCCGGGCGCACGGCGGCTAGCCTCATGGGGCGCTTCCTGTCCGGGCGCGGCGGCGATATTGCGGTCGTTGCCGGCTCCATGCTGGTGCGCGACCATCGCGAACGCCTAGACGGCTTCCGCTCCGTCATCGAAAGCGAATTTCCGGACCTGCGACTATTGCCGGTCCTCGAAGGCCGGGACGATCCCGTCACCGTCGAGGCGCTGGTCACCAAGGCGCTTGCGAGCGACGCGCTGTCCGGCATCTACAGTCTCGGCGCCGGTAATCGTGGCCTCATCCGGGCGCTCAGAGCGTCATCGGGCGAAAGGTCGCCATCCGTCATCGCCCATGAGCTCACCGAAAACACGGCCAATGCGCTGCGGGAAGGCGTGCTTGATGCCGTGCTCAACCAGGATGCAGGGCATGAGGTGCGCAGCGCCATTCGCGTGTTGAAAGCGCGCGCGGATGGTCTCGCTGTCATCGCCGCGCAGGAGCGTATCCGTATCGACATATTCCTCAGGGACAATCTGCCCTGAGGAGAGCATTTCCAGGAAAAGTGGCCGCCGGTTTTCCGTCCGGAAATGCGGTGACCCTTAAAATCGCTGAAGTGGCGCAAGGAGCGCCGGAATGGAGAATTACATGTATCTCGGTCTCGATCTTGGAACATCCGGTGTCAAAGCCCTGCTGATGGACGGCGATCAGAAGATCGTCGGCTCGGCCAACGGCTCGCTGGAGGTCTCGCGCCCGCATCACGGCTGGTCGGAACAGGACCCGGCGGACTGGATCGCTGCCACGAAAACCGCAGTCGAAGGTCTGAAGCAGAAGTTTGCGAAGGAACTCGCTGCCGTGAAAGGTATCGGCCTTTCCGGCCAGATGCATGGCGCGACGCTGATAGACGCGAGCGGCAATGTGCTGCGGCCGTGCATTCTGTGGAACGACACGCGCTCCTATGCGGAGGCTGCCGAACTCGATGCCGATCCGCGCTTCCGCAAGATCACCGGCAACATCGTATTCCCAGGCTTTACCGCACCGAAACTGGCCTGGGTCGCGAAGAACGAACCTGAAATCTTCGCGAAGGTGGCCAAGGTACTGCTGCCGAAGGATTACCTGCGACTGTGGCTGACGGGTGAATATATCTCGGAAATGTCGGATTCCGCCGGCACATCGTGGCTGGATACCGGTGCACGCAAATGGTCTGCCGATCTTCTGGCGGCGACCGGACTTGAAGAAAAACACATGCCGTCGCTGGTCGAAGGCACCGAGGAGGCAGGTGTGCTGCGTGCCGAGCTCGCCTCGCAATGGGGCATTGCGGGCAAGGCCGTGGTGGCCGGCGGTGCGGGTGACAATGCCGCTTCCGCCTGCGGCATGGGCACGGTGAAAGCGGGCCACGCGTTCGTTTCGCTCGGCACTTCCGGCGTGTTGTTTGCCGCCAACGCCTCCTATCTGCCGAAGCCGGAAAGCGCCGTACACGCGTTCTGCCACGCGCTTCCCAACACATGGCACCAGATGGGCGTCATCCTGTCCGCTACCGATGCACTCAACTGGTATTCGCGCCTCACCGGCAAGTCCGCAGCCGAACTGACGGGTGAACTGGGCGACGAGCTTCTGGCGCCGAGCGGCGTCACTTTCGCACCCTATCTTTCCGGCGAGCGCACGCCGCATAACGATGCCGCCATTCGCGGCTCTTTCATTGGCCTTTCGCATGAAAGTGACCGCAGGGCGCTGACGCAGGCTGTGCTGGAAGGCGTGACTTTCGCCATCCGTGACAATCTCGAAGCGCTGAAGTCGGCCGGCACCTCCATTTCCCGCGTCACCGCCATCGGCGGCGGTTCGCGCTCGGCCTATTGGCTGGCCTCGATCGCGACTTCGCTCGGTGTGCCCGTGGATATTCCGGCCGAGGGCGATTTCGGCGCCGCTTTCGGCGCCGCCCGACTCGGTCTCATCGCTGCAACAGGTGCAGATCCGGTTGCAGTCTGCACGCAGCCGGAAACGGCGCGGACGATCGAGCCGGTGGTGGCGCTTGGCGATGCTTATGAGGAGGCTTACCAGCGGTATCACGCGCTTTATCCCGCCATTCGGTCGCTTTCGCATTGAGGTTTTGCGTGCGCCGTTCACCCCTCTCTGCCCTGCCGTGCATCTCCCCCACAATGGGGGAGATCGACAAGCGGCTAGGTCACGTCCTCCTGTGAGGTCGCGATCGAAGCGGTTGAGCGCAACTTGCTGATCTCCCTCCTTGTGGGGGAGATGTCCGACACGACAGAGGGGGTAAGCGGCCCGCGCAGACCTCGAATTTTTGAACACCACCTAAACCCACCCCAGAGGAGGAACCATCCAATGAGCACAGGCTTCTTCGGCGATATCGCCAAGATCAAATATGAAGGCCCCGACAGCACCAACCCGCTCGCCTTCCGCCATTACAACCCCGACGAGATCGTTGCCGGAAAGCGTATGGAAGATCACCTGCGCTTTGCCGTGGCTTACTGGCACACCTTCACCTGGCCGGGCGGCGACCCATTCGGTGGGCAGACGTTCCAGCGTCCGTGGTTTGAAGACACCATGCAGGCCGCCAAGCTGAAGGCCGATGTCGCCTTTGAATTCTTCTCGCTGCTCGGTTCGCCGTTCTATTGCTTCCACGACGCCGATGTGCGCCCGGAAGGCAGGAACTTTGCCGAAAACACCAGGAACCTCAACGAGATCGTCGACTACTTCGCGCAGAAGCAGGCTGATACCGGCGTAAAGCTTCTGTGGGGCACGGCGAACCTGTTCTCCAACCGCCGCTTCATGTCGGGTGCCGCGACCAATCCGGACCCGGATGTCTTCGCATTCTCGGCTGCGACGGTGAAGACCTGCATGGATGCCACCAAAAAGCTCGGCGGCGCCAATTACGTGCTATGGGGCGGTCGTGAAGGTTACGAAACGCTGCTCAACACCGATCTTTCGCGCGAGCTGGACCAGCTCGGCCGCTTCCTCAATCTGGTTGTGGAATACAAATACAAGATCGGTTTCGAAGGCACGATCCTGATCGAGCCAAAGCCGCAGGAGCCGACCAAGCACCAGTACGACTACGACGTCGCAACCGTTTATGCGTTCCTGCAGAAGAACGGTCTCGAAAAGGAAGTGAAGGTCAATATCGAGCAGGGTCACGCCATCCTCGCCGGCCATTCCTTCGAACACGAACTGGCCATGGCCAATGCCTTCGGCATTTTCGGCTCCATCGACATGAACCGCAACGATTACCAGTCTGGCTGGGATACCGACCAGTTCCCCAACAACGTACCTGAAATGGCGCTGGCCTATTACCACGTACTGGCCGGCGGCGGCTTCACCAATGGCGGCACCAACTTCGATTCCAAGCTGCGTCGCCAGTCGCTTGATCCGCAGGACCTGCTGATCGGCCATATCGGCGGCATGGATTGCTGCGCCCGCGGTCTGAAGGCGGCGGCGAAGATGATCGAGGACGGCGCGCTGTCGAAGCCGCTGTCGGAGCGTTACGCGAAGTGGGACGCACCTGAAGCCCAGAAGATGTTGCGCGGCGAGCTGAAGCTCGAAGAAATCGCAGCGCTGGTCGAGCGCCAGGATATCAACCCCGAGCCGAAGTCCGGCCGTCAGGAATATCTGGAGAACGTCGTCAATCGTTACGTTTGACGGGCTGGTACGTTCATAAACAAAGGACGGGGGAGCATCCCCCGTCTAGAGGCTGGTTAAAGCCGCAAAACCTCTCCTCCGTCATCCTCGCGACACGCCCGAGGATGACGTCGTATCTGCGGTGTACGGCACCGTTCGGTCTCCGGGCCCGATGGTGCAGATAACATTCCATAAAATGAGACTAAGAAGGTTGCGATAGCTGGATTAAGGGGGCATGCTTGCCGTCTGCTGCCAAAGGCGAGAACATTTCCGCGCCACCCCTCCTTTCTTTCCAGTCACTTACCGCAAAACCTTTCCCCGCATGTCCCCACCCGTCCGTTTTGCAGCATCATTCCCCTGCAACCGGAACGGAAGGGCGATACGCGCGGCGCCTTTCGCGGACCGGCTGCCGGCATCGACAAGCGTGGTTCTGGCAAACCGCGTTCCGGAAAGGCGTCCCGCAATTGCCAGCAGCGGGAAGGGCCGATCCGGTAGGTGTCGTGAAAAGGCTGTCACAGATCGACCGGCATTCCGGTCAACAAGGCGCGGCCCGGCAGATGCAAGACTTTCCACCACACTCAACTCCCATCCGCATTTGCCGGGCTGTCGTTTCTCCCGCCGCCGGGAAACCGTTGCGGCGACTCTCGTGTACCTAAAGCGCTTTGGATATCTTAACCGCGCTGCTGAAACGTTGCAGATTTTGCGTGCCTGCGGCTGTATCTCATTGCTGACTTGGTCTAAACCGCTCTCCATCTTTTGACGCTCGATGGATGACGAAAGGGCCTATCCGATGACCGATCACAAAGCGCTTGCAGCCCGTTTCCCCGGCGATTTCCTGTTCGGCGTGGCGACCGCCTCCTTCCAGATCGAGGGTGCCACCAAGGTTGACGGCCGCAAGCCATCCATCTGGGATGCCTTCTGCAACATGCCGGGACATGTCTTCGGGCGCCACAATGGCGACGTTGCCTGCGATCACTATAATCGCTGGGAGGATGATCTCGATCTCATCAAGGAAATGGGTGTCGAGGCCTATCGTTTCTCCATTGCCTGGCCGCGCATCATTCCCGATGGATTCGGTCCGATCAACGAGAAGGGGCTGGATTTCTACGACCGCCTCGTCGATGGCTGCAAGGCGCGCGGCATCAAGACCTATGCGACGCTTTACCATTGGGACCTGCCGCTGACACTGATGGGCGACGGCGGCTGGGCCTCGCGTTCCACCGCCCATGCCTTCCAGCGTTACGCCAAGACCGTCATGGCACGGCTTGGCGACCGGCTGGATGCGGTGGCGACCTTCAATGAACCCTGGTGTGCGGTCTGGCTCAGCCATCTCTATGGCATTCATGCGCCGGGCGAGCGCAACATGGAAGCAGCCCTTGCGGCCATGCACCACATCAACCTTGCCCATGGTTTTGGCGTCGAGGCGTCCCGCCATGTTGCGCCCAAGGTGCCGGTCGGACTGGTGCTGAACGCCCATTCCGTCATCCCGGCCTCCGATAGCGACGCCGACATGAAGGCAGCTGAACGGGCATTCCAGTTCCACAACGGCGCGTTTTTCGATCCGGTCTTCAAGGGCGAATATCCGGCCGAAATGATGGAGGCCCTGGGCAGCCGCATGCCGGTGGTGGAGGCGGAAGACCTGTCCATCATCAGCCAGAAGCTCGACTGGTGGGGCCTGAATTATTATACACCGATGCGCGTTGCCGACGACGCTACCGAAGGTGCGGAATTCCCTGCCACCAAACCAGCCCCGGCCGTCAGCGATGTCAAAACCGATATCGGCTGGGAAGTCTATGCGCCGGCGCTGCATTCCCTGGTGGAGACGCTCTACGAGCGCTACGAGCTGCCCGATTGCTACATCACCGAAAATGGCGCCTGCTACAATATGGGCGTCGAAAACGGCGAGGTGGATGATCAACCCCGTCTTGACTATTACGCCGAACATCTTGGTATCGTTGCTGATCTGGTGAAGGACGGTTACCCCATGCGGGGTTACTTCGCCTGGAGCCTGATGGACAATTTCGAATGGGCGGAAGGGTACCGCATGCGCTTTGGCCTCGTTCACGTGGATTACGAAACGCAGGTTCGTACGTTGAAGAACAGCGGCAAATGGTACAGCGCGCTGGCATCGGGTTTTCCGAAGGGGAACCACGGTGTGATGAAGGGGTGAGGCTTTCTCCCTCATCCCTGTGCTTGTCACAGGGATCCAGCCGCCCCAAGTCCTTGGGCTAGAATGAGTATTTGCGCCACGCAGACGCGTGTCGGCTGGATTCATGTGACAAGTACAGGAATGAGGGTGGAGAGGCTGGCTCGTGTGTGAACTTTACCTGCCGTATTCCTCACCAGGAAAGCACGCGATCGCTCTCCCCAATAAAGTTCTTCCACCTTACTATCAGTTTTCCAAACTTTTTTGCCAGTTACCCGGCGGTGCCTGCTTGCGCCTGCCATCCTGTCTCCTATGTCAGGCAGGCTACGCAGACGTAGCGCCTGCTGCTGCCTCATCCGGAGCGGTGCGGGCTGGTCCTCCCAGGGAAAACGAACATGCTTATCGAAAAACTCAACTGGCGTTATGCCACCAAGAAAATGGATCCTTCCAAGACTGTTGCGGAAGACAAGGTCGAGCGCATCGTCGAAGCCGCCCGGCTGGCGCCCACTTCCAGCGGGTTGCAGCCGTTCGAAGTCATCGTCGTTACCGATCCGGAAGTGCGCGCAAAGATCCGCGAGATCGCCTGGAACCAGGCGCAGGTGACTGAAGGTTCGCATCTTCTGGTGTTTGCGGCGTGGGATAACTACACGCAAGAGCGGATCAACCATATGTTCGACTTGGTCAACGAAGAGCGTGGCGTCAAGAACGAGGGCTGGGAAGCGTATCGTCAGAAGCTTCTCTCCTCCTATCCGCAGCGTGATGAGCAGGTGAATTTCGAACACGCAGCCCGTCAGGCCTATATTGGTTTCGGCATGGCGGTGGCGCAGGCTGCTTTCGAGGGTGTGGATTCCACACCGATGGAAGGTTTCGATCCGGCCAAGCTGGATGAAATCCTCGGCCTGCGTGAAAAGGGCCTGCGCTCCGTTACCATCCTGCCGCTCGGATACCGCGAGCCGGAAGGCGACTGGCTGGTGAACCTGAAGAAGGTCCGCCGCCCGCTTGAGGAATTCGTCAGCCGCGTCTGATTTCCACGCACTCGCGAAGTCTTGACTGCCGCAGGGCCGCACAGACGGCTTTGCGGTAGATTTTTTCTCTGATTTCAGATAATTGAAAAATCATCCCTGTTAAAAGATGGCGCCTGCGGGCAAGTATGCGCCATCGAATTGCCGATCCCCGGCATTTCTGAGTGAAAGCCTGACGAAATGACCCGGAAAATCAGCTGTCATCGAATGTGCCGGAAGGCTGCATGAAGAGAGCGGTTCAGCACCGCAACAGGATTTTTTGAGACCCGATCCGTCAAGAGTTTTCGCAGAGTTCCCAATGAGTTTTTCATCCAACGCGACATCGCTCGCGCGCGCACCGCAGACTGCCAAGGACGCGATGGTCACGTTTGAAGGCGTGACCAAGACCTTTGGCGGCAGCGATGGCAAGCCGGGCTTCGCAGCCCTCGCCGGCATTGATTATGTCGTGCCGAAGGGTTCCATCACCGGCATCATCGGCCGCTCTGGTGCCGGCAAATCCACCCTCATCCGCCTCGCCAACGGCCTTGAAAAACCGTCGTCCGGCCGGGTGGTCGTCGACGGCGTCGATGTTGCCGCCCTTGATGAGAAGAGTCTGAGGACCCTTCGCCGTTCCGTCGGCATGATCTTCCAGCACTTCAATCTCCTGTCGTCGCGCACCGCTTTCGACAATGTGGCGCTGCCGCTAGAAATTGCCGGTCTCGGTAAAAAAGAGATCGAAACGCGGGTAACGCCGCTGCTCGAACTCGTCGGCCTTTCCGACAAGGCGAAGCGTTATCCGGCGGAACTGTCGGGTGGGCAGAAGCAGCGTGTCGGCATCGCCCGCGCGCTTGCGACGCAACCCAAGCTGCTGTTGTCGGACGAGGCGACGTCCGCGCTCGATCCGGAGACGACCCAGTCCATCCTTGAACTCCTGAAGCGGATCAATGCCGAACTTGGGCTGACAGTGCTGCTCATCACCCACGAGATGGAGGTGGTGAAGACCATCGCCTCGCAGGTCGCCGTCATCGACAGGGGCCTGATCGTGGAGGAGGGGCGCACCTTCGATATTTTCACCGCGCCGAAACACGAGACGACCCGCAGCCTGCTGTCGTCCTCGGTCGGGGTTAAGCTGCCGCACTGGGTTACATCAGGGTTGAAGCCGGAAGCCGCGGAGGGTGACCGCGTTCTCGTGCGGCTGGTGTTCTTCGGCGAAACGGCATTCCAGCCGCTGACCGCGCGTCTTGTTGCGGAAATAGGCCCTGACGTGAACATCCTTGCCGGCACCATCGAGGAAATTTCCGGCGAACCATTCGGCTCGCTGGTTGTGTCCTATCCGGCCACGGCGGAAATCACCGCCCGCGCCGGCCGCTTTTATACTGAGACCGGTCTTCACACGGAGGTGCTGGGTTATGTCGCCTGATATGCTTTTCAACCTTCTGTCGAAGGGTCTTCTGCAAACGCTGCACATGGTCGCGGTCGCCGGCATCGTCGGCTCCATCATCGGTGTGCCGATGGGCGTTTTCCTTGCCACCAGCGGCAAAGGCGAACTCTTCCCCGCGCCGATGACGAACCGCATCCTCGGCCTTGTCGTCAATGCGGCGCGCTCCACGCCCTTCATCATTCTGGTGGTGGCGATCATTCCCTTCACGCGGCTGGTCGCCGGCACTTCCATCGGCACCAGTGCGGCCATCGTGCCGCTGACGGTTGCCACCGTGCCTTTCATCGCGCGGCTGGTGGAAGCGGCGATCCGCGAAGTCGACAAGGGCCTGATCGAAGCGGCCCGCGCCATGGGCGCAACACCGTTGCAGATCGTCACCAAGGTCCTGCTTGCGGAAGCAAAGCCGGGCATCACGCTGGCGCTTACCCTCACGCTCGTCAGCCTCATCGGTTATTCGGCCATGGTCGGTGCTGTCGGCGGCGGCGGGTTGGGTGATCTCGGCATTCGCTACGGCTACCAGCGCTTCATGCCTGACGTGATGCTGGTCGTGGTGCTGGTGCTGATCGTGCTCGTGCAGCTCGTGCAGAGCGCCGGCGACCGGCTTGCCCGCAGCTTCGACAAGCGCACCCGCAAGAACTGATAAAACCGTTCACGAACAACAAACCCAAGAACAACAAACCCAAGGAGACATCCATGAAGAAAATCATCCTCGCGGCTTCGCTCGCCGCTCTCTTTACCGCCGGTCAGGCGCTTGCCGAAACCATCAAGATTGGTGTTACACCTGCCGAGCACGCGCAGATCATGGAACAGGTCAAGAAGATCGCCGCCGCCAAGGGACTGGACATCGATATCGTCGAGTTCTCGGACTACGTCGTGCCGAACCAGGCACTGGCAGACGGTGAGCTTCAGGCCAACTCCTTCCAGCACCAGCCTTACCTCGACAACCAGATCGCTGACCGCAAGTTCGATCTCGTCAGCGTCGGCACCACCATCACCACGCCGATGGGCGTTTATTCGAAGAAGGTGAAGAGCCTTGACGAGCTGAAGGACGGCGCGACGGTCGGTATTCCGAACGACCCGACCAATGGCGGCCGTGCGCTTCTCGTTCTCGCTTCCAAGGGTGTGCTCAAGGTCAAGGAAGAAGCCGGTCTGAAGGTAACGCCTGCCGACATCACCGAAAACCCGAAGAACATCCAGATCGTCGAACTTGACGCTGCGCAGTTGCCGCGCTCGCTGGATGACACCGACGCGTCGGTCATCAACACCAATTATGCTACGGCAGCAGGCCTGAACCCCAAGAAGGACGCCATCGCCATCGAAAGCGAAAAGTCCCCTTACGCAAACGTCATCGCCGTTCGTGCGCAGGACAAGGACAAGCCGTGGGTGAAGACGCTGGTGGAATCCTACCACAGCCCGGAAGTGAAGGCCTTCATTCTGGAGAAGTTCAACGGCACGGTCATTCCGTCCTGGTAATCAGGCCTGACACGATTGAAGTTGCAGCCTCTCCCGTTCGCGGGGGAGGTTTTTTGTTTGCGGGGCGAACGCATCCGCAGTTTTTATGAAAATCCCCCACCATTGTGGGGAGAATTTTTCTCTATTTCACCCATACTGTCGTTTTATACCCGTTGTTTTTTGTGGCGTCGCCACAATCCAACTTAACGGCTTTTGAATGTTTCCTTCGCAAGATGATGCTTTCGAAGGGGATTTTATGCGGATTGCGCCGCGAAACATTGGGGAATATTTGCCGGTCGGGCGTAGAACCGCCGTCGGCGTCGTATTGTCCACATTTGCGCTGGTGCTTCTCATTGTCACCGCGCTGGTCTTGTCTGCTCTGAGCCAGGTCAGGGAAAGGGCGAACTCGCTCGACAATGCCCGCTCGCGAGAGACAACGGCGGGCGCCCTTGTCACCTTCCGCGACCAGCTTGGCGCGACGCTGAACGACTACGCCGCCTGGGACGATGCCGCCGACTATGTCTACGCCCCCGACAGGTTCGACTGGGTGGCGAGCAATTATGGCGAGATGACGGTCAACAGCGATCTTTTCGATACCGCCGTCGTCCTCGACGAAGACGGCAAGGTCCGCATGGCCTACCAGAACGGCAAGCCGGTTGCCTGGAAGCCCCATGACTATTTTGCAGAAGGCCTCAAGGAGATGATCGAACGGGTGCGCTCCATGCGTCCCGGCATCGCGTCGCAGGTCACCGGTTTCGTGAAAACCCGCGACGGCGTCGCGGCTACGGGGGTCGCGCTGGTGCGGCTCAAATCCGGGGTCTTGCCGCCGGTCGGGTCCGAGCGGCGATATCTGATTTTCGCGCGTCATCTCAAACAGGCGACGGTAGACAAGCTGGCCCGCAACTACGTCATCGATGGTCTGCAACTGCAATATGGCGACGGACCGGCGACCAACCATGTGGATGTCGTCAATCCGCTTGGTGATGTGCTGGCGCGGCTCGTCTGGCGCTCGCAACTGCCGGGGGACGTGAGCTTCCATGAGGCCCGGCCGGTCGTCTTCACGGCACTCGGCATTGCCGGAACGTTCTTTCTCGTACTTCTCATCATCGGTTCGGCGACGCTCGATCGGCTGAAGGCTGACGAAGCGGCGGCGAGGGAAGAGGCGCTGCGCGATCGTCTGAGCGGGCTCAGCAACCGCGCCGGGCTGTTTTCCAAGCTCAACCGCATGGTGGGCAAGGCCCGCCACGACAAGACCGATATCAAGCTGCTTTACCTCGATCTTGATGGTTTCAAGGAGATCAACGATTCCTACGGTCACGCTGCCGGCGATCGGCTGATCAAGGGCGTTGCGGCGGCGCTCAGGGTGCTTGTGCCGGAAGATGCCGTGCTCGCGCGGCTCGGCGGCGACGAATTCGCCATCGCCATTCAGGGCAACGACGTGTGGTCGGAAGGCCGCAAGCTCTGCCAGGCGCTGCTCGAACTGTTCACCGAGCCGTTCAGCATCGGCGAGCGGGTGGCGAGCATCGGTTGCAGCATCGGCACTTCCGTCTCCAGAGCCGGTGATATCAACGGTGAGGAACTGCTGCGCCGCGCCGACATGGCCATGTATCAGGCCAAGGAAAACGGGCGTGGGCGTTACGTCGCCTACGAGCTGAAAATGGACGCGCTGCGCGAGGAGAAGCTGCAGCTTGAGGCCGATCTGCGTTATGCCATCCTGAATGACGAGATATCGGTGGTCTACCAGCCGGTCGTCAATGCCGCCACGCGCAGTATCACCGGGGTGGAGGCGCTTGCCCGCTGGCAAAGGCCGGGATACGGCTTCGTGCCGCCGGATATCTTCATCGCCGCTGCCGAAACCAGTGGCCTTATCGAGCGGCTCGGCCTGCTGGTGCTGCGCAAGGCCTGCGAGACGGCGGGTCAATGGCCCTCCATCAAGCTCTCGGTGAATATTTCACCCGTTCAGTTCCGCAATCCGGCCTTTTCCGGCAACGTGGCGGATATTCTCGCCGCCACGCAGACGCCAACCGCAAGGCTGCGGCTGGAAATGACCGAGGGCTATTTCATCCAGAATCCGGAGCGGGCAAGTGCGGCAATCGACAAGCTGAAACAGCTTGGCCTGCATATAGCGCTCGACGATTTCGGAGCCGGTTTCGCCAGCGTCGGATATCTGCGCCGCTTCGGTTTCGACCGCATGAAGATCGACCGGTCGCTGGTCATGGCCCTGGAGCAGGGTGGGCGGTCGCTGGAAATGTTGCAGGCAACCGTGGCGCTTGCGAAATCTCTCGATATTCCTGTCACGGCGGAGGGCGTCGAGACAGAAGAACAGGCGGCTATCCTGCATCTGTGTGGCTGTGACGAATTGCAGGGCTACCTGTTCTCAAAACCCGTCGCCGCTGAAGAGATTACCGCCATGCTGGAGGAGCAGACGGCGCCGCTGTTTGCGCTTCGGGCAGGGGCAAAAGGGTGATCCACACTCCGTCACCCCGCACCTCATCCGGGGTCTAGGGCGATCAAGTCGTTAATCGCGTAAGAGCCTTCTCACCGTGAAGACGTGCCGTGGCTGGATGCCGATCCGCTTTAGCGCCCCAGATGGCGCTCGCCGCGCTTCTTTGCCAGTTCGATCTGCTGCTGCCGGTCGCGGAACCTCTGGCGGTCCTCTTCTGTCCGGTCGTCGTAACAGCTCGGGCAGGACACACCTTCCTCGAACAACGGGGATTGGCGCACCTGCGATGTGATCGGGTTGCGGCAGGCGTGGCAGAGTTTGTGATCGCCTTCGGCAAGACCGTGGACGACGGAGACGCGCTCGTCAAACACGAAGCAGGCGCCTTCCCACAGGCTCTCTTCTTCCGGCACCTCTTCCAGATATTTCAGGATGCCACCCTTGAGGTGAAAGACCTCATCGAACCCCTGTCCCTTCATGAAGGCGGTCGCCTTTTCGCAGCGGATGCCGCCGGTACAATACATGGCGATCTTCGGCTTGTTGTGCAGGCCGGGATTGTTCTTTACCCAGTCGGGAAACTCGCGGAAGGTCTTGGTCTTCGGGTCCACCGCGCCCTTGAAGAGACCGATCGCGGTCTCGTAGTCGTTGCGGGTGTCGATGACGATGGTGTCCGGGTCGGAGATCAGCGAGTTCCAGTCGCGCGGATCGACATAGGTGCCGACGATGCGGTTGGGATCGATATCCGGCACGCCCATGGTGACGATCTCTTTCTTGAGCTTCACCTTCATGCGCACGAAGGGCATGTTCGATGCCCGGCTTTCCTTATGTTCCAGCGCCGCAAATTCCGGCTGCGCACGCAGGAAGGCAAGTATGGCGCGCACACCCGCATCCGGCCCGGCAATGGTGCCATTGATGCCTTCCGCCGCCAGAAGCAGCGTGCCCTTGACGCCGTTTTCCCGGCAAAGCTGAAAGAGCTCGTCGCGCAGGCTTTCAAACCGCGGCAGGCGGGCGAAATGATAAAGCGCAGCCACGAGAAAATCGCCAGTGGGGTGAGGGGCGGCTTCCGGGCGGGGGAGAATGGTGGTGTCGGTCATGGCCGCTGAAATACAGCGGCGGCGGCCGCAAATCAATATTTATCCGCCGCTGCCGCTATTTTGAAAATCGTCAAATCTCAGTCTCTTCGGGCTTTCCGGTCTACTTCGCCGCCCGCCGCCATAAAAGGCCGACGATGCGGCTTTCGGTTCTGGCGGATTCGGAGAAGACTTCGTTTGCCAGCTCAAGGCCATCTCCGCGCAGCGCCTGCTGCCTCTGAATGATTGCATCGAGAAGCAGAGCCAGTCGCTCGCCATTGCCGAAACGCTCCGGTTCCCGGTCGGCAAAGGCTGCAAGGACCGAAAGATCGTGCTCGTGGCCAAGGATGTCGACCAGCCGCTTGGTGTCGGCCCGCTTGGCGCGCATGGCCGATGGCCAGAGGCGGCGCAGAAGGCCGAGATGCATCCAGTAGGCCTGGCCCGCCTTGCGCAATTCGTGGAAATGTTCGACGTCGGCCTGCTCATGGCAGTCGGCAAGTGCTTTACGCGCCCTCTTCCTCTGCTTCGCCCACCCGGTTTTCACCAGCCTTGTCACATCTTTAAGCTCGTCCGGCAGCGACACTGCCTTCAGCCTCTTGCGTGCTTCCTCGCAGCCGGCGATGGCGGCCGCAATGGCCTCGTCGAGACCTGCCTCATGTTCGATGGCGTGGTCACGGCGCTTGCGCAGGACTGTCGCGATCGATCGCAGCGCCTTTCCTTGCGTCGTGGAGGCCGCGAAAGTCTCGAGATACTCCACCGTCTCCACCAGCGCCGTCGCTTCCCGTGCAAAAGCGAGCGAGCGGGCGATGTCGCGAAAGCGGGCGTTTTCCTCTTTGCTGAAATCGGGTGCTGCCCTGGCGATGAGGCGGTAGAGGGCGCGCAGCCGCTTGAACCGCTTGCGGGCATCGTGCACCGCCTCATGGCGCCCGGAAGGCTGGTCGCGAAGGCTGATTATCGCCTCTTCGATGAGTTCCAGTCCCGCGCGGCGGATTTCATCGTCGAACGGTTTGTTCGGGTCAATCCTGAAGGGCATCCGCCAAGTCTCCGTGGGGACAGTCCATGGCGAGCGACTGGTTGGAGAAGCGACGGTCGCCCGTTACCTCCTTGCCAAGCCAGGAGGGCAGATCGGGGTTGGCGTTCTCGTCGTCCATCTCTACCTCCGCCACGATCAGCCCCTTGTATTTACCCTCGAAAACATCGACTTCCCAAGTGAATCCACCGTGATCAACCGTGTGGCGCATCTTCTCGATCACCACGCCGGGGGCGCTGGCCATCAATTCTTCCGCGTCATTCAGTGGAATGGAATATTCATATTCATCACGGACGAGCGAACTCGCGCCGATCTTGATGGTCAGTGTCGCGTCAAGCCCGTTGACGATCCTGACCCGGACCGAACGATTTTCCAGCGACGCGACATATGCCTGCCGGAAAGCCATGCTACGCGTCACTTCATTACGCCATTCATCGCCTGCAACCAGAAACTTCCGCTCGATTTCCTTGGCCATGCTGTCTCCGTAAACCGGTGCGCCAGATTATCGCATGAAGACGTCATAAAGAAGCGAATAGATTGAAGTATCTGGATAAAAATGGTCTTGCCATGCCTCGACATCAAGGCCGGGGCAGGCTAATCGATAAACCGGATTTCAATCGTTTCAATCGCGCAAGGGAGGCTTATCTTGGCCCAGGACTCCGAAAAACTGCTCTCCATCCTCAAGCTGCAGCCGGTCGTGCCGGTGCTGATCGTGGATGATGCTGCTTCCGCCGTGCCGCTCGCGCGCGCTCTGGTCGCAGGTGGCCTGAAGGCAATCGAGATCACCATGCGCACGCCGGCGGCACTGGATGCCATCCGTGCGGTTGCGGCGGAAGTGGAGGGCGCCCATGTCGGCGCTGGCACCATCCTCAACGCCAAAGATTTCGAGGCGGCCGCTGAAGCCGGTTCCACCTTCATCGTCAGCCCCGGAATCAACAAAAGCGTGCTGGAAGCAGCGCGCGCCTCCAACGTGCCGCTGCTTCCAGGGGCCGCCACGGCAAGCGAAGTCATGGCGCTGCGCGACGAAGGCTACAAGGTGCTGAAGTTCTTCCCGGCGGAACAGGCCGGTGGCGCGCCATACCTCAAGGCACTGTCCTCGCCGCTCGCCGGCACGGTGTTCTGCCCGACCGGCAGCGTCTCGCTGAAGAATGCCAATGACTATCTTTCCCTGCCGAACGTCGTCTGTGTCGGCGGTTCCTGGGTTGCTCCGCGCGAACTTGTGGCAACGGCTGACTGGGCCGGCATCACCAGGCTCGCTGCCGAAGCCGCAGCACTGCGCGGCTGATCTGCCACTTCTTCAAGCCCGTTCACGAAGGCGTGAGCGGGTTTGTCATTTGTATTCGTGCCATGGCTCCCTATCTTCCCGTGTAGACTTTACCCTCACAGGAGATTTTGATGTTCGACGCCAAGAAGCTTCTTGAACAATTCCTCGGCTCACAGGTGCCGGGCCTTTCGGGAAGCGTCCGTGACAGAGCCGGGCAGGCCGCCGATATCGCCAAGAACAATCCGATGAAGGCCGGTGCGCTTGCCGCCGCCATTCTGGGCACCAAGACCGGCCGCAAGCTCGCCGGCAATGTCGCCACCATCGGCGGCGTCGCGGCCATCGCCGGTCTCGGTTATCTCGCCTACAAGAATTATAAATCCGGGCAGGCACCTGAAGTAGCTCCAAAACCCGAGCCGGAGCTTCTCGCCCCGCCCGTCGATTCCGCCTTCCATCCGCAGTCCCCCGCCCTTTCCAACGATTTTGCGCTGAAACTCATCCAGGCGATGATTGCCGCTGCCAAGGCAGACGGCCATATCGACGAAAAAGAGCGCGCCAACATCATGGATAAGGTGCAGGTGTCCGGCCTCGACACGGAAGCCGAGCGGTTCCTCGAAAAGGAACTGGCCGATCCGCTGGATATCGACGCACTGGTGGCTGCTGCCCGCACAGAGGAGCAGAAGGTGGAAATCTACACCGCCTCGCGTCTTGCCATAGAGGCCGATACGCGGGCTGAGCGCGGTTATCTCGATCTGCTTGCCGGGCGGTTGGGATTGCCCGATGCGCTGGTCGATCATATCGAGTCGACGGTGGTGGCGGCGAAGGTTTGAGGTTTTTTACATGACGGCGTGAGGGTGTAGTTCACCGCGTTGGTGCGTGTGGCTCACCCCCCTCTGTCCTGCCGGACATCTCCCCCACAAGGAGGGAGATCAGCAAGGCGTTCTTCCGCCACTTCATTCTCTAGCGTTGATATGGGCTAAACCTTACCTCGGATCGATCTCCCCCCCCTTGTGGGGGAGATGTCCGGCAGGACAGAGGGGGGCGAGCCACACCCACCCACGCGGTACGCCTGACCCACGACAGCCACCGCACTCCACCCCACTTCCCGGTTGTCATCCAGCCCCGCTTGGCCTAATCCTTCTCCCAGACAACGGGGAAGAGAATGCGCGATCTGAGTGATTTTAAGGGATGTCCGGCGCCGCAGCCGGTGACGCTGAAGGGCCGTTATGTGACGGCGGAAACGTTTGATCGCGACAGGCATCTTGCAAGGCTCTGGACTGCGCTTGGTGGTGAGGGGGTCAATGCGCTTCTCAAATATTTCCCGCAAAGCGGCTTTGCCGATGCTGCAGCCTTTGGTGACTGGCTTGTCAACGCGGGTGATAAACTCAACTGGGTGACATTGGTTTTCGTTGAAAATGCCACCGGTGACGTCGTCGGAATGGCAAGCTACATGCGGCCCGATCCCGCCAATGGCGTGGTCGAGGTCGGTTCGGTTGCCCATGGCGCCAGGATGAAGCGCTCGCCGCTTTCGACCGAAGCGCATTATCTGATGGCGAAACACGTTTTCGAGGATCTGGGTTACCGCCGCTACGAGTGGAAATGCCACAATCAAAACGAACCCTCCAAGATCACTGCGAAGCGTTACGGCTTCACCTTCGAGGGTGTGTTCCGCCAGCACATGATCTCCAAGGGTGCCAACCGCGATACGGCGTGGTTTTCCATGATCGACGGCGAATGGCCGTTGATTGGCAAGGCGTTTGAAATCTGGCTTTCGCCGGAGAATTTTACGGCCGATGGCGCGCAGAAGCGCAAGCTTGAGGATATCCGCGCGGAGCTCGCCCATGACCACGCCTGAAAAGAAGGCTGGCTCTGGCCGTAAAGACTGGTCGCCGGGCCTTGCAGCCGCTGGCATCATCCTTGGTTTTGGGCTGGTGTTTTACGTGATGCCGAAAATCATGCTGTGGCTGGGGGATTATTCGCCCTTTCTTGCTGCGGCTTTTGGCTCGGTGGTGGTGCTGTGCTTTTTCCTGCTGTTCTGGCTGCGCGCCCGCTACCAGCGCCGCCGCGACAGTCAGAACTGAAGCGACGCGCCAAGCAGCATAAGGCCCATCAAAAGCACGAACAGCGCACCGGCAATCTCGATCGCGTGGCTGATGCCCGCTGCCCTGCGGCTTCCGGGGCCGGCGAAGCGCACGGCAAGCCCCTTGGCCGAGACGGCCATGATGGCAAGCAGCGATACGGTGATGGCGGTACCCAGCGACATGGCAAGCACGGAAAGCACGCCGCCGAGAAAAATCCCGTTCAAGAGCGCAAAGCTCATGACGATGATGGCACCGGAGCATGGCCGCAGGCCAACTGCGATGATCGCCGACCACGCTTCGTGCAGGCTGAAATTCTTGCCTTTGAGAAGCAGCGGATCGGGCGCGTGCGATTTTCCGCAGGAGACGCAAAGATCACCTGTGCCGCTATGGGCGTGGTCCGCGAAAACCGGCTTGCCCTGAAACCTGAGGCCCGTGCCCATGCCCGTGGTTCTGACTGCTGTTGCTTCCCCCGCAACCGCGAAGGCTGCAACCGGTACGCGCCGGATGCGCAGCGACCAGAGCTTGCGTAGCAGAAGCCAGGCGCCGAACAGCGCCACCATGGCAAAGCTGGCGATCTCCATTGCCTGCGTGGCTTTCGTCATGGTGATGGAGGTGCCGCGCAGCACGAGCCAGGCTGCGACAACGAGGCCGATGGCCATTGCGCCCTGAATGAGTGCTGAAATGAAGGAAATGAGAATGCCGCGTTTCAGCTGCGTTTCATTGGCGATCATATAGGAAGAGATGACAGCCTTGCCGTGGCCAGGACCGGCGGCATGAAAGACCCCGTATGCAAAGGAGAGGCCAACCAGCGATGCCATCGCCCAATTGTCTTCGCGCATGGCTTTCAGGGCACCGGTCAGCGCCCGGTAGAACATCTGCTGGTGCACGTTGATCCATTGCATCAGCGGCGCGAACGGCCCGCCAGGGGCAAAGGACGGCTCGGCCGAGCCTATGCCGAGCGGCGATTGCGCATGGGCAGCACCTGCCACGGCCAGCACGCAGAGTGCGGCGATGGTCAGGTGTCCGCAAAGGCGCCCGCTTCGGCTCAGCATGTCACCTCCAGCCGGGTGGCGAAGAGTTTGGTCATGTCGGTGCCGGTCGGGTCGTTGAAGAAAGCGTCGGTGAGCGAACTCTGGTTTTGTGAGATCACCTCGTCCGGGTCGGGGCGCACGACATGGTGCTTGCAGGCGGCGAGATCCTTGCCGACGGTCGCCAGATCGCCGTCTTTCGCAAAATCGATCGCCGTATACATGGTTGGGTCCCACGCGCCGAAGCTGAGCTTGCCCTTGATGGAAAGCGGCGTGTTTGGCTTGACGGAAAAGAACATCAGGATCTGCTTGTCCTTGTAGTCCACATGAATGGTGTCGGGCTTTGCGAAATCCACCTGTTTTCCGTTGGCGGTAATGAAGGTGTAATAGGAATATTCGCCAAGCGATTCACGCACGGTGTTGCCGATTTCGGCCAGCTCATTCTTGTCCAGCTTCAGGTCGCCGTTCTTGTCGTAATCCATCACCACGCTTGCCGAGAACATCTCGTCGAAACGCCAGATGTTGCGCACCTCCTGGATGGTACCGTTCGGCCCCTCGACGATTTCCATGCGCGCTTCGGCGAAAATATGCGGATGTGCCGCGGCGGCAACGGGAATGGAGGTCAGGCCAGCCGCAAGGAGCAAAAGTCGTCTGTTCATTATCCGGTCTGTCCTGCCTTCGAATCTCGGAGCTGGATTCTAGCAGAAATTGGGACCGAATTTCGACCTGATATGCGCTTTGGTGATGTGGCTGCCCTATGTTTCAGAAGGTGCCGGTGAAACGCGAGGTGACGCTCGATCCGCTATAGGAAAGGTCGGGGTCGCGCTCGCCATGCAGAAGGCGGTTGAATTCCACCTCCAGCTTGCTGTTCTTGCCGGTGTCGAAGGACAGTGTGGCCACCAGCCTGCGTTCGCTGGTGTCGTAATTGTAATAGATCCAGTCCTTGTGGACACGCTGCAGCGCCAGGTCCAGCCCCACCTTGTCGGTGAGCTTGCTTTTAACCACGAACTGCCAGCGGCGGTGGAACTCGGCAATGGGATCATCAGGGTCGAAAAGCGCGTAATCCTGCGAGAAGCCAGCACCGAAGGCGATGCGGTCCGTGGCTTTTACCTCGGCTTCGGCCCTGAGATAGGGCCGGGTGCGCTTCACCTTGTCGCTGATATCGTCGCCGGAAATGGTCGTCAGGCCCCCTTCGGCCAGAACGGCGAAGCGTTCGGAGAACTTGTAACCGTAGGCAAGTGATCCCCGCAACGTGCTGGCCGGAAAACGCTCGTATTTCTCCTGCTGGCTTTCCGGCACGACAATGTGGTCATAAGCAATTGTCAGTCCGGCCTCGCCGCCGGCCAGCGGGCGCACATGTTCGGCCTTGAGCGACAAGAGCGCTTCATTGGCCTCCAGGCGGGTGGGCTCGAAATAGGCCGGACGAAAACGCGCCTTGCCTTTCATCAAACTGGCAAAACCCGCCGTCAGCGTGTTCTTTCCGCCAAGAGCAAGGATGCCGAGCTGTGTCGATGCCTCCAGCTTGTGGTCCAGTCGCCGGTAACCGATGTCTTCTTCCGGCAGATGCAGGAAGATATCGCCGGCATCGCTGCGTGTGCCACGCAGTTCCACGGCCCATTCCAGCCGCTCCGACAGACGCCTGGTCAGCCCCAGGCTGGCAATGGTGTTGTGTTCATTGGCAAAACGGTAACGGGGGAGGCGAACCTCCTCATGCTCGAGCGAATAACGCAGTTCCGTGCCATCAAGCACGAACTTTCCGTTAAGCCCGAAGCCCGCGCGCAGCGAAATCGCCTTCAGCCGGTTGGTATCGCCGAAGTAATTGGTGTCGTAGCCGATGCCGGTTTTATAGGTGATATTGTGTTCATCGGCGTTTTCCCCCGCCTGCGCACCGCAGGTGCAGGCAAGCCCAAGAACAAGCGCGATGTATCCTCCCAGCCGCATTTGCATCTCCGGTCTCTAATTAAGCAATATCTTATATTTGGATGGTTAATAAAGTTTCAGGGGCGATATATTGTCGAGGCCGGAAGTCATGGTGTATTTCACGGAAATTCCAGAAGAATAGACCGGTGCCAATCGCGTAAAACTTGATTAAAATCACCAGTATTAAAGTTAATTATTTATTGTAATATTAGGCTTTGCTTGAATTAGAATCCTCTAAATATACAGTTCGACTACGCCATGGGGCGTGATCAAACATAAGAGGAGAGAGAAATGATTGCCAAATTTGCTTGCATAGCCGCTGTTCTTACTGTCGCTTCCGTTGGTCAAGCCAATGCCGGTGGTCTGCTGGGCGGTATCCTGTCCGGAAACAGCAACAAGGGCGGCGCACTCGTCGTCGTGTCGCCAAGCATCGATCTGGGTGTCAGCGGTATCCTGTCCAATAACGGGATTCTGAACGGCAACAAGACCGGTATCCTGAATGGCCTTCTCAACGGCAACAAGACTTCCGTCGATGTCATCGACAACAAGAACGATGGCGGCAAAAAGCGTCGCCACTAATGGTGCAGATCGAAAATCGACAGGGATTTTCGGCGTGAACGATGCGCGCAGGATATAAGCCGGAAGCAGTCCTCCAGCTAGGTGTGTATGACACACGGTGCTTCCGGAAATAACAAACGGCGCATCGCATGACTGCAAGGGGGCCTTCGGGCTCCCTTGTTTTTGTTTGTGTGGCCGCCAATGACTGCACACACAAAACTGCGGGATGGCCACTACTCATGAGGGTTTTGTGACGCGATCGCTGTCGTCATAGGTCGGGACGCACGGTTCGGGATCATCCGCGTGAGTTCTAATCTATATTTGATAAATATTGGTAATATTAACGGGAATACGTTCTGCAAGGGCCTTTTTGTCCGTGCCGTTTACGCGATTTTAACCACGATGTTCTTCAATCTAGGGGTGCGTCAACCCCGTCATTACGCTGCGTTTCTGGTCGCGAAAACTCGCATCACGCAGGTGCCGGGATGGTATTTTCAAGGAGCTATCGCATGTTGAAACAATCTCTTCTCGCCCTCGGCCTGCTCGGCATTCTTTCTGACGCATCCGTTGCAGCCGACGCCGTCGGCGATATTCCAGTGGCACCCGTCGTCAACGATGTTGCGCCTGCCTTTTCCTGGGACGGTGTTTATGTCGGCGCCTCCGCCGGTTATGGCTGGAACCGCGTGAAGTCGACCACTTTCGGTGTCACCACGAAGCATGAATTTGACGGCGGCCGTTTTTCCGGTTTCGCTGGTTATAACGCTGAAGTGGCCCCCTCCATCATTCTGGGTGTCGAGGGCGATCTCGGTTATGCCTGGGGCGACAAGACCATCGTCACCAGCGAGGTTTCCGCAGGCCTGAACGGCTCCGCGCGTCTGCGCGCCGGTTATGCGATCGACCGGGCGCTGATCTACACCGCTGCCGGCTACACTGCGACGGACAGCGAAGTAAAGGCACCATTCGGTGAGGACAGCAAGGTACTGCACGGCTGGACGGTCGGCGCGGGTGTAGACTACGCCTTTACCAACAACCTGTTTGGACGCGTCGAATATCGTTACAACGACTTCGGCAAGGCAACCTACCATACCGGTCCCATCACTTCGACCGGCGATGTCAGCGAACATGTCGTCAAGGTTGGCCTTGGCGTGAAGTTCTGACGGTTTTTCCGTCTTCGACAAAGGGCGGCGCAAGCGCTGCGACGCCCCGGTGCTCAGGGAAACAGGGGTGGCGTGCTTCGTGATGAACGAAAACAAACATCGCCTTCCGCTCGGGCTTGAATAGCATACCCTTTTGGTGTGATGGTGGCATCAATCCACTTCCCGCTGCCGATCTTCAGTCGATTCCCCCATGCTACAGAAAAACACCTCGCCGGGCGTTTTTGATCGTCAGGCCTATATGATTGCCGTGCTGGTCTTCATCGCCGGCGGCACCAATGCGGCTGTTGTTCCATTTATCGGTTTTTACATCATACAGGTCCTTGGTCACCCGCCGGCCACGCTTGGTCTCTACAGCGTGACGGCAATGGTTGCTTCGATCATCGCCAGCCGCACTTATGGCGAACGTGTAGATGCCGGTGTGCGGGTGCGGCCATTGCTGCTGCTCTCTGTGTTTGGTGCTTTTATCGCAGCGGCGGCGGCGACCTCCGGGCATTTGGCATTGCTCGTGGCGGTGACGGCAACGGGGATGGGGCTTTCCAACGCCGCCAGTACCCTGATTTTCAGTTATGGTCGCTACCATGGCCGGGTAAAAGCACTGGATGCACCTGCCTATAACGCCTTTCTGCGGACAATGGTGTCGCTGGCATGGATGCTGCTTCCGGCCGCCGCCTATCTGATCCTCGATCTTGCCGGTGCGCAGGCCGTGTTCATGAATGCCATGCTGATGGCGGCCATCTGGGGCGGGCTTGCCCTTGCCTTCGTGCCGCGCGGCCAGACATGCCCGATGGAACGACGGAAAGAGGGCGACAACGATACGCGGCGCAACCTGCCGCTGTTGATGGCGGCGGCGGCCAGCTTCTGCATGTCTTTCGCCCACGCCCTGTGCGCCTCGGCCCTGCCGGTATTTCTGGTGCGCGAGGTGGGCCTGCCGGATTACGTGCCGGGCCTGTCGCTCAGCGTCAAATGCGCGATGGAGGTTCTGCTGATCCTGCTTGCGCCAAGGATCATGCGCCGGGTCAGCGCTCGCATCCTTCTTTGTATCTCTGCGGTGATGGCAATCGTCGCCTTCAACGTCATAGCCTCGGTCCAGACCCTTCCGGCCATGTTGTTCGGAGCAGCACTTGAAGGGGCCTATTACGGGCTTTGCGCCGGAACGTGCCTCACCTTCGTGCAGGGCTTTGCGCGCGGACGCACCGCGCGGGCGACCGCGCTCTACATGAATTCCATTTTCCTTGCCGGGTTGTTTGCGGTGCCGCTTATGGGGTTTGTGTCGCAATATGCGAGCTTCGGTACGTCGATCAGACTTGCTTCGGTTGGTGCAGGGGCAGCCCTGCTGCTGCTGTTCCTGACGCGGCGTCAGGTCAGCGAATAGCGAGACAATGCCGAGGTTTTCTGGCGCTGACACCTTCCAGCCCTCATGCCTGTGCTTGTCACAGGAATCCAGTCGATGCGCGTCTGCGTGGCGAAAACAGTCCCTTGCAGCCCAAGGACTTGGGCTGGCTAGATTCCTGTGACGAGCACAGGAATGAGGGCGGAGACTGAGCCGTATCGAGCCATCCGTCGAAACCGGACGTGCGCCTGTTGCTGTCCTTACGCCGAAATATCGACAATGCCGCAGTCGCCTGCCTCGGAGGCAAATGCGAGCAGTTTGCCGGTGGCGCTCCAGTCCATGCCGGTAATGGCGCCCTTGCCGGGGCGGCGAAGCAGGGCTTCCTTGCCATCCGCAAGCCGCACGCCAAGGATCATGCCGTCAATGAAGCCAATGGCCAGCACATCTTCCAGCGGGTGAAAAGCGACATTGGTAGCCATGATGTTGGCGCGGCTGCCGAGTTCTTCGGGTGCCTTGCCCATCGGGCCGTCCTTGCCGGAAAACGGCCAGACGATCGCGGCCGGGGCACCTGATGAGGCGAGCCACTTGCCCTTTGCCGACCACGAAACGGATTTCACCTTGGCGGGATAACCCGTCATGCGCATATGGCGGGCTTCCATGCCGCCCTTGGTGGCCTCCATCTTCCAGCCATGCAGGGCGTTTTCCTGCATGGTGGTGACGAGGAACTTACCGTCAGGCGAGAAGGTGACGCCGGTATGGGCACCTTTCCATTCCAGATCGACCGGATCGCCTGCACTCGCCACCCAATGCAGCGTGACGCCGTTATAGCGTGCAACAGCAATGCGCAGGCCCTTGGGCGCGAAGGCTATTGCCTCCACCGTGCGTTCTTCCTTGAATTCCTTGACCGTGCCGTCCGAGAGGCGCACGAAGCTGGACTTGCCGACACCATAAGCGACCGCCTTCTGCGGTCCGCCCGCGACGACGCCCACCCACTTGCGCGGCACATTGGCCAGCTCGCTGATGCTGCCATCATGGCCAATTCGCAGCACGCGCCCGTCCTCGCCGCCGGAAAGCAGCGTGGCGCTATAGGGATCGCGAATGCAGGTCAGCAAACCCTCATGCGCCTCAGTGACCTTCTCGCCGCCATCCAGCCGGTGAATGGTGCCGGCGGCGGTGGCAAACAGCGGAATGTCGCCGAGAAAATGGGTCGAGACCACGTGGCCTTCGATATCAAGCGGGGCAACAGTCGGCATGGGGCATCGGTCTTTCGTCTATGTGTTTGTCATTGATGGATTTCGGTCGCAGACCAGGTCGGGAAGACCCGTTGGCGCGGTTTCAACCCGTGGCGTCAAGGTCGGTCCTCGGGCCATACCCGGGGATCACTCGACCATCCATATGCTGGCGGCAATGGCTCCTCGGGTCAAGCCCGAGGATGACGTCGAAAGTGAGGAAGGGCACCGAAAACGCCAAGGGTGACACGGTGCCCCGTCAAGGATGTCAAGCCGTGGCGAGGCAGGCGTTAAAGCTCTTTTCCAGCTTTTCGCGGTCGAGTTCGCGGCCGATGAAGACAAGGCGGCTTTCGCGCTTTTCGCCTTCCTTCCACGGGCGCTGGTGATCGCCCTCGATGATCATGTGCACGCCCTGCACCACGTAACGTTCCGCATCGCCCTTGAATGCGATGATGCCCTTGAGGCGCAGGATGTTCGGGCCGTCTGTCTGGGTGACCTTCTGGATCCACGGGAAGAAGCGCTCAGGGTTCATTTCGCCGCCGCGCAGCGACACCGACTGCACCGTCACGTCATGGATCGGGGAGGCGGCGCCATGGTGGTGGTGATCGTGGCCGTGGTCATGATCGTGGTGCGCGTGATCATGGTCGTGATGATGGTGGTCATGGCCGTGATCGTGCCCATGATCATGGTGGTGGTGGTCGCAATCAGGACCGCATGCGTGATCCTCGTGGCCGTGCTCGAGGAAGTGCGGATCGTTTTCGAGCGCACGTTCCAGATTGAAGGCGCCCTGGTCGAGAACGCGGGCAAGATCGACGCCGGAACGGGTGGTCTTGTAGATGCGCGCAGAGGGATTGATGGCGCGCACGATATCCTCGATGCGGGCGACTTCTTCCGGCGAAACGAGATCGGTCTTGTTGACGATAACGACATCGGCAAAGGCGATCTGGTCTTCGGCTTCGCGGCTGTCCTTCAGGCGCAGCGGCAGGTGCTTGGCATCGACAAGTGCGACCACGGCGTCAAGCTCGGTCTTGGCGCGCACGTCGTCATCCATGAAGAAGGTCTGGGCGACCGGAACGGGATCGGCAAGGCCAGTGGTCTCGACAATAATGCCGTCGAAGCGGCCGGGCCGGCGCATCAGGCCTTCGACCACGCGGATGAGGTCGCCGCGCACCGTGCAGCAGACGCAGCCATTGTTCATTTCGTAGATTTCTTCGTCGGATTCGACGATCAGATCGTTGTCGATGCCGATCTCGCCGAATTCGTTGACGATGACAGCGTATTTCTTGCCGTGGTTCTCGGACAGGATACGGTTGAGAAGCGTCGTCTTGCCGGCGCCTAGATATCCCGTCAGGACGGTGACTGGAATGGGCTTGGCTGGTGCTGTTTCGGTCATGGAAACCTCGCGTGGAGAAAGGCCGGTTGAGGCCTCAAGGAATAAGTGTCGACGTCCATATAGGCGCGACGTTCGGGCAGTTCAAAGGGATTCTGGCTGGTTTCGGCGCAGTTTTTCAAATTTTGTTATGAAATAACGTTATGTCAAAAGCGTGGACGTCTTCAAGCAGTTCGACAAGGCCCGAAACGGCATGGGAAATGATCCTTTCGCCCTTCTCGGCTGAAGCGGCAGCGGCGTTTCCGGCAACGCCATCAGGGTTCAGGTCGCTCATCAGCCAACCGAAAGCGTGTGGACCATAGGCACGCAGATGCCTGAAACGGCTGGCGAAATCGCTCTGGCGGGAGGGGAAGTTGGCGGCTTTTTCCATCGCCACCCGCTCCGGGCAAAGCGCCAGCATGACCGACGTCTCGATATCGCCACCATGGATATCGATCGCCTTGTCTTCAGGCTTCACGATATCCGCCGGCACGCCGAAACGAGTCCAGCTGGTGGCGACCGCCAGCATACCGAAGCGGGCGCGCGCCTCGGTGGCGACGATGGTCATCAATGGCGAATTGCCGCCATGGGCGTTCAACATCACGAATTTGCGCACGCCTTTTTCATATTCGGCCTTAGCAATGTCGAGCCAGCGCTCAACGGCCTCATCGTAACGCAACGACTTCGTGCCCGGCACATTCATGTGCTCGATGGAATATCCAACGGGCTCCACCGGCAGGAAGGAGACCGGCAGACCGGCGGGCAAAACAGCAGCCAAACGGGAGACAATGCCCGCCGCAATCAGCGTGTCTGTCTCGAAGGGCAGGTGCGGCCCGTGCTGTTCGTGCGCACCGAGCGGCAGCACTGAAATTGCACCTGTTGCGCGAAGATGAGGGTCTGTTACGTTTTCGTCGTGATAATGCGTGTATGAGTTTGGCATCTGGCAGTCCGCGCGTGCATTCGGTAAGGATTTCCAGCAACATATATCGGTTCCGCCACAGGGTAAAAGGCACTCGCATATGAGCAAGGACAAAACTGGGCATAAGGACAAGGGCGCCAAAAAGGACAAGGGCACCAAGAAAGTAAAGGACGCCAAAAAGAGGGATGAGAATTTCAACCCTGAGGAACTGGCGCAATCCATCACCCAGGCCGCCCGTTCCATGCGCACGGCGTTGAGCCACAGCCTTGCCGAAAGCGGCCTTTATGCCGGGCAGGACGGCGTTATTCTGGCGTTGGCGCAGGAAGGCAGCCTCACGCCTGGGCAGATCGCCCAGAAACTTGGTGTCAAGGCGCCGACCATGACGCGAACCATCGGCCGCATGGAAGCCCAGGGCTTCGTGGAGCGCAGCGGCGATGACGAGGATGGCCGCGTAACACTGGTGAAACTGACGGAGACAGGCCTGAAAAGCGTCGAACATATCAACGTCTCCATCGCAAATTGCGGTGCGCGGGCGATTGAGGGGCTTTCGGCCAAGGACATCAGGACGGTGGTTAAACTTCTCAAGGTGATCGATACCAACCTTCAATAATTTGTTGAGTTTTTAAAAACCACTGTCTTTTTGTTGATATTCCTTAAACCGGTTGCGGATTTTGTTTAAATTGTTTAATTGCGATTTAAACAGAAACGTCTGTCAATGACATGGGTTTGGGGAGAAATGCCGTGGCACAAAAGATCAAACTGTCGACAATCGCCGAAAGCCTCGGTCTATCGACTGCCACCATCTCCCTTGCATTGCGCGACAGTCCGCTGGTCGCCTCTGACACCCGCGACAAGATCAAGGAACAGGCACGGGCGCTCGGTTACATCTACAACCGCCGGGCCGCCAGCCTGCGCACCTCGCGCTCCGGCATCATAGGCGTGGTGTTCCACGATGTGATGAACCCGTTTTATGGTGAAATTCTCAAGGCCATCGAAACCGAGCTGGATCGCAGCCGCCAGACCTTCATTCTGTCCAACCATTATGATTCGGTTGAAAAACAGCGCACCTTCATCGAAACGCTGCTGCAACTAGGTTCTGATGGTATCATCATGTCGCCCGCCATCGGCACGCCGATCGAGGACATGACGCTGGCTGAGGAAAACGGCATGCCCGCCATTCTGGTGGCCCGCTCGCTCGAGGGCGTCGACATGCCGACCTATCGCGGCGATGACAGCTATGGCATTTCGCTTGCGACCAATCATCTGATCAGTCTTGGCCATCGCACCATCGCCATGGTTGGTGGTACCGACCAGACCTCGACCGGCCGCGATCGTTATCAGGGTTATGTCAACGCGCTGCGCAAGGCGGGAATCGAGGTCGATCCGAACCTGCGTATTCCCGGCCCACGCTCCAAGCAGGGCGGTTTCGAGGCCGCAGTGCATTTCCTGTCGCTGCCGCAGAAGCCCACCGCTGCCGTCTGCTGGAACGATCTGGTCGCCATCGGCCTGATGAACGGAATTTCGCGCGCCGGACTGGTGGCGGGCGTGGATATTTCCGTGACGGGTTACGACGATCTGGAGGAGGCGGCCATCGCCACGCCGGCGCTGACCACGGTGTCCAACGGACAGGCCGAGGTGGGGCGCCTTGCGGCGCGCGCGCTTCTGGACAGGCTGGCGGGCAGCCACGAGCCGGATGGCGTGCACCTCATCAAGCCGGAAATGCGCATCCGCCAGTCGACAGGGCCGGTGCGTCCGAGGGTTTGAGCAGCGTTTCTCTCTCTTTCGTCATTCCGGCCTTCAGCCTAAAGCCAGCCAGCTCAAGCCCTTGAGCTGGAAAGACTCTTTGCGCCCCGCCGACGCGCGCCTGAAGTCCGGCATGACGGAGGCGGGCGCGTAAAAAAACGGCATGAAACTTCCGTCTGCCCCCATAGCTTCCCCTTATTGCCCTTTTCACGGCCGCTGTTGTTTGAAAAGATCGCGGCCCAGAAGAGCGGGATGGCGAGTGGTTCGCCCATGAATCCGCTCTGACGATATCGGAATGCAATCAGGAGGAATATCCACCCATGTCTGACAGACAAGCCGTCGTTCTCGTTCCCGGCAAGATCAACCCGCGCGTGCTCGAACGCCTCGAAGGTAAGGTCGAGATCGTGACAGTGCCCGCCGGTGCTGAGCCGGTTCTGCCTGATGGCGCGGCTGAGCGCATTAATGCCATCGCCGTTTCAGGCGTCGTCAACGCCAAATGGATCGATGCGCTGCCGAAACTAGAGATCATTGCCAATTTCGGCGTCGGTTATGATGGCGTTGATGCCAAACATGCCGCCACGCGCGGGATCGTGGTGACCAATACGCCCGACGTGCTGAACGACGAAGTTGCGGACACGACGATTGCGCTGCTGATCAACACGGTTCGCCGTCTCTATCAGGCCGAAACCTGGCTGCGTGAGGGTAAATGGGTTGGCGAAGGGCCCTTCGCGCTTTCGCCGTTTTCCCTGCGCGGCCGCAAGGTCGGCCTGTTCGGCATGGGCCGCATTGGCCAGGAAATTGCCAAGCGGCTGGAGCCATTCAAGGTGGAGATCGGCTATCATACCCGCAGCAAGCGCGATGGCCTGCCCTATACCTATTACGGTTCGCTAAAGGAGATGGCGCAGGCTGTCGACACGCTGATCTGCATCGTGCCCGGCACCCCTGAAACGCACAAGGCGATCAACGCGGAAATCCTCTCGGCACTTGGTCCGCAGGGCGTGTTCATCAATGTCGGACGCGGCTCCAGCGTCGATGAGGATGCGCTTTTGCAGGCCCTCAAGAGCGGTGCGGTGGGTGCTGCCGGTCTCGATGTGTTCTACGCCGAACCGAAGGTGCCGGAAGCGTTCCTGTCACTGCCGAACGTTTCCCTGCTGCCGCACGTCGCCTCTGCGTCCATCCCGACGCGCAACGCGATGGCCGATCTGGTGGCCGACAATATTCTCGGCTGGTTTAGGGATGGCAAGGTGCTGACGCCGGTGCCGGAAACGCCGGTTAAGGGATAACACCTCTCCGCCGTCATCCTCGGGCTTGTCCCGAGGATTCAACCAGGTAGCGTTAAATCAATCGGTTGCAGATGCTCGGGACAGGCCCGGGCATGACGAAAGAGGCAAAGTTCCGCGCTAACCCCGCCTCTGCCTATTCCGCAATCTCACTCGTCGCGACCCATCGTCCCTCGGAGAAGGACCGGGCCATGGCATGAATGCTGCGCTCGATCTTCAGGCCTTCCTCGAAGTCGATGATATGCGCCGTCTTGCCCTCGATGGCCGCGATCAGTTCCCGGCACTCGATCACCTTCAGATCGTTGAAGCCGAGCCCGTGGCCGGGGGCGGGGATGAAGCGGTCATACGGCTTGTGGTGAGGGGCGGCGAGAACGGTTCTGAAACCCTGCTCCTCCGGGCGCCCGTCCGTGGTGTAGAGCTGGAATTCGTTCATCCGCTCCTGGTCGAAAAGGATCGAGCCGGTGGAGCCGTAAATCTGGATGGCGATACGGCCCTTGCGGCCCCAGGCCGAGCGGTTGGCGATCAGCACCGCCGAAATGCCGCCTTCGAGCTTCAGAAGCACGCTGGCAAGATCATGCGTTTCCACAGCGCGCTCGCCGCCGCCACTTAGCGGCCGCGTCTCGTAAGGCTTCACCATATCGGTGATCGCGCTTTCGGCATGGCCGAAAAGGGAAAACAGAAGTGACAGCGGATGAACAGCGAAATCATCCAGCGCGCCATAGCCGGAGGAGGCTTCGCTCTTCCAGTAGAAGGGCTGGGTGGCATCCGCCATGAAGTCCTCATCCATTTCCGCACGGACATGGTAGACATTGCCGATCGCGCCTTCGTCGATAAGGCGGCGCATATGGCGGATGACAGGGTTCTGGATGTAGTTGTAGCCCATGGCCGCCGCCTTGCCCGATCGGCGGGCCGCATCGCGCATCTTCACGGCATCCGTGAAGGCAGGCGCCATCGGCTTTTCGCACCAGACGTGTTTGCCGGCATCAAGTGCGGCAATCGCCATTTCGGGGTGAAAGGCATTGGGTGTGGTGACCGAGATCACATCGATTTCAGGGTCGGCAAGCAGATCGCGCCAGTCGCCGGTCGAGCGGGCGAAACCGAACTCGGCAGCTTTCTTCGCCGCAAGCTCGGGATTGACCTCTGCCAGTGTGACCAGTCGTGGACGCTCCACATCGCCGAAAACGCTGGTGACGTTGTTCCACGCTAAAGCGTGGCACTTGCCCATGTAACCCGTGCCAATAAGGCCAACGCCAAGAGCGGCCATGGTCTCTTCTCCCCTAAATCATTACGATGAAATCAATACGTTCGATTGCTTTTTTCTCTACGGCAATCGCGACGCGGACCTTCCTCGCCCCTCATTCCTGTGACAGGCACAGGGATGAGGAGGGTGCCGTGGACGCTGGCATGCCTCAGGGATTGTCGCGCTTGAAAATCCAGTCGTGATCGGGGTGGTTCTTGAAGCGCCATTTGCGCATCGGCCCGGCCATCACGTTCAGATAATACATTTCGTAGCCATAAGGCGCGCCGCAGGGGTGGTGTCCCTTGGGAACCAGCACGACATCGCCATCCGCTACAGCCATGGTCTCGTCCAGCGACCCATCCTCGGTGAAAACGCGTTGGAAACCGAAACCCTGTGCCGGGTTGAGACGGTGATAATAGGTCTCTTCCAGATAGGTCATATCGGGGTAATTGTCTTCGTCATGCCGGTGTGGCGGATAGGACGACCAGTTGCCCGACGGGGTGAACACTTCCGTCACCAGGAGACTATCGGCGACATCGCGTTCTTCCATGGCGATGGGGAAAATGTAACGCGTATTGGCGCCTTTGCCGCGCTCGGTCAGTTGCACGCCATCGGGACCGATCTGTTGCGCTTCGCGGCTACCTTTTTCACCCGGTGCGGTGCAGACACCGACGGTGCAATCCGTTGTGGCCGTCAGCGACCATTCGGAGCCGGCGGGGACATAAACGCAGTGCGGCGGCTTGCGCTCGAACACGTTCATGCGGTCGCCGAGTTCACCGAACTCCTTGCCCCCGGCGGAAATCTTCGCCTTGCCTTCGACAAGCACCAGAATGACTTCCGTATCGCCAGTCTTCTCGGCTGCGGTTTCACCGGGCTTCAGACGATAAAGGCCGAAACCGACATAACCCCAATCCGCGCTTTGGGGCGTGATGTCGTGCACCTTGCCGCTTGTCGCGACCGGCTTGCGCAGAAGTGAGGTCATGGTGGTGTTCCTTTTTGGTCAGTCGTTCAATTTATCGGGCGGCTATTCCCGCGTTTCCCTCATCCCTGTGCTTGTCACAGGGATGAGGGAGTAATGGGCCTCAAGCCGCCTGAGCCTTGTCCAGTCCGGCCTCATGCGCAAAAGCCTTCAGCGATTTCAGGCCGAGGCTCTGATATTCGAAGGGGTTGCGCACATCCGGGTCTTGTTCGGCCTCGATGACCAGCCAACCGCTGTAATTGTGCTCGGCGGCAATTTTCAGAACCGGCGGGAAGTTTACGCCGCCTTCGCTGTCACCCGGCACGGTGAACACGCCGCGGCGAACGCCTTCGAGGAAGGAAAGCCGCTCGTTCCGAACCTGATCGGCAATCACCGGCCGCACGTTCTTGGCGTGGATATGGCCGACGCGGTGCATGTATTTCTGCGCGACGCGCACGGGATCTCCGCCGCCGAACAGGCAATGGCCGGTATCGAGCAGCAGATGGGTCTTCGGCCCGGTATGCTTCATCAGAAGGTCGATTTCGTCTTCGCTCTCGACCACGGTTCCCATGTGGTGATGGTAGACGAGGGTGATGCCCTGTTCGGCAGCATAGGCCGCCAGCGCCTCCACACCCGCGCCGAACTTCGCCCAGTCCTCGGCCGCAAGGCGAGGACGGTCAACCAGCGCCGTGTCGTCGGCACCGTGAACGGCGTTCGAGGTCTCGCAGACGATGATGACTTTCGAGCCCATGGCTTTCAGCAGATCGAGCGCCGGCTGCATGGCCTTCTTTTCGGATTCGATGTTGTCGGTCAGAAGGTTCAGCGAATGCCAGCCGGAGACGAAGGAAAGGCTACGCGGCGCAAGCACACCCTTCAGGCCTTCCGGGTCAGTCGGGAACTTGTGGCCCTTCTCGATGCCGTCGAAGCCGATCTTGGCGGTTTCGTCGAGGCATTGTTCAAGGCTGATATGGGCGCCCAGCGTGCGGTCGTCGTCGTTGGACCAGGCAATCGGGTTGGTTCCGTAACGGATCATCTTACTGTCTTTCCTTGATATGGTTTTCGTAGCGCGCGCGCGCCGGTCCGATTTCGGCCCGGTCGGAAACTTCGGGTACCGCCACATCCCACCAGTGGCCACCGGCCTGCGGGGTCGGATAAGGGTCGGTATCGATGACGATGACAGTCGTGCGGCTGGATTCGCGAGCGGCCGCAAGCGCCGCTTCCAACTCGGCGATGGTGGAAACCTTGCGCGCATCCGCGCCCATAGAGCCGGCATGGGCGACGAAGTCGATGGCGATGGGGTTGACGTTAGTGTGGGCGTAGAGGTTGTTGAACTCCGCGCCGCCGGTTTCCATTTGCAGCCGGTTGATGCAGCCGTAACCCCTGTTATCGGTGATGACGAGGGTGATTTTGACGCCCATGGCAACCGATGTCGCAAGCTCGGAATTCATCATCATATAGGAGCCGTCGCCGACCATGACGATCACGTCCCGGTCCGGTTCCGCCATCTTGATGCCGAGGCCGCCGGCAACCTCATAGCCCATGCAGGAGAAGCCGTATTCCATGTGATAGGAAAGCGGCAGCTTGGATTTCCACAACTGATGCAGTTCACCCGGCATGGTGCCCGCTGCACACATGACGACGGTATTGTCGCGCGACTGGCGCTGCACGGCGCCGATCACCTGCATGTCGGTGGGCAGGCTGTTGGCGTTTTCCTCACCCGGTGCCGCCGTATCGGCATCGGCCTTCTCGAACCATGCGGCCTTGAGCTTGGCATCCGGTGCCGTGAAGCGGTGGCTGCCAAGGGCGGCCGACAGTTTTTCGAGACCGATCTTCGCATCCGCCGTCAGGCTGATCGCATCGTGTTTGGCGCTGTCATAGGGCTGCACGTTGAGGGCGAGGATCTTGCGGTCCGGGTTCTTGAACAGCGCCCATGAACCGGTGGTAAAGTCCTGAAAGCGGGTGCCGACGCCGAACACCAGATCGGCTTTCTCGCTTATGATATTGGCGCTTTCGGCACCCGTGACGCCGACCGGGCCGAAATTGAGATCGTGATCCCACGCCAGTGCCGATTTGCCGGCCTGCGTTTCGACGACCGGAATGGAATGGGTTTCCGCAAAACGCTTCAGCGTTTCGGTGGCGCCGGAAAAATGCACACCCCCGCCGGCAACGATGACGGGGTTCTTCGCAGCCTTCAGCGCGGCGACGGCCTCTTCGAATTCCACCACATCCGGTTCCGGGCGGCGTTGCCGCCAGACGCGCTTTTCAAAGAAGCTGACGGGATAATCATAAGCTTCCGCCTGCACGTCCTGGCAGAAGGCAAGCGTTACCGGGCCGCAATCGGCAGGGTCCGTCATGGTGCGCATGGCGCGGGGAAGGGCGGTCAGCAATTGTTCCGGGCGCATGATACGGTCGAAATAACGGCTAACCGGGCGGAAGCAGTCATTCACCGTCATCGTGCCGTCGCCGAAATCCTCCAGCTGCTGGAGCACGGGGTCGGGACCGCGATTGGCGAAGACATCGCCGGGGATGAGAAGAACCGGCAGGCGGTTGACATGGGCGAGCGCTGCCGCTGTTACCATGTTGGCAGCACCGGGGCCGATAGAGGAGGTGACCGCCATTGCCCGCCGGCGACGCAGCTGCTTGGAATAGGCAATCGCCGCATGCGCCATGGATTGCTCGTTCTGGCCGCGATAGGTCGGCAGTTCCTCGCGAATGCCATAAAGCGCCTCGCCGATGCCGGCGACATTGCCATGGCCGAAGATGGCCCAGACACCGGCAATATAGGTCTCGCCATGCTCATTCATCTGCGCGGCGAGGTAACGAACCATAGCCTGCGCAGCCGTCAATCTGATTGTCTTCACGCTGCCTCTCCCTTTTTGGCGCGCGCCTCATCCCATATGCGGCACAGGCTGGTATAGCGCTGCGCCATGTCCTTCACCGCTTCCTCATCGGTGATCTTGCCACCGAGCCAACCCCGCGCGGCGTCGGCGAAAATCGTGCGGCCAACCGCGAAACCTTTGACCAGATCGAAACCGGCGGCAAGGCGGAAGCTCTCCTCCAGCTCGCTTTGCGGTGCGTCTAGACCAAGAACGACGATGCCGCGCACGTAAGGATCGTTGCGATGCACGGCGTCGCAGGCATTTTTCCAGGCGGCTCTGGTTTTCATCGGCTCCAGTTTCCACCAGTCGGGATAAACGCCGATCTCGTAGAAGCGTTCGATGATGCGCGCGGCGGTCAGATCGTCGGTCGGGCCGACCTTGGAGGGAATGACCTCGAGCAGCATTTCCAACCGGTTGCGGCGTGTCGCCTGGAACAGACGCATCACCGTCTCCTCCTGCGCGGCGCGCATTTCGTCGGTATCATCCGGGTGATAGAAGCACAGAACCTTGACGACATTTTCCAGCGGCCATTCGGAAAGCCCGCCGAAATCCTTGCCGAGTTCCGGTTCCAGCGTCAGCGGGCGCGAACCCGGCCATTCCACCGGCCGGCCGATCCACAGACCGGAGCCGCTGGCTGCGAAAAGCGCATCGCGTCCGAGGCGGCCATCGCAGAGAATGCCGTAACCCGCCTTGCCACCGGCGACCGTTTGCGCGGCCTCGAGGCAGAGCTTCTTGAAGGCGCCGATGCGCTCATGTTTAATGCCGAGTTCGTCGGCGATCGCTTCCAGTTGCATGCGATGGTCGAAGGCGAAGACGCGCATGGTGTCCCATTCGCCCTTGCGATTGGTTGACCAATGCACCTGTTCCAGCGCCTCGTCCTTGCGCAGCGCCTTGTTGCGGATGCCGGCCTTGAAGAAATATTGCAGCTCTTCCCAACTCGGATAGGCGGGAGTGCAGCCGTGGCGGGAAACGGCAAAGGCGCCACAGGCATTGGCGTATTTCAGTGTCGTCGGCCAGTCCTCGCCGCGCAGCCAGCCACGGAAAAGCCCGGCCATGAAACCATCGCCCGCGCCGAGAACATTGAAGACCTCGATCGGGAAACCTTCGCCCGTCTCGCCATCGTCCAGGCTTGCCGGAATTTCGCCGGCGAAAACCGAAGCACCCATCGGGCCACGCTTGCACACCAGCGTCGCGTTCGACACCTTGCGTACGGCGTTCAGTGCGGCCAGCGTATCGGTCGAGCCGCCGGCAATGTGGAATTCTTCTTCCGTGCCTACAATCAGATCGAAGAGATGCAGGGTGGATTGCAGTTTGGCGGTGACCTTCTGCGATTCCACGAAGCGGCTTTCGCCATCGCCATGGCCGGCAACACCCCAGAGATTGGGTCGATAGTCGATGTCGAGCGCTGTTCTCGCACCGTTTTCGCGGGCAAGTGTCAGCGCCTTCAGCACGGCCGCTTCCGTCTTCGGATGCGACAGATGCGTGCCGGTGGCGCAGACACAGCCTGCTTCGGCAATAAAGGCGGGATCGATGTCGTCTTCGCTGAGCGCCATGTCGGCACAGTTCTCGCGATAGAAAATCAGCGGAAACTGGTTCTGGTCGCGAATGCCGAGAAGCACCAGCGCCGTCAACCGCTCCGGGTCGGTTTTCACGCCGCGTACGTCCACGCCTTCGCGCACCAGCTGTTCACGGATGAAGCGGCCCATATGCTCGTCACCAACGCGGGTGATGACGGCGCTGGCAAGGCCGAGCCGCGCAGCGCCGGCCGCAATATTGGTGGGGGAGCCGCCAATATATTTGGCAAAGGAGGCCATGTCCTCCAGCCGGCCGCCGACCTGCGAACCATAAAGGTCGACCGACGAGCGCCCGATCGTGATAAGGTCAAGTTTTTTCAAAAGCTTCCTCCTTCGGACCCCGCATTGAGGGAGCCTGATGCCAGTGGGCCTCCTCCGCCCACTTTCTGTCTCACCACCTTCGGGTGCATTCACGAGACGGACAATTATGGAATGCCCGTTTCATGAATTTGGATCATAAATTCTATTTTTTATGTTTTCAATAAAAATATTCAGGCTGTTTTGCGCGTTCCCACAGCGACAGCGAGTGTGATGGCGAGACAGAGCGTGGCGGAAAGCGAGCGGAATGCACCAAAATCGATTTCCGTTACCGTGAGCAGCGTCGCGCCGGACTTGCGCAGCGGATTGACGGCCGAATCGGACATGGCGACAACGGGAATGCCGTTGGCGCGGGCCATCTCGGCCAATTCCAGCGTTTCCGCCGAATAGGGGGAGAAAGTGATCGCAATCAGCGCGTCATCGCGGGAGATGGCGCTTAGATTGCCAAGGCCACCGACGGCGCTGTGCAAAACCGCAGGTACCTTCATTTTCTCGAAGGCGTAAGCGAGGTAACTGGCAATGGGGAAGGAGCGCCGCAAACCGATGATATGCACGGTGCGCGCCTGTGCCAGCGCCGAGACCGCCTCGTCAAGCTGCCGTGTATCGACCGATTTCAGCAGCATTTCCAATGAAGAACGGCCAGCCTCCACGAACTCCGCCAACAGGCCCGACGCGCTCTCGTCGCCTTTTTCGCGCAGGTGGTCCAGCCGGGTCGCATAATCCGGCCAGCCGCCGACATAGGAATCGCGAAACAGGCGCTGCATCTCCGAAAAGCCGGAAAAACCCATGATCTGGCAAAAGCGCATGAATGCAGACGGCTGCACGCCGGCACCTTCTGCCATTTCGGCGACGGTGGAAACGGCAATGCGATCCTGATTGGACGCGACATAATCCGCACATTGACGTAATCGTTTCGGCAGGCCTTCCGCGACCTGGAGCAACCGCTCCTCAAAAGCCTTCACGGAGTCTGGCGCATCGATTGCCGTCATTGTCGTTCCTTTGTGCAGATTGAAATCGTGTGCACTTTAACTGCAATGGAATTTTTATTCCATTGTGTTTTTTACGAACGGATCAATGAAGCGGGATCGGGGTTTGTTGCGGTGTGTGATCGGGTTAACTTTCGTCATTCCGGCTCGAGGCCGGAACGACGAAGAGGGGATGATTGACGCTTTTGGGTCAGTGCAATCCACCCACACCAAGATGCGTATCAACAATATCCGGGTTCGCCGCAAGATCGTCGGACGGTCCTGACCAGACGATGCGGCCGCGTTCCATGATGATGGCGTGGTCGGCGAAGTCGATGGCCATCTGGATGCGCTGTTCGATGAGAAGAATGGTCATTTCGCCCGATTGCGCGAGTTTCGAGAAGGCCGCCATCAGTTCCTCGCAGATAACAGGGGCGAGACCTTCGAGGGGTTCATCGAGAAGCAGCACCTGCGGCTGGCCGAGGATGGTGCGGGCGGTGGAAAGCATCTGCTGCTCGCCACCGGAGAGTTGCGAGCCGAGATTGCGGCGTCTTTCCTTCAGGCGCGGAAACAGCGTGTAGGCTTCCTCGATGGCCGATTTCGGCCGGCCCTTGAGGCCGACGAAGAGGTTTTCTTCGACTGTGAGTGTCGGAAAGACATCGCGGGTTTGCGGCACGTAACCGAGACCGGCGAGGGCGCGGGCAGCACTTGGCAGGGCGGTGATGTCCTGCCCGCCGAGATGGATATCACCGGCAAATCGTTTCGTCTGCCCGGCAAGCGTGGCAAACAGGCTTGTCTTGCCAACGCCGTTACGTCCGAGCACCGCGAAACGCGAACCGGCGGGAACGGAGAGCGACAGACCCTCGATGACACGGGTGGGGCCGTAACCGGCGGTCAGGTTGGCGATTTCAAGCGGCGCTGCGGGCATTGGCGTAACTTCCGAGATAGGCTTGGCGGACTTCTGCGTTGCTGGTGACTTCGCCAGGCGAACCGTCGAATATGACGGCGCCTGCGGCGAGCACGACCACACGTCTGGCGAAACGGAAGACCAGATCCATGTCGTGTTCGATCATCAATATGGCGAGGTCGGCGGGCAGGCGATCGAGCGCCTGTTCGATACGCGCCGTTTCCGTCGAGGGAACGCCGGCGGCAGGTTCATCAAGCAGCAGGATTTTGGGCCTGAGCGCCATGGCAAGCGCGATCTCGATCAGCCGCTGCTGGCCATAGGCGATTTCACGGACGCGGGTTTCGGCGATGGCAAGCAGGCCAAGCGTTCCGAGAATGTCGCGCGCCTCGCTCATCACCGTTGGCATGGAGCGGTAACGGCCGAAAATCCGGCCCGTCCTGCCTTCCCTTTGCAGAATGGCGAGTGCGACATGTTCCTCCGGCGTCATGTCCTGGAACAGCCGCGTCACCTGAAACGAGCGGACAAGTCCGCGCTTCACGCGCTGACTGGCGCTGAGCCCCGTCACGTCTTCTCCGGCAATCCGCACGGTTCCGGCGGAGGGCTTGATGTTTCCGGTAACGAGGTTGACGAAGGTGGTCTTGCCGGCGCCGTTGGGGCCGATCAGCACGGTGCGATCTCCGGGCGAAAGCGACAGCGAGACATTGTTGGTAACGACGAGACCGCCGAAATTTTTCTGCAGGCCGGAAACTTCGAAAATGGCGCTCATTTGCGATCTCCCCGCAGGCGCGCGATGATCTGTTCGCCCGCGCCATAAAGGCCGCGCGGCGCAAACAGCACGACGGCGATCAGAAGCAGGCCTACGATTGTGAGCCAGTGGAACGGATTGGCGGCGGAAACGACGTCTTCGAACCACATGAAGGTGACGGTGCCGATCAGCGCGCCATAAAGCGAGCCCGCGCCACCGAGAACCAGCATGACCAGCGCTTCGGCAGACAGCGTGAAGCTGAGGCTGTCGAGGCCGACCACCTGCGTGGAGATGGCGTTCAGCGCGCCGCCGATTCCGGCGACGATGCCTGATATCACGAACATCTTCAAAATCGTGCCATTGACCGAACCGCCCATGGCCTGAATGCGGATGCTGTCCTGCTTGACGCCGCGACACAGCATGCCGAAGGGCGAATTGACGACGACGCGAAGTGCCAGAAAAACCAGAAGCAGCAGGCAGACGCCGTAGATATAGGCGGTGCGGCCGTAAAGATCGAATTCGAAGGTGCCGAACAGCGCATCGGGCGAGACGCCGGCAAGCCCGTCGCTGCCGCCCGTCCAGTCCGACGCCTTGTTGGCCGCCTCGTGAAAAAGATGGACGACGGCGATGGACAGCACCAGTTGCGGCAGGCCGTGCGCGCGCAACAGAACGGTGCCGGACAGCAATCCCGCGATGCCGCCCACTGCTGCGCCGATGTGGGTCATGAGAAGCGGGTCCGTGATACCGTAGTGGGCAGCGGCAATGCCGGCGGCATAGGCGCCGGCACCGAACAGGGCCGCATGGCCAAGTGTCGCCACGCCGCAATAGCCGGTAACGAGATCGATGGAGAGCACGAGAAGCGCTATCGCGATGATGCGCGTCAACAGCGCCAGATTATCCGGAAACAGGAAGTAACCGGCGATGGCGGCGATGATGATGAGCAGCGGACCGCCAATCGCGCGCAGGGGCGAGCGGGCCTTCGGCGGTTTTGCCGTTTCAGTGAGGTCGTTCATGAGCACCGCCATCTCATTTCGCCCTTCCAAGAAGGCCGCGCGGAAACAGCGTGATGATCACGATAACCGCCAGATAGAAGAAGAATTCGCCATATTCGGGGGCAAGATACCGCCCGGTCGTATCGATGGCGCCAAGTAGCAGACAGGCGATCAGCGCGCCGGGGATCGAGCCTGCGCCGCCGACGGATACGACCACCAGGAAGGTGACCATGTAGCGCAGCGCATAATAGGGTTCGACCGGCAGCAATTCTGCGCCGATGACGCCGCCCATGGCGGCAAGGCCGACGGCGATGGCGAAGCTTACGGCATAGATGATTTCGGTGCGCACGCCGAGGGCTGCTGCCATGGCCGCATTGTCCACCGCTGCCCGCAACTTGATGCCGAAGGCGGTCTTTTCGAACGTGAACCAAAGTGCCCCCGCCACCACGAGGCCAGCGACGATGGCGAAGATGCGGTGGGTGGCGATGGTGCGAAAACCGAGATCGGTAGGACCGGCCAGTTCCTGAGGCAGCGGAATGGTTTTGAGCGTTGGCCCGAACACGAAATTGGCGATGCCGATGATGCAGAAGGTGATGCCGATGGTCATCAGCACCTGCGTCAGTTCGGGCGCGCCGTAGATGCGCCGGTAGAGAAACCGTTCAAGCGGTATGGCGATCACGATGGTGCCGACAATCGCAACGAGGATTGCCGCCGCGTAACCAAGGCCGAGGCCATGGGCGGCATAGGAGGCGAGATACCCGCCGATCATGGCGAAGGCGCCGTGGGCGAGATTGACCACACGCATCAGCCCCATTGTTACGGATAGGCCGATGGAGATGATGAAAAGCACCATGCCATAGGCAAGCGCATCGACAAGGATGCTGAAGACCGTCTGCATGTTCGAAAGCTCCTCCTGATGCGATTGCACCCGTGCCGGAGCCGCCCGCAAAAGGCGGCGCCGGTCATTTCCGTCTCAATGCTTACTTGGCGGCGGCAAGGCCCGGATCGCCCTGTTTTTCGAAAGTCTGGACTTCCTTGTTGTAATAATTGCCGTCATCGCCCTTGGAGACTTCGCGCAGGTAGATGTTCTGCGTGATGTGGCGGCTCTGCGGATCGATGCTGACAGGGCCGCGCGGGCTTGTCCAGGAAAGACCCTTCACCGCCTCGACAGCCTTTTCCGCATCCTGTTTGCCGCCGGTCGCCTCGATCATCTTGGTGATGACATACATGCCGTCAAACGCGCCGACTGCGGGGAAGGACAGTTCCTTGGGATTGCCAATGGCCTTGGTTGCGGCCTCCACGAAGGTCTTGTTTTCGGGTGAATCGTGGGAGACGGCATAGTGAAAGGTAGTCTGCATGCCGAGTGCTGCTTCGCCAAGGGCCGGCAGATCCGATTCCTGTGTAAGATCGCCCGGCGCGAAAAGCTTGATGCCTGATGATTTCAGGCCGTTGTCGTTGAAGGCCTTCACGAAGCCGAGCGTCGTCGGGCCGGAGGGCAGGAAGGCGAAGACGCCTTGTGCGCCGGAATCCTTCACGCGCTGCATGATGGGGCTGAAATCATTGGTGGAAAGCGGCATGCGAATGCTTTCCACAACTTCGCCGCCAGCGGCGGTGAAGGCTGCCTTGAAGGCGTTCTCCGCGTCAACGCCCGGGCCGTAATCGCTGACCAGCGAAATGACCTTCTTGACGCCGCCATCGAAAGCCACCTTGGCGATGGGGGTGGATGTCTGCCATGTCGTGAACGAGGTGCGCACCACATAGGGGCTTTTCGTAACGATGGCCGACGTGGCCGCATTCATGATGACCATGGGCACATTGCCCTGTTTCAGAAGCGGCGTAACCGCCATGGCGTCGGGCGTAAAATAGAAGCCGGCGAGATATTGCACGCCTTCCTTTACAACCAGCTCCTGCGCCAGCGCCTTGGATTGCGCCGGATCGGCCTGCGGCACATCGCGGTAGACGACTTCGACAGTGTCATTGCCCACCTTGTTGCCGTGAAGCGAAAACCAGGCGTCTATGCCGGCCTTGAAGTTCTTGCCCTGCAGCGCGAAGGGGCCGGAGAACGGGCCAACCACGCCGACCTTGATCGTCTCGGCGTAGGCAACGGAACTGAAGCAGATGGCCGCGATTGCGGCGGTGATCCGTAATTTCATGATTTCCTCCCAATTGATCCGTGGCTCCCTCCACCGATCCAGCCAGTCAAACTGGTAAGTGCGATGGCCAAAGTAAAATGAAAAAAAGGGGGCAATAAATAACCTGATGGTTATGGATCGCCGCCTTATCCGGTTCTGCCCGATATTGGATCATACAATAGGGATAGTCTGGCGATTCTCAATTGCCGCAGCCGCTGCAGCCATCACGAAAGGTCCCGTTTCAGCATGCTGCTTCCAAATGCCGCCGTTATGAAAAATGCCCTGCTCCACGCGGCCGGAAAATGACGATAATATGCACGTAATCCCGGTGCCTTAACCAGTTCTAAGGGGATTGTCCGTAGTCTCCCGAAGCATATTTTGAATTTCATTTGGTGTCTTGATGGGCGAATATCAGAATAAAGCCGTTGATCTTATGCGGAATCGCGTTGGCGACAGTATACTCAACAACAAGATCGAGCGCCGCGAAGCTTTTCTCCGCAAGGCGCTGGCGCTGTATCACGTCATGGGCGGCGCGGCGGATGGCATGCGCGCCGCGGTGGAAGATGTTGTGCACCTGCCGAAGCCGAGCGTCGATGTCGCTGTTGGCGACGTGATGCATGAACTGGCAGCAATCGGTCACGTCGCCGATCTCGATATTATCCAGGCCGGATATAACAAACTTGATGCCGCCAATCTGCATATTTTGAGCAAGGGCAAGCGGCTTTTGCAGAAGCAGCAGGAAAAGAAGCTTGCCGCCACGGCTGAGAAGTAAGCCGTACAGGGGCAACTGAGGGTGATGACAAAGCTCCCTCACACCCGGCGTCATCGCTGGATTGCCCCAAGGATCCAATCACGTCCAACTAGACCAAGACGTTGCAGCTGCTCCGGACAAGTCCAAGCATGACGGACGAGGGCTTCGGGACTTCGCCATCATTCTGAGGCCCCCAATCGGGGGCGCTTCGAAATCAGGCAACGTCCGCGACGAAAATATCCTGCCAGGCGTCGTAAGCGGAAAGAACCGTTTCCATCTGCGCGGTGTGGCCGGTGATGAAGTCATCGCCGTAGATCGTCTCATCAGGATATTCGGTAATCAGCGTCATCGGCACTGTGTGGCGGTCGTCGATGGACGACAGGCACGGGAAACCGTTGATGATGCGGAAACCGGTTTCACCGGCGTGAATCTCGTAGAGCGCGATCTGGCGGTTGTTGTAATCCAGCAGGCCCGGAATGGCGCCGAGATGGCGGGTAACCCGGTCGAGCAGGGCTTCCGCCTGCTTTTCCCAATCCGCATGGTGGCGGATGATGAGGAAGAAACCCTTCGGCAGCGTCCACATGGCGAAATTGCGCGGCACATAACCGGAAAGCGGACGGGTCCATTCGTGCGAGGGATAACCGTGCAGGTTCACATGCAGGCTCGCGCCGCTCATCTCCTGCGCGCTGAAACGGATTGCCTTCTCGTTGAGATGGACGCCCGAATTTTCCCGCGTGCGATATTCGAGATCGTCGCCGAGCGCCGTGTACCGCGCCGCATGGTGCATGTGGCGTGGATTGTCGGCGCGCAGGCGCTGGTGCAGGGCATAACCATCAGGGTTTTCCAGCGGCGAAATGGTGAAATGCGCGCCCTGTCTTTCCGCAAGTTTGCAGGCGGCGCGGACGGCGCCAACGATGCCGGTGGTTTCATTGGGATGCTGGCCGCCGCTGATCATCACGGCGGCATCGCTGCCCGCGACATAACGGGCGGCAAGAACGCGGCCCGACCGCGAGCGGGCCTCGAACGCCTCGCCGCCGATCTCGGCAAGCATACGCGCGATCTGACCCGCCGCCACCGGTTCGCGGGCCTCGTCGATCCGCTGTTCGCCGCCATCCAGGAAAGTGGTGGTGAGTGCACGGGTCTCGATACGGACCGAAACGTCGCCGTTGCTTTTGACGACTTCCGGAACGATCTGGCCGGGTTTCAGGCCCCGGTCGCCCAGCGGCCGGCCGGACTTCTTCTGGAAGAATTCCAGGAGGGAGAAATAGAAATCCTCGTGCAGCGCTTCACGCAGGCTGATCACCTCGTGCCCGACCGGCAGCGCCATGTCTTCGGACGGGTGCGTAACGCGGATGTTCAATTCCTCGAAATAGGGTTCCTCATCGCCCCAGCCGTGGTTGGCAACGGCATTGATTGCCGCTTCGAAAAGCTCCTCGTAATCCGTCTCCAGCCGCTCGCCCGTAGCGTCACCGGCCGGACGGAACCAGCCGGTTGGCGAGACATTGGTTTCGCCGACGATATCGGTATGAACCCGGTTGGGAGCGAGAACCTTCAGGGTTTCCTTCTTGCCGTTGCGGCTCAGCGTAACGTCATAATGAAGGGCGTCGTCGTCGCGGGCGATAAAATCGATCTTCGCGTCGCCGGCTAGTGCCGCCAGCGGATAGGCCTCCAGCCGGAAACGATTGGCGGGTGCATTGGCGTGCACCGGGTAATGCACCTCGATGGCATCGACGCCACCAAGATTGATCTCTTCAAGAAAGGTGAAGAGAAGCGGCTTGTAGGCGCTGCGGATGCGGGCACTGACGCCTTTTTTCTTCAGCCTTTCTTCGGCTTCGCGGCGGCTTTTGGCGTCATCGAACGTCCATGCCTCGAAGGACTGGCCGGGCGCGGAGTTGGCGAGAAGCACATCCAGAGTACGCTTGAAGGTCTGGTCGAAAATCTGGCTCATAACGATCACCTTGAGGTTCTGCCGGTGGGGTCGAGGCTGTCGCGCAGCCAGTCACCGAGAAGGTTGAGGCCAAGCACGGTCAGAAGGATGGCAAGACCGGGGAAGACGCTGACCCACCATGCCGTTTGCAGATAGGTGCGGCCATCCGCCAGCATGCCGCCCCAGCTCGGAATGGTCGGATCGACACCGAGGCCGAGGAAGGTGAGGCTGCTTTCCAGCAGGATGTTGTTGGCGACGTTGAGCGTCATCAGCACGATGACCGGGCCGATCAGGTTCGGCAGAAGGTGCTGGAGAATGATGCGCCAGTCCTTCACGCCAATGGCGCGGGCGGACAGGATGAATTCCCGCTCGCGAAGCGTCAGCACCGAGCCGCGCACCAGACGGGCATATTGTACCCATTGCGAGACGATCAGGAGGATGATGGTGTTGGTGAGGCTGCCGCCAACAATTGCGATGAAGGTGATGGCCAAGAGAATGAAGGGCATGGCGAGCTGGATATCGGCAAAGCGCATGACCAGCATGTCCCAGAAGCCGCGATAATAACCGGCGACCAGGCCGACGATCACGCCGAAGACCACGGCACCGATGACCGAGGTGAAACCGACGAGCAGCGAAATCTTGCCGCCGGCCACGACACGGGCCAGTACGTCACGGCCGAGCGGATCGGTGCCGAGCGGATGGGCGGCGCTAGTGAAGGGCTTGGCAAGGCGCGCCATCAGGTCGATCTTTTCGGCACCGCCCGGAAACAGCACGTCGGAAAGAAGAACGGCAAGGCAGATGACGACGGTAAGCAGGGCGCCGAGGATGAATTCGAGATTGTTGAAGCGCGACAGGCGCGAGGTTTTGGCAGCCATCGTCAATTACTCCGTGCGGATGCGCGGATCGACCAGCCCGTAGGCGATATCGACCAGAAGGTTGATGCCGACGATCATCAGCGACAGCACGGTGATGACGGCCTGAAGCACGGGATAGTCGCGCGCGCCCACCGCATCGAAGGCGAGCGTGCCGAGACCCGGCCAGTTGAAGACGCGCTCGATGACGACGATGCCGCCGAGAAGTCCGCCGAATTGCAGGCCGAAATAGGTAATCAGCGGAATGGCGCAGTTACGCAGCGCATGCTTGTAAAGCACCTTGTTTTCGCTGAGGCCCTTGGCGCGCGCCACCATGACATATTGCGAGCGCAGCGTATCGAGCATGGCCGTGCGCACCAGGCGCACATTGGTCGCCGTCAGGATAACGCCCATGGTGACCGATGGCATGATGTAGCTTGCAAAGCCGCCCATGCCGCTTGGCGGCAGCCAGCCGAGCGTGATGGAGAAAAGCAGCACCAGCATGGTGGCCAGCCAGAAATTGGGGAATGACAGGCCGACGAGCGAGAAGATACGGATCACCTGATCGGCCGTCTTGCCGCGCGAGGTCGCGGCCTTGATGCCGAGCGGAATGGAAAGCGCAATCGACACCGCCATGGAGATGAAGGCAAGAAGCAGCGTGGCGGGCAGGGCATCGGCGATGAGCCGTGATACCGGCGTGCTGCCAGTGAAGCTGCGGCCGAAATCGAGCGTAACCAGGCCTTTCAGGAAGCTGAAATATTGCACGAAGAACGGCCGGTCGGTTCCAAGCGTCGCACGAATGCGCGCCAGATCGTCTTCCGTCATGCTGCCGCCGCCCTGGAACATGGTGACAGCCGGATCGCCCGTCAGGCGGATGGCGAAGGAAACGAGAAGGGTGATGGCGATGACGACGAAAATCGCCTGCAGCAATCGCTTGATGAGGAAACCGGCCACGTTTTTTACCTTGAAGAGAGACCCGACCTTGCCCGCGGGATGGCGGGCAAGGCGCTTTTAGGGAGGATAAGCCTGATTATTCGATGGTGACGTCGGTCAGCTTCAGGCGGTTATCCGGCGGTGCCACGAAACCCTTGACCCGCTTGTTGATGCCGTAAATGGCATTGGTGTTGTAAAGCGGAATTTCCAGCGCGCGCTCGGCGGCATAGGCGCCGACTTGCTTGAGGATCTTTTCGCGCTCGGCTCGGTCAGTCAGTGGGCGCTGCGATTCCAGCAGCTTGTCCAGCTTCTCGTCCTTGTCGTAAGGATTCCACTTTTCACCCGAGTGGTACATGGAATAGGCCGTGTTGTCGTAATCGAAGGTCCAGCCGCCCCATTTCTGCTGGAACATCGCGCCGGTCTTGCCCTGCGGGATGATGTCGTTCAGGAGCACGTTGGTCTCATAGGGCTTGATGGTGGCGGTGATGCCGACCATGGACAGATAGCTGGAGATGACCTGCGCGACTTCGTTCATCGTCGCATCGTTGCCTCTGATATCGATCTGCAGCGCCGCACCCGGCTTGACGCCGGCTTCCGCGAGCAGCTTCTTTGCGCCTTCCGGATCATAAGGCAGCGGCTTCAGATCGGCGTCGTAACCGAAGGACAGCGCGCTCTGGAAGCTGGCGATTTCCGAGGCCTGACCGGCAAGGATCGACTTGACGATCGTGCCGCGATCAACGGCCATAATGATGGCCTTGCGCACCTTGGGATCAGCGGTGATGCCGTCACGAGTGTTGAAACGCAGCGCATCCACCGTCGGGCCTGGAACGCTGACGATCTCCAGCTTGGAATCGCCTTCGATGACCGGGATCATGCCAATCGGGATGGTGGGAGGAATGACGAGATCGACGCGGCCGGCCTGCAATTCGGCAACTGCGGTCGCCGGCTCGGCGATGAAGCGGAATTCCAGTTCGGAGAGCTTTGGTGCGCCGCCCCAGTAATCCGGGTTGGCTTCCAGCTTGATGTTGGTCTTCGGCGCATAGGAGACGAATTTGAACGCGCCGGTGCCGACCGGGTTGAGGTTGAAGTTGTCTTCACCCTTTTCCTGAATGTATTTCGGCGGAACGATCATGCCGCCATAACCGGCAAGCTTGGTCAGAAGTACCGGATCGGGCGCCTTCAGCTTCATGTCGACGGTATAGTCGTCGATGACGTCGACGCTTTCGATGGCGACATAGTTGGAGCGCTGCGGGCCCTTGGCACCCTGTTCGCCGAGAAGGCGCTCGAAGGTGAACTTGACGGCGGCGGCGTTGAAGGGCTCGCCATTATGGAACTTGACGTTCTGGCGCAGCTTGAAGCGGATGCGCTTGCCTTCATCCAGCTCTTCCCAGGATTCGGCAAGGCCGGGCACGAGTTTCAGGTCCGGACCGCGATAGGTCAGGCCATCAAAGATGTTGGTGGCGACAGCTGCCCATTGCACCAGGAAGGTGTCGATCGGATCCCAGCTGCCGGGGTCCTGCGGGCTGGAAATGGTCATCTTGCCAGCGGCGAAAGCCGGCGCTGCGGTGAAGGCCGTGCCGGCCAGCGCAAGCGCGACGAACGTTGCCGTCATCCCCTTTTTGATTTTTGTCATCTACCTGTTCCTCTTCAGATGGTTACGGTTTTGGTTATTGTTCAGGCACTCTTCGCGATGAAGTGGCCTGGATTGATTTCCTCATGGGCGAGAATGGCGGGCTCATCGCCGACGCGGCGCACGGGATTGGGAATTTCGCCCTCGATCATGGCGATGCGGCGCTCGATCAGGGGATCGGCAACCGGCACTGCGGAAAGCAGCCGGCGCGTATAATCATGCGTGGGCGTTTCGAAGACCTGCTGGCGGCTGCCCATTTCCATGATCTGGCCGAGATAAAGCACGGCGACGCGGTGGCTCATCTTTTCCACCACCGCCATGTCATGGCTTATGAACAGGTAAGCAAGACCACGTTCCGCCTGCAAATCCATGAACAGATTGATGATCTGCGCCTGGATGGAGACATCGAGCGCCGACAGCGCTTCGTCGGCGATGATGAGCTTGGGATCGGAGGCGAGCGCGCGGGCAATGCAGACACGCTGCCGCTGGCCGCCCGAAAACTCGTGCGGATACCGCGATGCATGTTCCGAACTCAGACCCACCCGTTCCAGCAGTTCATCCACCCGGCGGCGCACCGCCTTGGCATCGTTGATCAGGCCGTGGGTATTGATCGGTTCGGCGATCGAGAAGCCTACCGTCTTGCGCGGATCGAGCGAGGCGAAGGGGTCCTGGAAGATATATTGCACTTCCTGCCGCATGCGGAAACGTTCCGCCGCCGACATCTCAGAATAGCCGCGGCCGTTGAAGGATATTTCGCCTGATACCGCCGATTGCAGCTGCTGGATTGTGCGACCGATGGTGGATTTGCCCGAACCGGATTCACCGACCAGCGCCAGTGTCTCCCCGGCGTGGATGTCGAAGCTGACCTTCTGCACGGCGCTGCAACGGTGCGTCGCCTTGCCGAACAGGTTCTTGCGAATATCGAAGCGAACGAACAGGTCGCGAACCGAAAGCAGCGGCTTCTCGTCGTATTTTGCGGTGTTCTGCACCCGTTCCTCGCCCACCACGACCGGCTGGCCATCCTGCAGGACGGTGAGCGGAAGGCGCTTGGGAAACTCTTCGCCGGTCATGCTGCCGAGGCGCGGAACGGCGGAAAGCAGCGCCCGCGTATAGGGATGCTGCGGATTGGCGAAGATGTCCTTGACCGGGCCTTCCTCAACCTTCCTACCCTTCCACATGACGACGACGTCATCGGCCATTTCCGCCACCACGCCCATGTCATGGGTGATGAAGACCATGCCCATGCCGAGCTTCTTTTGCAGGTCGCGCATGATGTTGAGGATCTGCGCCTGAATGGTGACATCAAGTGCCGTCGTCGGTTCGTCGGCGATCAGCAGCTTCGGCCGACAGGCAAGCGCCATGGCAATCATCACGCGCTGGCGCATGCCGCCGGAAAGCTGATGCGGATAACGGTGCAGAAGCTCGGCCGCATCCGGCAACCGCACCATGTCGAGCAACTTTTTTGCCTCGGCCATGGCCGCCGCCTTGCCCATTTTCTCGTGCAGGACAAGCACTTCGCAGATCTGGTCACCGATGGTGAAGACCGGGTTCAGCGATGTCATCGGCTCCTGGAAGATCATGGCGATCTCCTTGCCGCGGATCGACCGCATTTCCTTCTGCGATGCCTTCAGCAGATCCTTGCCTTCGAACATGATGCGACCGGCGGGGTAAGTCGCGCCCATCATATCCGCAAGACGCATGGTCGAGAGCGACGTGACCGATTTGCCCGATCCGGATTCTCCGACGATCGCCACTGTCCTGCCGGCTTCCACGGCAAAGGAAATATCGTCCACGACGCGGCTGTCGCCGAACTCAACGCTCAGGTTTTCAACCGAGAGGAGGGCGTTGCGGTTTGCGGCAGTCATATCAGCGTCTCCGGCTTGGCATGCGCGGCAATGCCGGCGCGGCCATCTGAAATAGTGAGGGGGCAAGGGCGTCGGGCAGGCGCGCGGGATGAAACGCTGTGCCGGAGGATGGGAGTGTCAAAAAGAAAGCGCATGGCGTTTCAGGCGCGATGTAGATTGGCTGCTGCCGGTCGATACGGAAATTGCGACCTGGTCGAAGTGCTACGGGCGACCTCACCGGTGCCGGTAAAATGCCTGTTGCCAGTCTCAGAATCGATGATGCACATGAACTTGTATTCCCCACCCCTTGTTTTACAAAAAAAGCTAACAAAACAGGACAATCATGTCCAGAGTGTTGAACAATTTTTGTATACTGCTCTACAAATACGCAAGTGCATTTATTTTGGGCGCGGGTGTGCCGAAGGGCCGGACCCCGATTAAGGGATGTTTTTAGTCTGTATTGAGGATGTATCGATTTCAGTGGTTGCGGGTGCCGCTGCCCGTGATACAGGCCGGACGAAGACCATTGAAAAAGGATACCGGGTATGACGAATAGAACGGGTGCGGTCAGGCTATCCGGCTTCCTAAGTTGCGCATCGGTGCAGGATGTCCAACTTGTAGAAAGCCATCTACCCGATCACATTCGCCTGACCAGAGCGGAGCCGGGCTGTATTTCCTTTGAGGTATCGCAGACCGAAGACCCCCTGATCTGGAGGGTGGAAGAGCTTTTTGTGGACCGCGCTGCTTTCGATTTTCATCAGCAGCGCACGCGCGCATCTAAGTGGTTTGTTGCCACCTCCGCCATTCCACGGGACTATGAGATAGTGACGCTGGCGTAAATAAAGACAGGGGCCGCAGCGGCATTCCTGCTGGCTGCGGCCTGTTTGCATTTTTGAAGCACCAGTGGACTGGTGTCTGCGCCTATTCCTTCGGCATGCCGATCGGTGGCGCAAGACGCCGCTGCGCAGCGATGCGGAAGGGGGCGTTCATCGCGCCATATCCGCCGTAGGCACCGCGCCTTTCGACGATTTCGAAGAAGAACCCTTCGCCGAAGGTGCGGCTGTATATCTGGAAATATTCGCCGTTGTCGTCCCGGTCGTAGAGGATGCTTGCTTCTCGGAGTGCGTCGGAGAATTCTGGTTCCAGCCCGAAGCGGGCCTCCAGATCGTCATAATAATTGCGCGAGATCGGCAGGGCGTGAAAGCCGCGCGCATGCAGAGCCTTGGCGGTGGCGAAGATATCGTCCGTGGCGAAGGCGATGTGCTGGATGCTGGTGCCGAAACCTTCCGCCAGAAATTTGCCGGCGAAGGTCTTTCGGTTGTCGGCGCCGTTCATGGTCAGGCGGAAACGCGGGGAGGGCACGCTTTCTATGGCCTGGCTGCGTACCAGACCGCCGGGATCGACCACATCCACCATCGGCGTGCGGCGCGTTGAAAACAGCGATGTGTAAAACAGAAGCCAGGTCAGCATTTCATCGTAATGCGTTGTTTGCGCAAGATGGTCGATGCGGGTCAGTCCGGTATTGCCTGCCGGTGCCGTCGCATCTACCGGTGCGAATTCATTGTCCCAGATGGAGGCGAGCGCCGTGGACCCGTCGAGGAAATAGATGACGCCATTGCCCACGCCCTGAATGGCTGGAACCGCGACTTCGCCGGATTTGCGCGGTTCGGCGAATGTCGGCGCGCCCAGCGCTGCCGCACGCGCAAGCGCTGCCTGCGCATCATCGACCTTCAGGCCGAATGCATAGGCATTGGTGCCGTGGATGGAGTAGGATGCACCGGCGAAACTCTCACCGGTACCGCCGGTATTGATAACGATGCGAATGTCGCCCTGCGTATAGAGATCGACATCGCGATTGCGGTGCCTCGCGGTTTTATCAAAACCGAGTGTGGCGAGCAGCGCTTCCAGATTGGCCTTTTCCTCCGGTGCCGTTGTGAACTCGACAAACTCCACGCCTTCCGTCTGCACCCGCTCAGGCATGGCGGGCGCCTCGATGCGGATGTCGGGCTCCAGACGGCGCACCTGATCCATGAGGTTGATGAGCGAACGATGGCCGTCCTCAGCCAAAAGGCGCGCCGAGCCACCGCGGAACTGGTCGTTGAAGATTTCGAGCGACAGCGGGCCGCTATAACCGGTTGCGGCGACAGCGCGCATGAAATCCACCACCGGCAGATCGCCTTCGCCGGGCATGTTGCGGAAATGGCGGCTCCAGTACAAGAGGTCCATGTCAATCAGCGGGGCGTCGGCCAATTGCACGATGAAGATCTTGTCGCCGGGAATGGAGCGTATGGAGTTGGGATCGATCTTGCGCGACAGCGTGTGGAAGCTGTCGAGGATGATACCGACATTGGGGTGATCGGCGCGGCGCACCACTTCCCACGCATCGCGATGATCGCTGATGTGCCGGCCCCAGGCCAGCGCCTCGTAGCCCACGCGAACACCATGCCTGGCCGCAAGCTCGCCAAGCTCATGGAAATCGGCGGCGGCGCGGTCTATGCCACCCAGCGACACCGGCGAGACATTCGAGCAGATCAGCATCAGATCGGTCCCGAGTTCGCCCATGATGTCGAATTTACGCCCTGCGCGCTCAAAGGCGCGGGCGCGGTGCGGTTCCGGCATGCCTTCGAAATCGCGGAACGGCTGGAAAAGCGTGATATCCAGCCCATGATCCGCCGCAAGGGCCTTCACCTCGCGCGGCGAGGCGTCGTAGGTCAGGAAATCGTTCTCGAAAATCTCCACGCCGGTGAAACCGGCTTTCGCAATGGCCGCCAGTTTCTCCGGGAATTCGCCGCTGATGGAGACGGTGGCGATGGAAGTACGCATTGGCACGCCCTGTTTGCCTGTGTCATAGCTCGCCATATTGCGTTCCTTTTCAGCGTTATGTACTAATTGGTTAATAATAGGGGTGCGGCGGCAAGCCGTATACCCTGCTGATGGATGGATCATGACAAAAAGCGCAACTTCGAATGGCACCAGCGAAACCCGGCAGGCGAAGCGCGATCCGGAAGGCGTGCGCCGAGACATTCTTTCCGTTGCGATGGAGGAGTTTTCGCAAAACGGCCTGTCGGGGGCGCGCATCGACGAGATCGCCGCCCGCACGCGCACGTCCAAGCGGATGATCTATTATTATTTTACCGACAAGGAAGGGCTTTACCAGCGCGTTCTTGAAGAAGCCTATGCCAAGGTGCGTGGCGGCGAGAGCGATCTCGAGCTGGACGGTCTGGAGCCGGTTGCGGCGCTCGAAAAGCTCTGTCGGTTCACCTTCGATCACCATCGCCGCAACCCGGCTTTCATCCGCATGGTGATGATCGAGAACATTCATCACGGCCGGCACATGCAATCGTCCGGAACGATCCGCCAGCTCAACCGGCCGGCCATCGATGCCCTGGAAAGCGTGCTGCTGCGCGGCCAGAGGAGCGGCATTTTCCGCAACGGCATCAATGCGCTGGAACTGCACTGGCAGATCAGCGCGCTGTCCTTTTTCAACGTCTCGAACGTCGCAACCTTCTCTTTCATCTTCGGCGACGGGCTGTTTACCGAGAAGGGTCAGCAAACATTGTCGCATCACGTCAGCGACATGGTGTTGCGATATGTGCTGAGCCCGGACCATATCACGAAGATCGGGAAAGACGGCCGATGAGGTGGCTGAGCGCCACCCCGTAACCTTCGATGCCGAGACCGGCGATCACGCCTTCGGCGCGCGTCGAGATATAGGAATGGTGGCGGAAGATCTCCCGTTTGTGGATGTTGGAAATGTGAACCTCGATCACTGGTGCCTCGAAGGTGTTGAGTGCATCGAGGATCGCCACCGAGGTATGGGTAAAGGCACCGGGATTGATGACGATGCCTGCCGATGTGCCGCGCGCCGCATGGATCCAGTCGATCAGCTCGTATTCCCGGTTGCTCTGGGCAAAGAATATCTCGTGGCCCGCCGCCTCGGCAATCGCGCGGCAATTGGCCTCCACATCGGCCATCGTTTCGTAGCCGTAGATTTCCGGCTGGCGTTGGCCGAGCAGGTTGAGGTTCGGTCCGTTAAGTATGGTGAAAAGGCTCACGCCACACCCTCTTTCGTGCAAATTTCGGTAAAATGTGCCGTCATGCGCTCGGCATCAGGTTCACGGCCGCAGAACAGCCGAAACGCGCCAACAGCCTGAAACACCGTCATGCCGCCGCCGGGCAGGGTGCGACAGCCTTTTTGGGCCGCCGTCGCAAGAAGCTCGGTCACCAGCGGCATATAAACGATATCGGCCACCCAGTGCCGTTGTTCAAGGAGGTCGGCCTTGACCGGCATGCCGGGATGGGCGGGCATGCCCATCGGTGTGGCGTGGATCAACCCATCCGCGAAGGGCAGGGAATCTGCCGGGTCTTTCACGGCAAAGGCGTGGCCTTCGCCAAAACGGGCGTTGAGTTCGGCAGCCAGATGATCTGCGCGGCTGAAATCGCGGTCGCAGATATCGAGATGGGTAATGCCGAGTTTCAGCGCCGCATGGGCCACCGCAACGCCTGCACCACCAGCACCGACCAGCAGCGCCCGGTCGCGTTTCGCATCCGGCAGGCCGCGCATGAAGCTTTCGTAAAATCCGTACCAGTCCGTATTGTGCCCAATGCGACGTCCGTCCTTGAAGACGACGGTGTTGACCGCGCCGAGCATGCGGGCATCATCAGACAATTCATGCAGGTGCGGAAGTACCGCCTGCTTGAATGGATGGGTAATGTTGGTGCCAGCAAAGCCGCGCGATTCCAGCTCATTGAGCAGATCGGGAAGCGCGCTTTCCGGCAGCTTGCGCGCCACGACATCGACAAGCTCATAGGAATAATCGAGGCCGTGGGCAGCCCCTTCGCGCATGTGCAGCGCGGGAGATTTGGAAAGCTGGATGTCGGCGCCAATCAGGCCGACCTTGAAGGATTTGGTGTCTGTCATGTTCAGGTCATCGCTCATCGAACGTGGTGGGAGAGGCGGGGGTCATCCCCGCCTGCCTGTCGGCTCCGGGTGAGCCTCAGTGATGGGCGAGAATTTCGCCGAGGAATGTGCGGGTACGCTGGTGCTTGGGATCGCGGAAGAACTCGTCCGGCGGGCCTTCCTCGATGATTTCGCCTTCCGACATGAAGACCACACGGTCGGCAACCTGCCGGGCAAAGCCCATTTCATGGGTCACGCAGATCATCGTCATGCCGTCGCGGGCAAGACCGATCATCGTGTCGAGCACTTCCTTGACCATTTCCGGATCAAGCGCCGAAGTCGGCTCATCGAACAGCATGGCTTTCGGCTCCATGCAGAGCGCACGGGCAATCGCTGCGCGTTGCTGCTGGCCGCCGGAAAGCTGCGCCGGATATTTATCGGCCTGATTGAGAATGCGCACGCGCTCCAGATATTTGCGCGCGGTCGCTTCCGCATCGGCTTTCGACAGGCCCTTCACCCGCATGGGCGCGAGGGTGCAGTTTTCCATGATGGTCTTGTGCGGGAAGAGATTGAAGCTCTGGAACACCATGCCCACTTCACGGCGAACGGCATCGATGGCGCGGGTCGAATCCGAAAGCGTGGTTCCTTCGACCGTGATCTTGCCCTCCTGGATTTCTTCCAGATGGTTGATGCAGCGGATAAGGGTGGATTTTCCTGAACCCGACGGGCCGCAAAGAACGATTTTTTCGCCTTTGCGAACCGTCATGTTGACGCCTTTCAGCGCATGGAAGGCTCCATACCACTTTCCAACCCCTTCAAGGGCGATCAGCGGAGCCTGTGCGGCGGAGGATTGCGACATGGAACTTTCCTTCATGCTGGGAAGCAGCGTTAGTTAACGGTGTAGGGAATGTCAGGAAGCGAGGCCGGGAAGTCCGGAACCGGGCGCTTCATCCATTTGGCATAGACTTTTGCGAGCTCGCCATTGGCCTTGGCTTTGTCGAGCCAAGCGTTGAGTGCCTCGTTCCAGTCCTTTTCACCGGGGCGCGTGGCGGCGCTGTTGTAGAGGGTCACGAGGTCGAACTTTACCTCGTAATCCTTGCCGCCAGCCGCTGCGAGACGGTCACCATAAAACTGGTTGCCGCCGATTGCCTCGATCTGGCCCGACAGGATCGCCTGAATGGTGGCGGCGTCATCGTCGAAACGCAGAATTTTTGCCTTGGTGCCGGCACCTGCGGTCAAAGCCGTGTCCATCGGACTGGATTTCGGCGCGCCGACGGTCATTCCCGTGAGATCGTCGAAGTTGGCGATCTTCTTGTCCTTGGTGGCATAGACCGACATGACGTTATGCGCGTAAGGCTGCGCATATTGTACGTTTTTCGCGCGTTCCGGCGTCATCCCCATCGACGCGAACAGGGCATCGACCTTTCCGGTGCGAAGCGACGGGATGCGGTTGGCGACTGCAAGCGGTACGAACTCCACTTTCAGTCCAAGATAGTCCGCAAACCCGCGGGCTAAATCCGCATCATAACCTTCCTGAACACCAGAGGAGTTTATGAAACCCCAGGGCGCGTTGTCGCCCTGAATGCCGATGATGATCTTGCCGCTGGACTTTGCTTCTTCAAGTGTTCTGGCTTCTGCGCCTGCGGGTGTCAGGATTGGCAGCAAAGCTGCTGCCAATCCGATGGCGATGGCTGTTCGCCAACGCGTCTGTTTGTTAAAGATTCCCATTGGTTACTCCTCCCAATCCAGCCTCTTCCGGTCTTCACTTCACGGTGAAAGGAATATCCGGCAGGCTTTCCGGGAAAGCGGGAACTTCGCGCTTCATCCACTTGTCGTAGATCTTGGCAAGCTGGCCATCCGACTTGATCTTGTCGAGGAAGGCGTTGACGGTCTCGTTCCAGTCCTTTTCACCCGGACGAGTGCCGGCGCCGTTGTAAAGCGTCGTCAGGTCGAACTTCGGCTCGTATTTGCCGTTGGCAGCCTGATTGAGGCGGTCGCCATAAAACTGGTTGCCACCGACAACCTCGACCTGGCCGGAAATCAGCGCCTGAATGTTGGCGGCATCATCGTCAAAGCGCAGGATCTTGGCCTTGGAGCCTGCACCTGCCGTGATCGCCGTGTCCATGGCGCTGGACTTCGGAACGCCGACGGAGACGCCGGTCAGATCGTCATAGTTGCCGATCTTCTTGTCCTTGGGGCCGTAGACGGAAAGCACGTTACCGGCATAGGGCTTGGAATACTGGATGGTCTTGGCGCGCTCGGCGGTCATGCCCATGGTTGCGAACAGCAGGTCGACCTTGCCCGTCAGAAGGGCCGGAATGCGGTTTGCCACGGCAAGCGGTACGAATTCCACCTTGACGCCGAGATATTCGGCAAACGCCTTGCCGATATCGGCATCGAGGCCGTCCTGAACGCCGCTCGAATTGACGAAGCCCCATGGCGAATTGTCGCCCTGAATGCCGATTACTACCTTGCCCTTGGCCTTGGCCTCATCCACCGTGCCGGCGAAGGCGTCGACCGGTGCGATAAAGGGCAGGGCGACCGTCGCTGCGGCGAGCGCGAGCAGGGTGCGACGTGAGAATTTACCGTTGGATTTCATCTTTTGCTCCTCCTTACAAAGCTTGATGACATGTTGATGGGTATTAGCGGGAAGCGGCTTGCATCCGCTTTTCTACACTGGCGCCCCACAGGGAAAGCGGCCAGCAGATCAGGAAATACATGATGCCGACGATGGCAAAGACCGTCAGCGGACGGAACGTCTGGTTGGAGACGATCTGGCCGGCGCGGGACAGTTCGACAAAGCCGACAATGGCGGCAAGCGACGTGCCCTTGATGAGCTGCACCAGAAAACCGATGGTGGCGGGCAGCGAAATCTTGAAGGCCTGCGGCAGAACCACGTCTTTCATTCGCGACACGTAGTGCAGGCCAAGCGCGTTGGCGGCTTCGGTCTGACCCTTCGGCACAGCCTGGATGCCACCGCGCCAGATTTCACCCAGAAAGGCGCTGGCATGCAGGGTGAATGCGATGGCGACCGCAATCCAGGCATCCACATTCAGGCCCGCAAGCGCCACGCCGTAATAAACGACGAAAAGCTGCATCAGGAGCGGTGTGCCCTGGAAAATCGCGATGAATCCGGTGCTGGCGCGCTGGATCGCCGGGGTTTCGGCAACGCGGCCAAGCGCGACGCAAAGACCGAAAATGCCGCCGCCGATGAAGCCGATCAGGGTCAGCGCAAGGGTCCATTTCAGGCCCTGCAGCAGGAAGAACAATTCGTTGGAACCGATGGATGCCATTGTCTTTTCCTCACTTGACCGGATAGCTGAACGATGTGCGGGAGATGAGGGAAAATACCCCCATCATCAGCGAGGAAATTACCAGATAAAGCAGCGTGATCGAGAAATAGACCTCAAAGGAGCGGAAGGTGTCCGCTTCGATCTGCTGGGCCACCGAGGTCAGCTCGTAAGCCGCAATCGAGGTACAGACCGAAGTGGTCAGCGTCAGCATGATGAACTGGCTGGTGAGTGACGGATAGACCGCGCGAAGCGCCGGCTTCAGAATGATGTGCCGGAAGATCTGCGCCCGGTGCAGGCCAAGCGCCAATCCCGCCTCAACCTGACCCTTGGGAATAGAATCGACGCCGCCGCGAATGATTTCAATGGCATAAGCGCCGCCGTTCAACGCAAGCGCAATGATTGCCGTGACCGTGGGGTTAAGCTTGATGCCGATTTGCGGCAGGGCGAAGAAGATGAAGAATATCTGCACCAGAAACGGCGTGTTGCGAATGGCTTCCACGAATCCGATGACCAGACCGCGCAGCAGCTTGAAGCGCGAGCGGCGGGCCACGACGCCGAGAACCCCGATGACGGTGGCAAGCGACATGCCGGCGATTGCAAGGCCGATCGTTGCAAGACAGGCCAGAAGCAGCTCGGGCAGACGGTCTATAACCGCCGAAAAATCGAGACTGTAAGACATATTTCCTCCCAACCCGTTCGGGTCCGAACAGACGTTTCGCCTTGTTCGCATCGCTTTGGAAACCCTGTGGCTCCAAAGCCCTCCGTTTGTTTTTACCGTGCCGGGGAAGCTCCACACTTCTGTGCCAGCATAGCGTTAACCTGAATGTTTGTACCAGTTAGTTCAATTTTATGTCAAGCGCCAACTCCGGTTAGAAACAGCTTAAAGATCACTTTTTCTTCATTCATCTTGTTCAAGAAAGTCGTTTTTTATCAACGACTAATGTGATTGGTCGCAAGCGTTTTCATCGCGCGCCCGCGCCATTCCCATCTCGCTGGCAAAAGCGCCCGAAGGCCGCTCAGTCCTCGCGAAAATCTGTCATTCCCTCTTTATTCTTCGCTTGCTCCCAGCCGGTCGATCTGCCTCGCGAGGCGCTCGGCGATCAGGAGTGAGGACCCCGTTGCCGTCACCATTTGCGGCAGCGACAGCCATTCGAGCATCCAGCCCGCGCCCGAACGTTCCTGTTCGTGTACGAGAGACTGGTGCAACGCCGAAATCTGCACGGCGTTGAAGCGTGCCAGCGTCACCAGCGTTTCCGCATTGACCGGGTTCTGCTTGTGCGGCATCGCCGAGGAACCACCCCCGCCGCTCATGCGAATTTCGGCGCCGACTTCGGCCAGAAGCGCGATATCCTGCCCGAACTTGCCAAGCGTGCCGGTGACGAGCGACAGCAGATTGGCAAGCTCGGCGATACCGTCGCGCTGGCTGTGCCACTGCGGCCTGTCAGAAAGGCCGAGGCGCTTTGCGAGATCGGCGCGGACAGTGCCGGCATTGTCGCCGAGCTTTTCCAGCGTGCCGGCCGCGCCGCCGAACTGGACGGCAAAACCGTGCTGCAAAAACGTGTCGATCCGAACCAGATGCCGTTCCAGCGGATCGATCCAGCTTGCCACCCTGTCGCCGACCGTGATGGCGATGGCGGCCTGCATGCGGGTATATCCCGTCAGCGGGTTGCTGCCATCGCGGGCCGCAATATCACCCAGCGTATCGATGAGGCGGCCGAGCCGTGCCGCGATGATTTCCGCTGCCGCCTTCAGCCGCAGCATCAGGCTGGTATCGATGACATCCTGGCTGGTGGCGCCGAAATGCAGCTTTTCCGCCGCAGTACCGGCAACCGCCGCCCGCATCTGCCGGACAAGTTCCGGCACCACAACGCCGTCCTTGGCGACGCCATGGCGAAGCGCGGTGGTATCGGCGGCAAAATCGGAAAGGCGGGAGACGATCGCATCCGCCGCATCCGCTTCAATGACGCCCGCCCCGGCTTGCGCCTGCGCCAGCGCCGTCTCGAAACGGATCATGGCATCGATATCCGCTCTGGCCGAAAACAGCTCAACGATTTCGCTGTCGCCAAAAAGGCCGGAGAGAAACGGATGTTCAAAGGGGGAAAGGCTCATCTCAGGTTACGGCTCCGCTCAGATATCGAAAAACACGGTTTCGCCCTCGCCCTGAAGGCGGATATCGAAACGATAGATGTTTCCTTCCTCCTTTTTGGCGACAAGGGTGGCGATGCGGCTTTTCTGCTCGACGCGGGCAAGGACCGGATCGGCCGCATTGGCCTCCTGCTCTTCGGGAAAATACATGCGGGTTTGCAGGCCGATATTGATACCGCGCGCCACGATCCAGAAAGTGATGTGCGGCGCCATCCACCGGCCGTCGCGGAAGGGCACCTTGCCGGGCTTGATGGTGTCGAAGATGAATTCGCCGGTATCCATGTCGCCGGGCGAGCGGCCCCAGCCGGTGAAATTCGGATCCGCCTTGCCGCGTGTTTCGCTGGGGCTGTTGTAATAACCGTCCGTATCCGCCTGCCAGATTTCGATCAGGGCGTCCTTCAGCGGTATGCCAGCGCCGTCGTAGACCGTGCCACGCACGCTTACGCGTTCGCCGCGAGCCTTGTCGTTATAGAGCGCGCCGGAGCCCAGGTCCTTTTCGAACACGCCCTCGATGCCAACGAAATTGGGGGTGCAGCCGATATGGACATATGGACCTGCCGTCTGCGACGCTGATTCCTTGAGATAACTGAGCGGCTGGACCATGATCAGTTGCCTTCCTTGCGATTTTCGAAAAACGTGGAGCGGCGGCCGCGAAGCACGATGTCGAACTTGTATGCCAGCATGTCCATGGGAATGTTTGAATTCATATCCAGCGGCGCGATCAGCCGCTTGATCGCATCCTCGTCCGGGATGGTTTTGACGATCGGACATTTCCAGATCAGCGGATCGCCTTCGAAATACATCTGGGTTATCAGCCGCTGGGCAAAACCGTGGCCGAAGACCGAGAAGTGGATATGGGCAGGCCGCCAGTCGTTGACGCCGTTCGGCCAGGGGTAAGCGCCCGGCTGGATGGTCTTGAACCAGTAATAACCGTTCTCATCCGTGATCGTGCGGCCGACGCCGCCAAAATTCGGATCGATGGCGGCGAGATAGGTTTCCTTCTTGTGGCGATACCGCCCGCCGGCATTGGCCTGCCAGAATTCCACGAGCGCACCGTCCACGCCGCGGCCGCGCTCGTCCAGCACCCGGCCGTGGACCAGAATGCGCGGGCCAATCGGCATTTCGCCAGGGCGGGCATAATTGAGGATCAGGTCGTTATCCAGCTCGTTCAGCAGGCTGTGGCCGAAAACCGGCCCGGTGATCTCGCTTTTGGTGCCTTCCAGCGAAATCAGGGCGCGCTGCGGAGAACGCAGGATAGAGGTCTTGTACCAGGGAGCATAGGCCAGCGGATGAATATCGCGGTCGCGTGCGAAGAACGGCCCGGTTTCGGGCTTTGTATTACTCATTTCGTCTCCTCCTCGTCGCGGGAACTATCGGCTTTCATGCCGGCCAGAGCAAGCTTGGCGGTCTTGAAAGCGTGGTTGGCGGCGGGCACGCCGGCATAGATTGCGACATGCAGCAGCGCTTCGCGAATATCCGCTTCGGTGGCGCCGGTATTGGCGGTGGCGCGCACATGCATGGCAAGCTCCTCGTCCTGACCGAGTGCGGCAAGCAAGGCGATGGTGACCATCGAGCGCTCGCGCTTCGTCCAGTGGTTACCGGACCACACCGTGCCCCAGGCCGCTTCGGTGATGAGCTGCTGAAACGGCTGATCGAACCCCGTCGTCACCGTCTGCGCGCGGTCGACATGCGCGTCACCGAGCACGGCGCGGCGCGTTTTCATGCCCTGCTCAAATCTCTCGTTCTTGTCGATATTGTCCGCCATCTGTCAGTGCTCCGGCAAGGTCTTCAGAAAATCACCGACCGCCTGCGCATAGGCGAGCGGCTGTTCAAGGCATGGAATGTGGCCGCAGCGTGCAATGGTGGCGAGACGGCTTGCGGGAATGAGGTCCGCCAGCGATTGCACCAGTGCTGGCGGTGTCGACCCGTCTTCATCGCCCGCCACGCAGAGCGTCGGAACAGCGATGCGACCCGCTTCGTGCGTGAAATCGGCATCGCGTATGGCGGCGCAGGTGCCGCTGTAACCGGCCTCCGGCTGTTGGGAAAGCATGTTGCGCGCGCCCGCATAAACCACGTTGTCCGGCTGGCGAAAGGCTGGTGTGAACCAGCGCTCCATCACCGGATCGATCAGCGAGGCAAGGCCGTCTGCGGCGATCTTGTCGATGCGCGCGTTCCACATCTCGGTGGTGCCGATCCTGTGGGCGGTATTGCTGAGCACAAGGGCACGCACGAGATCGGGACGCCGGGCATAAAGTCCCTGTGCAACCAGTCCACCGACTGACAGACCCCAGATGACCGCATTGTCGACGGAAAGATGATCGAGGATGGCAATCAGGTCGTCCGCGTGATCGTCTATCGAATAGGCAGGGCGGCCGATATCGGACAGGCCATGGCCACGTTTGTCGTGCAGGACGAAAGCATAGTTGTCGCCAAGTTCCGCAATCACCGCATCCCAGATACGGAAATCGGTGCCAAGCGAATTGATAAAGGCGATGACCGGCTTGCCGCTTTCCAGTTCGTGCGCACGATAATGGATCGCGTTTTCGCCACAGCGCAGAAAATGCATGAGGTACGTCCTCCTGTTGACGATATTGCAAGCACGTTCCGGTTAAGTAAAATGACATTATCGGTGAAAAGTATAACCAATGGATTATATGTTAGATGGTCGAGCAGCGTATAAAGTTCCGGCATCTTCAGACATTCGTGGAGGTGGCGCGCCAGAAAAGCGTCATTCGTGCGGCAGAAATCCTGCATGTCAGCCAGCCGGCGGTAACGAAAACCATCCGCGAACTCGAGGAGATTCTGGGCGTCTCGCTGTTCGACCGCGAGGGGCGCGGCATCCGCATCAGCCGCTATGGCGAGGTGTTCCTGCGCCATGCCGGGGCAACGATGACGGCACTTCGCCATGCGGTCGATTCCGTCTCGCAGGAGGCGGCGCGTGCCGGCCCGCCGGTTCGCGTCGGTGCCTTGCCGACCGTATCGGTGAGGATCATGCCGAAAGCCATGGCGGGATTTCTTTCGGAAAAAACCGGCAGCCCGGTCAAGATCGTCACCGGTGACAATGCCGTTCTTCTGGAGCAGTTGCGCGTCGGCGATCTGGATCTCGTCGTCGGGCGCCTGGCTGCGCCGGAAAAAATGGCGGGCTTTTCCTTCGAGCATCTCTATTCCGAAAAGGTGCGGTTCGTCGTGCGCGCCGGCCATCCGCTGCTGTCGCCGGGCATTTCGGTTTTCGATCACCTGCACGAGTTCCCGGTATTGATCCCCACCCGCCAGTCGGTAATCGGTCCCATCGTTGAGCAGTTCCTGATCGCCAATGGGGTGCCGGCCTTGCCGATCCGCATCGAAACGGTATCGGATGCGTTTGGCCGCGCGTTCCTGCGCACCAGTGATGCCGTCTGGATCATTTCGGAAGGCGTGGTCGCAGGCGATGTGGCAGATGGAACTCTGGCGATCCTGCCGGTCGATACCGGCGATACCAGCGGCCCGGTCGGATTGACGGTGCGAGCCGATACGCAGCCCTCACTGCCGCTGTCGCTGCTGATACAGGCCATTCGCGAAGCTGCGCGCGAACTGCTCGACCCGAAGCCCGAAACTGTTTCCTAATAGGGAAGCCCGACATAGTTTTCCGCAAGCGCCGTGGAGGCCGCGCGGGAATGCACGAGGTAATCCAGCTCCGCTTCCTGGATGCGCTGGCCAAATTCGCCGGTATCGGGAAAGCGGTGCATCATTGTCGTCATCCACCAGGAAAAGCGCACGGCCTTCCAGACGCGAGATAGCGCTTTCTGCGAATAGGAATCGATGCCCGCTTCCGACCCTTCACGATAAAATTCGATGAGCGCCTCGCTGAGATAATGCACGTCGCTGGCAGCAAGGTTGAGGCCCTTGGCGCCGGTCGGCGGCACGATGTGGGCGGCGTCGCCCGCCAGAAACAACCGCCCGAAGCGCATCGGTTCGCACACGAAGGACCGAAGCGGTGCAATGGATTTTTCAAATGACGGCCCAGTCACCAGGGCATCGGCGTGGTTTTCCGGCAGGCGGCGGCGGATTTCATCCCAGAAGCGCTCATCGCTCCAGTCCTCCGGCCGGTCTTCCAGCGAACATTGCAGGTAATAGCGGCTGCGCGTGTGCGAGCGCATGGAACAGAGCGCAAAACCACTGGGATGGTTGGCATAGATGAGTTCGTGGCTGACGGGTGGCACTTCGGCCAGAATACCGAGCCAGCCGAAAGGATATATCTTTTCGAATTCCTTGATCGAGCGCTCAGGCACGGATTTGCGGCTGACGCCGTGAAACCCATCGCATCCGGCAATAAAATCACAATCTATCCGATGGCTTACGCCGTCTTTTTCATAGGTGACATAGGGGCTGGTGCCGTCGAAATCATGCGGCTCCACGTTCGAGGCTTCATAGATTGTGGTAAGCCCCGCTTTTTCGCGGGCATCCATCAGGTCGTGCGTCACCTCCGTCTGACCGTAGACCGTTACCCGTTTGCCGCCGGTCAGATCGAAGAGGTCGATACGGTGATCGCGCCCGTCAAAGGCCAGCGAGAAACCGTCATGTGGCAGACCTTCCTTGTGCAGGCGTTTGTCGGCGCCAACCTTTTCCAGAAGGTGCACTGTACCTTCTTCCAGCACCCCGGCGCGGACCCGACCGAGGATGTAGTCCTTGCCGGCCCGGTCGAGAATGACGGTATCGATGCCTTCATTGGCAAGCAGCTGACCAAGCAGCAGACCCGAAGGACCGGAGCCGATGATGACGACCTTGGTGCGCATTAGTTTCCTCCCGGAATTGTCTCCTGTCAGGAAATTGACCAAAGCGCGCGACAAGCTCAATGGACTTTCTGATGCGTAAATTGCACAATTCGACCATGATGAGCGGAGCCGGGGGTGACATGCGGGTTGCGGCGAATGAAGGCCTATATGGCGAGGAGACTGCGCAAGGAACCGCTTTCCGCTTTCATTGCGAGACGCTTTTTTCCAGAAGCAGCCTGCATCGCTTTGAAATCGGCCTGCACCGGCATGCCGCGTTCCTGCAAATCTTGTACATTTGGGGCGGCGAGGGCGATGCATTGCTGGATGGCCGCACCGAGGCTATCCGCCCACCGGTCGCCATTGTCGTGCCGCCGGGTTTCGAGCACGGCTTTCGTTTTTCGCGCGATATTGGCGGGGTGATCGTCACCGTGCTGCCGGGCGCGCTTGCCGCATCCGTGCAGGCGCTGCTGCTGCGGAATTTCCAGCAGCCCGTGTTGTTGCCGTTGCAGGATTTCTCCGAGGGCGAGCGATTGCGCAGGGATTTCGAAAATATCTCCGCGGAGTACGAAAGCCACGAGATAGGCCGGGAGGCCATGATCGAAGGTCAGCTTGCCACCGTGGCTGCACTTCTTGCACGAGCGGCGCGGCCTCTAGTGGAAAGAACCGGGGAAGGTCCTGCGGAACAGCGCTTCGAACTCCTGCTGTCACTGATCGCCCGACATATTCGCGAGCCGCGCAAAGCGGCGTTTTATGCGCAGAAGCTCGGCCTTTCCGAGACCCATCTCAACCGTCTCGTCCGTTCCGTTTCCGGCCTCAGCCTGCAACGGCTTGTTGCCAGGCGACAGATCGAGATCGCCCAGCAGGAACTGATCTTCACCGTATCGACCGTTCAGATGATTGCGGAAGATCTCGGTTTTGCCGACCCGGCCTATTTCAACCGCTTCTTCAAGCGGGAAACAGGCATGACACCGCGGGCATGGCGATTGGCTGAACGGCGGAAAATGGGAGATGACGGCGCGGCTTCGGCCTCAGCTCAGGCAAGCATTCTTCCCAGTTCACGCTGAACGGAAAGCAGTGCCGGCAGATAACGCTCCACCAGATCGTCCATCGACGCTACCGAGGCGGCAAGCCCGACATTGAGTGCTGCGACCGTCTGCCCACGCACGGTTTTCACCGGCACGGCAATGGAGCGAAGGCCGATCTCCACCTCCTGATCGATCAGGGCATAACCGCGATTGCGGGTCGCCTCGAGTTCGTCGAGCAGGGCGTCGATACCGGTCATCGTCTTTTCCGTCCGTGCCACCAGCCGCGAGTGTTCCAGGACCTCGCGCTGCCGTTCCGGTGTAAGGGCTGAGAGGAGAACGCGGCCCATGGACGTGCAATAGGCGGGCAGGCGCGAGCCAGGCATGAGGGCGATGGACATGACCCGCTGCTGGGCGGCGCGCGCCACATACACGATTTCGGTATCGTCCAGAATGGAGACTGATGTGCTGTGGCCGATCTCTTCCGAAAGACGGTCGAGAAGGGGCTGGACGATGCGCGGCAGCGGCATGGTGGCAAGACAGCCGGTGCCAAGCCGCAGCACCTTGGGCGTCACAGTGAAGAACTTGCCGTCATAGGCGGCGTAACCCATTTCCGACAGTGTCAGCAGACAGCGCCGCGTGGTGGCGCGGTCAAGGCCTGCGATGTCAGCGGCATCTGATATGGACAGGCGCGGGCGCTCGGCGCTGAACGCCTCGATCACCTTCAGCCCCTTGGCGAGACCGCCCATCATGTCTCTTTCATTGACGGCCATGTCACGCTCCATTTGTGCGATATACGAACAAAAATCATATAACGCACAAAATTGTTGCCGTCGAGGCGGATTCGGATTTAGCTCTGCGCCAAAGCAGCCTTGCGAGTTCCCATTGCTGGGCTGGATGGAGGATTGATATGGACAAGACAATCAAGAGCGCGACTGATGCCATTTCCGGTATCGGCGACGGCGCGACGGTGATGATCGGCGGTTTTGGCGGCTCCGGCGCGCCCATCGAGCTGATCCACGCCCTGATCGACAAGGGACCGAAAAACCTGACGGTCATCAACAACAACGCCGGCAATGGCCGTATCGGCATTGCCGCAATGATCGATGCGGGCATGGTCAAGAAGATGATCTGCTCGTTTCCGCGCTCTTCCGATCCGCGCGCTTTCACCGACAGATATCTGGCCGGCGAAATCGAGCTGGAACTTGTGCCGCAGGGCACGCTTGCCGAGCGTATCCGTGCCGGTGGCGCCGGCATTCCGGCATTCTACACCCCGACTGCCTTCGGCACGGAGCTTGCCAATGGCAAGCCGATCGCCGAATTCGACGGCCGGTCGTATGTTCAGGAACGTTGGCTGAAGGCGGATTTCGCCATCGTCAAGGCTGAGCTTGGCGATACCTACGGCAATCTCACCTACAACAAGGCGGGGCGCAATTTTAACCCGCTGATGTGCATGGCGGCAGCCACCACCATCGCCCAGGTCTCCAAGATCGTCGCTGCCGGCGAGATCGACCCCGAGCATGTCGTCACGCCAGGCATTTTCGTCAACGGCGTCGTGGAGATCGCCGATCCGCAACAGGAAGAAGTCCTCATTCGCGCGGGAGTAGCCTACGCATGACCCAGCCAATCAACACTCGCGACGATATCAAGCTTTCCAACGCCCAGATCGCCTGGCGCGCGGCGCAGGACATCGAGGATGGCGCTTACGTCAATCTCGGTATCGGTTTTCCCGAAATGGTCGCCCGTTACCAGCCGCCCGGCCGTCAGGCTATCTTCCACACCGAAAACGGCATCCTGAATTTCGGCGAAGCGCCGCCGGAAGGTGAAGAGGACTGGAACCTCATCAATGCCGGCAAGAAGGCCGTGACGCTGAAGCCGGGTGCCTCCTTCTTCCACCACGCCGACAGCTTCGCCATGGTGCGCGGCGGGCATCTGGATGTGGCGATCCTCGGCGCCTATCAGGTGGCGCAGAATGGTGATCTCGCCAATTGGCGCGTTGGCTCCAAGGGCGTGCCCGCCGTTGGCGGCGCCATGGATCTGGTGCATGGCGCCAAGCAGGTTTTCGTCATCACCGAACATGTGACGAAGAACGGCGAGCCGAAGCTTGTCGAAAAATGCGCCTTTCCGCTGACCGGCGTCGGCTGCATCACCCGCATCTACACCAGCCATGCGGTGATTGACGTCGTGGATGGCCGTTTCGTTTTGCGCGAAAAGCTGGCGGCGATGAGCTTCGATGAATTGCAGGCCATGACCGGCGCGCCTCTCCATGTCGATGGCGAAGTCGCCGATCTTGTCGCCCCGGAACTTTGAGGAACAACCGATGACCGATGCATTCATCTGCGACTATATCCGCACACCGATCGGCCGTTTCGGCGGTGCATTGTCTTCAGTGCGGGCTGACGATCTCGGTGCTGTGCCCTTGCGGGCGCTTGTCGAGCGTAACCCGTCCGTGGATTGGGAAGCCGTCGAGGACGTGATCTTCGGCTGCGCCAACCAGGCGGGCGAAGATAACCGCAATGTTGCCCGCATGTCGCTGCTGCTGGCCGGCCTGCCAGTTTCGGTGACCGGAACCACGATCAACCGGTTGTGCGGTTCGGGCATGGACGCTGTCATCGCCGCTGCCCGCGCCGTCAAATCCGGCGAGGCGGAATTGATGATTGCAGGCGGCGTGGAAAGCATGAGCCGCGCGCCCTTCGTGCTGCCCAAGGCCGAAAGTGCCTTTTCACGCAACGCCGAAATCTACGACACGACCATCGGCTGGCGTTTCGTCAACCCGCTGATGAAGGCGCAATATGGCGTCGATTCCATGCCGGAGACCGGTGATAACGTCGCCGTCGATTATCAGGTCTCCCGCGAAGATCAGGACGCCTTTGCCGTTCGCAGCCAGCAAAAGGCAGCCGACGCGCAGGCCAATGGCCGCCTCGACAAGGAAATCGTCTCGGTCACGATCCCGCAGCGCAAGGGCGATCCGCTGGTAGTGTCTAAAGACGAACATCCGCGCGCGACGAGCCTTGAAGCCCTTGCAAAGCTGAAGCCTGTCAACAAGCGCGACGGTGCGACAGTGACGGCGGGCAATGCATCCGGCGTCAATGACGGTGCGGCGGCTCTCATCATCGCTTCGGCTGAAGCCGCAAAGAAATACGGCCTGACGCCGATTGCCCGCATTCTCGCCGGAGCAACTGCCGGCGTTCCGCCGCGCGTCATGGGCATTGGCCCCGCGCCTGCCTCAGCCAAGCTTCTGGCGCGTCTCGGCCTGAAACACGAAGAGCTTGACGTGATCGAGCTGAACGAAGCCTTCGCCAGCCAGGGTCTCGCAACGCTTCGCCAGCTCGGCATTGCCGATGACGATGCGCGGGTGAATGCAAATGGCGGGGCGATTGCGCTTGGGCATCCGCTTGGGATGTCCGGTGCGCGCATTGCCGGCACCGCAGCACTCGAGCTTTCTCTGACCGGCAAGCGTTATGCGCTTTCGACCATGTGCATCGGCGTCGGGCAGGGCATTGCCGTGGCGCTCGAGCGGGTCTGACGGGACCGCGGCATTCGGTTCTGTTGAACGGTCCGGATGCCGCTGCCGCCGTGTCTTCACCTATGTCGGCAGGTGCTCAGGAACTCCACGCATGATTTTCTCGCGTTGGTGCATTCCAACTCCCCTCATTCCTGTGCTTGTCACAGGAATCCAGCCGACGAGGGTCTGCGCGGCGGAGGGAGTCTTTTCGGCCCAAGGACTTGGGCTGGCTGGATCTCTGTGACAAGCGCAGAGATGAGGGAAGTGGAAAAGCAGGCCTCGCACCGGACACCCCAGCCATCAATATTTATGCCGCGCGTTATGGCACCCCTCGCCGAAATCTCGGTATGCGTTGGATTCTATCATGATCCGTGACATGTTTTGCGGGGTATGACAGGATTCTTTCCGTGTAAGGGGTGTCTTCATGAAGCGTCCGACAATCACAGATGTTGCAAACGCCGCCGGCGTCAGCGTTGCGACTGTCGACAGGGTATTGAATGGTCGCCTGCCGGTGCGGGAGGAAACCTCGCGGCGGGTGTTCGAGGCGGCGGAAAAGATCGGTTTTCATGCCACCAACATCATCCGCCAGCGCATGCTGGCCGATCTGCCGTCCTATAATCTCGGAATCATTCTGCGGAAAGAACGGCACTCCTTTTACCAGACATTTGCCGATGAGCTGGAGCTTGCGGCGCGCAACGTGAGGGATCGCCATCTGAACCTGCGCATCGAATTTGCGCAGTCGGGAGAGCCGAGCGAGCTTGCGGGCCTTCTGACGGCCATGAAAGGTCGGGTGCAGGCCGTTGCAGCCACCGGGCCTGACCATCATGACGTTACGGCGGCCGTTGAGGCGCTGAAGGCGAAGGGTATTCCCACCTTTTCGCTGCTTTCCGATTTCGCGCAGGGTGTGCGGGAGGCCTATCTTGGCGCGAATAACATGAAGGTCGGGCGCACGGCGGCGTGGATGATCTCGCGGCTGGCGCGCAGCAAGGGCAAGGTGCTGCTATTGCTCGGTGGCCACCGTTTTCACGGCCATTCACTGCGGGAGACCGGCTTTCGGAGCTATATCAGGGAATATGCGCCGGAATTCGAGGTGATGGACGCGCTGATCACGTTGGAAACGCGGCGGCTGACCTACGAGCTTGTCATGGACACCATCGCCAAACACCAAGATCTCGTCGGCATCTATTGCATCGGCGGCGGCATGGAAGGTGTGATCGAGGCCTTGCAGCAGGAGAACCGCCAGGAAACCATCGTCTGCCTCGTCAACGAGTTGACGCCGGAATCCCGTCAGGCGCTGCTTGAGCGGCGTATTACCGGCGTGTTCCAGACACCGCTTCGCGAACTATGCACGGACCTCGTTGCCACGATGGTTCACACCATCGAACACGGCATGGCGGAAACGCCGGGACAAAGATTTGTGCCCGCTCATCTATGGGTTCCTGAGAGCCTTTGATGGTTTGATAGATTCTATCATAAATGCCACGTCTATTTCTATCAGCCATGATGGTTTTGCCCGCCGAAGACGCGTTGACGCCGGCCCCGGACTAGGATCATGTTGCCGGCATGTGGAGCGGGCAGGAGGCTGATCCACGACAATAACGATGTTTCAAGGTTGCCAAACGCCGCAGATTTCCATCTTCGGCGACGGGTATCCTTTTGCCGGCGATCGGCTGTGGCGCGATGCACTTGCGGCTGTGCGACCGGTTTCTTTTCAAGAGTTTCGGAGGAGGATGACATGAAAAGACATTTTGCGATTGCGGCTCTGGCCACCATGCTGGCGACCACGGCTTCGGCTCAGACCATCGGCGTTTCGATGGCCCTGTTCGACGATAATTTCCTGACCGTGCTGCGCAACGGCATGATCGACTATTCGAAGGGCATGAAGGGTGTCTCGCTGCAGATCGAGGACGCCCAGAACGATGTCGGCAAACAATTGAGCCAGGTGCAGAACTTTGTCGCCGCCGGCGTCGACGCCATCATCGTCAATCCCGTCGATACGGATGCGACGGTGGCGCTTTCGCAGGCGGCTGCCGCAGCCGGCATTCCGCTTGTCTACGTCAACCGCCAGCCGGTCAATCTCGACAACCTGCCGGACAAGCAGGCCTTCGTCGCTTCCGATGAAAAACAGTCGGGAACGTTGCAGACGCAGGAAGTCTGCCGGCTTCTGAAGGCTGCCGGCAAGACGGAAGCCAAGGCCGTGGTGATGATGGGCGAGCTCTCCAACCAGGCGGCTCGCATGCGGACTGAGGACATCAAGGAGGTCGTCGCCACTCCGGATTGCAGCTTCATCAAGCTCGTTGAGGAGCAATCCGCCAACTGGTCGCGCACGCAGGGGTCGGACCTGATGACCAACTGGCTCTCGGCTGGCGTTGAGTTCGATGCGGTGATTTCCAACAATGACGAGATGGCGATCGGCGCGATCCAGTCGTTGAAGGCGACCGGCCGGCCGATGGATGGCGTCATCATCGCGGGTATCGACGCGACCCAGGATGCACTTGCCGCGATGGCGGCGGGCGAACTGGATGTCAGTGTTTTCCAGAATGCCGCCGGCCAGGGCAAGGGCGCGGTGGATGCCGCGCTGAAACTCGCCAAGGGCGAGACGATCGACAAGAAGGTCTTCGTGCCCTTCGAACTCGTCACGCCCGCCAACCTCAAGGATTATCAGGCGAAGAACTGAGGCCGGCATTCACTGGGAATGCCAGGAATAAACCAGGGGCCGCTCATGGAAAAGCAGGCCCAAGGCCGCGGTCTCTTCTCCCGGATCGCGGCCTAACCTGTCCGCAACGACCTCAACAGATACCGACGACAAGGAAGCGTAAATGCGCATCGCCATCGACCCGTTCATGCACCGCCATCTCAGCCTCGAAGCCCTTCCTGCCAAAGTTAGGGAGCTCGGCTACGACTGGATCGAGCTCAGCCCGCGCGCCGATTTCCTCGAATGGTTCAAGGCGCCACGCGTGTTTCCCGAAAGGATCCGCTCGTTCAAGAAGGCGCTGGCGGCCGAAAACGTCAAGATTGCCTCGCTGCTGCCGATGTATCGCTGGGCCTCCAATGACGAGACCGAGCGGCAGGCGGCAGTGAAGCACTGGAAGCGCGCCATCGAGATCGCCGTCGAACTGGAGGTCGACACGATGAACTCCGAATTTGGCCGTGGACCGCATCCCGACAAGGGTTCCTGCTATTGCTGCCATACCGGCTCGATGATCGAGGCCTGCGAGGATGCCTGGTGGCGTTCAATGGAAGAACTTGTGCCGATCTTCGAGCGCGAAGGCATCAATCTGCATGTCGAGCCGCATCCGGAAGACTGGTGCGAGACACTTCAGCCGGCGCTCGACATCATCCGCACCGTCAATTCGAAGAATGTGAAGTTTCTCTATTGCGCCCCGCACACCTTCTATTTCGGCGACGACACCAAGGCGATGCTGCGCGAAGCGAAGGATGTGCTCGCCCACGTGCATGTCGGTGACACCTTCAATCACAAGGCCAGTTCAGGGCTGCGCTACATTCTCAACCCGCCCGGCACGCAGGCGCGCGTGCACCAGCACTTGAACATCGGCCAGGGTGAGGTGCCGTGGGACGACTTCTTCGGCACGCTTTCCGAAATCGGCTTCGACGGCATCATGACCTCCTGTGTTTTCGCGTGGGAGGACAGGGCCGATGAATCGGGCAGGTTCATGTGCGCCGAGATCAACAACTATATCGAAAAATACCGCAAGTGAGGTTTTTCCCATGACTGTGAGAATTGGTGTCATCGGCACCGGCGCGATTGGCCGTGACCATGCCCGCCGCATCAACAAGGTCCTCGGAGGCGCAAAGGTCGTGGCGCTGAGTGACGTCAACCCTGCATCCGCCGAGGCGGTGAAGAACGACATTGCTCCGGACGCCGTCATTTTCGCCACCGGCGAGGAACTGATTGCATCGCCGGATGTGGACGCCGTTCTGGTGACATCCTGGGGTGCAACGCATGAGCAATATGTGCTGGCCGCCATTGCCGCCGGCAAGCCCTGCTTTTGCGAAAAGCCGCTGTCGACAACGGCGGAAGGGGCAAAACGCATCGTTGACGCCGAGGTGGCGCAGGGCAAGCGGCTGGTTCAGGTGGGCTTCATGCGCCGTTATGACGCCGGTTATGTGGCGTTGAAACAGGCCGTCGACACCAAGATCGGCGCGCCGATCATGGTGCACGCCGCCCACCGCAATCCGGCGGTTCCGGAGCAATATGTGACTGCTATGGCCATCCACGACACGATGATCCACGAGATCGACGTGCTGCGCTGGCTGCTCGACGATGACTATGTTTCGGCGCGGGTCCTCTTTCCCCGCTCGGCGGCCAGAAGCCATGTACAGCTGAAGGATCCGCAGATCGTCATTCTGGAGACCACCAGGGGCACGCTCATCGACGTCGAAATTTTCGTCAATTGCCATTATGGCTATGATATTCAGTGCCAGGTGGTGGGAGAGGATGGCATCGCCAGCCTACCGGAACCGATGTCCGTCCAGACCCGCCTTGGCGCCAAGCTACAGAACGATATCCTGACAGACTGGAAGGATCGCTTTATCGCGAGCTATGATGTCGAGCTGCAGGATTTCATCCATGCGGCGGCGAAGGGCACCGCGGCCGGACCTAATTCCTGGGACGGTTACGTGGCCGCCATCACATCCGATGCCTGCGTCGCCGCGCAGGAAACCGGTGGCGCTGCGGTCGCCATCGACCTTCCCGCGCGTCCTGCCCTTTATAAGTGAGGATATCTCATGCGTTTTGCCATCAACCACATCACCGCACCAAAACTCTCCCTCGAGGACTTCTTCGCGACAGCGCGCAATCTTGGCCTTAGCGAAGTTGAAATCCGCAACGACCTGCCTGACATCGTCGGCACGGTGGACCCGGCTGCCGTGAAGGCCGCGGCCGAAAAGGCCGGCGTGACCATCATCTCCATCAACGCGCTTTATCCATTCAACGTCTGGTCGGGCGATCTGCCAAAAAGGGCAGTCGTGATGGCTGATTACGCCGCCGCAAGTGGTGCGAAGGCGCTTGTCATGTGCCCGCTCAACGAGGGCCGACAGGTACCGTTCGACGATCTCGTGGCCGCGCTCAAGGCCATGAAGCCCATCCTCGAGGAACGTGGGCTGACCGGCCTTGTCGAACCACTCGGTTTCCCCGTCTCGTCGCTGCGCACCAAGGCTGAGGCCGTCAAGGCCATCGACGCGGCAGGCGGGGGCGATGTCTACAGGCTGGTGCACGACACTTTCCATCATCATCTGGCAGGAGAGACGGTGTTTTTCCCCGAACGCACCGGCCTCGTCCACATATCAGGCGTGACAGACCCCGCTGTCTCCGTCGCCGACATGCTGGACGCCCACCGCGTTCTGGTGGATAGCGACGACCGGCTGGAGAATCTTGCCCAGATCAGGACGCTGGAGGCAGCTGGCTACAAGGGGCCTTACAGCTTCGAGCCTTTCGCGGCTGAGGTGCATGAGTTGAAAGACCCGGCTGCTGCCGTCAGAGACAGTATCGACCATATCTCCCAGGCGCTATGACCGCCTCACCGCCTGCGGTTTGCTGCAGGCGGTGCTTGCGTTCGAATACAGGCTGATTGGTAGAAAACACAGAGAAATCAATTCCGCTTTTACGGATGATGCTGTAATCTTTGCGTGACAAAACAGAGCAGCAATCGGGCTCGGGTATTCTTGAAATCAACTGCTTTGTGCCGGTTTCTTGCCCGCCCCATCCTTAAAAGAGTGGGTGAATTTCCCTTTTATGAAAATAGACAGGAAAACGACGCTTAAGGATGTGGCGCAGCAGGCAAATGTTTCGCTTAGCACCGCTTCGCACGCCCTTAACGGCACGGCCCCCTTGACGACGCTGGTGCGCGAGCGGGTGCTGGAAGCGGCCCGTTCGCTCGGTTATCTCGAAAACCGCCGGCAGAAGGCGACGATTGCGACCCTGCGCGTGGTGTTGCTGGCAATGACCAACGATGCGGCTCCGCAAAGTGATCTCAACATGGTCAGCTGGACGATGCTGAACGGCTTCCGGCGCGAATGCGAACGGCGCGGCATTCGCATCGTGCCCTTCGTCAGCGCCACAAGCCGGCTTGACCCTGTCGCGGTGGCGCAGGCGGCGGATGCCGACAATGTGGATGGCATCGTGGTGTTGAACGATGACCGGTCGCAACTGGTTCAGGCGCTTTCGGCGCTCGGCAAACCGGTGGTGCTGATCAATGGCGAGGACCCGGCCATGATCGTAGATACGGTGACGGCCGAGAACCGTTTCGGCGCCCGCCTCGGCATCGAGCACCTGCTTTCCCTTGGGCACCGCAATATTCTGCACATTACCTGGAAGGGGCGCACGACGATCCGCCGCCGTTTCGACGGCTATAGCGACGCATTTCTTGCGGCGGGGTTTCCGGTGCCTGCGGATATGGTCATTGAGGTGGAGAGTTATGAACCCCAATGGGGCGAAACCGCCATTCGTCGCCTGCTGGCCGAGGAGCGCCCGCTCAGAAATGCAACGGCGATTTTCTGCGCTGCCGACAATCTGGCGCTCGGCTGTCTGAAAGCACTGACGGAAGCCGGTGTCCGGGTTCCCGATGATGTTTCGGTATTGGGTTTTGACGATATCATGCCGGCGGCCTTCAGTGCGCCACCGCTCAGCACCGTTCAATTGCCCGCCGACAGGCTGGGTGGTGCGGCACTTTCCCTGCTGGAGCAGCGGCTTGTCGCCGCCGACCCGACCCGGCCTGCGCACCGGCTGGAACTTGGCTGTCGACTTGTGCTGAGGGGCAGCATCGCACCGCCCCCCAAGTGATACCGAGCTTTTACTTCATGCCCGTCCCAGCAATGCCTGTCGTGATATAGCGTTGCAGGAACAGGAACACGACGGTGACCGGCGCCAGGCTGAGGAAGGTCATGGCGAGAATATAGTGCCATTGCACCGAGAACTCGCCCTGGAAGGCGTTCAGGCCCACCTGCAGTGTGAAGTTCTCGCGGCTGCTGAGGACGATCAACGGCCACAGGAAGTCGTTCCAGCGCCACAGCACCGAGAAGATTGCGAGAACCGCTAGTGCAGGTGCCGTCAGCGGCAGGATGATGCGCCAGAAGATGCGGAACTCGCTGGCCGCATCGACGCGCGCGGCTTCGATGAGTTCGTCGGGGATCGTCAGCATGTATTGCCTGAGCAGGAACACGCCGGTTGGCGTCGCGACGGTGGGAATGATGACACCCCAGAGATTGTCGACGAGGCCGACACCGACGATAACAAGATAGGCTGGCACCATGACGACGGTAAGTGGGATCATCAGCGTGGAGATGATCAGCACGAAAATCGCCTTCTCGCCGCGGAAGCGGTATTTCGAGAGAGCAAACGCCGCCATGGCGTTGACGATCAAGGTTAAAACCGTCGCGACAACAGTGACGAAGACCGAGTTTTTCAGGAAAGTCAGGAAGTTGAACTGGGTCAAGGGATCGGTGAAATTCTGCGTCGCGATCGTCAGTTTCTGGACGGGCGACATTTCGCGTGTGTCGACGCTGACCGGCGGGCCGGGATTGGCCGGATCCACCATCTGCGCCTTGATGCCAACGCGCCGGACCATGGCCATCTCCCGCTCCATGCCGTCGATGGTGACGGTCCAGAGGCTGAGCGGCCTGTCATAACCTGGAACTTCCACCTGCACGGCGGCGCGCGGCAGAAGGCTCGGCGGAAACCGTGTGATCTCGGCTTCCGGCTTCAGCGAGGACATGGCGGCCCAGACAACGGGTATGAGCACCGCGAGCGTGCCGCCGATGAGCCACACCCAGGAGAGAATATCGGTGAGACCGATCCTGCCGGGGCGGCGGGTTCGCGTCAGGAAAGTGACTGCGTTTATATTGCCGGACATGATCAGGACTCCATCTTTTTGCCGAGGCGCAGTTGCACGAGCGTCAGCGCGAGAAGAACAAGGCCCATCAGAACCGATGCGGCGGATGCGAGGCCGAAGAGCCTGAGATCGCTGCCAAAGGCCATCTGGTAGATATATTGCACCACGAACGTGTTGGCCGTGCCCGGCCCGCCGCCATTGGTCAAAACCCAGGCTTCATCAAATATTTGCACTGAGCGGATCATCAAAAGGATCAGTACGACGAGAAGGTTGGGAGCCAGCAGCGGCAGGGTGATGCGCAGCAATGTGCGTCGGGGCGAAGCGGCGTCGATTGCGGCTGCTTCATAAAGGTCTTTGGGAATGGCCTGCAGCCCGGCCAGCAGGATGAGCGTGTAAAAGCCCATGTGGAACCAGACGGATACGACCACGACGAAGAAGCGCGACCAGCCGACATCCAGCAGGAAGATTTCCGGCGGCACGCCGAGCATCTGGAAGAAGGCGTTCAGCAGTCCGTTGCGGTCAAGAAACCATTTCCAGATGAGGCCGATGACGACAGGTGACAGCAGCACGGGATAAAAGAACATGGCGCGGAAGAAGCCGCGCGCGGCAATCGCCCTGTTAAGAATAAGGGCCGTGACCAGCGCGACGAACAGCGTGGCGACAACGTTGAAGCCGACGAACCAGAGCGTGTTCCAGATCGCTGTCCAGAACAGCGATTCCCGGCAGCTTCCGGGGTCCATATAGCTCTGGCAATCGAGCAGCTTGCCGAAATTCTCCAGACCGACAAAGGGGCGGTCTGTGATCAGCAGCTCGGTGCCGCCGGTAAAGGCGTAACCGACGGCAATGGCAATCGGCAGGAAGGTGAAGATGCCGAAGAGAACGAGGTTAGGCATCAGGAAAATATAGGGCATGCGTCTTTTGCCGATCAGCCGCTCTATGAGGTTGAGCGGCACTTCGGCGATTGCCATCACGGCGTCGAGCACGCGGTCGGACAGTCTCGCAAGCGTCGGATTGGCCATGCTAGTCTCTCCCGCGGCTGTCGAGGCGCGGCAGCGCCAGTTCGGTTTCGGGGTCGAAGACATGCACCCTTTCGCGCGCCGGCATGATGTTCAGAATTGAGCCTGAAGCGGGTGCGAAGTGGCCAGCCTGGTGCACGATGATCTGCTCTTTCTGGCCCTGAAGATTGCCGTAGAGATAGGTCTCGGTGCCGAGGCTCTCGTGATACTGCACTTCGAAGGGCAGGCCCTTTTCCTGCGTGATGACAAAATGCGAGGGGCGGATGCCCGCCAGAACTGCCTGTCCGGGGGTAGCCACGGCGGGATCCACGAGGCAGGGCAGGGACACGCCGTATCCGGTGTCGATTGCGAAACCGCCGTCGCTGCCGGCGACGAATGTGCCCTTCAGTATGTTCATGCGCGGTGAACCGAGGAAGCCGGCGACGAAGAGGTTGCGCGGATTGTCGAAAAGCTCGAGCGGGCTGCCCACCTGTTCGATGCGGCCTGCACGCAGCACCACGATCTTGTCGGCCATGGTCATGGCTTCCACCTGGTCGTGGGTCACATAGATCATCGTCGTCTTGATATCGCGATGCAGCCTTGTGATTTCGGCGCGGGTCTGCACGCGCAGCGCCGCATCGAGGTTCGACAGCGGCTCGTCAAACAGGAAAATGTCAGGCTCGCGCACGATGGCGCGGCCGATGGCGACGCGCTGGCGCTGGCCGCCGGAAAGCTGTTTCGGCTTGCGGTCGAGATAGGGTTCGATGGCCAGCATGCGTGCCGCCTCGTTGATGCGGCTTTCGATTTCCGCCCGCTTGAAACGCAGGTTTTCAAGGCCGAAGGCGAGGTTCTTGCGCACACTCATATGTGGATAGAGCGCATAGGACTGGAAGACCATGGCGATCTTGCGCTCGGCCGGCGAGAGCGCGCTGACGTCGCGTCCGCCAATGCCGATGGTGCCTGACGTCACATCCTCAAGGCCGGCGATGATGCGCAGCAGCGTGGATTTTCCGCAGCCGGAAGGACCGACGAAAACGACGAATTCCCCGTTCTCGATCTGAAGATCGATATCATGCAGGACATGAACGGCACCGAATGCCTTGTTGAGGTTTTCCAGCTTTAGACTTCCCATTACCTGCTCCCTTCGGGCAAGGTCGTCTCTGCGACGATCTCTTTTGCATTCCAGCCCTCGGGTAAGGGCATCGTTCTTCCAATGGCAACGTCGCGCGCAGAAAATCCGTGAACGCCGGACAGATAGACCGCAGGCATGCCGCCGGGGTAATCTTCAAGTCCGACGATCCTGCCGTCGGCGCTGCGTGTCCAGGCATTGGCGCGGCCGGCAGCTTCCGGGCTTGGTGCAATGTCCGCATTGGTCGGGCGAAGATCATATTGCAGGCCGGTGCCGAGTTTGCCGGGCTGTTGCGACAGTGAAATGCGCGCGAGCGTGACATTGTGGATGCCGGCGCTCGAGGTGGCGACGAGGTTTATCGCCCCTTCCATCGAACCGCTCAGGTCTTCCACCACAAGGTTTTCAACCTCACCGGCCTGACGTTCCGGCCGGCGGTCTACCACGGTGACAGTCACGGCTTCGCCCGATCCCCAGAACCCGCCCGGCGTTTCGTGGCACTCCGCCTCGATCCGCGAAAAGCGGATATTGCGCATGGCGCCGCCATCGCGGGAGAAAAGGCCGATGCCGCGATTGGATGCGATGACTTTGCAGTCCTCGAACGCCACATCGGTGAAATCGCCGAAGGATTCCGTGCCGAGCTTCAAGGCGCAGCTCATGCTTGAGACAGTGCAGCGGCGAACCGTGATATCGGCGCAGGCGCCAACAGCCTTGCCATCCGGTCCGGCGCTGGTCTTCAGGCAGATACCGTCATCGGCGGTGGAGATGGAGCAATCCTCGATCAGTGCGCGCCGGCAGGCATCCAGCACGATGCCGTCGGTGTTGGGCAGGCGGCGATCGTTTTCGACACGGATGTTGCGGAAACTCAGATCTTCGCAATCGACCATGTGCAGGGTCCACATTGGCGAACCGCTGACGACGAGGTTTTCAAGGCGAACGTCGCGGCAGGATTCCAGAACCATGACACGCGGCCTCTTTTTCGCGGGCACATAGGTTCCCATGGCTTCGTCGTCACCGATGATGAAGTTCTCACCGCCAGCCTCGATACGGCCGGGGCCGGTGACAGCGATGTTGCTCGCGCCCTTTGCGACGATCATGCCGCGATCGGAATCCTCGGCGATGACCGAAACGGACGTATGGGCATAGGCGTCGTAGTCGGAAATCGGCGCAAGCACCGCGTCTTGTGCAAGGTGAAGTTCCACGCCGCTTTTAAGATGGAGGCCGCCGCTGACATGCCGTCCGGCCAAGAGCGACACGACGCCGCCGCCTGCAGCCGATGCTCTATCGATTGCCTGCTGGATATCGGCAGTGGCGTCACGTCCCTCGGCGGCTATGGTGATATTGGTGTGAGCACTCATGATGCCTGCGGCCTTTTCAGAAAGACGTCGATCAGGAGCAGCATCGTCAGCGCCTGCCCATAGGGTGTCGGCAAATTGGGAATGCGGCGGTAGAAATCGAGGTCGTGGCCCATGGGCGTTCCGTCCGACACACCGTGCACGACGCCTTCATCATCGATATTGCCCAGCACCGCCTTCAGCGCCCGCTCGGCATGGGCGCGGTTTTCTTCGCCGAGAATACCTGCCTCGATGCCGCGCAGAATGCCATAGGCGATGCCAGCGGTTGCCGACGTCTCGACCGGCGAAGTCGGATCGTCGAGGAGCGTGTGGAACATGCCATCCTCGCGCTGATACTGGCGCAGCGAACGCACCTGGCTTGCAAGCACATTGGCGAGGAAACGTTTGTCCTTTTCGGCAAGCGTCGGCACCAGTTCGAAGAGTTCGGGGATTGCAACGGTGATCCAGGAATTGCCGCGTGCCCAGAAGGCATGCGCAAAATTGTGGCGTCCGATGAAGGTCCAGCCGTGATACCACAGCCCGGTCACGGGGTCTGACAGGTAACGCGCATGGATCATGAACTGGTAGACTGCCTCATCGATCCAGTCCTGACGTTTGCAGACCACACCGGCGCGGGCAAGGAACAGACAAGCCATGAACAGCGTGTCGTCCCAGAGTTCACCCTCGTTAAGCCGCTCCTTGACCACGTGCTGGAAGCCGCCATCTTCGGTTTTCGGCAATTTGTGCACAAGCCAGTCGGCCCAGTCTTCCACCAGCGCCCGGAAATCCGGCCGGTCGACATGTTCGGTGAGGATGACGAGCGGCAGCATTGGCGCGGAACTGTTGATCTGGCGTGGCGGCAGGCCACGATCGATCTGCCAGCCGTACCAGGTCACGAGATCGTCCAGAGCTTTCTGGTCGTTTGCGGCAAGCGCCCGGCGCAGGAAGCCGTAAAGCCCAACGCCCACTTCCCAATCCCATTCATCGAACTGGATCTTGCCGTCGGAACTGCCGCTTGCCAGGCCTTCCTGTATGCCCTTGAGGCGGCTGAAGGCGGCGGCGACGCTGTCGATCGTCGTTCTGAGAGTGTCTTTCTCGATGCTTTGCTGGTTCATCTGGTCATTCCGCTTAGGAGTAAAATGGCTGTGCCACGCCGTTGCCTGCGGCGGTTTTGGCACTGTCGAAGGTGATCTGTGGCTGTGGCTGCTCGTGGTCGAAGGCCATGGCTTGCCCGCCGATGGTGAAGTTGCCCTCCCAGTTGAGGGAGAGTTCGGGGCCACCGGGTGGCGTGACAGACAGCAGGCGCCTGTCGGCGTCGAACATGACCTGCGTGGCGAGAATTCTTTCGCGGAAGTGCGCGAATGCGTTCGTATCTCCGCAGCCGATAATGCCGATCCAGCCAGCGCGGCGGCCAGGTGATCTGATCTCGCGGTCGGCGGTGGCGCCTGCTGTTACAGGTTCAAGCCCATTGGTCGCATAAAGTGCTGCAAAGCCGCGGCCCGCGCGGGTGATGAGCCAGTTACCCTTCGTCTCCACCTCGTCCAGCCCGTCGCGACCGAGATAGGCATGGGTCCAATCATTGCGGTGATCATCCGTATCGAAGATCATCATGGCGATATCCCGGTGCTGCGCCACGCGCGGCAGGATGCCGCTGCCGGCCCAATAAGAGGGGCGCTGTGTGCCCCACGGATCATCTTCGCCGGGATGGTTGACCCACAGCCGCGCCATCGGATGGCCGGCAAGCTTGATGTCCATGACGTGCTGCTGGTGGCCCTTGCGACCTGTCTTGTGGTCCACCACAGTGGAAAGCTGGGCTGCTTCGTTCTTGAAGAGCACGAGTTTGCCCGGCTCCAGTCCCTGCGCATAACGCGCCTCGACCATGCGGCCGCCTGTCAGTTGCGACAGGGCGGCAAGATGCGGTGGCGGCAGGTAATCTCCACAGCAGAACATCGGCAGCGAGGCGACGCCATTGTTGAGCCAGCCCTGACCGAAGGCGACTTGCGCAAAAGGTGCAAGTTCGGTCAGCGGCCCGGCGCGCAGCTCCTTGTCATAGGCTCTGCCCTGGGAACCGGAGGGAACGCCACCAAGCGTGTGCAGAGCGATCATTTCGAAAATGAGATCGAGCTGGTGGCGGGCGCGGGCGGCAAGTTCCGGTTCGGCCCAATGTTCGATGGCGAGAAGGCCGATGAAATCCACCGGGTAATAGGCGGCCGAATTCCATTCGGCGAGACCATGCGCCTCGACGCTGTCGAACCAGCGCTGCAGCCGCTCAGTGGCGAGTGCCGTCTGTTCTCTGCCCGTGCGCCCGGAGGCGCTGAAGATGGCGTCCGGCAGATAGTCTCCCGCGAGCAGCTGGCTGGTATGGAAGCACAGAACGTGGTTTTCGCTCCAGAACCACATGACGTCGTTGCCGGGTTCGTCCACCCAGTAGCGATAGGAGAGAATAGAAGAGTTGATCCGCTCAAGGATCTGAGGGGGAAGCCGGTCACCATAGGCGCGCACCAGCCAGAGAAGCGGCACCAGCACGAAATCTGAACAATCCTCACGCCGGTCGATGGACCGCAGCGTTGCATCGACGATGCCGGAAATCGTCTTCATGTCACCGCTGCCGGTAGCGACCATTGCCAGCGCGCGGCCGATGCGCCATGCACCAAAGCGGGCGCTGAAGGACAATGCCGCTTTCTTTCGCTCGGCAATATCGGTGGCGGCCGGTTGTGGCGCCATATCGCCCATGAAGGCTGCGTCGATGACGCGCGTTACCGTTCCGGCACCTGAACCGATGGTGATCCTGACGCCATGATATCCGTCCGAAATGCCTACCGTCTCGGGGATCGTCAGGGTCGATTGCCCGGCTTTCAGCACGGTATCGACCTCGGCAAGGGCGGCGCGCTCGTGGCCGTGGCTTTTCACCGCGATGTGGACGGGAAGGTCGCTGGCAGGTGCTGCCCCGAAAACCAGCTCGAGGGCCGCGCCGGAAAAAACGTCGCGTGCGGGGCGAACATCGCGCACCAGTGCGGCAAGACGTTTCGTTTCTTCCCGGTCGAGCGGCACCGGCAGCACGACGGTGAGCGGCGTGGCGTCCGTAACCTCAAGCTCGAAGAACCAGATGATGTCACGTTCCGCCAGATCTTCGCAAAGCAGCAGCACTTCGTTATCGCCGGCCGCAAGTTCGAGCGTGATATCGCGGCTGCTTTCGACATTGCGGATAAAGGGCTCAAAGCGGACCTGCTCCACGCCGCCCACCCAGATGCGCACGCCGCCGCAGGTGCGCAGCCGGAAATGCGCCTGTCTTGTGGTGTCGCTGCGGAACGTGCCCTTCAGCCAGCGCTGCACATGGGTCGGAACATGCCAGAAACCGGTGAATTCAACTCGTCGATTGGAACCCGGCAGGTTGAGGTGCGAAACCGTAAAGCTGGAGTCGGGCGCGATGTCGCGGCCGATCATCTTCTGTTGAAAGGCCTTGCGGCAGGGCAGGTCGCCAACATCCACAAAGCCGTTGATGAAGCGATAATCGACCCGGTCTTCCGCCGGTGCCGCAATTCCCGGAAATGAGGTTTCCACCAGATCCGAGACGATCCAGGCGGTAACCGTTTCGCCTGGCGGCACGATATATGTGGGCTGCGACGTGCCCGTCGCCAATGGTCCATCCGTCATAATGGATCGCCTCCCGTCGACCTTTATGAAATTATTTTCACAAATCTATTTTCGCTTTGTTGCGTCGATTTGTGCGATTTAGCCGAAACAAACAGCTTGACGTTTATTCTGTCAAGTCGCAAAACAAGCGAAATCGAATTAAGACGAGGAGCTTCAATTCGATTTGTGAAAAGTTTTTCATTGGGAGGATGAGCATGCTGAAACTGTTTTCGGGCGTTAGCGCCCTCGTATTGGCCTCTATCGCCGGCCTTTCGGTCGCAGAGGCCGAGACAAGAACGATCACGTTCCTTTTTACGGATGACGACCAGGGTTATGTGCAGCGCATGTCTGAACTCAGCAAGGAGTTCGAGGCGGCCAATCCGGGCGTGAAGATCAACTTCGTGTCTTCCGGTTATGATGCCGTTTCCAAGCAGCTGCCGGTACAGCTAGCGGTGGGCGAGGGGCCGGATGTTGCCAAGATCACCGACTGGCAGCTCGCTTCCTACTATCTCGACATGCGCCCCTACATGAAGGATGCGGATGGCTTTGCCAAACTGCACGGTTCGAGCCTTGCCCAGCTTCGTCTGCCTGGTGTCAACGATCCGCAGTCGATCAACGGTTACATGGCCTCGCAGACGCTGAACCTGCCCTTCGTCAACAAGACGCTGTTCGAGCAGGCGGGTGAACCCTTGCCCGGCCCGACCGCGAAATTGAGCGAGATTGTCGAGGCGTCCGCCCGTGTTGCCAAGTCGACCGGCGTGCAGATTCCCTTCACCATGGACCGCTCCGGCCACCGCTTCTCCGGCGGCGCCTTCGCTTATGGTGCGACCTATGTGAAGGACGGCAAGTTCAGCTTCCCCGACGACGCGGCGAAAAAATACATCTCTGACATCTATTCATGGACGCAGAACGGCAGCTTCCCGAAGGAAATGTGGGGTGCTGCGGGTGGCTCGCAATACAAGAACATGGGTGATGAATTCGTCAACGGCAATGTCGTGACCTATCTGGCCGGCAACTGGATGGTCAATCCATTCCAGAACAAGATCGGTGACAGCTTCGAATGGACCGCGATCAACGCCCCCTGCGGCGATGCCGGTTGCTATGCCATGCCCGGCGGCACGGCGATTGTCGGCTTCAAGCGCACCAAATATCCCGAAGATGTCGCCCATTTCGTCGAATTTCTCGGCTCTGAAAAGGTGCAGCGGGAAATCGCCGAAAATTACGTGATCCTGACGGGTGCCGAAATCGTCGATCCGCAATACAAGCTGAAGAGCGAAAACGCCAAGGCGGCGATGAAGGTCTTCCTGGACAACAAGAAGAATGTGCCGCAGGCCGCCCGCGAATTCGAGCATGCCAAGGGTGGCACTGCCATGTATCAGCAGATCGTCCAGCGCATGAGCCAGCTCATCGTTGGCGAACTGACGCTCGACCAGACCTACAAGGTTCTGGAAGACGATGTCGCCAAGATCAATGAGGCCGTTGCGGTCAAGAAATGATGAGCGCCCGTTCTTTCATCACGAAATAACGATGCTCTCGATCTGCCCGGAGTTATGCTCCGGGCATACGTCGCCGCTTGTTCGCCGGCTGTTGTGGCATATGCGATCTGACTTAATCAGCAAGTCGAAAAAAAACTGCAATACGCCCGGCATAAAAGCTGACGGCGAGGCGCGCCGGAAGCTGCGTGCGCGCTTCGTCACGCGTCATCCGCTGAAATCATAGGATTCGTCATGGCTAAACTGAAGATGTCGTCTTTTCCGTTCGTGCGGTCGGCCTTGCTTGCCTCCGTCGCATTGCTGGTTCTTGTCCCGAACGCACAGGCATTCGAGCGCACTCAACCCGCAGGTCAGGGTTATGCCATTACGGTACCCGAACCCGCAGCAAGATATCCGCTGCCGCTTTCCGACACCTATCGCAACCAGACTGGCAAGAATGCCAAGGGCGAAGACGTCCGTGCCTATGACGACCGCGACAATCCCGTCATCGAAATCCTCTCGGGTTTTAATCGCATCTGGACGCTGGGCGATGAAAAATGGGCGGATGGCGGCGCCAATGGCGACGGTCCTGCCGATTTCAGCCATGTGAAGGCCGTCAATCCCGCTGTGTGGCAGGAAAACATGCGTTACGTGCTTTCCGTAACCGGTGAGAACCGCACCCCCGCCGCGGCCTTGAACGCCTATGTGAAAGACCGCCGCTCGCAGGGTTACAGCATGATCGACGGCATGGGGCCGCTTGCTCCGTGGTATCGCGAAGGCGCGGGCGCGACGACGACCATCAACCACACCCTGGCGGATTTCGATCCGAACGAGGTCATCACGCGCAAGGAAGAGGACAAGGGCACCGAGGCTGGAGCGGCCGATTCCGAGCTGAAGGATGTCGTGGCCCTCATGAAGGTAATGCGTGGCCCGGAAGGCACGACGTCGCCAGCGAAATATTTCTATTCCACGCCGCGCCCGTGGCGCATGAACGCCAAGGGCGAGGTGATAGAGACAGGCACCGAGACCATAGGCGACCGCAAGTTTGAAACTTACGAAACCGATCCCGGCGTCATTGTGCCCGCGCTCAAATATGCGCGCGAGAACCGTGGACGCGGCAAGGATGGCGGCTTTCCGAGCGGTCACACCAATGCCGCCTATCTCGCCGCCATCACTTATGCTTACGTTGTGCCGGAGCGGTTTTCCGAATTGCTGACGGCCGCTTCCGAGCTCGGCGAAAGCCGTATCGTTGCGGGGATGCATTCGCCAGTCGACGTGATCGGCGGCCGCATTACGGCCACCGCGATAGCCGCGGCTATTCTGCAGGATCCGAAAAACGCCGATCTCAAGAAGGTCGCGCATGATGAATTGCAGGCCTATTTTGCCAAACGCTTACCAGCGGGACAGTCCCTGATCGACTTTGCCCATAGCGCGAAACCGGATGTAGACCCTTTTGCGGATGCCGCGACCAACGAGGCTGATTATCGCCGGCGTATGACCATGTCCTTCAGCCGCGACAAAACCGTTGGCGATGCGCCCATGGTGGTGCCGAAGGGTGCCGAGGTTCTGCTGGAGACACGCCTGCCTTATCTCGATGCCGCGCAACGCCGCGCCGTCTTGTTCTCCACTGGTATCGAGGCCGGTTATCCGCTGCTTGACGACAGCAATGGCTGGGGCCGGATCAATCTGGTGGCCGCCGCTGCCGGTTATGGTGCCTTTAACGGCGATGTCGACGTGACGATGGATGCTGCAGCCGGCGGGTTCAATGCGGCTGACCGCTGGACGAACGATATTGTCGGGGCAGGGCGTCTCGTCAAATCCGGCAGTGGCGCGCTCACGCTCACCGGCGCCAACAGCTATAGCGGCGGCACCGTCTTGCAGGACGGAACGCTTGTGGCATCCTCCGCCAATGCGCTTGGTACAGGCGGCGTGCTTGTCTCCGGCGGAACGCTTTTGCTGAACGGCGACAGTGACATCGTCATTGGCGGCGATTATGCCCAGACGGGCGGCACGCTGGCGCTTGATCCGCAAAAGGCTCCGCTGCTGGTCAAGGGCAACGCGACGCTTGATGGCGCAACCCTGCGGCTCGCCTTCGATGGCGCCGCACCCGCTGCCGGCACGCGCTTCAACGTCATCGCCGCAGACGGCCTGACTGGCACCTTCGCTGCGATCGACGCGGGCAATGTGAAGGTGCGGCCGGTTTATACCGGCTCGTCGCTGTCCGTGGTGGTCGAATAGGCTGCGAGGCCAAGGTTTCGCGGGCGCGGTCTAATCGCCGCGCCCGGCCGGCCCGGTTACAGGAAATAACGGACCCTGAGCGGCAGCAGGGTGGCGCCGAGTGCCGAGGAATCGCCTTCTGTCTCGCTGAGCACCAGTTTTGCTTCCTGCGGGCCGATGCCGTAACGGTGTTCGCGTTGCGAGGGCATGTGTACACGTTCGATCATCATCCGGCCGAGTGCGCGCGGCAATTGTCCACCAAAGACGATCGCCTGTGGATCGAGAACCGCAATCAGGCTCGCCACCAGCCGGTCCACCTGCGGCATGGTCCGCTCAAGCCATTCCTCGACGCCCGGCCAGGCAGGGTCAAAATGCTGATAGAGCGCTTCGATCGAATCTATCTCGCTCCGGTGTTTCTGCAGCGTCGCGATCAGATATTGCAGCGCCGGCCGCCTGTCGGCTTCATCCGGGTTGAAGATGCCGCTGAATTCACCGGCATTGCCGTGAAAACCGTAGAAAGGCTGACCTCCCAGAATGAGGCCGCCGCCGAAGCCATAGTTGAAGGATAGATAGGCGAAGGTCTGGCACCACAGTCCCACGCCGCGAAGGCTTTCGCCGATCGCGCCGGTGGTTGCGTTGTTTTCCAGCCAGACTGGCAGACGGAATTTCTCTTCAAGGATCGGTTTCAGGTCCATCAGCGACCAGTCGCGCAATGGTTCCGGCGCGTTGAACGCCCGATCTTCCGACACGAAAAATCCCGACATGGAAAAGCCGAGGCCGAGCAGGCGGTCGCGCGGGATGCCGTGGTCCGCCAGCAACCGTTCCAGAGCGCGCGATAATGCGGCAAGCGTCATTTCGCGATCGCTGGGAAGCATCCGCAATTTTTCTTCGACAACCACCATGCAGCGGAAATCGGCAATGCAGATCACCACGGAGTCAGTGTTGATGGAAATTCCGAGCGAATAGGCCGCCTCAGGCACCAGTTCAATGGTCGGGCTCGGCTGGCCACGCGTTCCTTTAAGCGGTGCGCCGGTACGCAAAAGGCCGCGTTCCAGCAGGCCTTCGATCAACCGATGCACGGATTGCTGCGTCAGGTTCGTGTGACCGGTGATTGTTGCACGGGCAATGGGGCCGTGGCGGCGCACTATATCGAGAATGAGGCGCTCATTCTCGCTGGCAAGCGGCTGGCGGTCGAAGGTCTGGCGCGGTGTCTTATCTGTTGTCATGGCCTTGGATAGCGGCTGCACAAGGCCTTCGCAACTCGGGCCGCGCACCGGGGACGGCATTTTTCACTGGACTGTCACAAATAATACACTTAGAGTGTAGTAATAAGAGGCCGGTTAATAACGGATCCCCAGGAGGAACCATTCAATGAGCATGAAATTTATTGCGATCGCCGCGCTTGCGCTGGCGACGACGGTAGCGCCTTGCTTTGCGGCGGACACCAACATGAAGAACCTCGACTTCGATCTGTCGAAGGTCACGCGCGAAAATTTCTATGACATCGTCGTTCCCGCTGCCAAAGCGGAAGGCACGGTGACGATGTACAATTTCGCCGGCAGTTTCGCGGATACGTGGAAAGAACTGATCACCCGGTTCGAGGCCAAATATGGCATCAAGGTTACCTATAGCGACGTGAAGGGTGATCAGGCGAACCAGCAGCTCATCGCCGTGCAGGCGGCTGCGCAAGATTCGCCTGTCGACGCCTATTTCGCTGGCGGCGGCGGCTATCCGCTTTTGTCTTCCAAGGGCGTCGTCGGCAATATTCCGCTGACGAAGATCTTGCCCAACATGGCCAATTACAATCCGGAACTGGCCGAGACCGTTTTCGGCAAAGCGCATGGCGGCAGCTTCCCTCTTGTGCATCTCAACCAGACCGCACTCGGCTACGATTCCGCCTTCGTGAAAGCCGAAGACGTGCCGAAGAGCTTTGACGATCTTCTCGTCTGGGCTGAAAAGAACCCGAAGCGCCTTGGCGTCACCCTGCCAGCCAAGGGCGGCTCCGGCGGCGGCTTCATCTATTCGGTGGCGCTCAATTATCTCACCGGCGACTGCCGCAAGCAGCTTACCGACTATAATCAGACGCTGCAGCAGGCCGAAGACTGGGCAATGACGTCCGAGTGCCTTACGCCGGTCTGGGATTATTACCGCCGTCTTCTTGCCGTGGCTGAACTGACCAACGGCAACGCCGACACGCTCAACCTGATCAACAACCAGCAGCTCTACATGGGCACCGTCTGGGAAGACCAGGTCATGAGCTTCCTCGGGACCAAGCAGTTGCCGGAGAGCTTCCGCGTCACGCTGCTGGAAAAAGGCCAGGTCGGCTCGGGCGATGCCATTTTCGTGCCGGCAAATGCCAAGAACGTCGCGTCCGCCCTGCTTCTGATCGATATGGCGATGAGCAAGGAGTTCCAGCTCTGGAAGCTGGAGAACAAGGCTTCGCGGTCTCCACGGGCGGATGTCACCAACGACCTGATGCCCAAAGCCGTACAGGAGCATGTTCTGCCGCAAAGCGTTTATCCGCGCCTGTCGGTTCCGGCGTTCTGGGACATGTCGACGGCCCTTGCCGAAGCGCTCGATGAAAAAGTGCTCAACCAGTAACACCTGCCCGGATCGACCGGACCGTGGGGCTGGAAACCGCCAAACGGTCCGGGAGCCTTGGTCGAAACCATGAGGGAGCCTCGCCATGAGTGAACTCGAGATCAGCAATATCAGCAAGGATTACGGTTTGAGCCGGGCGCTTCATCCCGTGTCGATCACTGTCGAGCGGGGCGAATTCGTCACCATTCTCGGCCCCTCGGGCTGCGGCAAGTCCACGCTTTTGCGCATCCTCACCGGCATCAGCCAGCCTTCGGGAGGCGAAATCCGGCTGGGCGGCAAGCGTATCGATCAGGCGCCGCCGGAAGCGCGCGACATCGCCTTGGTTTTTCAGTCCTATGCGCTTTTCCCGCATATGTCGGTAGCCAAAAACCTTGGCTTCGGCCTGAAGATGAAGAAGGTCCCGAAGGACGAGCGCGCGCGCCGCATCGCCCATGCGCTTGAAATCTGTAATCTTGCCGGTCTGGTGGATCGCATGCCGCGGCAACTGTCCGGCGGGCAGCAGCAGCGCGTGGCGCTGGCGCGCGCCATTGTCATGCAGCCAAGCCTCTTGCTGTTCGACGAGCCGCTCTCGAACCTCGACGCCAAGCTCCGCGACACGCTGCGCCATGAACTGACTGAACTTCACCGCCGGATCGGCGCGACCAGCCTTTATGTGACGCATGATCAGGCCGAGGCCATGGCGATGTCGGACCGGATCGTGGTGATGAATGCCGGCCGCGTCGTTGAAGTGGGAACACCGCTCGAACTTTACCGTGCGCCCAAACACGCCTTTACCGCCGGTTTTCTGGGGCAGACCAACCTTTTGCCGGTTTTGGCTGAGGGTAGGCAGGCGCAATTGCCCTGGGAGCAGTCCGTAACGCTGGATGCGACTGCTGCCGGCTCCGCACAGATTTCGGTTCGTCCGGAAAACATCCACATCAGCGCCGACGAGGCGGGTGCCGGCACGGTCTCTGCCGTTTCCTTCATGGGCGCCAATGCGCTCTATACGGTCGAAATCGGCGGCCACCAGATCAAGATCAGCCAGTCCGGTGCGGAAAATCTTATCGATGCGGGACGCAGGGTCGCCTTGCGTTTTCCCGGATCGGTGCATTTGCTCGATGACGGGCAGGCAGGGGAGGCGGCGTGATGCGCGGGGTGCTTCGCGACAGGCGCGCCCAGCTGCTGGTCCTGCTTGCGCCGGGAGTGGGGTATTTGCTGATCTTCTTCGGCGGTCCGCTGCTTTCGGCACTGATCGGCAGCTTCAGGCAGGACGATGGCAGCTTCACGCTGATGTTCTACGAGCGGATCTTCACACGTCCGTCGATGATCCGCGGCCTGACGACTTCCATCTATTACGGTGTCATGCCGGTGATGGTGTCGCTTGCGGCTTCGGTGCCGCTGGCGCTTCTGATCCGCAAGAGCTTTCTCGGCCGCAAGCTGTTCAGCGGCCTTTACAAGCTGCCGATGGCGGTGCCCGGCATTATCGTTGGCCTGATGGTGATCGTCGTTTTCGAAAGGGGCGGTTTTCTCGACCGGCTGGTCGCGCCGCTCGGGCTTGAGTTGCCCAAACTCGTGCGTGACGACTGGGGCATTGGCGTCATTCTCGCCAGTGTCTGGAAGCAGATACCCTTCATGACGCTGATCATCACCAGTGCCTTTGCCGCCATTCCGGAGGACATCCGTTACGCGTCGCGCACGCTTGGGGCTTCGCGGCTGAAGACCTTTCTGTTCGTCGAAGTTCCGCTCGCGATGCCAGGCATCACCGCCGCCATCCTTCTTACCTTCATCGGCTCCATGGGTTCCTACGCCATTCCCGATATTGTCGGTCCGCCCACTGCCCGGCCGCTTTCGGTTCTCATGGTCACGGAGTTCAATCAGGGGCGGTTCAATCAGGTCTATGCCATGGGCATGGTGCTGAGCCTCTTCGCGGTCTCCGTCCTGCTTCTGTATTACTCCCTGACATCCCGCATCGGCCCCGGCCAAACCCGAGGAGACGCATAATGAGCGCCATTGCCCTCGAACCTGTCACCATGACCCGCCGCCGCACCTTCACGCCGGACGACCGGATTTTTGTCTCCATCGGGCTCTTTACCGCGCTGGCGCTCGCTATCGCCGTGCCTCTGGTGCTGATGTTCCTGTGGAGCATTGCCGATGGATGGACGCCGCCTCTGGTGGTGCCGAAGGATTACACCACCACGCGCTGGGCGAGCATTCTTGGCGATGCAAGCCTCATCCAGGCCGCCGTCAACAGCATCCTCATCGCCATCGTCGTGACTTTCTCGACGGCCGCGATCGCACTGCCGACCGCGTGGGCCATGGCCCGTTTTCCCTTCCGGCTGAAACGGCTGGTGGAGATCTTCATTCTGGCCCCCATCATCATTCCGGGGCTGGTCGTCGCTGTCGGCATCGGCCAGGTGTTTCTTCTTTTCGGTCTCGCTTATTCGGTGACCGGGGTCATCCTTGTGCAGATCGTCGGCACGCTGCCGCTGATGATACGGCTGATGACGGCGACGCTCGAAACCATTCCCGACGACCTGATCCATGCCGCCCGTTCGCTCGGCGCGGGAACGGTCGGCATCGTCATCCACATCATCCTGCCGCTTGCGGTGCCCGGCCTTCTGGCCGGTGGCCTGATGTCTTTCATCGGCAGCTTCGAGGAATTCGACAAGTCCTTCATCGTCGGTGCGCCTGTCGTGCAGACGCTGCCGATCAAGCTCTACATGTATCTCGACCCCTATTCGATGCAGATCCCGCTCGCCTCCATCGTCTCCTTCATCCTGCTTCTTCCCGCACTCGTCGTTTTCATCATCGCCGGCCGCATTCTGCGTGACGACCTGATGGCGGCGGGCATGGGGAAAATCTGATCCGGGCAACCCAACTCCGGTAAACGCAACATCCGAAAGTGAAAAAGATGCCTCAAGCCCTTGCAGCCCAACGAAAAGTCTCCAATCCGTGCAACGTTCTCGCCCTCTGCTCGCGCGACAATCCCGCGATCCTCACCATCGCCCATCGTGGGTTCTGGACCGCGACCGCTGAAAATTCGCTGGCTTCGGTTCGCGCAGCGGTCGCTGCCGGTGTGGAGATGATCGAGATCGACACGCAGGCGACGGCCGATGGTCGGCTGGTCGTCATTCACGACGAGACGCTCGACCGCACGACGACGGCGCGGGGGACAGTGAGCGAACTGGCCTTTGATGTCGTCCGTTCCGCTCGGCTCAAGGCAGGTGCTGGCGGCGATGCAGCCGATGTGACGGAGGAATGCGTACCGACGCTGGAAGAATTGCTGGAAGAGGCGCGTGGCAAAATCACCGTCAATATCGATACCAAGTTCACCCGTGACCTGCCGCAGGTCATGGAAACCGTACTGCGCCTCGGCGTCGCAGATCAGGTTCTGGTGAAAACCGATATCGATCCTGAAGCCGCGCATTTTGATGTGCTGGATACCGACTGGTTCGGCAAAATCCCGCATATGCCGATGTTTCCGGTGAGAAAGGGCAAGTTTGCCGAGGATCTGCGCCGCATCGAAGCGTTGCGCGCGCCGATGATAGAGGTAAAATTTACCGATATCGCTGATCTGGTCGAAGGCCGCGCCGAAATGGAGCGTCAGAATATCCGCCTCTGGATCAACACGCTCGACGTTTCCCATTGCCTTGATCTCAACGACACGCGCGCACTTTCCGATGCAGAAGGTGTGTGGGGCGCACTGGCGCAGGTCGGCGTCGGTGCAATCCAGACGGATGAAGTCGAGGCCTTCACGGGCTGGCTGAAGGCTGATGCAGGCGAGACGGGCAGGTCATGGACACGATGAACCAGCGCCTCGAGCGTGCAGCCGGCATCATAGAGGAGGCGATGGGTCTTGCCCTTCGCTTTTTCGAAGCGCGCGGCAGCATCGCCACCCGCACCAAGGGTTTTCAGGACTTCGTCTCGGAAGCGGATACCGCGGTTGAAAGGCTGGTGCGCGACCGGCTGGCGGCGGCATTTCCGGGTGAAACCGTTCTCGGCGAGGAGATGGGCGGGATCGCAGATGACGCCTATTGGATCATCGATCCCATCGACGGCACCGCAAACTTCCTGCGCGGCTCACCACTCTGGGGCATCTCGCTGGGCTTCGTGCGCAACGGCGTCCCGGAAATCGGGGTCGTCGCCATGCCAGTCTTCCAGGAGATCTATTCGGCTGCCGAAGGAACAGGGTTGCTGCTGAACGGCAAGCCGCTTGCGCGCGATGTTCCATTTAAGGAAGTGCAGGTGATGTCGCTCGGTGACAGCGCGTCTGCCGATGCCGCGGAGGTGGCGGCGCTCAATGTCGGTTTGAGGCATGCCGGCTGGGTGGTGGAATCCATCCGTGCGACCTCGATTTCACTGGTTTTTGCAGCGCGCGGCATCTTCGATGGCCATCTGCAAAAACTGACGACCATGTGGGACATCGCCGGTGGCGTTGTTCTGGCAAGGGAGGCGGGTCTTGACGTGCGGATTGGAACGCGCGGCGAAACCGGCATTCCCTGGGTTGCCGCCGCAACGCCTGAATTGATGGCCGCGACGGAGACGCTCTGGCCGGAGATCGCGGAATTGGTCCCGGCCGAACTTGCCTGAAATTCCCATAAAAACCGGTGCCGGGTGAGAGATCCAGACACCCGGCGCCTTCCACCGGCACTGGACCGAAAAGCCTCTGATGACTGGTGGTTATGCCCAACCCTTCAGCGCCCGGCCGGAATAATAGCTGGGCGTTGTGGCGCGGTAGATCGGTATGCTGGCGGCACCGAGATGGGGCAGGTCGCTCATCATCGATTTGCGTATTTCAGGCGGCTCGACGAAAAAGTCTTCGCCGAGCATTTCAAGCGAGCCGATGCGCTGGACGATGTGTTCAAGAACCCAGTCGGGTAGCGATCCGCCAAAAATGATGGCACCGGGATCCATCGTCCGGGCAACCGTCAGCGCCAGCAGACGAAGCTGGTCGGTCGCCCTTTCCAGCCAGGCAACCACGGCGGGGTGGTCGCAATAGCTTTCATCAATATCTTTCAAACGCCGGATGCCCACTCCGTGGGCGGCCAGCGTGTCGCAAAGGTCCTGTCCAGAGGGACGTGGATGGGATTTGGGAAACAGGCCGCCAAACTCGCCGGCATTGCCGTTCGTGCCGCGATAGAGATGGCGCTGAACCACAACGGCGCCGCCTATGCCGTATGTCAGCCAGATCATCGCAAAATTGCGGATGCTTCGACCCGCTCCGTAATACAGCTCCGAGAGGATGACGGTATTGCCGTCATTTTCGTGAAAGACCGGGAAATCGAAATAGGGCTGGAAGTCCTTGTCCACGTCGATGTCGCGCCAGCTCTCGAACTGCTTGATGCGAAAGACATGGCCTCGATCACGCTTGAAGTGGCCTGGAAAGCTGATGCCGCAGCCTAGCACATCCTTCTTTTTGATCTTTGCCTTTTCAACCACCTGTCGGGCGGCCGTCTCGGCCATCTCCATGATATGCTCGAAACTGTGCCCCTCAAGCTCGGACCTCATTTCCTGCCTGATCGTGCCGTTGAGATCGGCCAGGCAGACACGCAGATCGTCCGGGTTGAAATAGACCCCGAGCGTGAAAAGTCCGTTCGGATTGATCTCGATGGCAGTGGATGGCTTCCCCCGTTTGCCGTCGCTGCGCGCTTCCTCGGCTTCCAGGATCAGGCCGGATTCCAGAAGATTGGCCGTCAGGCGGGTGAGGGTCGGTGCGGAAACATCCATCTCGCGCGCCAGTTCGATGCGCGACATGCCTCCTTTGCCGCGCAGGATTTCGAGTAGACGCCGTTCATTGTAGCCGAGGTCGATCAACCAGGTCTCCCACGAGAAGTTAAGTCGGATGATTAGCGCAATTTCAGCGGCTGTGCACCTTGTTTTCCGGAACGTCCTGACTTTTCAGGTTCGAAGATTAACCGCGGCTGTCTTCAAATGTTGAGTTTTTTCAGACGGATATTGGATTTTTGTATTCAAGATAAATTGCAGCTTGACTAATTAATTTACGTAAAGAAAATAAATAGCAGACGGCGGGTAGCGACACGCAAAATCAATAAGAAATTATGTCGTACTGCCTTGCCAGTCAGGGAACAAAAAAACGGAGCACCCTTTATGCGTCAATCATGCACTATTTTCGCGCGCCTTGTTGCTGGCGCAACTTTCCTTGCCAGTGCGGCTTTCGCCCATGCCGAAGGTACCGTCGTGGTCTATTCGGCAGCGCCGCAGCAGCTCATGGATGAGTTGCTGCCCATGTTTGAAAAGAAGACCGGCACCAAGGTCGAGCTTGTCAAAGCCGGTTCCGGCGAGCTGATGAACCGCATCAAGGCGGAAAGCGGCAAGGCGGCTGGCGACGTGATCTGGAGTGTTGATGGCACCGTCATCGACTTTTCCGCCGACCTCTTCGAACCTTACAAGCCTGTCGAGGCAGCATCGATCAACCCTGCCTTTTCGCCGAGCACCAACTGGGTTCCTTTTACCGCAGTCGTTACGGCCTTCATCGTCAACAAGGAAGCGCTGAAAGGCGCGCCGGTTCCGACATCCTGGGCCGATCTTGCCAAGCCTGAATATAAGGGTCTGATTTCCTCGGCCCGTGCCGATCAGTCCGGCTCCGCCTATATCCAGATGGCGACGGTTTTGCAGGATTTCGACAGTGAGGAGAAGGGCTGGGAGGTCTATACCGGCATTCTCGGCAACTCCGTTCTTTCCACCTCGTCAGGCGCTGTTCCGCGTTTCGTCAATGATGGCGAGCAGGCGGTTGGTATCACGCTCGAAGACGCCGCCCTGCGCTACAAGCTTGGCAGCGCCCCGGTAGAGATCGTTTATCCGAAAGAAGGCACGGCAATCGCGCCTGACGGCATGGCGCTCGTCAAGGGTGCGCCGAACGCCGAAAACGGCAAGGCCTTCATCGATTTCATCGTCTCCAAGGAAGCGCAGGAAGTCGTGGTGAAAGCCGGTCGTCGCTCGGTCAGAACCGATGTTCCTGCCAATTCGGCGCTCGTTCCGCTGTCCGATGTTCCGGATGCGAAATACGACTTCAAGTGGGCTGCGGACAACCGCTCGCGTCTGATGGAAAAGTGGAACGAGATCTTGCTCGACGTCCAGTAAGAACATTGCCGGGGGCGGCGCGTCAGGCAGCCGTCCCCTGCTTACCTCTTTCACAACAGCATTTTCGTCCGTCCACCGTGGTCGCGTGCCGCGCAGGATATGTCATGGAGCAGCACATGGCCGCCGTAGAAATTACCAGCATCAAGAAAAGTTACCGGGATGTCGTTGCCCTCTCCGACATCAACATCTCCATTCCCTCCGGATCGTTTTTTACGCTTCTTGGACCCAGCGGTTGTGGCAAAACGACCCTTTTGCGCACGATTGCCGGTTTTCACCAGCAGGATAGCGGCAGCATCAGCATCGAAAGACAGGCGATCGAACATGTGCCGGCCCACAAGCGCGATGTCGGCATGGTCTTTCAGGATTATGCGGTGTTTCCGCATATTTCGGTATTTGACAACATTGCCTTCGGTCTGAAACAGCGCAAGGCGTCTTCAGCCGAGATCCGCGAACGGGTCGGCAAGATTCTCGATGTCGTGCAGCTCGCTCCCTATGCCAAGCGTATGCCTCACGAACTCTCCGGCGGCCAGCAGCAGCGTGTGGGTCTTGCGCGCGCACTCGTCATCAACCCGAAAGTGTTGTTGATGGACGAGCCGCTGTCCAACCTCGACGCCAAACTTCGCGTGGACCTGCGCCGGGAACTGCGTGAAATCCAGCAGGCCATGAACATCACCACGGTCTATGTCACGCATGATCAGGAAGAGGCGCTTGCCATGTCCGATCTGGTTTGCGTCATGTATGGCGGCGTCATTCAGCAGGCTGCACCACCCTGGGAAGTCTACAACAATCCCGCCAACCGCTTCGTTGCGTCGTTCGTGGGCGCAAACAACTTCCTGACGCTTGACCGTGCAGGCGGGCAGACATCCATTTCCGGCCACAAGGTCGCATTGCCGCAGGCGGATGCGATTTCCCCGCAGCGGAAGATCGTCGCCGCCATCCGCCCGGAGGCGATTTCTGTCGGTCCTGCCGCGATCGATGGTGACGAGCGCATCGAACTGCCCGTGACCATAAGACTGGTCAGCTTCACGGGGCGTGAGATGAACGTTGCAGCCGTTCTCTCGTCGGGCGAGGAAATCGAGGCGATCACCAAGCCATCGCCTGAGATCATTGCACTGCAGCCCAACCAGAAGACCACTTTCTCCTGGCGCGCGGCCGATGCGAAGCTGTTCGGCGAGGGCGTAACCGGGGAGCGCCTGTCATGACGGATATGACTGCGACTGCAACTCCCGGCGGTTTCCGCCTGCGACTGCCAGGTTTTTGGACAAGCGTGACGGTATTTGCCGTCATCCTGCTGGCGATATTCCTGATCCTGCCAATTTTCAGCGTCTTCTTCATCAGTTTCTTTGATGCCAAAACCGGTGCGTTCGGTCTCAGCAACTATGCGGAAGTGTTCACGCGACGTTTTTACACCGTCGCACTCTGGAATACGCTTCTCATCGGTGTGCTGGGCATGCTGGGCGCCTGCCTTCTCGGTATTCCGCTTGCCTTTTGCACATCCCGTTACCGCATCAAGGGGCGCACTTTTATTGCCACTTTCGCGGTTCTGGTTCTGTGCGCACCGCCGTTCATTGGTGCTTACGCCTGGATTATGCTGTTCGGTGCCAACGGTGCTGTCACCAATCTCTTGTCCTTCGCCGGCATTTCATTGCCGACGATCTACGGAATCCCGGGCATCGTGATGGTCTTCAGCCTGAAGTTCTTTCCCTACATCTTCCTGATGACGGAGAACGCGCTGAACACCATCAACAAGTCCTATGAGGACGCGGCGGAAAATCTCGGCTGCACGGCGTTCGAGCGTTTCCGCAAGATCACCTTGCCGCTGGTCTTTCCTGCAGTCAGCACCGGCGCGATCATCTGCTTCGTGCTGTCCATCGCCGATTTCGGAACGCCGGCAATCCTCGGCAAGGGCATCAGAACGCTTTCGACAATCGCCTATGCGCAATACACCTCCGAAATGGCCGGTACGCCAACCATGGCGGTGACGATTTCCATGGTGATGATTGCAATTTCGATGGCGGCACTTCTGTTGCAGCGGCACATTCTTGCCAAGCGTCGTTACGCCAGTTCACTGACCAACAGGCCGGTAAAGCAGTCCATGCGCCCGTTGAAGTCGTTCATCGTGCACGGCTTCTGCTATCTGGTCGTCTTCATCGCCATGCTGCCGTCGCTCACGGTCATCTACACCTCGTTCCTCGCAACCAGCGGTCCCGTCTTTACCGGCGGCTTCGGGTTGGACAGCTATGCCCGTATTCTTCGTGATTCACCGCAGGCGATTGCCAACAGTTTCACGTTTGCACTGGCTGCCGTGGTACTGATTGCGATCGTTTCCGGCCTGCTGTCCTTCATCGTGGTGCGACGCGACAATGCGGTCTCCGGCTCGCTCGATCTCCTGCTGATGGTGCCTTACCTCATTCCCGGCGTTGTCATGGCGATCGGCTACGTTACGACGTTCCGCTATCCACCCTTTGATATCACTGGGACGGCGCTCATCATCATCGTCCTAGTGTTTATCCGCCGGCTGCCCTACGGCGTCCGCTCCACGACATCGATCCTCAGGCAGATCAAACCGTCCATCGAGGAGGCTGCGGTCAATCTCGGGGCTTCGCCGGCAAAGACCTTCGTGTCGGTGACGGTGCCGCTGATGCTGCCCGGTCTCATCATCGGTTCGCTGATGAGCTTCATAACGGCTATCAACGAGCTGTCCTCGACGCTGATCCTCTACACGGCACGAACGATCACCATGCCGGTTCTCATATATGTTCAGGTGATTGACGGCGAGTTTGGCACGGCTGCGGCGCTTTCAACCGTCCTTCTGGTCAGCACCGGACTTTGCGTCTTCATTGTGTTCCGCCTCTCGGAAGACAAAGAAGCCTCTTTCGTCTGAAACCATACCAGCCCTCACCAAAAGCCCGCAGGAGCGGCGACATACGTGTCGCCGCCAGCCTCCCTCTGCCCAGCCTACCTCTGCAAGGAACACACGACGATGAATATCGCGAGCTTTTCGCAATCGAAATACAAGAACGCCGCAACGCCCGGGGACGATGTGGCGCTGATCATACCGGGACGGGTTCTGGCCGTTTTTGACGGTGCGACCGACCCGACCGGTGCAAGTTACGGCGGCTTGAGCTCGGGCCGTATCGCAGCACTTGCTGCCGCAAATGCCGTGGCGAAAATGGGCCTCGATGGCACACTGGAAACAATTGCCGCGCGGAAGCTCTTTCAGAACATCAGCGATATCTTGAAGCAGGAGGCCGAGCGCATCAATGCCAGCCATCCGCCGTCGACAACCCTGGCAATTGTTGCCGACCTGGGAGACAGTTTCCGCCTGCTTCTGGCTGGCGATTCCGGTGTGCGTATCAACGGCTCCCGGTTGCTGCAGCATGCCAAGCTTATAGACAAGGTAAGTACATCGGCGCGCATCCTTGTCTTCAAACAGCTTTTTGCCGCTTTGAGGGATGGTGATGCAGCTGAGGCACGCACGCGTGCGACCATCTTTTCCGGCCTGCGTTCCGCTGTCGAAAACGGCATCATGACTGCGCAGGAGGCGGAGAATGTTGTCATTGCCGCAGCCCGCATGAGCGGTCTTGAGAGCGATATCGAAGCAGTCGAGGAATTCCTGATGGGAGGAATTCGCGTCCAGCCGCAATTCGCAAACAGGCAGGGACACGTACTGGGATACGCCTCGGTCAATGGCGGAACGGTCATAGAAGAGGGGACGGTCGATCTTAGCATCGCCAAGGACACGCTTGTAAGCCTTGAAATCTTTTCCGACGGTTATCTGTCTCTGCCGGCTGGAACCGATATCGCTGACTGGGAAGCGGAATTTGACCGCGTCGAGGCGGCGGATTTTCACAAACTCGCCGACTATCCTTCGGTAAAAGGCTCAACGACGACCGAATTCAGCGATGACAGGACGGTCGTCTGCCTGAATGGCTGGTAAGGGCAGGGTGCGGCGCCGTCGCCGCGGCACTCTCAAAGTCCGAGGAATTTGAAAGGCTTGCTGTCCTTCAGCCTGTCGTTCGCCATGCCGGAGTAAATGTGGATCTGATTTGGCCCCAGGTCGAGTTTCTTCACGGAGCCTGTTTCTTTCGAGACGTCGAGCTTTGTCATGTCTATCCAGAAGATGTTCGGCGTCAAAGCGGATTCGAAGAAATAGAGCTTTCGCTTGTGGTCGATCACCGTGCGCCAGCGCGTTGAAGAAATGTTCGGCTGGTCGGGGGTGGTTATGCCATAGGGCACCGAGACGTTGCGGATGACGCTGAACACGCTGGCGATTGCCTCGACAGGGTCTTCGCTTTTGGGGATTGCATTGGCGTAAAACGCTGCGCGGGCAAATCGGTCCGATGCCCGGTTCGTGCCGGGAAGCATTACCGTGCCCCCGATCTGCGTCCAGTATTCGTTGAGGGCCAGCTGTTTGTCGAAAGTCGGGGAATTGGTCATCACCTGGTATTTGCGGCTGTGGTGAATGACCTGTTTGCCATCGATATATTCAACGATTGCGCTGTCGCCGCTGGCATCCGACAGCGATAGATGCAGCGTTGCGAGACGTTCTTCCCCCGGCACACTGTCCGTCACCACCGTGAAGGGGTTCTTTTCGAGTGCGTTGACGGCCTCGCCGACCGTGGCGAAATTGTCGAGTACATATTGCGCCCATGCCGCAATGGACAGTCCCGGAGACTTGCCATCATAGGCTGGGTAACTCGACTCGACCAGCCAGAGCACGTTGGCGGCAAGGCCAGCTTCGTTCATGCCATCCGTGGTGGAAATATCGTAGCCCGAGGCAATGACGCTTCCGTATTTCGAGGTCCATTTGACCGAGTTCGGCCCGGCCTCGCCAGATCGCTCCATTCCGCGCGGAAAGACCCAGATGTTCGTGCCAACATCTGTTTTCCAGTCCATGGAGCGGGCAGTCATGACCTGGTCGTTTTCACCCAGATAGACGAACCGTGTGCAGGCTTCGGCCACCGATGTCGCCAGCGTGGCAATGGAAAAAACGGTGGCGGTGCAGGCAGACAAAAAAGGGATGGTCTTCGGTCGCATGGTGCATCCTCCGGTGCTCGCGGCGCGATTGCAGCGTATGATAGAAAATCGGACTTGTTGCCGGATGTCAAATCGGTTTACCTTCGCTGCCGGACGGGGGGTAGGCCTTTGCTAAAATTATCTATTTTTTCGACCGTTATGGTTTTTTCCGCAAGCTTGGCCTTAGGTGCGGATGCGCAGAGTTTCACTCCCGCGGGAGTTGATCAACCCGATTGGGCGCTTCAGGTTACGGGCTATTTGTGGGCAACCGGGTTGAACGGCAACATTTCGCCGTTCCGGCGTGCGCCGACCCTTCACGTCGAGAAATCATTTTCCGACGTCATGGATGATCTCAACTTCGGGGGATTTGTTAATATCTGGGGGCGGTACGACCGCTTCGTTCTGTCCGGAGACTTGATGTATGTCGACACGACCGACAGCAAGGCCACCGGCCCGTTGCCGGCCCTGCAAATTCCCGGCTTGCCGACGCTGCCCCCGGGGGCGGCCATCAACGCTGATGTCGATACCCAGGAATTCATGGCAACGCTGCAGGCCGGGTATCGGATCGTGGATACCGAAGGGTTCACGCTCGATGCGCTGGCGGGTGCACGCTTCTGGCATATTTCCAACGAGGTTGCGGTTACGGCCAGTCACCCATTGATCGGCAGCGTGTCGGCAACCCATAAGGAAAACTTCGGCTGGGTGGATCCAGTCATCGGCGCAAGGGTATTTTTTGGCGTGACGGACCGGCTTTCACTTCAGGGTCAGGTAGACATCGGCGGATTTGGCGCAGGATCGGATCTGACATGGTCGGCCCTGGCGACGGTGAACTACATCTTTACCGATACACTCTCCGTCTCGGCCGGCTACAAGGTGCTTGATGTCGATTATTCGCATGACGGCTACGTCTTCGATTCGCGGCTGAGTGGCCCTGTTGTCGGGCTGACCTACAGGTTTTGACGGTTTACGCCCGACGCACACCCTGTGCGGTCTACCCGCCTGTGGTTGTGAAGATGCACTTCGCCCGCTGCGTCCGCGCTTTGCACTGATGTTTGTTGGGGCTCGTCCTGATCTCATCCGCGCATGGACCACTGACCGTCCCGCGTGACCTTGACACAGCGACCATGCCGACTAGACGGGGTCTCATGTTCATTGTGGGAGTATAGACATGAAATCGCTGGCAGCCGTTTCGGCTTTCGTGGGAAGAACCTTTGCGGTCTGGGTCATCTTGTTTGCCGTGCTCGGCTTTTATTTTCCAGAAACCTTCAAGCAGATTGCGCCGTGGATCGTTACGCTTCTGTCGATCATCATGTTCGGCATGGGGCTCACACTTTCGGTCGACGATTTTCGTGAAGTCGTGAGGCGCCCTGTTGATGTCACCATCGGGGTGCTCGGGCAGTTCCTCATCATGCCGTTACTTGCGGTGCTGCTGACCCTGCTAATCCCGATGCCACCGGAAGTGGCAGCAGGTGTCATCCTGGTTGGCTGCTGCCCGGGCGGCACATCGTCCAATGTCATGACATATCTTTCGAAGGGCGATGTCGCCCTTTCCGTCGCCTGCACGTCAGTGACGACGCTTGCTGCTCCCTTGGTGACGCCATTCCTCGTGTGGTTGTTCGCCAGCCAGTTCCTGCCGGTTGATGGCTGGGCAATGTTCCTGAGCATCGTCAAGGTCGTTCTGGTGCCGCTGGCACTTGGAGCCGCCTTGCAGAAGCTGTTGCCGAACGTCGTCAAAGCGGCTGTGCCTGCGCTGCCGCTTGTCAGCGTGATCGGTATCGTTCTGATTGTTTCGGCGGTTGTCGGCGCATCGAAAGGTGCGATAGCCCAGTCTGGACTGATGATCTTTGCCGTCGTGGTTCTCCATAACGGTCTTGGATATCTGCTTGGCTATTTTGCGGCGAAGGCGACCGGTCTCTCCCTCGCCAAGCGCAAGGCAATCGCCATCGAGGTGGGAATGCAGAACTCCGGTCTCGGTGCCGCTCTCGCGACAGCCTATTTCTCGCCTCTCGCAGCTGTGCCCAGCGCCATCTTCAGCGTCTGGCACAATATCTCCGGCGCGTTGCTGGCCAACTGGTTTTCGGGCCGCGTGGACACGACGGCGACGACGAAAGCCGGATAGGATTGCCGGACGAAGATTGGCCGACGGGATATGAAGCAGCCCGAAAGGCGTTCTTCGAAACATGACGCCTTAGAGCCGTAACGTCTCGACCAAAATCGCCATTGACGCGGAAGCACTATCCGCGTTGATGGCGGCAGGCGACGATCAAGAGCATGAAAGTGTGAAAGCCCCGACCGGTTTCATATCGATATAGGTGTCGGCGGCAAGGTCGCTTGTTATCGCCCCACAAAGGCTGCCGGTGGTGACGATCTGTCCGCGCTTCAGCGTTCCATTCCTATTGAGCTTGGAATTGGCGAAAGCGACGAGCGGGGCGAGTGGATCGGTATTAGGGTGTTTCACCACCGCATCGAAACGGATATCTGTGCCTTCGGTCACCGTCAGATGCGGCAGATCGCCGGTATTGTCGGCAAAGGTATCAACGATTGCCGCGTTGATTTCCGGCCCGAGAACAAATCCGCGATTGGCAAGACGATCCGCCAGAAAAAGCGGGAAGGGAACCTGGTTCTTTTCCACCAGCCGGTAGCCGAGAAGCTCGACGCCGAGGTGAACGGCGTCGATATGCGTCAATATATCGGCCCTGCTTAGCGGGGTTGCGGTTGCCGCGGGTATGTCGGAGGCGAGGGTGAAACAGATTTCCACCTCGATGCCTTCAACGTCTCTTCCAGTAAAAGACGCGACGTTATCCTCATCGACGCCATAACAATCGACCATCGGCGCAGCAACCGCGTTCCCGTCTGGCCGGATCGCCAGCTTCCAGCCTCCCACTTTTTTACCGGAAGCTTCAACGAAAGCGCGCTGAACGGCCATGGCATCTTCAAGGCTGTCTGGAACTAGGCCATCCACCTCGATTGACGCCAGCGGAATTTTGCCGCTGTTCAGGCCTGCTTTCACAAGGTCCTGGGCCAGTTTTTCGATCGCCGTCATTCCCGTCATCATCCTCGCTTCAGTCTATTGGGCGAATGCTGTCACGATTTGGCGCTGCTTGCCAAGGCCATCTATGCCAAGTTCGACGACTCTCCGGCTTTCAGGAAGACCGGCGGCTTACTTCCATGGCCGACGCGTGGCGGCATGCCGGTTGTGACGACGTCACCGGGCATGAGCCGCATCGAGCCAGAGCACTAGGTTTTGTAGATCGTCGATTTGGTCCGGGTTCACAAGCCATGGGGCGAGCGGACTGAAGCTTTGGCCGCCGAGGATGGGGCAATCGTGGTTGCCATCCGTCAGGGGAAGGAAGTCGTCGGCACCATGAGCGTTGCCGCGCCGCTAATAGGGTTGAGCGATGAACGCGTGGTAGATTCTGCCGCTCCTGGTGAGGGCAAGCGAGCGATATGGATATCGCCTTGTAATCGGCATAACCGGCCGAAGGTATCTGACGTAACAGGCAAGCTTAATAAGGATCGGGCGGCAATGCCGCCCGATAATTGTTTGACTTAGGCTACGTCCGCATCGAACTGGATGCTGTGCAAGCGCTTGTAGAGACCATCCGTTGCGAGTAGCTCGCGACGGCTTCCCTGCTCGACAACCTGACCATTATCCATGACGACAATCTTGTCGGCCCGGTTGATCGTGGAGAGCCGGTGGGCGATGACAATCGACGTCTTGTTAAACGTCAACCGCTCAAGCGCGTCCCGAACAAGCGCTTCGGATTCGGAATCGAGCGCGCTCGTTGCTTCGTCGAGGATCAATATGTCCGCATCTCTCAGCATGGCGCGGGCGATGGCAACACGCTGACGCTGGCCACCGGACAGACCGGAACCGTTTTCGCCAAGCTTGCTGTCATAACCATCAGGCATGCTCATGATGAAATCATGTGCGTTGGCCGCTTTGGCCGCAGCGATGATTTCCTCATCGGTAGCGTTGTCACGACCGACAGAAATGTTGTGTTTCACCGTTCCCGAGAAGAGGAAGGTTTCCTGACCCACGTAAGAAACATGCTCGCGCAGGCTTGCGAAGGACACATCGCGCAAATCCATTCCGTTGATCTCGACCGAACCGCTTTGCGGATCATAAAGACGCATCATGAGGTTGATGATCGTCGACTTGCCGCTGCCGGAAGGCCCGACCAGCGCAGTCATCTTGCCACCCTCGAAGAGGACGCTGACGTCCTTCAGAACCGGCTGGTTAGCAACATACTCGAAGCTGACGTTCTTGAGTTCCACATTGCCGCTTGCCTTGGGGAGCGGCTGGGCATCCTTCTTCTCGGCAAGTGTCAACGGCGCGTCCAGAACCTCGAACATCATACGCACGCCGATCATACCGCCCTCGATCTGGACACGCATGCGGGCGAGACGCTTGGCTGGCTCATAGGCGAGAAGCAGGGCAGTAATGAAGGCCATCAGGTCGCCCGGCGAACCACCTTTTTCAAGAACGGTGTAACCGGATACGGCGATGACGACTGCAATGGCGAGACCGGACAGTGTCTCCATGATCGGGCTGGTCGCCGCTTCAAGCTTCGCAATGCCATTGGCGCGTTGCTCGACATCGGATACCGCCTTGTTCATGCGCTGGCGCATCAGCTTTTCAAGCGAAAACGCCTTGATAACGCGAACCCCAATGCTGGTTTCCTGCACGACGTTGACGATCTCGCCGAGCGAAGCAAGTTCCGCTTCCATGATCTTGCGAACACGGCGCAGAACGAGACGAACACTTAAAATTGCCAGTGGGCCGATAATCATGGAGATAGCGCTCAGCAGGAAGTTCTGGGCGAACATGACAATGACTAGGCCGATGAGTGAAAAGAGATCGCGGACAAAAGAGGTAACGATTGTATCGATGACACTTCGTGCGGCCTGAGCATTGTATGTCACGCGGACAAGAAGTTCAGACGAGGGCAGATTCTGAAAAAAAGAGACGCCTTGCTTCAGCAGACGATCATAGATTTTACGCTGTTGCTCGGCAACGATGCTGTTACCTGCCTTGCTGAGATATAGACTTTGAACGAAGGTGGCGAAACCTTTGACGATAAAGATAACAGCTACTGCGAACGCGATCTCAAGAACGACGCTGAAGCCTTGTTTCAAATAAACGCTATTGACAATATCCCGCATAATCCAGGCGCTGAGAGATGTCGTTCCGGCAACAAGCAGCATCGCGACCATTGCCGCAGAATACCAGCCAACGTGCTTTCTGAAGTTCTCTTTGAAAAGCCGTCTTAGAAGTTTTTTGTCGTCCGGCGACAAAAATGATCCGATCACTGTGATATCCTTGCGAATTCATTATAATGTCAAAGGGAGGGTCCACATTGCCGCCACTGTGCTATCGTCAGCCTATAATACACGCTGTTGTCAACTTGGTGGCGGAGTAGGTCGCGTTCGAGGATTCTTTAGTCAGCCGCAGGCTGCGACCTCTAACGTTTTCTCCAGCCTGTCGGCAAATCCTTGTAATCTCTCCCGCAGGGAGTATTTTTCGACGGGCGATTTCTATCAACATCGCCCTCCGCCAAATAATCTCCATCCCTAGCCATGTCAACATATGTAGCGATTTCGTCTTGGCGCTAATAATTTTTTTGCGGAGGATTTAGCTATCAACCTCGCGGCAATGCGATGCGTATCGTGATTTCGCCAAAATTCGCACGAAATTTGCCGTCGTAAACGGATGTCCAATTCAGGGGCCTTTCGGCATACTTAACCCTATCCATTACGTCTCTTGAGGATATTTTCTGGGGAAAATGAGATTTTACGACATAGATTTGTTGGTGAGAGATATTTATACAAGTTTGAAATACTATGCTTTCGGGGCAGAATTGCGTAACGAAGTAATCTAGAGTTTGGGCGGAGCGTATCAAATGCGTGATTGCATTTTAGTAACCGGGGGCGCGGGATTTATCGGGTCCGCCCTCAGTGGTTTGATCTGTTCCGAGAATGTTCCTGTTGTCGCGATTGATAGTATGGTGCAACAGGTTCACCCCACAGGTCAAACATCCGAATTTCTGGACAAGCGTGTAGTTCTTCATAAAAATGATGTCCGCGATAAAGGGGCTTGGGCGGCTCTGCTCGAGGAGTTCTATCCCAAGAAGGTAATTCACCTCGCTGCCGAGACGGGAACGGCACAGTCTCTTACGGAGTCGACACGTCACGCGTCTGTTAACGTCGTGGGCACCACCGCAATGGTGGATGCCTTCGCTTCCAATGGGGTCGTGCCGGATAGAATCATCCTAGCATCTAGCCGAGCTGTCTACGGCGAAGGACTATGGCGAGATTTAATTACGAAAGAGACCTATTATCCCGCGCCTAGATCCAATGCCGTCCTTTCCCGATCTCAGTGGACCCCGCATAGCCCGGCAGGTAATGAATCCGAGGCGTTACCCCACGAGGCTTCGGTAGTATTTCCGAAGCCCACAAGCGTCTACGGCGCGACGAAATTGGCCCAAGAACAAATTTTAAGCGCATGGTGTGGCGCGTTCGGTGTACCGCTTAGTATTTTGCGTCTGCAGAACGTTTATGGAGAAGGGCAGTCTCCTTACAATTCCTATACGGGGATTATTAACGTATTTCACCGAGTGGCTCGGTCAGGAGCGCCAATTCCGGTTTATGAGGACGGTTTGATTGGTCGGGACTTCGTTCACATTCAAGATGTAGCGTGTGCATTTTTGAGCGTTCTTAATGATGACACGGCTGAGAACCATTTGTTTGACGTAGGTACGGGGCGTTTGACGACGATTTTGGAAGCGGCAAATATGATTGCGAATTATCACAATGCTCCCGCGCCGCAAATCTGTGGAAAGTTCAGAGATGGTGATGTTCGCTCTGCGGTTGCAGACACCGATAAACTCCGCTCACTGACAGGATCAGCCCCGCAGGTTTCTTTTGAAGAAGGGATGAAACGGGTTGGAGACTGGTTGATGGCTTCCGGCCATATCTAGTATTGAGGACCGAGTACCGAAAGAAGAAGGTTTTAGTATGACCGGCGCCAACGAAGACGTAAAATCACGACCAAGTATCCAAGTGCAGTCCGTATTGTATAATATGGATCAGTTTTCTATCAGGCGCTCTTTGGAGGCGTTAGCCCGTTCCGTTGACCTTGCCGTTTCCGAGGGCTTATCCTCGAGGGTCAAGGTTGTTTATGGAGACACCTCGTCAAAACGGTGCTTGCAGGACCTTGACCTTCAAAGCCTGAAACAAGAATTTTCCTGGGCATTTGAAATTTCCTATGTATTTTTTGATGAGAACATTGGTTCGGCTAATGGTCATAACCGTTTGGCCACTGGTTGCGATACTGATTACCTGCTAATTCTGAACCCGGATGTAGTGGTTTCTCCGAGATTATTGCATCATATGCTCTCCCCTTTTGCTGACCGTTCAGTTGGCATGGTTGAGGCGAAACAGTTGCCTATAGAGCATCCCAAGACTTACGATCCGTCAACAGGTGTCACGAGTTGGGCCACGACGGCGTGTGCGCTTACCCCAACCACATTGTTTCGTACCCTCGAAGGTTTCGATTCGACGTCGTTTTTTCTGTATTGTGACGATGTCGATTATTCGTGGCGCGTGCGTGAGGCAGGTTACAAAGTAATCTTCACCCCCGCCGCCGTCGTGTTCCACGACAAGCGTATTTCACCCAAGGGTGAGTGGAGACCATCTAGCGCCGAGGTCCGTTATTCTGCGGAAGCCGCTTTAATGATGGCGCACAAGTGGTCACGGCCCGACATAGTCGCCAAGATTGCAAAGATGTATCTTGATGGTAGTGAAGAGCAGGTTTTGGCACTGAAAAAGTTTAGGTCCATGGAGCAACGAGGAGAACTGCCTTCGCCGCGGGATAGCGAGCATAAGGTTGGAGAGTTCGAGGGCTATTTTTATGCGAAACATAGGTATCCGCTCTGATGTTAAATCCTGAAGGTCACTACGATAATCGGTTTGAGTGGGACAACGTCTACGGCCACGCTGTAAAGCTGCTGATACGTAAGCGCGCAGTCGGTCATGGTGCCGAGCAAGATGGTGTGCATCTGGATTTGGGCTGTGGTTATGGTCGGATTGCAGAGCAGGTGATTTCCAACCTGAGGATGGAATACGTCGGGATTGACGGTGCGCCTGAAGGGGTGGCCTCCCTAAAGGGGCGGGGATTTGAAGCGCACGAACTTCTGTTTGAGACATATGAGCAGACGCTTTCTCGGATCGACGAAATTCTTGCAGGACGCAAGATTGCCTCCCTTTCGATGCTCGACACACTGGAGCATCTTACAAACGGGGACCTTGTTCTCCAAATCATAAGGGAACTGATCGGGCGGGATAATGCTCCGGCAGTGCTCAGCGTTCCCAACGTTGCTCATTCGGATATTGGGTTCAAACTTGCGAGCGGTAGCTGGTCCTATACTCGTGAAGGTCTTCTGGATCATACGCATGTGAGGCTATTTAGCGAAGCATCATTGAAAAGGACTTTTGAGGCCGCAGGTTTGCATGTGGTCGATCAATACGATGTCAGGATCGCCAAAAGTGATCAGGATTTTCCACTGACCCATCCTGCCCTCGCCAGCGGGACGACACTCAACGCGTTTCTGACGCATCTGAGGAATGGTGTCGACGATACAGCAAGTATCAACCAGTTCGTTCGGACGGTAGCCGCCGGGCCAAAGGTTCGCGACAGGGCTTATCTGAGTGAAGAAGAAAAAGGTGGTGCTCGCCCGTTCCTGTCAGTTGTCACGCGCACTCAGGGCAAGCGTCTCCATTGCCTCGTGGAGATGCTGACAGCATTATCTGCGCAATCGGACCGTGATTTCGAGGTGGTCGTAATAGGTCACAAGGTGCCGCACGATAGACAGTTAAAAATAGAGCGCGCTCTCGATGACTGTCCTGAATGGTTGCGAAAGAGAATCAGGTTCATCAAGGTCGATGAGGGAAATCGCACTCGTCCCCTAAATATCGGATTTGAAGAAGCCAGAGGAGATTATATTGCGATTCTCGATGATGACGACATTCCAATGGCGCACTGGGTGTCGACATTCCGGGAGTTGTCCGTTAAGAAGCCGGGAGCGCTCTTGAGGACTATTGCAGCGAGACAGGAAATCGAGACTGTCACCGTCAATGGCAGCGATGGTATCCGGGCAACGGGAGCGCTTGTTCCCTACGCGTCGGAGTTCGACCTGATTCAGCATCTGGTCGCCAACCAGACGCCTCCTGTTGCACTCGCATTCCCGCGGGGCGTGTTTCACGACCTTAACATGCGTTTTGATGAGACTTTGACGACGACGGAGGACTGGGATTATCTCCTGAGAACGGCTCTGGTCGTTGGTGTGAGCTGGTGTGATCAGGTTACATCCGTATATCACTGGTGGAAGCTCTCCGAGGAGTCTTCAAGAACGGATCATGATCAAGCAGAGTGGAATGCAAATCACCAGATAATCAATCGCAAGATGGACACGCTGCCTATACTTTTGCCTGCAGGTTCAGCTCGTTACCTTCGGGAATTGCGCGCGCTCGCGAACTCCGGTTGGCACGGGATCAGCGACGTACCCAGCCAAAGCGCGTACAGGGAAGAAGTCCGGAAGATTCTTTCGTCAAAGAGCTGGAAGTGGTCTAAGCCTCTTAGATGGCCCGCAATGGTACGAGGCAGGAAAGATACCAAGATTTCAGATCTGGAAAATATGAGCGAATTGCAGCTCGCAGACCTTCTTCAGCGATTAAAGCGGTCCAGCTCTTTGCGAAAAACGAGATTTTTTCGCCGCGGAAAAAGTAAATGGTGAGTAAGCTTTTGAAAGAACACCGCGCGCCTTCAGATAACTTCGGTGGGCTACGTCTAATCGCGGCCATTTTGGTGATATTTGGCCATTCTTATCCTTTGACTGGCGCCCAAGTCACTGGCTATCTGGGAAATCCAATTTCGACACTTGCAGTTAAGATATTTTTTGTTATTTCGGGCTATTTGATTTCAGAGAGTTGGACTCGAGATCCGGATGTCATCAGGTATTTTTGGCGGCGTGCCTTGCGTATATTTCCGGGGCTCGTCGTTCTTGTGGCGCTCTCCGTTTTTATTGTTGGGCCAGTTTTTTCCAAGTTGAGTCTCGGAGAATATTTCGCCGCGAATGAAACGTGGAGATATTTAGACAATATAGTCTTATTGCCCAATTATTTTTTGCCCGGGTTATTTGGGGGTAATGTTTATCCGAATGCGGTAAATGGATCTCTATGGACGCTGCCAGTCGAGTTCGCGATGTACATCGCGACGCCGCTGGTATTAGTCTTTTTTCGAACTACTTTCTCAATCGGTGCATTCGCGTTTTTTCTATCTTTTGTTGCTGTTTGTTTCACGAGAGTCTGGGTTCCTGCTTCCGTTCCGGTTTTTTGGGGAACCAACCTCATTAACGCGCTCGAGATGGCGCCATATTTCTTCTGGGGGGCGTTTTACAAGAAGTGCGAAAAGAATTATAACTGTTTCAACTTGCAGATATCCCTTGTTGCAATAGTGATATTGCCGTTGCTGGCGATTGATTGGGCAGTATCGGAGATCATCGCTTTAATAGTCGTTCCGTATGTGACTTTGTCATTGGGAAATGCTCAATTACCTAGACTTGGTTTTCTTGATCGTTTTGGGGATCTATCATATGGAACTTATCTCTACGGTTTTCTCGTTCAACAGATAGTCGCTAGCTTGTTCCCACTGTCTAATCACTGGTCAAATTTCTTGATTTCGGTAGTGCCTTCATTGTTTTTGGCAGTCCTGTCTTGGCATTTGGTTGAGAAACGGTTCCTGAAACTGAAGCCATCGTCAATGGAGAGGAGAGAAATGGAAAAAACCGCTCCGGCTTAGCGATAATAATCGTTAAGGTGCGAGTAAATATATTTCCGTGCGATTTTTTTGTTTGTCAGGTATTGGTTTAGCGTTGTCGTTCCACCGACATTTCATCCGGCTACGGTTATTGCTTCCACTTTCTGAAATCCAGCCCGAATTTGGACCGGCGGCGCTGGAATTTTCCGGGGTTTTGCTCTGGGCGCCAATGCTGGACGGCCGGAGGCTAGGTCACATACCCATAAAATAGCTTTTGTTTTGAATGAGTTGTGATGTAATCAGTCCAGTGACCTGAGACCCTGAACTTCCTCTAGAATTTGGTAGACTCCGTTACGATCAGGAGACGGACGAATGAAGCGTTCACGGTTCACAGAGAACAGATCATCGGGATATTGAAGGAGCAGGAGGCGGGAGCGAAGACGGCGGAGGTCTGCCGCAAGCACGGCATCTCGGATGCAACCTTTTACAAATACAAGGCGAGGTATGGCGGCATGGATGTGTCCGACGCTCGCAAGCTGAAGGCATTGGAGGACGAGAACGCCAAGCTGAAGAAGCTCTTGGCCGAGGCCATGCTGGACAATGCGATCCTGAAGGATGTCGCTTCAAAAAAATGGTGACGCCCGATGTGAAGCGGAATGCGGTGCATGTCTGTGCGCAGCACGGGGTGAGCCAGCGTCGGGCGTGCGAGGTTCCGTCGGTGGATCGGTCGAGCATGCGATATAGCAGTGTTCGGCCGGACGATGCGTCCATTCGGGAGGCGATGAAGAAGGTGGCATCCGAACGTCGCCGCTTCGGCTATCGGCGCATCCACGTGATGCTCGACCGGCAGGGGATCGTCATGAACATGAAGGAGCTTCGGCGTCTCTACCGCGAGGAGAAGCTGACGGTGCGCAAGTGTGGCGGCCAAATGCGGGCCTTGGGCACGAGACGTCCTCTGGCTCTGCCGTCGCGTCCGGGCGAGCGCTGGAGCCTGGACTTCGTCAGCGATGCCTTCACCGACGGCCGCCGGTTCCGTATTCTGGCGGTGGTCGACGACTTCACCCGTGAATGCCTGTGCCTGGTCGCAGACACATCCTGTCGGGCGTTCGGCTTGTCCGGGAATTGGACAGCCTCATCGCCAGACGCGGTAAACCGAGGACGATCGTCTCGGACACCGGGACGGAGATGACCAGCATGGCCATCCTCAAATGGTGCCACGAGACCAAGGTCGACTGACATTACATCGCCCCCGGCAAGCCAATGCAAAACGGCTTCGTCGAAAGCTTCAACGGCAGCTTCCGCGACGAGTGCCTCAACGAGACTCTGTTTTCGTTGCTCGCTCAAGCCCGCGCCGCAATCACGGAATGGGAGGAGGATTACAACAAGAACAGGCCTCACTCGTCGCTGGGCAACATCACACCCAGCGAATTCGCAATGAAAATGGCTATGGAAAAATGGGCCACATTGAAAACCCAGGACTCTCCCGAAAGCTGGAGGGAGATTGGGTCTCAGGTCAGCGAGATTAGGGAATATTCGAAGAACTCGAAGGCCGATGAATTTTGGAATTGGTACACGAAGCAGACTTGCGGCGACCAGAAACCCGCTTAAAGCGAAGAACATCGGCAGGAGAACTTGCGCGAGCGCCATAAGTGGCGTCGGTATTGCCCAGCGAGCGGCAATCCAGTGGTTCAATGGCAAGCTATGAACAACTATAACTCCGGCCGCTAATATGGGCCTGACGTAATCTCACCCTGATGAATAGTCTTTGGTGGCGGTCAGGATCTATTGTTTCGTTACGCAAGCATGACACCTGCACCAATTTTCTGATCTTGCCGTGCATTAGTACAGGTCGGAAAGTAACGCAAGACGAGATTATGTCGGTGGCCTACCCTACTCGACCATGCTCTCGGCAAACAGCTGTGGGTGACGATTTGGTTCCTCTTTCCTCAATGACGAAACGTCATAGTCGATGTATTCGAAAGGGCGGGCCATCATAACCGAGACATATAAAGTCATAAATCTGGGTCGTTCAAGTTTTGTGCTCCTCAGTTGGACTTTCGATCAGAGTGAGATATTCTTGAAAGTAATCTGCAGCTAATTTATCTATGTTGAAGGATTTTCCAACAAAGGCAGCGTTATTTCTGAAGCTAAACCGGGTCGCATCATCCAGCATTTGCTCCATAGCAGTAGACAAGGAGTGAATGAAGATTTCATTATCATCAGTAGGATCAAAAATAATGCCCGCTTCTTTGCTTTTGATGGATGACATGCGTTTGATCTCACCGATATCAGTGGCGACGCATGGTGTTCCTACCTGAAATGCTTGGATAAGACTTAGCGGGAAAGATTCTCCAGCGTAGCGGCTTGGAAGCAGCGCGACATCGGCCATTCTGTAAAGTCCGTTCACTTCACTTACAAAGCCAAGGAAATGGATAGTTGAGTCTCCGTCCGCGCAGATTTTTGCGCCTTCGACTGTGGCGCCTTCACCCGCCAGGAGAAGGGCGGTAGGGATCTCTGGTCGCCGATCGCGCATTTTCATATATGCTTTAACCGCTTCTATCCACCCTTTTCCTTCAACCGCCCTGGATGCCAGGCAAAAGACAACAGCGTTAACCGGTATATCAAGATCAGCGCGTGTTTTCGGGAACGCTCTATCGTCAAACGGAATGGCGTTTCGGACCTTTATAAACTTATCTGCTGGAACTTTGAGCCCGTTGAATGGCACAAGATTCCGCTCCGCCAAGTAGGCGAAACGGCCAATCTTTTTACTCCACCGGCTGACCCTATTTTTAGAAATCTTCATCGCTTCGTACGAGCCATGCAAGGTCGACATATACGCGCATGGTAGTGTTCCGCTATCGAGAAAGAGTTTATCGACGTTGGCGACATGAGAGTGGACCAGTGACACGCCGGTGCGCTCAAGAAATTTAACGGCCCCAAGCTCCCTCACATAATTCGCGTCGTAAACCGGGATCCCGGGATCCAGTAACCTCCGAACCTCCGGCTTGTCATCATTGGTGTGCATTTGCACAACTGAGACGATGACCCCCAAACGATGCAACGCGTTCGCTAGGTGCACGGGAAATATCTCTCCGCCTCCAAAAGAGAAGCCCATCAATCCTATTAGAATATGATGTTGGTGACGCTTCGTTGCGCGTAATTCTTTTGCGTCCAAAAGGCTTTCGAATTTTTGCCCGGATATACAATAGCGCTTGAAAATTCTATGGGAAGATGTGACGAAACGATCTAGTGTCTGGTTAGGAATCGGCCACTTCGCTTTCAGCAATTTCATCAGACGAAAATATTCGGCATAATATTCGGGTGTGCTCTGTGCCTTGAGGCCGGAAGTATTATTTGAATGAATGCGAAAATAACTTACCGCGGTCGGCTCGTAAGCAATCTGCCCCGCGCCTGCCACGGCGGAATATAAGAACCAGTCTCCCATGACCTTAAAATTCGACGCCTGATCCCAGACGTCATCGCTGATATGATGCCGGCGCCACAAAGAACCGCCCACGTTGGGTATTAAATTTTTTACGCCGAAGCCTCCGCAGAACCACTCGCATGCAGGTCTAACAGTTGTTTGCCCCCAAATTCCGGGTTCGCTTTCTTCGCGGTAGTTATCCAGACCCTCAACGTACTCGCCATCAGAATTGGCGTATTCTACCCTTCCGAAGGCCAACATGACGCTTGGATCCCTGAACGCTCGAATGGCGCGTTCCACAAATGTGGGTTCGCAGAAGTCATCGCTTTCGCAAATCCATACTATGTCGCCCGTGGCCTCGATGTGACCCTTCCGCCACTGATGAAAAACGTTGCCGGAATTTTCAGTCGAATACAGCGCATGTATTCGCGATGGAAATTTGTTGACGTACGAATCGATGATGGCACGACTATCGTCCGTAGAGCAGTCGTCCAGCACGATGATATCGATCAACGGGTACGATTGATTGAGAATGCTATCAAGACGTTTCGTGAGATATTTGCCGTGATTATAATTCGGTACGATGGCCGAAACGGTCAGGCCGTTTTTACTGCCGTACTCGGAAAAACGTCGTGACAGCAATTGATTGTTGTTGATACGTCGATAATACTTCATGCAAAAGTCATCGACTTTATGCACTAATAGCAGCGGATCTCGTTTTTTCGCAGACTTTAAGAAGCGTTCGCGCCGTCGCTCGCTCAGCCATTGCGTTTCAGAAAGTCGATAGAGCAGCCGTGAATAAATCAGCCTTCTCATCACCCGCATGAGCGAAATGTTGCTGGTCCAATTGCTACGCTGCAGCGAATCAACCTCGCCCGATATCGAGTCTATATCGACGATCAGATTTTCTACCAGTGTTTTCTCGTCGTTGCGGCTCACGACCAAATCAAAATCCTAATTAAACGGGGTCACACATTTTGGGACCGCGATAGCCTATTATTCTCCTCTAGTCGAGCGGGAGGATTCCCGATTCTTCGGTGTGCGCGTAATTCTTCCAGCGGTATCTCAGACTTTCCACATGCTGAAGCGTAGCTCTAAACGTCAGCAACCAACACGGACGGGTCACAAGAAAATTTTATCGAGCGTACCCTGAAGAAACCCTATCGCCTTTGCCCTGCGACGTTTGGAGAACAGAACTTGAGGAGAAAGTAGCAATAATCCGGCGTGCAGCAAAGTTGAGGTATGCACAAATGGTCGGTGATGCTTTTTACCGGCATAAATTCTCGAACGCGCCATATGAAACGCTTTCAGCCGAGTAATTTCCGGTGAGCGGCCAGAAGAATATCCAGATGCATGTACAACTTCTGATTTCCGTACAAACATAAGTTCTCCCAGTTCTGCGAGCCGCAAAGATAGGTCATCATCCTCATGATACATAAAGATATTTTCGTCGAAACCACCGACGTCGTTGAAATGGCTCCTTGACACGAAGAAAGCCGCGCCGGTCAGTATCGGTACGGCAATGTCGTCATCAGGCCAACCGTTCCTCAGATAACGATTCCTAGGCAACAGCCACGAGCGCCTCTTAAAATATTGAGTTCCGTCGGAGTTGCAGATTCGAGGATTGAACGCCACAGCGGAAGGATAGCGATCGGCAGCTTCGAGAAGCGCTTCAAGCGCGCCGGGATTTAACCTCGCGTCTGGGTTCAGAAAGAGGATCCAAGGAGTTTGGGCAAGTTCGGCGCCCGCATTGCAACCACGTCCGAAACCGACGTTCTCATTTAGCGTCAAAACGCTAATATTCCTGGACATCGGGAAATTTTTGAAACTGTTGGACTTTCCATTGTCCACCAAAACGATCGGAGTTTCACCAGGTATCGACAGCACCATTTCGCGGATTACGGCGTCGCTTTTGTAGCAAACCGACACCACTGTGACAGAAGAAAGCGGCAACGATGTCATTGAAAACTCCGATGATGTCCGACTATCGTCCCCGGTTCGACATGGAAGTCGGTTGTGCGCTGACATCACGGGGGATTTCCAGAATATCTTTTGGCCAGTCGCAGGCGAACTGGGTCGAAAAGAAGATCAAATAGTTATAAGCCTCTTCAAATAGAGAGCATAGTCGCTCTTCCCAGCATTTTCAGCAATATGGCGGAACTCATTCACTGTAATAAATCCCTTGCTAAGAGCAATCTCCTCAGGGCACGCGATTTTAAACCCCTGCCGCTTTTCCAGGGTGCGCACAAATTCCCCGGCTTCGAGCAGGCTATCCGGCGTTCCGGTATCAAGCCAGGCGTAACCGCGACCCATGATGGATACCTTCAGCTTTCCGCGTTCCAGATAGACGCGGTTCACGTCCGTTATCTCATACTCGCCGCGCGCGGAAGGCTTGAGATTGGCGGCGATGTCCACGACATCGGCGTCATAAAAATACAGACCGGTAACGGCCCAGTTGGATTTGGGCTTTAACGGTTTTTCTTCAATGGACAGCGCGCGCATCTCGCTATCGAATTCAACGACGCCATAACGTTCAGGATCGTTGACGTGGTAGGCGAAAACGGTGGCTCCGTCATTGACGTCGGTACCGCTTTGCAAGAGCTCCGGCAGTCCGTGCCCGTAATAGATATTGTCGCCGAGGATCAGGCAGGACGGGGAGCCACCAATGAAGTCGGCACCGATCATGTAGGCTTGGGCAAGCCCGTCAGGGCTTGGCTGAACGGCGTATTCGATCGAGAGACCCCATTGGGAACCGTCTTTCAGAAGGTTCTGGAAAAGCGGCATGTCATGTGGTGTCGAGATGATGAGGATCTCGCGAATGCCGGCCAGCATCAACGTCGTCAGCGGATAATAGATCATCGGCTTGTCGTAGACGGGCAGGATCTGCTTTGACACCGCCAATGTCATAGGATGCAGACGGGTTCCGCTGCCTCCGGCAAGAATGATGCCCTTCATGGCATTTCCTTTTTGTTCTGCGCTAGGGCGGCCATGACCGCGCGCGTTGATGTCTGCCATTCCGGCAATCTTATTCCATAAACTTCCTCCAGCTTGCTGCAATCAAGCCGGGAGTTTGCCGGGCGTCGGGCCGGGGTAGGGTATTGTGCGGTCGTGATGTCAATGACAATCATCGACTTTCCGCCGTTTTCCGTGGAAAATTCGAATATCTGTTTGGCAAAACCCGACCAGTTCGTTTCACCTGTTCCGGACATGTGAAAAACGCCGCGAAGATGTGGGCATGGATCCGTCGCGAGTTTTCTCGCGATAGACACAATTGCGACGGCGATGTCACTTGCCGAGGTGGGGCACCCAAACTGGTCCGCAACCACATTGATCGAGTCTCGGCTTTCGCTTAGCCGGAGCATGGTTTTTACGAAGTTACTGCCATATTCCGAATAGACCCGTGCGGTTCGCAAAATAGCGTATTTGTCGGTGCTTTCAGAGACAGCCTGTTCGCCTTCGAGCTTTGAGCGGCCGTAAACGGAGGCCGGTCCAGTGGGATCATTCTCGACGTAAGCAGTGGTCTTGGTGCCGTCGAACACGTAATCCGTGGAAATATGAATGACGGGAACACCGATGTCATTTGCGGCTCGCGCGACGGCTTTTGCTCCGTCCCGATTGACGGCAAAAGCGATGTCTGGTTCGCTTTCCGCTTTATCCACGGCGGTGTAGGCAGCGGCCGATACCACGACCTCGGGTTTCGCGTCCCGCAGCGCTTTGAAAACAGTGTCAGGTCGCGCAAGGTCAAGCTCCGGCCGGCCGAGAGCAACAATCTCCAGACCAGGTCCGGCCTGTGCCTGAAGCGCACTAACGACCTGTCCATTTTTCCCGGTGACTGCCAGCCGCATCCGGTTCAGTCCTTCGTCAGAACGCCGAGGCGCTCACCTGAGTAGACGCCTTGACGCAGCGGCTCCCACCACCATTCATTGTCGAGGTACCATTCAACGGTCTTGCGAATTCCAGTCGCAAAATTTTCCTGTGCTTTCCAACCCAGTTCCGTTTCGAGCTTTGTTGCGTCGATAGCGTAGCGGGCATCGTGACCAGGGCGATCCGTGACGTATTTGATAAGCTCGGCATGAGGCTTTGACTGCGGGCGCAGTTCGTCCAGGATGGAGCAGATGCAATTTACCACATCGATGTTCTTCTGCTCGTTTCTGCCGCCGACATTGTACTTTTCGCCGGCGAGCCCCGTCTGGACAATGAGCCACAGAGCGCGGGCGTGGTCTTCCACATAAAGCCAGTCGCGGATGTTGGCGCCGTTGCCATAGACCGGAAGCGGCTTGCCTTCCAAGGCGTTTAGGATGATCAGCGGAATGAGTTTTTCCGGGAAGTGGAATGGCCCGTAATTGTTGGAGCAGTTGGAAATCACGACCGGAAGGCCATAGGTCCGCTGCCAAGCCGTGGCGAGATGGTCGCTTGCGGCTTTCGAAGCGGAATAGGGCGACGAAGGATCGTAGGGCGTTGTTTCTTCGAAGAGGCCATGCTCTCCGAGCGAGCCGTAGACCTCGTCGGTAGAGACGTGAAGCATGCGGAAGGCCGATTTTGCATCTTCAGCGAGACCGTTCCAATATTGCCGCGCTGCTTCCAGCATCGTGAAAGTGCCATTGATATTGGTCTGAATAAAATCAGCCGCGCCCGTGATAGAGCGATCGACATGGCTTTCGGCCGCCAGATGCATCACATAGTCCGGCTGAAATGACGCGAAAGCGTCTTTCATTGCGGCCCGGTCACATATATCAGCCTGAAGAAAGCGGTGGTTTGGCGCGTTTTCGATAGGCTTCAGTGAAGCCAGATTTCCCGCGTAGGTCAGCTTGTCGACGGTAAGAACATCCGCACCCACTTCGCTTACGAGATAGCGCACAAGGGCCGACCCGATAAATCCGGCGCCGCCGGTGACTAGAACGCGCATCATCAGTTTCCAGTTTTTTGGTAGGTGAAATATTCAGGCAATTCCGACAGAGACGGCTGTTTGGCGTCCTTGTCGGAAAGCACGCAACTCTCCATCTTTGGCCAGTCGATGCTGATGGCCGGATCATCCCATTTCACACCGCGATCATGGGCGGCGCTATACGGAGCTGTCACCTTGTAGGAGATAACGGTGTCGTCAACCAGCGTCATGAAGCCGTGAGCAAAGCCGGCCGGAATCCACAGCTGCTCGCCGTTTTCCGGTGAAAGCTCAACGGCTGCCCATTGTCCAAAAGTGGGTGATCCGGTTCTGATATCGACCGCAACATCCAATAGTCGTCCACGAATGCAGCGGACGAGTTTGCCCTGTGCAAAAGGTGGCGTCTGGAAGTGAAGGCCACGAACAGTTCCGGCCTGTGCGGATAGAGATTCATTGTCCTGCACGAATTCGACATCCGAGACATTCTCGCGAAACCATTCCCGTTTGAAAACTTCGCTGAAGTAACCCCTGCTGTCTCCAAACCGAGCCGGAATTATCTTTTTTACGTCTGAAATCGAGAATGCTTCTACCTGCACTTCGTGGATCCTGTCTGGTCTACCTGCGTAGGGTGATATGACTTCATCGCTACGGACAGTCAATAACGCTTTATCGGTCCCCCACACAAGAGTATCTTGCTCTGCAACAGAGAGTATAGCGGATAACGTGCCGGCTCTGTATCTCGCCCAAGACTATGTCCGTTTATGCGGCCTGATCGATGTCCTCAGTTCCACCAGCCTTTCCAGTGTCTCAAGGCTTCGATCGGGGCGGGCAGCGGAGAGGGAGAGTGCCATGGTTTCCATGGCGATGAAGGATGGGGCGTGTAGTGCTACCCCTTCGTTCTTTGCGCGGGGCAGCAGGAGATAAGCGTTGGCGTGTTTTTTGAGCACGCTGTCTTCCTGGCCGAGCAGCATGATAATCGGGATGTCGAGGCGACCAGCCTCAGCGATTGCGGTTTGGGCTTCGCGGTGGGCTCGGCCGTGCAGGAGCATGATGAGGACGTGGCCGTTTTCAAGGTCGAGCAATTGTTCGGCAAGCGTAATGCCGGTGGCGTTCAGCGCATAGGAGCGAACGCCTGAGCGCTGGAACAGCCGGGCGGCATAGGTGGCGATGATGCCGGAGGCTCCGATGCCGAGGACGCCGATGCCGCGTGCTTCCGCCAGAAGACGCACGGCGGCGGCCATGGCGTCGCGGTTTTCCACAGTGGCCAGCATTTCCAGCGCGTTTTTCTGGTTCTCGAGAACGAAGTCGATTGCCGCGTCGCAGTTGCCCGAAATGGATTTCGTGGTAGCGGCCAATTTTTCAACCGGCGAATCCGTCACGCCGAGATAGGCCTCCAGAGTTTCCTTGAGGTCGACCAGCCCCTGAAACCCAAGTGCCTGAATGGCGCGAATGACCGTCGCATCGGAGGTATTGGTCTCAAAGCCGATCTCCAGCGCCGATTTACCGAGAACGGCATGGCGGTGGCCGTCAATATATTCGGCAACGGCAAGCAGCCCTGGCGAAAGACGGTCGCGGCGCTTGCGCAGTTGCTCACCGAAGCGGTCTGTATGTCTAGGCCTTGATGTACGGGTTTCGCCAGTCGTCATGGGACTTTCCGTGAAGGTGAGTTTCTTACTCTTCTTCACGGATTAGCAGTGCGCCAAGCTCGCAGGCAAGCGCTTTTGTCGCGGCAATCGTTCCCCCTACTCTTCAGCCGTGGGCCTTACCGTGAGATGCGACTGGATGGCGGAGACCATGAGGCTGAGAGCGGCGTAGGAGTTGGAGATTGCCTCTTCCCGCGGCAGAAGGATGTAGCGACCGTTGCGGCAGGCCTGCAGAAAATTGCAGAAACCCGGCATTACAGCTTCCATCATGTCGATTTCGGCCTGCGGAGAAGCGCCGGTATCGGAACGATACGGATCGAAAATGAAGTCGGCGTCGAGTTCCGGCAAGCGCTCGGCGCTGATCTCGATGCGCTCGCCGTCTGGAATATCGTCGATGATGGCTGGGAAACGAAAACCGGCATCTCGCAGCACCCGGCCGAGCGCACGATAAGTATGGTAGACGCTGATCTTGCCATTTAGTGGCTGGAACACCGAGACAGTGCTCGCGCCGGTATCGACCGAGGCCTTCAGCGCTTCGATCTGCGCCCGGTAGCGTCGGTCCAGAACGGCAAGTCGCGCCTGCGTGCCGGTCAGTTCAGCCAGCACCCTGTAGATATGCGGCGCGCCGTCCTTCGTATTGTCGATGGCGACGGTCGGGGCAATCTGTTCCAGTTTTTCGATAGGGGTGGGGCGGTCCGGTTCGGTCAGGATGAGATCGGGCTTGAGGGCGACTATCGCTTCCAGATCGGCGTTGATGGAGCCGATATAGGCAATGTCGCTATTGTCGAAATCGATACCGGTCAGAATGGCGCTGGAGCGGAGGTAGGGTTTGCCGTCTCCACCCATGCGGCCATGGCTACCCACCGGCATCACACCCAATTCTATCAGCGGGATGGTGAGATCGATGTCGTGCAGGGCGACGATACGTTTCGGCTGTAAGGGGACGGACACGGTGCGGCCGAGGTCGTCGGTGAAGGTACGGCTGTCCTCCGCGTGAGCAACGCATACCCCCAGAAGAAGTCCGGCGGTTGAAACGAAAGCGAGAATGGTTTTGCGCATGAAAGACCTATAGTCGGTGCCTGTGAAACCAAAGAAGGGTAAGAAGCGTGGGGGCGCCCACGGCCGAAAGAACGAGCCCGGTCGGCAATTCCAGCGGTGAAAAAGCGGTTCGGGCAATCGTATCGGCAATTGCAACCAGCGTCGCTCCTGCCAGACCCGCGCCCATAGCAAGCCCGGCATGGGAGCTGCCCGGCAGCAAAAGTCGGGCGATATGCGGGCCGGTCAGGCCGACAAAACCGATGCTGCCGATAAAGGAGATACAGGACGCGGTGAGAACGACCGCAAGGATGACATGCAGCGCTGATAGCCAGCGGGTGTGAACGCCGAGTGCCGCTGCATTATTGTCGCCGAGCGCCTGAACATCGGCGGCACGGGCGGTGAGGAGAACAAGACAAAGGGTGATGGCCAGGATGGCTGAAAGGATGGAGACGGCGCTCCAGGACGCGCCTTGCAGGTTTCCTACCATCCAGATCATCGCCGTCTGCAAATTGCGGATATCAAGCGATGCCATAAGGATAAGCAGCAAAGCTGATAAAAACCATGAGAAGCCGATGCCCGTCAGAACGAAGCGCAGCCGTGAGGTGACACCGGAAAGCGAAAAGACGATTGCAGCACTCGCCATCCCACCGGAGATACCGGCCAGGGGGCGGAATATCGCCGGCAGGGATGGCACCAAAAACAGGCAGCCCAGCACCGCGAGCAACGCGCCTTCGCGCACGCCGAGCAGGCCCGGGTCGGCAAGGCTGTTGCGGGTAGTCGCTTGCATGATGGCTCCGGCAACGCCCAGCATGGCGCCGGAGACCATGGCAAGCGCCATGCGCGAAAAGCGAAAGTCGAGAACCATCACGGCGTCATTCGAGGCGGGATCATTATTTCCAGCGGTCAATAACGACCACAAGGAGGAGGCCGCAATATATTGGCTGCCGGCGGTGAGCGACCATACGGCGACAAGCGTAAGGCAAAGGGTAAGCGTCACCATAATAGCCAGCCGCTGCGGCAAGAGGCGAATTGAAAAATGCGCCAGTCTGATGACCCTGTAACGGTTCATTTAAGCACCCTGCGCACCAACCAGAGAAAGACCGGCGCCCCGACAAGGCCGGTCATTGCCCCAGTCGGCAGTTCCTTTGGCGCAAGGATCAGGCGGGCGGCGAGATCGGCGGCGATCAGTAAAACCGCGCCGCCGAGCGCGGCTATGGGAATGGCAAGCAGAAGCCGCCCCGTTCTTAGCCGCGACACGAGTGGTGGCACCACCAGACCGACGAAACCGATAGGCCCGGTGACGGCTATGGCCGCGCCACAGAACAGCGATATTGCGGCAAGCGCCAAGATTCGGGTCGAGCGGACAGGTACGCCAAGCGTTGTGGCGGTGGTCTCACCCAAAGCGAGCAGATCGAGCCGCGGCGCGACGGCCAATGCAAGGAGAAGTGCGATAATGGCGGCAGGCAGGGCGGCGGCGACGGCTGCCATCGAAATGCCTGCCGTATCGCCAACCAACCAGAAGCGCATCTGCTGCAATGTTTCCTCGTTGAGAATGAGGATGGCGGAGGTAAGGGTTCCGGCAAGCGTCGACAGCGCGATGCCGCAAAAGACGAGTTTTGCTGGCGTCAGACCCTGCCGTCCGGCGGACGCGAGCAGAAGGACGAGCGAGAAGCTGATGCCTGCGCCCGTGGCCGCCAGCACAGGGCGCAAGGCCGGCGTTGCGATTAACCCCAGCGGCGTCACGGTCGCCGCGACGACGGCTAGGCTCGCACCCGCATTTAATCCCAGAATATGCGGCTCGCCCAGCGGGTTTCGAAGCAGGGTCTGCAACAGAAGCCCTGCCACTCCAAGGCAGGCGCCGGCTTGCAGCGCCGCAAGCAGACGCGGAAGCCGCAGACGCAGCAAAACCTGCTGGTCAAAATTGCGGGCGTCGTAGGAAAATATCAGGTCGTTCAGAACATGTGGGGCAACGGCGCGCGGGCCAGAGCCAATATGTGCCAGAATCAGAAGCAGCATGGCCAGAAGCATAAGCAGTGTTGCCGCAAGCGCGCGGCAATAGGCCTTTTCCTGCATGGCGGGCTTGCTGTAGCTCATCCTGGCGAACATCATGCCGCGCCAGTCCGTCCGGGCAGGGGAAGAAATACCGGCCTCGCCGTTACCGGATGCGTGAGCTGGGCGACAGGCATGTCGAAAACGTCCGAGATGATTTGGGCATCGCACAGCGTCGCTGTTTCGAGCCGGTGCCGCAACCGTCCATCCTTTAGAAAAATCAGGTGATCGGCATATTGCAGGGCGAGGTTGATATCATGCAACACGGCAACGATCGTGCGGTTGTGGTGGGTGACGAGGCCAGCCAGCATATCCAGCACCTCTATCTGGTGATGCAGATCCAGAAATGTCGTCGGTTCGTCCAGCAGGATGATATCTGTCTGCTGCGCGAGCGCCATGGCGATCCACGCGCGCTGGAGCTGGCCGCCGGAGAGGCTGTCGATTGCTCTTTCAGCAAGGCCTGACATTCCGGTCACGGAAAGTGCCTCGTCCACTGCGTCCGCGTCTTCCTCGCTCCACTGCTTCAAAAATCCCTGATGCGGGTAGCGGCCACGGGAGACGAGATCGAAGACCGAAAGCCCTTCCGGCGTGTGGTTCTGCTGTGCCAGCATGCCCAGCCGCTTTGCCACTTCCCGTGTGGGATGATGAAATATGTCGCGGCCGTCGAGAAGGATATGGCCGCCTGCCGGGCGGTGCAGGCGGGCAAGTGCGGAGAGAAGCGTCGATTTTCCCGACCCGTTCGGACCGAGCAGAACGGTGAATCGGTTCGGGGCAACGTCTATGGACACGTCGGCAAGCACGGGCGTGTCGCCATAGGCAAACTCAATTGCCTTGGCCGCAAGACGTATGTCCGCGCGTCTATTGTTGCCACCGTCGTCCAAGATCTTCCCCGTTTGAATGAGCCGCCACCAGAATTATTGATGACTGTAGTAGTCAAGTATACAGCTTTCGAAAAGCCGGTTTTTACGCGGTGATTTGCACAAAAAGCGACGATCTTGGCCTCGAATCAGAACTGTGGAGGCATGAGGGAGCGCGCATTCGCCAGATGTTTCGCCGGTGACAAGCCGAATTAAAGTTGACTACTACATTCATCAATTGAAAGAGCGGTGCATCATCGTCGCGATGACGTAAGGGGCAGCCGGGGACAAGACAGATGCATGACGGTTCGATGATCATTCAGGTAGGCTCCCGAGCGCTGGTGGCGTTGCTTCTGGCCGGAGTTGCCCTGCCTGCTTTTGCGCAGGAGAACACGGCACCGAAGAAAAATGCCGACGGGACGACCGTGCTTGAGACGATAACCGTCAATGCCGACGTCAAAAAAGGCGCACGCGGCTATCAGCCGATAACCACGGGCACTGCGACGCGCACCGAGACGCCGATCCTCGATATTCCGCAATCGGTCAACGCCGTGACAAACAAAGTGCTGCGTGACCAGCAGGCGCGCTCGCTTGATGATGCGCTCGCCAATGTCAGCGGCGTTACCCAGTCAAACACGCTGGGCGGCACGCAGGATGCCGTTATCCGCCGTGGTTTTGGTGACAATCGCGACGGCTCGATCCTCATCAACGGGCTGAAGACCGCATTGCCGCATTCCTTCAACGATATGGCGGAGCGAGTGGAAGTGCTGAAAGGGCGAGCCTCCACGCTCTACGGCATTCTCGATCCCGGCGGCATGGTGAATGTCGTGACGAAGAAGCCGGAGGATACTTTCTCTGCCGAAGCCTATTCGCGCTTCTCAGCCTTTGGGGCGGGCAAGTATGGTACATCCGGCGGTTTCGATGTGACCGGACCTATTGCGGGAACGGATTTTTCCTATCGCCTGATCGGTCAGGGGGAGAACAGCGACTACTGGCGCAATTTTGGTGAGAAAAAGGACTGGCTGATCGCACCCTCGCTAAAATGGAGCGGCGAGGATACCGACATTACGGTTTCCTATATGCATGAGGATTACAGCTTGCCCTTCGATCGCGGCACGATCTTCGATCCGGCGACAGGAAAGGCAATCAATGTCAGCCGACGTCTCAGGCTGGACGAGGCCTATAACATCACCGATGGCAAATCCGATCTGGCGAGTATCTCGATAGACCGCCAATTGTCCGAAGACTGGAAACTGTCGCTGAACTACGCCTATAGCCAAAACGAATATTCCGACAACCAGGCCCGCGTGATGGGTTACAATTCCCGCACGGGGCAGGTGACGCGGCGCGCTGACGCCACGCAATATTCCACCATCTACAACCACGCGGCCCGCGCTGACCTGACCGGTGAGGCTGATATTGGTGGCCTGCGCAACGATCTGCTGTTCGGCATGTCCTACGATTACAGCGACACGCTGCGCACCAACATGTTGCGATGCGCAAATTTCTCGAATTTCAACATTAACAATCCCGTTTACGGCAGGTTGCCGGCGTGCACGACGGTCAGGGCCGTCGACAGCGACCAGACGGAGGAGCTTTCCACTGCTTCGATCTATATGCAGGATGCCGTGCATCTGGGCGATCAATGGATCGCTGTCGGCGGTTTGCGCTACCAGTATTACGACATCTATGCCGGCAAAGGCCGCCCCTTCGTCGTCAACACCCAGAACAATGGTGGCGAACTCATCCCCAATGCCGGTCTCGTCTACAAGATCACGCCGGATGCATCCCTTTATGCCAACGTGGCGAAAACCTTCCGCCCGCAATCCTCGATCGGAGCCTATTATGGCGGGCTGGATCCGGAGGAGGGCATTTCCTATGAGGTGGGCGCCAAGTTCGACCTGTTCACCGGTTTGAATGCCAATATTGCCTTGTTTAATGCCCGCAAGCGCAATGTCGCCTATTCGGAGGATGTAGGCGGTGTGTCGACGGTGAAGGCCGCCGGTCTCGTTCGCTCGCGCGGGGTGGAGGTGGATATTGCCGGCAACCTTACCGATAGTCTCGATCTAATCGCAAGTTATGCCTATACGGACGCTCTCGTTCTCGAAGATTCCACCTATGCCGGCAAGCGCTTGCCGAATGTCGCGCGTCACACCGGCTCGCTGTTTCTTGCCTATGATGTCGGTGAGGTCGGGCCGAACGGCAACACGCTGCGGATCGGCGGAGGAGTGCGGGCCGTCGGCCAGCGTGCCGGCATCAACGACAATTCCTATGACCTGCCGGGTTATGCCGTCTTCGACGCCTTTGCGACCTATACGCTTCAGCTGGAGAAACCGGTGACCCTACAGCTCAATCTGAAGAACATCTTCGACAAAAGCTATTATACCTCATCCATTGGCTCCACCAGCTACGCCAATGCTGTCGGCGAGCCCTTCAACGTCAGCCTCACGGCCAGCGTGAAATTCTAGGGTACAGGCGGCGCAATCCATCTGGGTCTTGCCGCTGCTGATGAAAGCAGACTCGTGCGTTTCTTGCATGGCTGCACTGCATTAAAGCCTATTTAATATGCGGCAAAACCGGGTATCTTGTTTTCATCGAAGCGATGCACCTCCTCCCGCAAAGCTTCGGATTGAGATGACCCTATCCTCCTCCCAAGGGTTGTCTTGTGAACAATGGCACTCCTCCTCCCAGCCGTTGTTCGAAATTTCGGAAAGCCTGCCGCACCTCCTCCCGCGGCGGGCTTTTTCGTTTTCGGGACAGGGGCATCACAGGCCAAGCGCGAGCTGCGCTTCCTCTTCACTCTCTTCGGTGCTCAGCGAGGAAAGAGTAATCCCCAACAGCCTTACCGGACGTTTGAATGGAAAGACGGAGGCAAGCAGGCTCTCTGACATCTCCTGGATCGTTGCGAGGTCAGACACGGCTCCCGACACTGTTTTGCTGCGTGTCGCCTGGCTGAAATCCGAATATTTGATTTTCACGGTCACCGTCTTTCCCGTGATGTCGTGGGCCTCGCAATAACGCCAGACTTTCTGAGCCAGAGGGCCAAGCTCCGCCTTCGCCAAGTCGAGATCGTCGATATCCTCGACGAATGTGTCTTCTGCGCCGACAGATTTGCGGATGCGATCGGGCTTGACCTGCCGTTCATCGATGCCGCGGGCGATGTTGTAGAAATAAGGGCCGGACTTCCCGAAATGCTGTTGCAAAAAACCGAGTGATTTTGATTTGAGATCGAGCCCTGTTTCGATGCCGTGCCGTTTCATCCGCTCGGCCGTGGCGGGTCCTACGCCATGGAATTTCTTGACGGCCAAGGCTTCAACAAAGCCAGGCCCGTTCTTCGGCGTAATGACCGCCTGGCCATTCGGTTTGTTCAGGTCGCTTGCCATCTTGGCCAGAAACTTGTTGTAGGAGATGCCGGCAGATGCATTGAGGCTGGTGACAGCCTTGATCTTTGCGCGGATCTCCAGCGCAATTTCGGTGGCGATCTCCATGCCTTTCAGGTTTTCGGTGACATCGAGATAGGCTTCGTCGAGCGATAGCGGCTCGATCAGAGGGGTATATTCGGCAAATATCTCCCGTATCTGTTGCGACACCTGCCGGTATACCTCGAAGCGTGGCGGTACGAAGATCAGATCCGGGCATTTCCGTTTGGCAGTGACGGACGGCATGGCTGAATGGACGCCGAAGGTTCTCGCCTCGTAACTTGCCGCAGCCACCACGCCTCGTGCGGCCGATCCGCCGACGGCGACCGGCAGGCCGCGAAGTGCGGGGTTGTCGCGTTGCTCCACCGATGCATAAAAGGCATCCATGTCGATATGGATGATCTTTCGAACAGCCGTGTTATCCATCGTTCCAGCCTGTACGATCTTCCCTATTTCCACATCGCCCGCATCCGCGCGCCTACATCGATGCGGATCTGCTGCGCGCTGCGCTCGGAGGCTGCGGCCGAAACCAGGGGCCAGGTGGCGGTTTCAAAGAACTGCAGCAAAGTTGCCGGTATGAAGCGGGTTCTAGCGGCATAGACATGCCGGTCGCCCTGCGCGTTCTGGCCATGGGTGAAGAACCGTTGCGGGGTTATCAGTGACAGACTGTCCTTGGCGCGCGTCATGGCGACATAGAGCAGCCGGCGTTCCTCCTCTACTTCATGGGTGGAGCCGACGCCCAGATCGGAGGGTATGCAGCCATCGACCACGTTCAGGATAAAGACGGAACGCCATTCCTGGCCTTTTGCCGAATGAATGGTTGAAAGCGTCAGATAATCCTCATCGAGCAGCGGCACGCCTGCCTGATCGCTGGTTGCGTCCGGCGGATCGAGCGTCAGTTCGGTGAGGAAGCGTTCGCGGGAAGGATAGCCGCCGGCAATCTGCTCGAGTTGCAGCAAATCGGCCTTCCGCGTCTCGGCATCCTCATGGATGCGTTCGAGGTGGGGCTCGTACCAGAGCCGCGCCTGCTCGATATCTGATGGCCAGCCGCCGTGCAATTTTCGCATGTTCGCCAGCAACTGCACGAAGGATACCCAGTCATCACCGGTTTTGGGTGGCGGCGGAATTTCGGCAAGGGCGAGCAGAGGTTCAGGATCTGCCGCAATCGTATCGAGAATATTGCCGGCTTTCTTCGGCCCGATACCCGGCAGCATCTGAAGTAGCCTGAAACCTGCGACGCGGTCGCGCGGGTTTTGCGCGAAACGCAATACCGCCAGCATGTCCTTTACATGGGCACTGTCGAGAAACTTCAGGCCGCCAAATTTGACGAAGGGAATATTGCGGCGTGTAAGTTCAACTTCAAGCGGCCCGCTATGACTGGAGGTGCGAAACAGCACGGCCTGTTGCTTCAGCGTCATGCCGGTCTCACGATTGGCCAGCACCTGGTCGATAATGAAGTTCGCCTGCTCGGTTTCGCTTTTTACTGTCACGAGCTTCGGCCGCTCGAGTGACTGTCGTTCGGTCCAGAGGTTTTTGGTGAATCGCTCACGGGCAAGGTCGATGACACCATTGGCGGCAGCCAGTATCGGCTGTGTCGAGCGATAGTTGCGATCAAGGGTGATAATATCGGCAGCCGGGCTGAAAGATGCCGGAAAATCAAGGATATTGCGCACCGTTGCTGCCCGGAACGAATAGATCGACTGGGCATCGTCACCCACCACGGTCAACCCGCGACCGCCCGGCTTCAGTGCCATCAGCACCGCGGCCTGCAGCCGGTTGGTATCCTGATATTCGTCGACCATCACGTGGTCGAAACGATTGCCGATATCGCCTGCAAGGTCGGGATCGCTGACCATCTGGGCCCAGTAGAGCAGAAGATCGTCGTAATCGAGAACGTTCTGGGCCTGCTTGGCCTCCACATAGGCGGCGAATAATTGCTTGAGTTCTTCTTCCCAGCTGGACACCCATGGATAGTGCTGGCGCAGGATTTCTTTCAGCGGCGTTTGTGAATTGACGGCGCGCGAATAGATCGCAAGGCAGGTGCCCTTTGTCGGAAAACGGCTCTCGGTCTTGGAGAAACCCAGTTCGTGTCGGGCAAGGTTCATCAGATCAGCGCTGTCTTCGCGGTCGTGGATCGTGAAATCCACGTCCAGTCCAATCTGTTCCGCATAGATTCGCAAGAGGCGCGCGCCGATCCCGTGAAACGTGCCGGACCAGGCCATCGCATCGGTGAGGGCTCCGGCGTTAGCGCCGATGACCTGCTTGCAGATACGCTCGACACGACGCGACATTTCGGAAGCGGCACGCCGTGAAAACGTCATCAGCAGGATGCGGCGAGGATCGGCGCCATTGACGATCAGATGCGCCACCCGGTGCGCCAGCGTATTGGTCTTGCCGGAACCGGCACCGGCGATAATCAGCAACGGTCCAGCCGTGTGTCCGCCTGAAGGCCCAACGCCATGTTCCACGGCCTTGCGTTGCTGCTCGTTCAGTTTGTCCAGATAGGCAACCGCCATGCCTGCATCCTTGATATTTGCCTATCCGCACGACGACGGCATTTTTCAAAAGCACTCTTGTTGCAATGATTAGCAAAAACTCAAACAGCAGGCCAGAACAAATAATGAACGCATGTCTCTGTCCTCCACACTGCGGTGGACAAACCTGGTTGATCGATATTCGCAGCCTCAATCGGGTTCCGCATGGCGTGTCGACCGGCATGCTTTTCAAACCACTGAACCAACCCGGCGGCTGATGAGTTCACCAGTCGCGTCTTGGAAGACGTGTTTGTTGGGAGGACAAAAGCATGAAGCATCTGAAACTATGCCTGATCGCTGTTGCAGCACTGGCCACATCGACATTTGCCTTTGCCGAGCAAAAGGCCATGAGGTCTGACGCAACGATCGCGTCGGATATCAATTATCTGCTTTATACGCCCAAAGACTATGCCGGTTCGGACAAAACCTATCCTCTCGTGGTCTGGCTGCATGGCGGCGATCAGGGCGGGAGCGACGTCGAAAAGCTGCGCCGCAGCGGTCTGCCAAAATTGATCGAAGGGGGCCGTGATTTTCCTTTCATGGTGTTTTCGCCACAAAATCCGAGTGAGGAACTGCTTTATCCGATCGAACGTGTCGCAAGCGTCCTGGCTTCCGTTGTGGCGGATCATCGGGTGGACCGCAGCCGTATCTATCTGATTGGATATAGCCGGGGAGGGTTCGGCGCCTGGTCAATGGCCGAACAGTTTCCGCAAACTTTTGCTGCGGTCGTCCCAATTGCCGGTGGCGGCATCCGCCATTACCTCAACCGCACCAATGAAAAGACAGCCTTCTGGGCCTTTCACGGCTCACGGGACGAAGTGATTCCTTTGTCCGACACTGTTGTCCTCGTTCAGCGTCTCCAGGAATTGAAACGCAATGTGCGGCTGACGGTGTTTGAAGATACGAACCATGAAGAGGTGGAGGCAAAAGTGCTCGGCGATGAGGCGATGTGGACCTGGCTTCTCCAGCAAAAGCTTGCAGACGCAAAGACGCCTTCGGTACCCTGAACCGGCAGCGGGCACCGTTTTACCGCTGGTATGAAAGCCCATAACCCAGCGCGGCCGTCATAAGGCCGGGCTGGCCGCATCATAAGCCTTCGTCAAAACATCTCTCCGCAAGCGTGTCTTTCCCCTATTGACACGGAGTAGGGAGGTCATGCTAATACGCATTAACAGCTAATACGTATTAGCAGTCAACGAATGTCGGGGAGGGCATTGCGTGAGCAGCCATAAACGCCTTACTCAGAACGATATTGCGAAGCTTGCCGGCGTCAGTCAGGCAACGGTATCGCTTGTTCTGAACGGCGCGCCGACCGCGATTGCGCGTATCCCGGCTGAAACACGCGAACGCGTACAGGCGGTCATTCGCAAGACGGGTTATGTCGCGGACCCGATCGCGCGCCGCATGGCCAAGGGGCTTAATCGCATCCTCGGCGTCTTCACCTACGAGCCTGCTTTTCCAAGCGCACAGGCGGACTTCTTCACGCCGTTCCTGTTGGGCATCGAGGAAGAGGCGCAACAGCAGGCGTACGATCTTCTGCTGCTGACCAGTGCCGGCGTCGGCAACAACCGCAAGATTTTTTCTGAGGGCAACAGGCTCCGGATCGCCGATGGCTGCCTGGTCCTGGGCCGTGAATTCGACCGCAAGGAGCTTACCCGGCTGGTCTCGGAAGATTATCCATTCGTGGCGATCGGCCGACGCGACGATGCTGGCGGGCCCGTGCCCTATGTTGGCGGCGACTATGGCGCGGGCACACGGCAGCTTGTTGAGGATGCCATGATGCTCGGGCATTCCAAACTCGCCTATATCGGCCCTGCGGGTTCGGCGGAATCGATTGCCGACCGCTGGCGAGGTTTCAGTGATGCGCTCGGCACGGCGGCGACGCTTGCATTGCACATAAAGGCGGTAAACCGGCCTGCCGAAAAGATCCTCGACGCGATCATCGAAAGCGGCGCGACGGTGGCATTTTTCATAGAACTGGCGGATGCGGTGCGCGTCGAGACTTTGGCACGGGAGCGCGGAATTGGGGTACCTGACGTGTTTTCGATGGTCGTGCTTGGCAGCCATATTCGTGCCGGCCGCAGCCCGGTGCGTTTCACATCCTATGAAATTCCCCGTGAAGAGATGGGCCGGCAGGCGACTGCAATGCTGGTGAACCGCATCGAGACCGGCAGCCCGGGAAGTCAAATTCTACTCAAGTGCCAACCCGTCAAGGGTGAAACATTGGGGCCGGCTCCAGTGGCCTCCCCAGATAAGTCCCCAGTCAACAAAACGGATGAGACGACGTGAAAGAGATGCAAGCAGACATTCTTGTGGTCGGTGGTGGCCTTGGCGGCGTGGCGGCGGCGCTCGGTGCCGCACGCGCCGGAAAGCGCGTGATCATGACCGAGGAATATGACTGGATCGGCGGTCAGTTGACTAGCCAGGCCGTGCCATCGGACGAACATAGCTGGGTCGAGCAGTTCGGTATCACCCGCTCTTATCGCGCGCTACGCAACGGCGTGCGCCAATATTACCGCGACCATTATCCTTTGACGGAAGGCGCCCGCTCCTGGAGTGACCTCAATCCGGGTGGCGGCTGGGTCAGCCGCATCTGCGCCGAGCCGCGCGTCAGCCTTGCGGTGATGGAAAGCATGCTTATGCCCTATATCGGCGCCGACCGGCTGACGGTGCTCAAGCCCTATCGGCCGGTTGCTGCCGATGTGGATGGCGACCGGGTCCGCGCGATCACCTTGCGCCATCGCGACAGCGGAGCTGAGATTGTCATTTCCGCCGACTACATTCTTGATGCCACCGAGCTTGGCGATCTGTTGCCGATGACGGGCACGGAATATGCCAAGGGGTTCGAGGCGCAATCGGACACGGGTGAGCCCAGTGCGCCGGCCAGCGCCCAGCCTGATAATGTGCAGGCCGTGTCGATCTGCTTTGCAATCGATCATGTCGACGGCGATCAGACGATCGACAAGCCTGATAATTACGACTACTGGCGCAAGTACCAGCCGCATTTCTGGGGTGGGCCGATGCTCGGTTTCACCGCGCCGCATCCGCGCACGCTGGAACACACGACCCGCTCCTTCACGCCCAATCCGGACGACGATCCGCTGCTGGTTGATGCCGACCAGCGCAAGGGCGGTGGCGATGAAAACCTCTGGATTTTCCGTCGCATCGCGGCACGCAAGAACTTTGCGCCAGGTTTTTATAAATCCGACATCTGCCTCGTGAACTGGCCGATGATCGACTACATGGACGGCACCATCATCGATGTGTCGGAAGAAGAAAAGGCGCGGCATCTGAAGGCGGCGGCCGAACTTTCCTATTCGGTGTTTTACTGGTTGCAGACCGAAGCGCCGCGCCTTGATGGCGGACAGGGCTTTCGCGGCCTGCGTCTCAGAGGCGATATTACCGGCACCGAACACGGCCTTGCCATGGCGCCCTATATCCGGGAAAGCCGCCGCATCAAGCCGGTCACGCGCATCGTCGAACAGGATCTTTCCTACACGGTTCGCGGGGACAGGGGGGCTGTCCGCTATCGCGACAGCATCGGCATCGGCATGTACCGCATCGATCTGCACCCATCGACCGGTGGCGACAACTATATCGATGTGCCTTCCTGCCCGTTCGAGATTCCGCTTGGCGCACTCATACCCGAGCGCGTGAAGAACCTTATTCCGGCGGGCAAGAACATCGGCACGACGCATATCACCAATGGCTGCTACCGCCTGCATCCAGTCGAATGGAATATCGGCGAAGTGGCTGGAATGCTGGCGGCCTATTGCCTGGAAAAAGGTCTCACACCGCATCAGGTGCAGGAAGACGATGACCATCTTCATGCCTTCCAGACGGCGCTAACCCGCGAAGGCATTGAAATACGCTGGCCGGATATCGCGGCCTATTAGGACGGCGGACTGTCGTTCGATCGAACCCATCTTTGGAGGAGGACTGGGAATGAATAGTCATTGGAAAATGCAAACCACGGCCTGCGCGCTGGCCCTTATCGGCTCGTTTGCGCTGGCAGGGGCAGCGGCGGCACAGGATGCGGTCAAGCTGCGCATGACGATCTGGAGTGCCAACGAGGCGCATCTAAAGCTGTTCAACGACATCGCAGCCGGCTTCAAAAAGGACCATCCGAATGTCAGCGTGACCTATGAGTCCCTGCCTTTCGACACCTACACCACTGCGCTCACGACCCAGATTGCGGGCGGCAATGCGCCTGACATGGCCTGGATTTTTGAGACCTCGGCCTATGATTTCGTCAAATCAGGCGCGCTCTATCCGCTTACCGACACGCTGAAGGCCGCTCAGGGTTACAATCTCGACGAAGTCAGCGCCGGGGCCACGGAACGCTGGTCGCAGGACGGAAAGCTCTTCGCCTATCCGTTCTCGACCTCGCCCTTTGCGGTCTTCGTCAACAATGATCTCATCAAGGCCGCAGGTGCAAAGACGCCGGCGGAGATGATCGCTGCCGGCGAATGGACCTGGGAAAACGCCATCGCGACCGCCTCGGCGGTCGCAAAATCCGGCAAGGGCGGGCTTGTCGTCCGCGACTTCAATTACCAGAGCTGGCAATATCTGACCTCCGTGTGGAACGGCTGGGGCGCATCGCCCTGGAGCGCGGATGGCGCAACCTGCACCATGGCGGAAAAGCCGATGGCGGATGCTGTATCGTTCATCCATGATGCCGTCTTCAGCAAGAAGGCCATGCCCGGCCCCGGCGAGACGGTCGATTTCTTTGCCGGTAATGCCGCGATGACCATTACCCAGATCAGCCGGGCCTCGCTTTTGCCGAAGGACAAGCCTTTCGGCTGGGACCTCGTGCCGCTGCCGAAAGGACCTGCCGGTGAATACGCGCTGATCGGGCAGGCCGGCATCGGCGTCATGCAGTCTGGCAAGAATGCGCAGACGGCGGCCGAATTCGTTGCTTACATGACCAATCCGGAAAATTCGGCAAAGCTCAGCCAGTTCTTCCCCTCGGCACGCAAGTCGCTGTTGAATGCGGAGGTGTTGAAAAAAACAAATCCGCTGCTCAGCCAGGAACAGATCGAAAAGGTCGTCATATCAGGCATCGCCACGGGCAAGGTCATGCCCGGCCACACCGGCTTTGCCCAGATCCAGCAGATCGTGCGCTCAAACCTCGATGCGGTCTGGCGGCCGGAGGCCGATGTCGCGGGAGCGCTTCAAAAAATCTGCGGCCAGATCGCGCCGCTCCTGAAGCGCTGAGGAGAAAGCCATGGCTGTCGCGCAGGAGATTACCCGTACCCGGCATCGCCCTGCATCGGCGTTCTGGACCATCGCGCGGCGCGACAGTCTCGCTGGCTTTCTGTTCATCGCCCCGCAGCTGATCGGGATCATCATCTTCGTGCTGATCCCGCTCGGGCTGGTGTTCTGGTATTCGCTGCATGAGTGGAACGTGCTCGCCAATACCTTTACCTATACCGGTGCGCAAAACTACCGGATGCTCATCGAAGACGGCAATCTTCTGGAGGTGCTGGGCGCGACCGGGATATTCTCAGCCGGCCTCGTCGTGTTCAACCTGTCGCTGGCGCTGCTGCTTGCCGTGCTGCTCAACCAGAAGCTTGCCGGCATTGCGATATTCAGAACGCTGTTCTTCTCGCCCGTCGTCGTGTCTCTGGTTGCCTGGACGATCGTCTGGGGTTTCCTGCTGCAGAAGAATGGCGGCATCAACGGCATGTTGCTGATGGTCGGGATCGAAGGTCCCAACTGGCTGCGCGAGGAGACGACAGCGATGATTTCGGTCATCGTCGTGCAGGTCTTCAAGAATGTCGGGCTCAACATGATCCTGTTTCTGGCGGCACTTCAGGGCGTGCCGAAGGAACTCTACGAGGCCGCCCGCATCGACGGCGCGCCAGCCTTCAAACAGTTCCGTCGCATCACCCTGCCGCTGATCAGCCCGACGATCCTGTTGACCTCGATCATCACCATTGTCGGCTCGTTACAGGTTTTTGCTCAGATTGCGGTTTTGACTCAGGGCGGGCCGGGTCTGTCGACCACGGTGCTGGTCTACTACCTCTATCAGCAGGCCTTCCAGTTCCATTTCTTCGGTTACGGCTCGACGCTGTCCATCCTGCTGTTTCTGATTGTTGCCGTGCTGACCTTTGCCCAGTGGCAGATGCGCAAGAGGATCGTCTTTTATGAAAGCTGACCTTTCCCCCCGCATGCAGGTGGCGCTTTACGGGCTGTTGTGCGTGCTGTTGATCCCGTTCGTCTTTCCGACCTGGTGGATGGTTACCTCCTCCATCAAGCCCATAAGCGACATCTTCGCCTTCCCACCGCAGCTCATCCCGCAGAGCCACGACTGGACGACCTATGCGAAGGTGTTCGAGTTGCAGCCCTTCGTGCGGCAATATTGGAACTCCGCCTACATTGCCGCTGTGGTGACGATCGGCACGATGATCATCTCCTCAATGGCAGGCTATGCCTTCGCACGGATCCGGTTTCCGGGCGCCAATGTGATCTTCATGATCGTACTGCTTGGCCTGCTGATCCCGTCCGAAGTGACGATCGTGCCGCTCTTCCAGATGTTCCTGAAGGCAGGCATGGTCAACACCCACTGGCCGCTGATCCTCGTGCCGATTTTCGGGGCGCCAAGCGTGTTTGCCACCTTCGTCATGCGGCAGTTTTTTGTGACACTGCCGGGGGAGCTGGAGGAGGCCGCACGCGTCGACGGTCTTGGACGTTTCAAGATATTTCGCAAGATTGCCTTGCCCCTGGCAAAGCCGGCGCTTGCTTCGGTCGCGATCTTTACGTTCCTGCATTCCTGGAACCTGTTCCTCGAACCCATCGTCTTTCTCTCCAGCGCCGAGATGTTCACGCTGCCGCAGGCGCTGACGCAATATACCGACGCCTATGGCGGGCCGATGTGGAACATCCAGCTTGCCGCAGCGACGCTGACTGCGCTGCCCGTGCTTATCGTCTTCGTGATTGCCCAGAAGCAGTTTGTCGAAGGCCTCGCCCATACCGGCCTCAAGGGCTGAAGAACCGGAAACCGATTGATGGCTCACGTTACTCTCTCCGACATCCGCAAAAGCTATGGCGCGGTGAAAACCATTCACGGCATCGATCTCGCCATTAAGGACGGTGAGTTTGTTGTGCTTGTCGGGCCTTCCGGCTGCGGCAAGTCGACCCTGTTGCGGATGATAGCCGGTCTCGAAACGATTACCGGCGGAGAGCTCAGGATCGGCGAACGGGTCGTCAACGATCTCGATCCCAAGGACCGCGATATTGCCATGGTGTTCCAGTCCTATGCCCTATATCCGCATATGACGGTGGCCAGCAATATGGGCTTTTCGCTGGAGCACCGCGGTTCCAGCAAGCAGGAAATTGCTGAAAAGGTGAACTGGGCAGCGGATATTCTTGGCCTTGCGCAACTGCTCGACCGTTATCCGCGCCAGCTTTCCGGCGGCCAGCGCCAGCGTGTTGCGATGGGCCGGGCCATTGTTCGCAATCCGCAGGTGTTCCTGTTCGATGAGCCCCTGTCCAACCTTGATGCGAAGTTGCGCGTCGTCATGCGCGGCGAGATCAAGGCACTGCACCAGAAGCTGAAGACCACCACGATCTATGTGACGCACGACCAGGTCGAGGCGATGACGATGGCCGACAGGGTCGTGGTTCTCAATGGCGGCAGGGTCGAGCAGATCGGCACGCCGCTCGAACTTTACGACCGCCCGGCAAATCAGTTTGTTGCGGGCTTCATCGGTTCGCCATCGATGAACTTCCTGACCGGCGCGATAACTGAAAGAGGTTTTGAAACCGCAGGTATCGTGTTGCCCTTGCCAGTTTCCGCGGCCGGCTTTGCCGGCAAACAGGCCGTTTACGGCATCCGCCCGGAACACTTCCTGCTTGATGCCGGCGGCGTGCCTGCCGAGATAATGCTGGTTGAACCATTAGGATCGGAAACGCAGGTCACCATGAAACTCGGCGATACCAAGGTACTCGGCGTCTTTCGGGAACGCATAGGGCAGGCAGTCGGCGACAGCATCATGGTCTCGCCGACACTTAACTGCGTCCATCTGTTTTCGAGTGAAGACGGAGCACGGCTGAACTGATCACGGGGCCATCTGCCTCTTGCGCGGCCCGAAAGATCAGATACTAGACTGCCAGGGAAAACCTCGCAGTCCAGCTGTTCCCATGGCTCACCCCATGACTGCTTTCAGAGGAAGCTGCTCTCGAAGAGTTCGCCTGAATAGGCGGCGTGGGTGATGCCCGCTTCAAGATCGGCCTTGGTCAACTCATCGACAAAAACACCATTCTGCATGACCAGAACGCGGTCGCACATATGGGCTATAACCGACAGGTCGTGGCTGACGAGAACGAAGGTGAGGTTCTGCTCGTCGCGCTGATCGGCCAGCAGGTTCAGGATTTCCGCCTGAATGGAGACGTCGAGAGCGGATGTCGGCTCGTCGAGAAGCAGGATCGGCGGCTTGAGGATAAGCGCGCGGGCGATCGCAACACGCTGACGCTGTCCTCCGGACAGTTCGTGCGGGAAGCGCTCGGCAAAATGCGCGGGCAGGCCAACCTGCTGCAGCGCGGCCGGAACCTTCGACCAGCCGTCACCAAGCCCCATGGAGCGGATCGGTTCGGCAAGAGCCCGGCCGATGCGGTGGCGTGGGTGCAGGGAACCATAGGGGTCCTGGAACACCATCTGCGCCAGCTTCAGCTCGTCGCGGCTGCGGACTTTGCCCACAGGCTTGCCTTCGAAAGAGATCGATCCGGTCCAGCCGGATTCCAGACCGGCAAGCGATCGCAGCAATGTCGACTTGCCGCAACCGCTTTCGCCAACGATGCCGAGTGTCTCGCCTCGGTTGACCCGAAAGCTGACGTCGCGCACGACGTGATTGCGGGTTTCCTTCGTGCCGTAGACGACATCAAGCTTGTCTACCGTGATCATCGCATCACCTCCGCATCGATTGCCTGGCGATCCAGCACCTTGAGGCGCCGGACCGGATTGCGGGGATCGGGCATGGCCGCGATCAGGCCCCGTGTATAGGGGTGTTGCGCATCTTCGAGCTTGGAAAGCGTCTCCACGACGCGTCCGCCATACATGACCAGCACGCGTTCGCAAAAGGCCGCGACCATGCGGATATCGTGACTGATGAGGATGAGGCCCGAATTGTTTTCGCGCACCATCTCGTCCAGAAGCAGAAGGACATCCTTGCGGAAGCTGACATCGAGTGCTGAGGTCGGTTCGTCGGCGATGACCAGCTTGGGTTTGGCAAGCAGCATCATGGCGATCATCACGCGCTGTCCCATGCCGCCTGAAATCTGGTGGGGATAAAGCCCCATCACGCGGTCAGGATCGTTTATGCGCACGCGCAGCAGCATGTCGCGCGCGGCATTTCTGGCGGCCTTGCCCTTGAGGGCCAGATGCAGCTCGGCCGCTTCCGCCACCTGCTTTCCGATCGGCAGGACCGGATTGAGGGAATAACGCGGATCCTGCATGATGAGCGCCATCTCGCTGCCGCGGATCGCACCCATCTGGCGCTCGGATTTTTCAAGCAGGGGTTCGGAGAGGAAATCCATCCGTTCTGCCGTCACCGTGGCGCTCTTGGGCAGAAGGCGCATGGCGGCACGACCGGTCGTGGACTTTCCGGACCCGGATTCGCCGACGATACCGACACGCTCGCGCCCGACGTCGAAGTTGACATTGGAGACGGCGGGGATGGCGTTGCGGCCAAAGCGAACGTTAAGATCGCGGACCGAAAGAATGGGAGAGCTATCAGGAACGGGCATGACGCGGATCCAGTAGGTCGCGCAGCGTATCGCCAGCGATGTTGAAGGCAAGGCTCGTCAAAAGGATCGCGATGCCGGGCATGACGGCGACCCACCAGTAATCGAGCATGAATTTACGGCCGCTGGAAATCATCGCCCCCCATTCGGGAAGCGGCGGCTGAGCGCCAAGACCGAGGAAGCCAAGCGAGGCGGCCGTCAGGATGATACCGGCCATATTCAATGTCAGTCTGACGATGACCGAAGGAATGCACATCGGCGCGATATAAAGAAACAGGATGCGCATCGGCGAGGCCCCGTAGAGGCGTGCGGCCGCAACATAGTCGGTGTTGCGCACGACCAGCGCTTCGGCCCGAGCCAGACGCGCGATGGGCGGCCAGGCGGTCAGCGAGATCGCGATGATTGCGGTGCCGAGACCGGCTCCCATTGCAGCAGCAAAGGCAAGTGCCAGAACGAGCGAAGGGAAGGAAAGGACAATATCGGTCGCGCGCATCAGAATGGCGTCGGTTCTGCCGCCGAAGAAACCGGCCATGACACCGATTGCAAGGCCGATAGGGCCGACGATGACCGAGACCGACAAGACGGTCTGGATCGTGATGCGGGTGCCATAGACGAGGCGGCTGAAAATGTCTCGGCCAAATTCGTCGGTCCCCGCCAGATGCGCCCAGCTGGGAGGCTGAAGCGCATTGTCGAGCACCTGGCGCACCGGATCATATGGCGCAATCAGGGGAGCGAAAATGGCAACCACGACCAGAATGGCGAGAATGGCAAAGCCGAACATTCCAAGCGGCTCGTCGCCAAGCTTCCGCAGCGTCCGCGCCGTTGTTGTGGATATCCGAGACAATGCGCTGCGGCTCCGCACGGGAGTGTTCTGAGTTATATCGGTCATCGAGCGACCTCCCGTGTCCGCGGGTCAAGCGTGGTGTAGGCCACGTCTGCGAGGAAGTTGAGCATCATGAAGATGAAGCCGATGACGATCGTGGCTGCGAGGATCGCATTCATGTCGCCGATAAGCAGTGCATTCGTCATGTATTGTCCGATGCCGGGCCAGGAAAAGACGATTTCGGTCACAACGGCGCCTTCCAGTAGGTTGCCATAGGAGATGGCGAGAACGGTGATCAGCTGAACCGCGATATTCGGCAGTACGTGGCGGGTTACGGTGCGCGCCGGGCTGACGCCTTTCGCACGCGCCGCAATCACATAATCCTGGCTGAGCTGTTCGAGCGTGAAGGCGCGGGTCATGCGGGTAATGTAGGCCATTGCCATATAGGCAAGGATGATCGCCGGCAGCATGATATGCGCGAGCGCATTCCAGAAAATCTCTGTCTCACCTGCGAGAAGAGTGTCGACCAGCATCAGCCCTGTTCTCGGCTCCACGAGGCCTTCGTAAAAGACGTCCACGCGACCGGGCCCGGCGACAAGGTTGAGATTCGCATAAAAAATCACGAGCCCGACGATACCGAACCAGAATACGGGTATCGAATGCCCCACCAGCGCAAAGACACGTGCGAACTTGTCGATGAACGTGTCGCGAAACAGGGCCGCGGAGAGACCGAGCGGGACGCCGATGACGGTGGAGATGATGATTGCCAGCGTTGCAAGCTCAAGCGTCGCCGGGAAGGCTTGCGCCAGGTCCCGCGTTACCGGGTTTCCGGTCAGAATAGCTATACCGAAATCGCCGTGCAGCAGGCCGCGGAGATAGATGAAAAACTGCTGGTAGAGAGGGAGATCAAGCCCAAGCCGAGCCCGCATGGCTTCATAGGCCTTGGGATCTGCAAGCTCACCGACGATTGCCCCGACCGGATCGGTCGGCATCACCCGGCCAATGATGAAGGTGATGCAGAGCAGGATGAAGAGGCTGACGACAAGTTGCAGGAAGCGATGTCCAAGCCCGCGCAATGAAATTTCAGTCATCGCAAATCGCACTTCCACGAGAAAACGCTGTCAGCGATGCCACTTTTTGAACGGCTCGCCGCAGACGAGCAATTCTACCCTGCAAAAACTTTTGATGGTACTTCATCCCAACTCCTCCCTGAGCTAACATGAAAACATATGACGTAACGCCACGTCATCATATGAGTAACGAAGGGATTCGTTTTCTGCAAGAGGGAAGAGTGGCATGATGGGCGATAGGGAAAAGCCGCGGGAGCGGCGGGCACAACAGATCATCGATAATCTCAGTGCAGAAATTCGCAGTGGAAAACTGAAGAACGGCGATCAGCTTCCCACGGAACCGCAGCTTGAGCGCACCTACGGCGTGAGCCGCACAGTGGTTCGCGAGGCGATCGCGGATCTGCGCTCTTCCGGCTATGTCATTCCCATCCACGGCAAGGGCGTGTTCGTCAGCAATGTCAGCGAGTGGGCGGGTGTGAAGCTGACGCAATCCGAAGTTGGCACAATTGCGGAAACGCTGGAAATGCTTGAGTTTCGGCTCGCAACCGAAGGCGAAGCAGCGGCAATTGCCGCCTATCGCCGCACAGCCCAGCAAGAAGCGGCGATTTCCGCAGCCCATCGGAAAATGGGCCGGGCCATCGATGCGGGCGAAAGCACCGTCAGTGCCGATTACGAGTTTCACACGGCCATTGCGATAGCGACCAACAACCGGTTTTATCTCGAGGCACTGCGCCAGTTCGGGTCACGCTCGATACCGCGCGGTCAGTTTCCAACCCTGCCGGAGACGGGCGACGCGGATTATCTGCGCAAAGTGCAGGCCGAGCATGAGGCAATCCTGCGCGCCATCGTAGAGCAGGATCCGGATGCCGCGCGGAAAGCCATGCGCGATCATATGCTTGCGAGCCAGCGTCGATACAGGTTGCTTTCCGAGGCGCAATAGCATCTCGACACTCATCTTATTTCGTGCGATGTCATATGATGACTAGCATGGAGTGAGGAGAGAATCGATGTATGTCGGCACCCAGGTGACAGCGCGCGATGACGAGGATTTCAAGGTTTGGGCGCAGCTTGGCGTCAAGAATATCAACGCCGATCCGCCTGGTGCACCCGCAAGCTGGACCTTTGAGGATTTTGAGCGTCACCGTGACAAGGTCGAGAGCTTTGGCCTCGTGCTCGACATGGTGCAATTGCCGTTGCCATCAAGGCCGATCGAACAGGCATCGTTTCCCGATATCCTGCTTGCCGGGCCAGAACGCGACCGGCAGATTGATGCCGTCTGCAGAATGATTGAGGATATCGCCAGGGCCGGCATCCCGGCGGCGAAATACAACCTCAATCTCATCGGCATCCCGCGCACTGAAATGGAGCGTGGGCGTGGTGGTTCGCTCAATGAAGCCTGGCGATGGGACAAGGCGGACCATGATGCGGCTCCGGGCCTTGCCGGTGTTCTATCCGAGGACGAAAACTGGGAACGCATCGACTATTTCCTCGAACGCGTGGTGCCGGTTGCCGAAAGCAACAAGGTCCGGCTCGCCTGCCATCCGCATGACCCCTACACCCCGCCCGGCTACAAGGGTGTCACCCGGGTGCTCGGCACCGTCGAGGGCCTGAAGAAATTCGTGCAGATGCGGGAAAGCCCCTATCACGGCCTGAATTTCTGCCAGGGATCGATCGGCGAGATGCTCGACAATCCGCGCGAGGAGATCGACGAGATCATCCGCTGGTTTGGCAGCCGCGACAAGATATTCAATGTCCATTTCCGCAACATCAGCGGCGGCAAGCTGTCGTTCATGGAAACGTTTCCCGACGAGGGTGACATGGACATGGTCCGTTCGCTGAAGCTCTACCATGAACTCGGCTATCGATACATGATCATGCCCGATCATGTGCCGACGATTGCGGGCCGCGATCCCGTCGGTGTCGCCTTTGCGTTTTGCTACGGCTACATCGCCGCGCTCATCGAGGCGCTTAATAACAACCATCTTTGACTGTTTCAGGCCGGTTGGCGCGTCATGGCGCTGCCGGCTTGCAATTACCGATCTGTAGGAGGAGCAGCTATGAAAAAATCAATGATCCGTCTCGCATTCACCACCGTTCTGGGAGCCATGTTGGTGCAGGCGTCGCCGGTGGCGGCCAAGACCCCCAAAGACCAGCTCGTTGTCGGGACATCGCTGGCCCAGGTGCTCTCGCTAGACCCCCATCAGGCTACCGAAGCGAAAGCCAACGAAATCATGGCCAATCTTTACGATCGGCTGATCTCGGTTGATGGCTCGGGGAAGGTTTCGCCGCAGCTGGCAGAGCGCTGGGAGACAGATGACAAGGGCATCACGTTTCATCTTCGCGCCGCCAACTTTGCGTCGGGCAATCCCGTTACCTCCGCAGATGTGGTTTATTCGTTCAGCCGCCTTTTGAAGATGAATCAGGCGGCGGCCGCCAACCTCAAGCGCGTCGGTTACAACGCGGAAAATGTCGACAAGCTGGTGAGCGCCCCGGACGAGAAGACGGTCCGTATCGAACTGTCAGGGCAAACGACCTCCGAGCTGCTGCTCTATCGTCTGGCGATGGTCATTGCCAGTGTCGTCGACAGCAAGGAGCTCAAGTCCCATGAAGTTGATGGCGACTGGGGCAATGCGTGGCTGAGAACAAATTCCGCCGGTTCAGGACCCTTCACCCTCAATCGCTGGTCGCCGAACGAAATCATCATTCTTGAGGCCAACAAGGACTATGTGGCTGGCAGCCCGAAAATGCGTCGCGTGATCGTCCGGCATGTACCCGAAAGTCAGGTGGAGCGCCTGATGCTGGAGCGAGGCGACATCGACATTGCCAGCGCGCTGACGGCATCCGACCTTGCGACCTTCAACAACAAGGAAGGTTTTCAGATCCAGCGCGTGCCGACGGGTGGTTTCTACGTCCTGTCCATGAATGCCGGCAAGGAGCCTCTTTCCAACCCCAAGGTTCGCGAAGCGATTGCTTACGGCATCGACTACAAGGGAATGGAAAAGACCATCATGGGTCCCTATGGCAGGGCGCGCACGGTGCCGGTTCCGGAGAATTTTGAATATGCCATTCCAAGCCCCGACTGGAAGCTTGATGTCGAGAAAGCGAAATCTCTTCTGAAGGAAGCCGGCTATGAGAATGGCTTCACGCTTAATCTGAAGACAATTGCCCAAACGCCGCGTATCGATCTTGCTACGGCCATCCAGGCATCGCTCAGCCAGGTCGGTATCAAGGTGAACATTCAGCAGGGTAACGGTTCGGACGTGATTGCCGCTCACCGTGCGCGGGACTTCGATCTGCTTATTCCGCAGACGGGCGCCTATATGCCCAACGTCCTCGGCTCGATGGAGCAGTTCTCCAGTAACCCCGACAACTCGCTTGCTGCCAACAATGCCGGCAATTTCGTCTGGCGCTCTGCCTGGGACATTCCGGAGCTGACGGCTCTGACCGCAAAGGCTTCCCTTGAGCCCGATGCCAAGAAACGTGGGGAAATCTACACCCAGATGCAGGAAATGTTCGTCGCGCAGAAGCCAGCCGTTCTGCCTCTCTTCGAGAGATACGAGCCGATCGTTTTGACGTCGCGCGTCAAGGATTATGTCGGTCACCCCAGCCAGACGACGCGACTGGAAAACGTGACGAAGCAGTGACTGCAAACCACTAGACGGAAAACATGTGACGGGCGGTGACTTTACCGCCCGTTTTTTTGTGGGTCCCTCGACTGCTTGCTGGCCAATTAAGACAGGGCCGCCGTGCGAACTATTACGCCCGCATCCTTGAATTCTTGGGGTTTTCGCGATGGCTCTAGCGGGTTAGACCGTGCAGCGATCGACCCTTTCCCAGAGCGGTATTCCCAAACCCCGCTCGCTCACATTCCACTAAATGCGTTGGCACCATGAGCTTCCCACAAATAAAACTTCCCGCAAGGCCGCTCAGTTTGAAGCGCGGTGTCATTTCGGTACCGGCGGCCTATTATTTCTCCATTCCCGTGCTGCTGGTGATTACAGTCGTCCTGCTCGTGGCCGAAGGCCCGGGTGTGTTGCGCGACTATCAGATCAGCCGCGACCCGCTGGAGATCGAAAGCGGCGATATCAACGGCAGTTGCAAGACCCGCAAGGCGATCTTCACGAATTGCGAAGCGGAGCTTTCCTACGACCATGGCGGTGTGAGCTACAATAAGGATGTCGAGGTCATGTTCGTCGATTTCCATTCCGGCGACTATGAAACCGGTCTGGTCATTTCGGCGAAGAATCCCGAACTTGCAACGATTTCACTTGGCCTAGATATGCTCTGGAACCGGATCATAACCCTGGGCGTGTTCGTTGCCCTGCTCGGTTTCGGCTGTTTCGCACTGCTGCTTACACTTATCCGCACCTTGCGGGCTCGTCTGCGTCTGCGGCACCCGGCGCCATTGACTGTTATTCCGGTGGCGCTGACGGCGGTCGCCGAAAAACGCAGCCGTCTCTTCGTGACCTATGCCGATACGGTCAGGGAAGGGAAGACGAAGAGGCAATCCTTTACCTACCTGGAGAGAGGGCGAATCCCGGTCGTCGTCGGCCACACCGGCAAACACGATGTCGCACTGGCGGTCTGGCACGGTGAAACCCCGCTGCCTGTTCTGCTTGACGATCAGCTGGAGCGAATTGACCTATCGGAACAGGAAAGAGCGGAAGCACTTGCCTCGCTCGAACCGGCGCTTGCGAACCGTGGGCAGGAGGGCGTATCCGCCCCCGGCGCGGCGGTGACAAAGGCCCCAAGCCTTGCGCGACGGCTGGCAACGTTCGTTGCAATTGTCGCCTTTATCGTCGTTGCAACCTTGGGGTACTGGCTGTGGTACGTCACCAGCGCGCCTTCGCAATTCAACTCTCCGGGCATGGATCTCAACAACATGATGCCCGCGGCGCTAAACGAGTGGGGCTGCGCGCGTCTGCAGGAGCGTTTTGCTGATGGTCCGGCACCTTTCGGTTGTGCCGGGGACGATTTTCGAAGCTGGAAATAAAGGCTTTCTCTCTTGGCGTTTATTGGGCCGGTCGCAAGAGCTTTATGCCCTGGCGCGTCGGCCCGGCGTCTCCTGGCTCTTTGTCGATGAGATCGATCAATTATCCAAAGTTGCATTAGAGATTTATAAATAAACCAACTCCATAGTGCGATCGTGGGCGGTTCTCGAGGCTGGGAGAGTGCATCATGTTCACGGTTCTGGAATGCGTTGCGGTACAACACGATCATGCGATCGTACTGCTTGCAGCGGTTATTTGCCTGCTTGGCATGCATGCTTTTTTCCATTTGTTGTTGCGTGCGGAAGAAAGCCCGGCTGGCCGCAAGCCTTATTGGGTGCTGGTTGCCGCCTTTGCAGCGGGGCTCAGCGTCTGGGCTACGCATTTCGTTGCCATGCTTGCTTATAAGGGTTCAGTCCCGATCGGCTTTGATTTCCAGTTCACGGCGCTGTCGGCGGTTCTGGCCGTTCTGGGGTTCTGGCTGGCGCTCAGGGCGCGCTCGCAGGCGAGCTACAGTCCCGTTATCGTCGGAACGCTGGTTACCCTTTCGGTTGCCGTCATGCATTTCGTCGGCATGGCGGGCATGGATGTGGCCGCCACGATCAGCTATCGCTGGGGCCCCGTTTTGGGTGGCTTTGCCGTTGCCTGGGTATTTTTTCTGCTGGCCTTTTTCCTGTTCCTTCGCTCCGCCGCATGGAAACGCATCGTCATTCCGGCCGGATGTTCGATCTTGGCAATCTGCGCTTTGCATTTCACCGCCATGTCGGCCACGATCCTGTCGCCGGATCCGTCCGTCGCTGGCCCGGATCCCGACAATCTCGCCAGAGTGATCATGATTGCTGCCGTTTCGGGCGTGACTTTCCTGGTCCTCGCAGCCACTGCCACCGCCGCTCTCGTTGACCGTTACCTTGTCGATCTCAAGGGGCTTGTGGATGCGACGCTGGATGGTCTTGCCGTGGTCCGTGATGGCCGCATTGTTGAGCTGAATACCCGTTTTGCCGGGCTTGTCGGCAGCGATGAGGCATCGCTGATGGGTAAAAATCCAGATGATCTCTTCAAGGCCATGGACGGACAGCCCACCTATCTGCCGCGCCTCGCGCCGGTTGAGGCAATCCGCGAACGCACCGACCGGCCGCAGGTGTTCGAGCTTGCCGTGCGCACCATCGAGTATCGCGGCCATCCTTGCGAAGTGCTGGCCATTCGCGACCTGACGGAAAAGCGGGAGGCGCAAAGGGAGATCGAATATCTGGCCCGCCACGATGTGCTGACCGGCCTTTCGAACCGCACCATGTTCCAGACGCGGCTGCACCAGCAGATCGAACATTGCGACGCGGAGGATGAGTTTGCCTTGCTGGCGCTCGATCTCGATCGGTTCAAGGCGGTCAACGACATTTTCGGCCATGCCGAGGGCGACCGGGTGCTGAAAAAAGTTGCGACCATCCTCGATGAATGCGCAAGGCCGGGAGATATCGTCGCCCGTCTCGGGGGCGACGAATTCGTTATCCTGACTGCCCGGCACACCAAATCGGAGGAGGCACGTCTGCTTGCCGAGACAATCCTTGCCATGTTCGGGTTGAAAATGAATGCGGCCAACGACCCGACCGCTGTCGGCGTCAGCATCGGCATCGCCGTCTTTCCGCGGGACGGCAACAGCAACGAAAGCATCTTGCACGCCGCTGATCTGGCGCTTTACCGCGCCAAGATGGGTGGGCGCGGAATATTGTCCTTTTATGATCCCCTGATGGATCAGGAGGCCCGCGAGCGCCGCCAGCTCGAAACTGATCTGCGGCTCGCCATCAACCGCAACGAATTGGTGTTGAACTATCAACCTGTCCTTTCCGTCGAATGTGGTCAGGTCGTGGGTTATGAGGCGCTGGTACGCTGGCAGCATCCGACACGGGGTGTCGTACCTCCGGATGTCTTCATTCCGATTGCAGAGGAAAGCGGGATCATCATCTCGCTCGGCGAATGGGTGCTGCGCGAGGCCTGCCGCCAGGCGAGCACCTGGGCGCCGCACCTGAAAATCGCAGTCAATGTTTCACCATTGCAGTTTTCGCTCGCAAATCTCGGCCATGTCGTCTGCACGGTTCTCATGCAGTCCGGCCTTTCGCCGAACCGGCTGGAACTCGAGATCACCGAAGCCGCGTTGCTGAAGGACCGCAAGGCGACGCTGATCATCCTCAACCAGTTGAAGGCGCTGGGTGTGGCCATCGTCATGGATGATTTCGGGACCGGTTATTCCTCGCTCAGCAATTTGCAGAGCTTCCCCTTCGACAAGATCAAGATCGACCGCAGCTTCATCGCCGCCATGAGCGAGGATGATAATGCCCGCGCCATCGTGCGCGCGGTGATCGGCCTCGGTCGCAGCCTCGATCTGCCAGTGACGGCGGAGGGTATCGAAACCGACGCGCAATATCGCATGGTTGTCGATGAAGGTTGCGCGCAGGCGCAGGGTTATCTCTTCGGCAGGCCGGATGTGGCTCCTGCCGCGGCGGCAAGCACTGGCAAGCGGAAGAAACATTCCGTCTGAAAGAGGAGTGCGGCGGCGTGATGCCGTCGTAATTCCATTCTCCTACGCCAATGGAACGAGAGCGAACGCAGATCGTTAGGATTGTGTGTGGTGCGTCCGTGTCGCCACCGCCGCAGCCGGCGGCAGACGACAGCCCTGACCTTCCGATGATGAATTCGCTGGTCATGAGACGCACCAAGGATGGAATTCTATCTCTGGGAGAAACCAATGACAGACCGCCTTGAGCCGCAGGACCCGCGCAACCAGTATCCGCGCCCGCCCTTTTCAACGCCGACTCAGGAAATGCCGGGGCTGGTCACGAACATGATGCCTTTCCCTGATCATGGTGAAAAGACCTATCGCGGCAGCGGCAAGCTTGCCGGGCGCAAGGCGCTCATAACCGGCGGTGATTCCGGCATCGGTCGCGCGGTGGCAATTGCCTTTGCGCGAGAGGGTGCAGATATCGCGATATCCTATCTGCCGGAGGAAGAATCGGACGCCGAAGAGGTGGTAGCACTTATCGAAGCGGAAGGCCGCGTGGCGGTCGCCTTACCCGGAGATATTACCGATGAGGCATGGTGCCGCGAACTGGTTGAAAAAGCGGTAGGTGATCTCAACGGCCTCGATATTCTGGTGATAAACGCCGCGAGACAACAATATCGCGAGGGTATCACCGAGCTGTCGACTGAAGATTTCGACCGCACGATGAAGACCAATCTCTACGCGCTGCACTGGATTGCGCAGGCCGCCGTTCCTTATCTAGAGCCCGGATCGTCGGTGATCACCACCGCATCTATACAGGCCTATGAGCCGTCTCCCATTCTTCTTGATTATGCAACTACGAAAGCCGGCATCGTTGCCTATACGAAAGCGCTCGCCAAACAGCTTATCGAAAAGGGCGTGCGGGCAAATGTCGTCGCGCCTGGTCCCTTCTGGACGGTTTTGCAGCCAAGCGGCGGGCAGCCGGACGAAAAGGTCAGGAATTTCGGCAAGGACAGCGATTTTGGCCGTCCTGGCCAGCCTGTGGAACTGGCACCGGTCTATGTGCTGCTGGCTTCGCAGGATGGCAGCTTCATCAATGGCGAGGTCTATGGTGTGACCGGAGGCCGGGGCGTTGCCTGATCGGCTTTGAGGACTTGACATGAAACGACAGACAGAACGTTCAGACAGAGATGTGAAGCCCTTCGATGTCCGCGACCGGCTGATACTGGCGCTTTATGCGCAGCTGAAGGCCGAGCGGCAAACGCGCGAGGCCATGGAATGGGTCATCCGCAATGGCGGGCTTTCGCCGGAGGTGCTGGAGGCGATGGCATCCGACCCTGTTCCGGTGCTGGCGGATGGGGACGTTCCCGCTATCGAGCGCATCCTTGCTGCGGACCGGGGCAGAGGCCAATCCTCTCAAGACGACCATGGGCGGCCATCATGAACCGGAGAGCGAGCTGGAAGGGTCATCTGACATTCGGCGATTTCAACTGTGAAATCGGTCTCTATTCCGCGCTCACTTCATCGGAAAAGATCTCCTTCAACATCGTCAACCGAAAGACCGGCCATCGCGTCGAACGGCAATATGTCGACAGCGATACCGGCGACGCTGTCGACCGCGAGGATCAGGTCAAGGGATATGAACTCGACAATGGCGACCATATCGTCATCGAGGGAGATGAGATCGCAACGCTGATGCCGGAAAACGACAAGGTCATCCGCATCAAGCATTTTCTGAGCCACGACGAGATCGACAAGCTCTATTTCGACAAATCCTATTATCTGGCGCCGACGCAGGAAGGTGGCGAAGAGGCTTTGACGCTGCTGGCAAAAGCCATGGACGACGAGAAGGTCTCAGCACTTGGCGAAGCGGTACTCTTTCGCCGAAACCGCGTGCTGTTGATCCGTCCAAGCGGCAAGGCGCTCGTGGCGACGACCTTGAATTTCGGCTACGAGGTTCGCTCGCAAACCACCGTTTTCAAGTCCATTCCCGATATTCAGTTCGATGAAGAGATGCTTGAACTCGCCGGTCACATCATCGGGAAACGAGCAGGCACATTCGATCCCGCGGAATATACCAATCGTTACAATGATGCGCTGGCGGAACTGGTGAAGGCGAAGATCGAGGGCAGGGAAATCAGCAAACAGCCGCCGCGCAAGCAAGATAACATCATCGACCTGAAGGAGGCTTTGCGCCGCAGCGCCGGTGACGGCGACAGCGGAAAATCTACCGCTGGTGCGGGGCGCAAATCCTCCCGGAAAGCGAGCTGATCCATGGGTTTGCAGAGCTATAACGCCAAGCGCAGTTTCGACAAGACGCCGGAGCCGAAGGGCGACAAGGTCGATGCGCAGGGATCGAGTTTCGTCATACAGAAGCACGATGCCCGCCGGCTGCATTACGATTTCCGGCTGGAGATGGACGGCGTCCTTAAAAGCTGGGCGGTAACCCGCGGGCCGAGCCTTGACCCGGAGGACAAGCGCCTTGCGGTCCACGTCGAGGACCACCCTCTAAGCTACGGCGACTTCGAAGGCGTAATCCCGAAAGGTCAATATGGCGGCGGCACCGTCATTCTTTGGGATCGTGGTGTCTGGCGCCCGATTGGCGACGCGAAGAAAGGCTACCGCAAAGGCCATCTCGAATTCGAACTGGAGGGCGAAAAGCTTAAAGGCCGCTGGCATCTTGTACGTATGCATGGAAAGCCCGGTGAAAGCCGTGAAAACTGGCTGCTGATCAAGGGCGACGACGAAGAGGCAAGGCATGATGGCGGCGCCGATATTCTGGAGGAGCGGCCGGAATCCGTGAAGACTGGCCAAAGTGTTGAAGAAGTTGCCGCCAAGCCGAAAGACACCTGGAATTCGAAGCCCGTATCGAAAAAGACCGTTAGTTCTTCCTCGGGCCAAAAACAGGCGCATGCCCTTCCGAAAGGTGCCCGCAAACAGGCGCTGCCATCCTTCATGCCGCCGGCACTTGCGACGCTGAAACCCAAGCCACCGGAAGGCTCCCGCTGGCTGCATGAGATCAAGTTCGACGGCTATCGCCTGCAGGTCCGTATCGACCACGGCAAACTCCAGCTTCTGACCCGTAGCGGACTGGACTGGACCGAAAAGTTCGGCGATGCCGTGGCTCGAGCGCTCAAGTCGCTGCCGGCCGAAACGCTGATGATCGACGGCGAAATCGTGGTGGAACGGGACAGCGGCGCCTCGGATTTCTCAGCCTTGCAACAGGACCTGAGCGAAGGGCGCAGCGACCGCTTCGTTTTTTATGCCTTCGATCTCCTGTATCTGGATGGCACGGATTTGCGCGGGGCGGCGCTGACGGATCGCAAGGCGCTACTGGAAAAGCTGCTGCCCGCCAGCAACCCGCATCTTCGCTACAGCGAACATTTCGAGGAAAGCGGCGGGCTTGTTCTCGATCATGCCTGCCGCCTCAGCCTCGAGGGCGTTATCTCCAAGGTCAAGGACAGCAAATACGTCTCGGGCCGCAAGGGTAACTGGGTGAAATCCAAGTGCTCGATGCGGCAGGAATTCGTCATCGGCGGCTATACGCTGTCATCCGCGTCGGACAATGCCATCGGCTCGCTGGCGCTCGGCGTTTATGAGGAAGGCAAGCTGCGTCATGTTGGCCGCGTCGGCACCGGCTATACCGCTGACATTGCCGAAATGCTGCTTGGCCGCCTGAAGCCGCTGGGCATCGATGACAGCCCTTTCGGCGAAAAGCTCACGGCACTTGCGCGCCGCGACCTGCATTACGTCAAGCCGGAACTGGTTGCAGAAGTGGAGTTTCGTGCCTGGTCCGGAGATGGCAATCTGCGCCATGCATCATTCCGCGGCTTGCGGGAAGACAAGCCGGCGGGTGAAATCGAACGCGAGGATAAAGCCGTGTCGGAACAAGGGACGCCGCAGTCAAAGATCAAGTTCACCCATCCGGAACGACTTTATTGGCCGGACGATGGCGTGACCAAGGAAGGGCTTGCCGATTATTACACGCAGGTCTGGCGCTATATGGCTCCCTTTGTCGTCAACCGGCCTCTGGCGCTGCTGCGTTGTCCGGAAGGGATCGATGGTCAGCGTTTCTTCCAGAAACACGCCTGGCGCGGTGTGAACAAGGCGATAGACCAGATCAAGGATCCGAAGGACAAGGGCGGCGAACCGCTTATCAGGATTACGGATTTCGATGGCATGATGGCCCTGGTCCAGTCCGCTGCGCTTGAAATTCACCCATGGGGGGCGACAACCGCGAACTGGGAAAAGCCTGACATGATCACCATGGATATAGACCCCGGCGAGGACGTGTCATGGCAGGAGGTAATCGATGCGGCACTGGAACTGAAGCGGCGTTTCGAAGATGCCGGCCTGGCCGCTTTCGTGAAAACCTCCGGCGGCAAGGGGTTGCATGTCGTGGCACCTTTGAAACCGGAAGCGGGATGGCCGGCCTTGAAGGCCTTTGCAAAGACCATGGCGGATGACATGGCCAAGGCGGAGCCGGAGAAATATCTTGCGGTGGCAACCAAAGCGAAACGCCAGGGCCGCATCTTCCTCGACTATCTGCGTAATGGCAGGGGCAATACGGCTGTTGCGCCCTATTCGACACGTGCCCGACCGGGAGCCGCCATTTCAGCGCCAATCGAATGGGCGGAACTCTCAGATGAGATAGGTCCGGCACACTTCACGGTCAGCAATATCGGTGCGCGCCTTTCTGCCCTGAAGAAGGATCCATGGGACGGCTTTTTCGCTGCCGCGCGACCCCTGCCGAAAAAGGCCCGATGAGCGTCAGCCTTTCTTGTCCGAGGCAAGGCTTTTCTTCAAGGCATCCATGATGTTGATGACATTGCCGCCGGTCCGAGTTTTCGTGCCGGTCTTCTTTTCCGGGGAAGAGACGGTCTTGCTCTTGGTTTTTAGCAAAGCGCTGATCTTTTTCTGGATCGGATCCTGCACCAGCGCCGGTTTCCATCCCGTCATCTGTTTGCCGATGCGTTTTTCCATTGCCTCCAGCAGCGGCTTTTCGAATTTCATCTTCGGATCCAGCGCGTCGATGCTTTCGCGCACTTCCTCGCCATAGTGCAGGGTCCACAGAATGATGCCCTTGCCTGACGGTTCCAGCAGAACCGCTCTTTCGCGGCGATAGAGAACAAGCCGCGCAATGCCGACAACGCCGTTTGCCCGCATGGCTTCCCGGATCACGCTGAAGGCTTCCGTGCCGATCTTGTCTTCCGGGCGCAGGAAGTGCGGCCGGTCGTACCATATCCAGTCGATAGAGCCTGTGGGCACGAAGGTCTGGATGTCGATAGTGCGGGTGCTTTCGAGAGCGACCGCATCGATCTCGTCATCCTCCAGCAACACATAATCGTCTTCGGCGCGGGGAAAACCCTTCACCTGGTTCTTTGCGGCCACCGGCTTGTGGCTAACGCTGTCGACATAGCGGCTTTCGACGCGATTGCCGGTTTTGCGGTTGAGAACGTGGAAGCGGTATTTGTTGCTTTCGGTCGTGGCAGGCGTCAGCGAAACTGCGGCCGTCACCAGCGACAGCTTCAGATAGCCCTTCCAGAAAACCTGCCGTGCCATGATCCGCGATCCGCCTTGTCGCCAGTTGTCTCCCGGATCAACAACCACAGGGTGGCTTTTGTTCCGGGAGCTTTGGCAGAGAGGGCGGGTCTCTGTCTCAGCCGAACAGCGATGTAAGACCATAGACAGATGCGGATATCAGGGCAGCGGCCGGCATGGTCACGACCCAGGCAATCACGATATTGCCCGCGAGGCCCCAACGCACCGCCGAGACGCGACGCGCGGCACCGACGCCGATGATGGCGCCGGTGATCGTATGGGTGGTGGACACCGGAATGCCGAGCCACGTCGCGCCGAAAAGTGTCAGCGCACCACCGGTTTCGGCGCAGAACCCCTGCATCGGGTTCAGCCTGGTGATTTTCGACCCCATGGTGTGCACGATGCGCCAGCCGCCGAACAGTGTGCCGAGCGCCATGGCCGACTGGCACGAGATCACCACCCAGAACGGCACGTAGAAGCTCTCTCCAAGATGCCCCTGGCTGAACAGCAGCACAGCGATGATGCCCATGGTCTTCTGTGCGTCATTGCCGCCGTGGCCGAGCGAATAGAGCGAGGCGGAAATGAACTGCATGATGCGGAAGGTACGATCCACGGCGAAGGGCGTCTGGCGGACGAACAGCCAGGAGACGGCAAGCACGAGCAGCAGTGCCAGGAAAAAGCCGATGGCCGGCGACATGAAAATCGCGCCCACAGTTTTCAGAAGACCCGACCAGACGATGGAATTGAAACCGACCTTCGCAAAGCCCGCACCGACGAGACCGCCGATCAAGGCATGTGACGAGCTGGAGGGAATGCCGAAAATCCAGGTGACGATATTCCAGACGATGGCGCCCATCAATGCCGCGAAGATGACCTGCGGGGAGACGATGGCCGGATCGATGATGCCGGTGCCGAGCGTTTCGGCCACATGCAGGCCGAAGAACAGGAAGGCGATGAAATTGAAGAAGGCCGCCCATGCCACCGCATATTGCGGGCGCAATACACGGGTGGAAACGATGGTGGCGATGGAATTTGCGGCGTCGTGGAGACCGTTCAGAAAATCGAAGAACAGCGCGATGGCGATAAGGCCGACAAGCAGCGGCAGTGCAAGCGCGACATCCATCAGACGTTCTCGATAACGATGCCGCTGATCTCGTTCGCCACGTCCTCGAAGCGGTCGACGACCTTTTCGAGTTCGCCGTAGATCTCGCTGCCGATCATATAGGCCATAGCATTGCCGGTCGCACCATGGCGCCGGAAGAGGTCCTTCAGGCCCTGGTCATGAAGCTCGTCGGAGCGCCCTTCGACGCGGGTAACCTCTTCGGCAATCACCGACAGGCGCTGGGCATTGGTGCCGACCTTTTCCAGAAGCGGGATGGCTTCGGCGACGAGGCTTGCCGCACGCACGATCTCGTGGCCCATCTCGCGCATCAGCGGGTCGAATTCGGTTTGCTCGAACAGCCGGATCGTCTTGACGGTCTTGTGCATCATGTCGATGGCGTCATCCATGGACTGGATGAGGTCCTTGATATCGCCACGATCAAAGGGCGTTATGAAGCTGCGGCGCACCGCAAGCAGAACGTCGCGGGTAATATCATCCGCCTGGTCTTCGAGGGCGACGATAAGGTCGCAGTTTTTCTCAACGTCGACGCCGCTCAGAAGGTGGTCCAGAGCTGCGGCGGCTTTGACGACCGTTTCCGAATGTTTGCTAAACATGTCGAAGAAACGGTCCTCGCGCGGCATCAGCTTGCGAAAAATGCTCATCATGCGAATTGGCCCTCAATGGCGCTTTATTAGTTGTGGGGGGTGATTGTCATAAAACTGTCATAAATGCACGCGGGGCATTGATGCAACCCGGAAAATCGGCAGTATCAACGGATATGAAATCCACGAAGAAAAGCCGGAAAGCCCGTCCGGCGCGTTCCCTGACATTGCTCCAGCAACTTGCTGCTGTTCCTGAAAAGCTGTTCACCGGCTCTTTCCGGCAGCAATATGCCGCCTTATGCTTCCGTTATACCGGAAGCGGCGAAGAGATCGAAATCCTCGTCGTCACCTCCCGCACCAGCGCACGCTGGATCATTCCGCGCGGCTGGCCGATGAAACGCAAGAAGCCGCATGAGGCTGCCGCGATCGAGGCGTGGGAGGAAGCGGGCGTTCGCGGCCGCGTGAGGAAGGACGCCGTTGGCCGCTACACCTATCTCAAGATGCTCGACAACGGCGATGTCGTTCCCTGCGTTGTCGATGTCTTCCAGATCGAGATCACCGGGGAGGAAACGAGTTTCAAGGAGCGCGGCGAACGCCTTCTGGAATGGGTTCGCCCGGACGAGGCAGCAAGGCGCGTCCGGGAAATCGAACTGAAATCGCTTCTGGTCGACTTCCGCCCGAGGGGGAAGAGGAAACGCCTGACCGAAGAAAAGTCCTGACGGCAGACGTCACCAGCGAACCTAGGATGGTGAAGATGGACGTTTGGTCGATCCGGTCTCCCCCATCTCGTCCGGTGCCTTCGGTAGCAGGCGGGCGAAACGCCGGGTGATGCTGTCGATGTAAGACAGGATTGTCGGCACGACGATCAGGGTGAGCAGGGTGGAGCTGATGAGGCCGCCGATTACTGCGTGCGCCATCGGCGCGCGCTGCGCCCCGCCACCGCCAACAGCCAGCCCGAGCGGAATCATGCCGAAAATCATCGCAAGCGTCGTCATGATGATCGGGCGGAAGCGGATGATGCCGGCGCTCGCCAGCGCTTCGTTGAGCGGAAGTCCACGCTTCCTTTCGCGGTTGGCGAAATCGACAAGCAGGATGCCGTTCTTTGTAACGAGGCCCATCAGCATGATGAAGCCGATCAGCGAGAACATGTTGATCGTGCTGCCGGCAACCAAGAGCCCGACGAGGACGCCGATGAGAGACAGCGGCAGCGACGCCATGATGGCGAGCGGTTGGAGGAAGCTGCCGAATTGCGAGGCGAGCACGATGTAGATGAAGATGACCGCCATTGCGAGCGCGGTTACCATGTGGCCAACCGTCTCTTCCATGGTTTCGGCTTCGCCGCCGAAGCGGATACGGTAGCCGTCCGGCAGGTCGCGGGCGGCGGTAAGGGTTTTCAACACGTCTGTCACTTCGCCAAGCGCTCGTCCTGATATGTTGGCCGAAACCAGCACCTCGCGGCGATTGTCGATGCGGCGGATTTCGGCGGGTGCTTCCACGGTGGTAATATCGGCGACCTGATCCAGACGTACCATCAGGGGCGAGCCGTTGGATGCCGTGCGGCTGGTGGCAATCATCAACTCGCTGATCCTCGTCGTGTCGGCACGCCGCTCGCCGGGCAGGCGCACGACGATGTCGTAGCTGTTACCGCCCGCATCCGTCCATTTCGACACGTCCTCACCGGCGATGAGCGGCGAGAGCGCTGCGGCAAGATCGGATCGGGAAATGCCTAGATCGCTTGCCGCCTCGCGTTTCAGGCGTACCGAAAGGATGGAGGTCACGTCGCGGGTGCTTGAGGTCACATCCACGAGGCCGGGGATTTTTTTCATGTCTTCCATCAGACCGTCGGCGATCTTTTCGAGGATCGCCCGGTCGTCGCCAAGAATGCTGAGCTGGACGGGGCTTTCGCCACCGCCAAGACCGTTTTGCAGGATCGCGACCTCTATGCCCGATATGGCCGCCAGGCGTTTGCGGATCGGATCGGCCAGCGTGACCGGAGTTCGGTTGCGCATCTCCAGCGGCACCAGTCCCACCAGAACGGCGGCGCGATGTTTACCGACGGTGCCGCCGGTATTGACGGTGGAATAGAGCATTTCGACCTCCGGGAATTCCTGGAGTGCCTTCTCGACCTGCCGCACCTTCGCCGTGGTGTAATCCAGCGAGGAGCCGACCGGTGCCGTGACGTTTATCTGGAAGCGGCCTTCATCCGTATTCGGGACGAATTCCGCACCGACCAACGGCACCATGAGCAGGCTGCCGACAAAAATGCCTGATGTGACGAGCAGGGTGACGAGCCGGTGGTGCAATGTCCAGCCGATCACGTGCCGATATTGATCGGCGAGCCATTCGAAGCCGTGATCGAAACGGGCGATCAGCCGGCCCACCGGCCCGCGCGGGGCGTTGGGTTGCGCATCCGGATCGTACCAGACGCTCGACAGCATCGGATCGAGCGTGAAGGCGACGAAAAGCGAGATCAGCACGGCAGCTGAAACGGTGATGCCGAATTCATAGAAGAACCGACCGACGATGCCGTCCATGAAAGCGACGGGCAGGAAAACCGCCACGATTGTCGCCGTTGTCGCGATAACCGCAAGTCCGATTTCGTTCGTGCCGTCGAGTGCTGCGCGGATATGGGATTTCCCCATGTGAAGGTGACGGGTGATGTTTTCGCGCACAACGATGGCGTCATCCACCAGAATGCCGATGGAAAGCGTCAGCGCCAGGAGGCTCAGTGTATTGAGCGTGAAGCCCATAACGTCAATGACCGCCAGCGTGCCGATGATCGCAATCGGCAGCGTCAGTCCGGTGATGACGGTGCTGCGCCAGGAATTGAGGAACAGGAAGACGATGGCCACGGCAAGTGCCGCCCCTTCTATCAACGTCGTCTGCACCTGCGTGACGGATTCCCGGATGGGAATGGATGTGTCCGTAATGACCCGCAATTGCACGTTTTGCGGAACAAGGTCGGCATTGAGGGCGTCCAGGCGCTTTCTCACATCCGCGACAACCTGAACCGTGTTGGCACCCTGAACCTTGACGATGTCGATCGCCAGCGCATTCTGGCCATTATAGAGGGCACGGTTTTCTGGGTCGGCAGCCCCTTCGGAGAGTGCGGCGATGTCGCGAAGATAAATGGCTGCGCCACCGCGCCGGGCGACGACCATGTCCAGCAGCGCCTGCGGTTCTGCGATGCGGCCCTGCACCTGGATCGTGCGTTCGGAAACGGTATCGACAAGGCTTCCAGCCGGGCTGTTGCTATTGCCGGTGCGTAGCGCGCTCACCACCTCGTTAATCCCGATCCCAAGCGCGCGCATGCGGGTGTCGTCGATCACGATGTCGATCTGCCGCTTGCGGGCGCCGACCAGCGTTGCCTGCCCGACGCCGGGAACAGTCGTCAGTTGCCGCACCACCTTCTGGTCGGCAAGGGCGGTGAGTGCGGGTATGTCGAGCGACGTCGAGCTTATCGCCACCGACAGGATAGGCTCGGCGGCGGGATCGAACCGGGATATGACCGGCTTTTTGGCCTCTTGCGGGAAATTCGCATCGATGGCGGCGATCTTGTCGCGCACGTCCTGTGCCGCGGTCGCGCTCTTAACCTCGAGCTTGAATTTTGCGACGACGACTGAGCGTCCCTCGTAGGAGGTTGACGTGATCTCGTCCAGACCGCCGATGGCGTTCAGCGCATCCTCGACCGGGCGCGTCAATTCTGTCTCCACCGTTTCCGGCGTGGCGCCAGGATAAGCTGTGGACACCACAACGACCGGAACGTCGACATTGGGGTAGAGGTCGAGCCCCAGCCGCTGCAACGAGAAAAGACCCATGACCAGAAGCGCCACCATCATCATGGTGGCGAAAACAGGGTGGGAGACGGATATGCGGGTCAGAAACATCTCAGCCTGCCTTGCCGACCGTTACAGCCATGTCGGGCTGCAATTCGGGAAGCGGTGCGGTCAGGATCGTCTCACCGTCCTCTAGACCGGCGCCTATCTCGATCAGGCTGCCATCGTTCCAGCGCGAGCCCACCGCCACCGTCTGGCGGCGAAGATGGCCGTTCAGGACTTTAAGGACGTGATAGCCGGTTTCGTCTTTGCGAAGCGCGATTGCAGGAACGACAAGCGCATCGTTTTTTTCGCGCACGAGGATGGACCCGCTGGCGAACATTCCTGCCCACAGCCGGCCGTCGCGGTTGGCAAGCCGCAGATAGACGGCGACAAAGCGCGTCCCGTCTTCGGCAACCGGGCTGATGCGCTCAACGGTGCTTCTGAGAGGCTGGCCGCCGATGCCGTCAATATCGAGTTCGGCGGTCTGGCCAACGGCGACACGTGGGATGTCTCGCGTGGCAACGAGAACCTTCGCCTCAAGCATGCTTGTATCGACCAGCGTCATGAGTTCACCATCGGCACTGACGCGGGAGCTGGCTTCTGCCTGCCGGCGTGTAATGGTGCCATCAAAAGGCGCGCGGATTTCGGCATTGCGAAGGGCAAGGCGGGCGATATCCACCTGCGCCGAAAGGCTCTGCAGCCTTGCCGTTTTCACAACGACATCGCTCTTCGCCTTGTCGAGCTGTTCAGCCGATGCGATGTTTTTTGACGCCAGCTGTTCGGTTCGGGTGAGGGCCTGCATCGCCAGTGTCAGTTCGGCCTCGGCCGCATCCCGGTCGCTGTGCCGCAGCAGCAGCGTCGATTGCAGTTCCTCGGTTTCGAACCGTACCAGCAGGTCGCCCGCCCGCACCGCCTGTCCGTCCCGGACATTCATATCCAGAATTTTTCCAGCCTCGCGGGCGCGGATCACGACACGGCTGACCGGCTGAAGTTCGCCACTGATGCTGAGCCGCTCCGCCATCGCTCGTGTGCCGATCCTTGCGATTTCCGCAGCCGTCAGTTCGAACGGGATACCGGCCGGGCTCATCGAGGTTGACGCCACGATCCCCTTGACGCGCTCGTTCGCATCGACGCTTCCGCTCGCCGGATCAAGAGCCGTGACGACGAGAGCGCAGCCCGCAAGCGCGATCCCCGCCTTGATCGTTCTTTTCACCCACATGACATATTCCTTCCAGGCAAAACTCATCCTGTGACCGCCGATCGAGCGGTCATGTCGCCTGTCTTGCAGGCTGATGGCTTCTGGATAAGTGTTGATAATTGCAGCAGCATTACCCGCCCGCATCTTCTGCGCCGCAATACTGTCGCAACCTTTCTGGCAGACAAGGAGGGGGCGAAGGGACGGTGGCAAATGAGACTTCTGTTGATTGAGGACGAAAAGGAAATGGCGGATGCGCTGTCGACGACGCTCGGCAAGCAGGGGATCGTCATCGACCATACGATGCGGCTCGGCGATGCGATGGAGCTGGCGCGCCAGCATGTCTATGATGCCATTCTGCTCGACCGTCGTCTGCCGGACGGGGAGGGACTCACCTTCATTCCAAAGCTGCGCCGCGCCGGTATCGATACGCCGATCATCTTATTGACGGCGATGAATGAACCGGAGGAGCGGATCGAGGGGCTGAATGGCGGCGCCGACGACTATCTCGGCAAGCCGTTTCTCGTCGGCGAACTGCTGGCGCGGCTGCGCGCGGTTTTGAGAAGGCCGGCAAGCATCGCCCCGTCGCAAATCGCTGCAGGCCGCATCGTGATCGATCCGCTTCATCTCAGCGTCACGATCAACTCGCTTCCCTTTGATCTGCCAAGGCGCGAGCTGATGGTCCTCATCACGCTGGCGAAACGAAAAGGCAAATCCGTGCTGCGCTCGACGCTTGAGGCCGCCGTCTACAATTACGAGGAGGAAATCCAGTCCAATGCGCTCGATGCGCATATATCGCGACTGCGCAAACGCCTGCTTGACGCTTCGGCCGGGGTCAGCGTGCATAATATTCGCGGCATCGGTTATCTGCTCAGGGAAGACACATGAAAGCGCAGGGCAAGTCCAATCCGTCCCTGTGGTGGCAATTGAGCTGGCAGCTCAGCATTGTCGTCTCCTCCATGATCGCTGTCGTCATCGTCGGGCTTTGCGTTTACGGGGTGATGAAGCTCTCGCCCAATATCGGGCTCTGGAACGATTTGTCGGCGACACTTGACGAGTCGCTTTCGCTTGATCCGCAAAAGGGTCTGGTCGTTACCGAGGGGCCGGCATTACGCGCCTTGAAAGCGAAGAATGAGACGTTGTGGTTCGTGGTCTCGACGCCTGACGGTCACAGTGCGACCTTCGGAACCGTCCCGGCTGTTTATGCCGAACTGGCGCGCTACGTTCATCTGATGACGGACGCCGATATTCGCGGCGGCAGCGGCATATCCGAGGTTGCTTCGGCTGAAAGTATCGAGACGACGTCGGGACCCGTCAGGATCATGTTCGGCGGAACCTCAAATGCACGAGCGTCGTTTCTGACGCTTCTTGCCGGCACCTATCCGATTTATGTCCCCCTGCTGGCGGTTCTTTTGCCTGCGGTGTTTTTCTCCGTGCCGCACATTGTGCGCCGGGCGCTTGCCGGCCTGAGTTCCGTCGTCAAAAAAGCACCGGAGATCGACCCGCGACGACCGGGTTCGAAGCTTCCCGTCGAAGATGTGCCGCGCGAAGTCGTTCCGTTGATCGTTTCCTTCAACAGCGTTCTCGAGCGGCTCGAAGAGCAGTTCCAGGCGCGGCAACGTTTTCTGATCGATGCCGCGCACGAATTGAGGACGCCGATTGCAATCATGCAGACCCGGATAGAGGGCCTGCCCGGACCGGACCAGCAGCGCCTGATGGGGGATGTCGCGCGGCTCGGTGAAACCGCCGAACAGCTTCTGGCCTTTGAGCGAAACGATCAGGTGAACGACCGGCGCGAGGTGGTGGACCTGGTCGATATCGCCCGCACGGTGGTGGCAGAGCTCGCGCCGCTTGCGCTTTCGGCAGGTTACGACATCTCCTTCGAAACGCAGATCGAAAAATACGACATGCAAGGCAACCCCTTCGCCCTGCCGCGCGCCATCAGCAATATCGTGCGCAACGCCATCGACCATGGTGGAAACAAGGGGCTGATTCATGTCTCGGTTCTTGCAAACGGCGAAATCGCGATTTCCGACGAGGGGCAGGGCATACCCGAGGACCAGCAGGAGCGGATATTCGAACCTTTCTATCGGGTCACGCCGAAAAGCACGGGTGCCGGACTTGGCCTCAGCCTCGTCAAGAAGATCGTGGCCAATCATAACGGCCGTATCGTGCTGGAAAGTAACCCCTCTGGAAGCACGTTCCGGGTTCGATTCTGATTGCGCTTTGCGCGCTGTAGACCGGTCGCGGCGATTGTAATGCTGCCACAACGTTCGCAGTCATAATGTGTGGGCACGGGATCAACCGTGCCAACCGGAGTACACACAGTGACCCACCCACCGGATCGTTTTCTTCCGGATTGCCGGCGAGAAGACGGCGCGTAGAAAGCGCGTCGCCGGCCCGGAACCTCGCGCAATGCTGCAGCGCCAATGATCGCAGCAGAGCACCAATCCGATTTCATATTCGGTTCATCCTGGGCGCGCACAGTCCCGGCCAAATCACTCCACGCCCCAGTCCAAACAGTCATACTCCCCGGAATTTTACGATGTCGCATACTGAAATCGCCGCATTCGCTGCGGAAAAAAACTCGGCGAAACCCGAGCCGGTCATCGCTGCGCAAACCATGACTGGCGATGGGCTGGAACTCCTCCGTTTTCCCCTGGCCTGGAGCGTTGCGACCTTCGTTATGCGCGCCCATTGGAAACGGGGCTTCCTTTTCTGGATGCGTTTTTTGGCTCATCCGCTTGTAACCCTGCGGTGGTGGCGGTTTCTGTCCCGATTCTCGGCGACGCAAAAACTGCCACCGCCGCATGACGAGCTTCTTCAGAAACCCCTGTCGAAATTCCTCGTCGGCAAAATCTCCTATGGAAGACGGCTGGATTTTCTCATGAAGAATTTCTTCATCGCCAGCGGTTGTTTTTCCAGAGAGGTTATGGCTGCGCTCTGGAGTGGAAAAACGATCGAAATCGGCACCATAGGCGGCCGTGCTGACGAATATCGCTGCACGCTTGCTCTTGCGGATTTATGTGGCGGCCGCCACGAAGGCGCTCTCGCGGTTCGGTTGGTCAGAAACCGTGACGACGTCACCTTGTGGACGACGAAGTTTATCTTCGTGACGCAGGATGGGGGCGGGTACAGGACGATTGCCGTTGGCGGCATGCAGGGGCCACGCGCCGCAAAGCAGGAGATGGTGGCAGTAACGCGCGACCTTGCGGGTCTTCGCCCGAAGGATGCCGTTTTGATGCTGCTGTAAGGCCTAATCGAGACGGAAGCGGGTTCCTATTTCGCCGTCTCCCACGCCCGACATCCGATCAATTATCGTCGCGCGCGGCGGCAGAAAATGTTGCTTTCCGACATAGACGCATTCTGGCGGGAACGTTCCGCCGAGCCGGACGACGTGTTCGGTTTTCAGGTGCCGGTTTCAAGCCTCGAGGGCGCGGACAAACGCAGCAAGATGAAGCTTGCCTTTTTTGCCATGGCCGCCCGGCTTTGCGAGGGCAAAGCTGGGAGTGCTGCGAAGAGTTGAGGCCGCAGATCCGAGTTGGCCCTCGACACCGTCACGCCGCTGCATCGGCAACACGGCCAAGTTTTTGCAGGCCGCATTCACGGACGATCTCGGCAATGTGGGTAAACTGCGCCGAGAGCGGATTGCTCTTGCGCCACACCATGCCGATGGTGCGGGATGGTCTTGGCTCTGCCAGCCGAAATACCGAGACGGTGGATTGCCGCGTTTCCATATCGACAGCCATCTGCGGAATGAGCGTGACGCCGATGCCGGCGCCGACCATCTGGACCAGTGTCGAGAGCGAACTGCCCTCCATCAGCACGCGCGGCGGCGCGTTCGTTGTACTGCAGAAAGACAGTGCCTGATTGCGGAAACAATGGCCTTCCTCGAGCAGCAGCAGGCGCATTTCACCGAGCTTGCCGGCGCTTGGCACCGGCATCCCCGCATCCTCCATCGGCCGGACCAGAATGAATTCCTCAGAAAACAGCGGAACCTCTTCCAGCGACGCTTCAGACACCGGAAGCGCGACGATTGCCATGTCCAGCCGGGCTTCGAGGAGGTCCTCGATCAGTTTCTGTGTCACCGCCTCGCGCGGACGCGTTTCCAGTCCCGGATAATGCCGGGTGAGCGTCTTGATGACCTGCGGTAAAAGATAGGGCGCGACCGTTGGAATGACGCCGATGCGCAGGCGGCCGCTGAGCGGGCCGTGCCTTGCCCTCGCCAAATCCTGCAATTCATCCACTGAACGCAGGATCAGGCGGGTGCGTTCGGCGAATTCATCTCCGAGAGCGGTCAGCCTGATCTGGCGGCTGCCCCGTTCGACGAGCGGCGCGCCGATCAGCTCTTCCAGTTCCCTGATCTGTAGCGAAAGTGCTGGCTGGGAAATGGCGCATGCCTCCGCCGCCCGCCCGAAATGGCCGATCTTCGCCAAGGCGTCAAAATAACGCAGGTGTTTCATCGATAGTCCAATCATAAGCTGAGCATATCGCAGCCTTTAGAATATACAATTGGAAATTATGGAACCCGGCTGTTAGTCATCGTCATGACAGAAAGAGGATGTAGCTGTTCGGTATCACCAGCGTCACTGCGCGGTTTCCGTAAGGATGACCTGCTGTGGGCTGTGGTTCCAACATGCTGCGCATGTCGAATTGACTATGTCGTTTAATTACTAAACCCATCGGAGGGCGAAATGGACGCAACTTCAAAACCGGCTGGCAAGTGTCCCGTCATGCATGGAGGCAATACGGCCTCCGGGAAATCGGTTACCGAATGGTGGCCGAACGCGCTGAACCTCGATATCCTGCATCAGCACGACACCAAGACCAATCCGCTCGGCACCTCCTTCAATTACCGCGAAGCGCTAAAGACGCTCGACGTGGAAGCCCTGAAGGCTGATCTGCGCGCCCTGATGACGGAGAGCCAGGACTGGTGGCCGGCCGACTGGGGCAGCTATGTCGGCATGATGGCCCGCGTGACCTGGCATGCAGCCGGTTCTTACCGCGTGACGGACGGACGCGGCGGTGCCAACACCGGCAACCAGCGCTTTGCACCGCTCAATTCCTGGCCTGATAATGTGAACACCGATAAGGGCCGCCGCCTGCTGTGGCCGATCAAGAAAAAATACGGCAACAAAATTTCCTGGGCCGATCTCATCGCGCTCGCCGGAACGATCGCTTATGACGTTGCGGGCCTGAAGACGTTCGGTTTCGCCTTCGGCCGCGAGGATATCTGGGCTCCCGAAAAAGACACCTATTGGGGTGACGAAAAGGAATGGCTGGCACCGAGCGATGGTCGTTACGGTGACGTAACCAAGCCTGAGACGCTCGAAAATCCGCTTGCCGCCGTGCAGATGGGTCTCATCTACGTCAATCCGGAAGGCGTCAATGGCAAGTCCGATCCGCTTGCGACAGCCGCGCAGATGCGCGAAACCTTTGCCCGCATGGGCATGGATGACGAAGAAACCGTCGCGCTCACCGCAGGCGGCCACACCATCGGCAAGTCGCACGGCAATGGCAGCGCCGCCAACCTCAGCCCCGATCCGGAAGCAGCAGGCCCCGAATTTCAGGGCCTCGGCTGGATCAACACCAAGGGTCGCGGCATCGGCCGTGACACCGTGGTGTCCGGCATCGAAGGTGCCTGGACAAGCGAACCGACCAAGTGGGACAACGGCTTCTTCGACATGCTGTTCAAGCATGAGTGGACATTGACGCACAGCCCGGCTGGCGCGTCCCAGTGGGCGCCGATCACCATTGCCGAAGAGGACAAGCCTGTTGACGTCGAGGATCCCTCGATCCGCACCATCCCGATGATGACCGATGCCGACATGGCCCTGAAGGTCGATCCGATCTACCGCGAGATTTCGCTGAAGTTCAAGGATGACCAGGACCACTTCTCCGAGGTCTTTGCCCGCGCATGGTTCAAGCTGACCCACCGCGACATGGGCCCGAAGTCCCGCTACTTCGGCCCGGATGTTCCCGCAGAAGACCTGATCTGGCAGGATCCCATCCCGGCAGGTTCCACGAGCTACGATGTCGCTGCCGTAAAGGCAAAGATCGCCGCTTCCGGTCTGGCGGTCGCCGATCTGGTCTCGACCGCATGGGACAGCGCCCGTACCTTCCGTGGTTCGGACAAGCGCGGCGGCGCCAATGGTGCGCGCATCCGCCTTGCGCCGCAGAAGGACTGGGAAGGCAACGAGCCCGCCCGTTTGGCCCATGTGCTTTCGGTGCTGGAGCCGATTGCCCGTGAGACTGGCGCCAGCATCGCTGATGTCATTGTTCTCGCCGGCAACTACGGTGTCGAGCAGGCGGCGAAATCAGCCGGCTTCGATGTCGCCGTGCCTTTTGCACCCGGTCGTGGCGATGCCTCAGCCGAGCAGACTGATGCAGACAGCTTTGCGCCGCTCGAGCCGCTGGCGGATGGTTTCCGCAATTGGGTGAAGAAGGACTATGTCGTCAGCCCCGAAGAACTGCTGCTGGACCGCGCTCAGCTTCTGGGCCTCACGGCGCCGGAACTGACCGTTCTCATCGGTGGCCTGCGCGTCATTGGCGCCAATTACGGCGGCGCAGCGCATGGTGTGTTCACGCAGACCCCAGGTGCTTTGACCACCGATTTCTTCACAACGCTGACGGATATGGCCTATTCCTGGGTTCCGACCGGCGGCAATCTCTATGAGATTCGCGATCGCAAGTCCGGAGCAACCCGATACACGGCGACCCGCGTGGACCTCGTTATCGGCTCCAACTCCATCCTGCGTGCCTATGCGGAAGTTTACGCGCAGGACGACAACAAGGAAAAGTTCGTGCGTGATTTCGTCGCCGCCTGGACGAAGGTCATGAACGCCGACCGTTTCGACCTTGTCTGACAAGGCTGACTAGTCCAAAAAAGCCCCTCCCTGAGCGATCAGGGAGGGGCAATTTTCTATCTGCGGTCTGAGGATGGAACCGGTTTTCCGGGTGATGGCTTTTCGCCACTATCCCCCGGCGCCTTGCCGCCCTTTTCATTCTCATGCGCATCCGGCCCAGCGACGATGACGCCGCGGCCCTGCTCTTCGCGCTTCTTGTCGGCGAAATCGCCGGGTTCCTTTTTGTCGTTCATAGTGATCTCCCTTCGTGATTTCATTTGTCTGGAGATCAAACGGCTGGTCGGGGCAGAGGTTCCAAGGCTCACATTGGAGCGGGATCGACTGCCAGGACAGCAATGTTTTGCATTACAACCATCTTTGCTATTAACATGAATTGATAAGTCATGTTATTGCGGCCTCATATGGTGGAGCGTGCGGCGCCGTTATCGTGACGCGCATGTCTTACAACCTCGGCTCGACAACTGAACGGTACCCGCATTGAGTTTCTGGCACTCCATGACCTGGCACACGGAAGGGATCAGCGTCACTGCGCCGGTCAAATGGCGCCAGCTGGACGGGCTCGTCAGCGCCTTCTGGGAGGCAGAGAGCCAGATGGGCGCGAAGGGTTATTACCTGGCCGCCGATCCGCGTATCATGATATTTTTCAACGATGTCTCGTCGCGCATCAGCATTTCCAACCGCGACGGCGAGTTCACGCAGCATTCCCGCCCCATGACGCGGGCGGTCTATGTTCCGGCCGGTGTTCCGATGTGGACGAGCAGCAATGCTACGCACAGGTTTTCGCGTCTCAATCTGCATATCCACAAGGACCGCCTGCTGCGTTTCCTGTCGCCATCGGTCGGCAGTTCGGCGGCGATGACAGCCTTGCGCCGCCCGGTCGAGATACAGGATATCGGTTCGGTTGAAACACTGGCTGGACTGCTTGTCGATGAACTCGCCGAGCCTTCGAAACATGCGGTCTATGCGGAAAGCCTTGTTGGCAGCATCGTTGCCGGTCTCCTCGATATTCCCGGATCTTCGCCGGAACAGGTAAATGGCAGGCTGACGCAGGCGCAGATGAACAAGCTGCTTGCCCGTGTCGAAAGCCGCGGTGACGACCGCATGACGGTTGCAGAAATGGCCGACATCGTCGGGCTTTCGGAAAGCTGGTTCGCAACCGTGTTCCGCCAGACAACGGGCCAGACGCCGCTGCAATGGCAACTGGAGCGGCGGATAAGCCTTGCTCAGAAACTGTTGCTCGAAGGCGATCTCACGGTGGCCGATATTGCCGCCCAGCTAGGCTTTTCCGATCAGGCCCATTTGACCAAGGCCTTCCGCCAGTCCGTGGGCAATACGCCAGCCGCCTGGCGACGCATGCACAGGCTGCTTTGAACGGTCGCCTTGCCGTCTACTCAGAGCGGGTTCGGCGCATGCCTCGAGCCTCGCTCCACGTCACCCCAGGGGATGACGTGGAACGTTAGGATGGTTACGTAGTATTTTGAAAAGTATGGATATACTTACCCTCACCACGTCTTGCGCAGCGTAGCTGAGAACGCTCGGCCGGGGTTGTAGAAGTCTGCGCCGAAACCGCCATAAGAGACGTGCTTCTCGTTGAAGAGGTTGGAAACATTCACCTCCAGCGAGGTGGTTTCCTGGATTTTGTAGCTGAACGCTGCGTCCATGGTCACGCTGCTGCCTGTCGAAACCTTGTTCGCATCATCAAAATAATACGCGCCAGTGAAGTGTCCGCCGAGCCCGAAGGTCATGTCACCGCGTTTGTCGTTGCCAGCCAGCGTGTAGTTTACCCAAAGCGAGGCCTGATGTTCAGGCACGAATTGCGGGCGGTTGCCGACATTGCCAGCGATGCCGTTTTCGGTGATTTCCGCGTTGAGATAGGAATAGGCCGCCGTCAGGCTCAGCTCGTCGGTAACCTCCGCCTTGGCCTCGAGGTCGAGACCGCGCACGCGCACCTCGCCGATGGTGGTGGGCAGGCTGGTGATCGGGCTGGTGACGGTAATATTGTTTTTCTTGAGGTCGTAGATCGATGCCGTGAACAGGGCAGGGAAGGCATCCGGGCGATACTTCACGCCAAGCTCGATCTGCTCGCCGCGTTCGGGCTCGACGGTCAGACCCGAGGCCGGCACCACGGATTCGGCGTAGCTGATATAGGGCGCGATCTCGTTCGTGACCTTGTAAGACACGCCGATGCGCTTTGTCAGTTCGCTGATATCGCCGCTTGCCGTCGTGCCGTTCAGCCTGTTGGTCTGGTCGGTGTCGATCCAGTCATTGCGCAGACCGGCGCTGACGGTCAGCCTGTCGAAGAAGGTCAGGTCCTGCTGGAGGTAGAGTGCCCTTGTCTTTTGATCCGTCAACGAGCTGGCGTAGAGCGGCACCGAGGCGGGTGCACCGGTATAGACCGGGTTCAGCCAGTTGATGCCTGGCGCAGAACCGAAGTAGCTTTTGCTGCCGGACGAGTAGTCGTTATAAAAAACGCCGACAAGGCTGCGGCTTTCGACGCTTTCGAACGTCGCGTCATATTGCAGCCGGGTGTCGATCAGGAAATTCTCGGTTTCGGTCTCGTTGCCGAAATAGGAACGGTTGGCGATGGTCGAGCCATTGGTCGGTGTGGACGAGATATACGCATAACCGAAATCGGTATTTGCCTTGCTGTAGCGCGCGTTCGAACTCAGCGTCAGGCCAGAGCCGAAATCATGGTCGAACATCACGCTCAGCGAATTGCGGTTGGTGCCGCGGTAATTATAGTCCGGTTCACCGAAGAAACGGCTCCTGTCGAAATGCGAGCCGACCGGATGGCCGCCGCCGCCGGGAACGCCGTCCTTGTTGAGATGATCGTAAACGACGGTGAGGCTGGTGGCATCGGTGGGCCGCCATGTCAGGCCGCCCATGAAGAATTTTTCATCGTCGCGGGAATAGTCATATTCCGCGTCGGCATTTCTGAGCTTGCCGGTCAGGCGGTATGACAGGGTATCGTCGCTGGTGATATTGTCGCCGAAATCGAAGCCGGTTTCAGCGCGGCTATAGGAACCGCCTGTCACATAGGCCTCACCAAAGCGGCTGCGTTTGGGAACCTTGGTCGAGTAGTTCACCGAACCGCCGGGATCGGATACGCCAAAGGTCGTGGAATTGCCGCCCTTCAGGACTTCCACGCGCTCATAGGCATAGGTCTCTTCGCGCAGCGCGCCGAAGGGACGGCCGAGCGTCAGCCCGTCGCGATAGGTGTAGGCGTCGAAACCGCGAATCTTGAAATAGTCGAAACGGTCGTCCGAGCCGTAGAAATCCGTGGTCACACCTGCCGTGTATTGCAAGGCTTCTTCCACGGTCTGCACGCCACGCTGCTGCATTTCCTTGGCGGTGATGACCGAAACAGCGGCCGGCGTATCGAGAATGTCGGTTGCCATCTTGCTTCCGCTTGTGGTGCGGGTGGCGACGATCGACTTCTGGTCATTGTCACCGCTGTCGATGGTGATGCGCTCGAGAACCGTGCTACCGCCCGTATTGGCGGCCTCCTGCGCCAGCGAACGAGCGGGCAGTACCGTCACAAGCGCCGTGCAGGCAAGAAGGGCTGCCTGCCCGTAGCGCAGTCGCGCGGTCCCGCCGTTGACGCCATTCATTTCAGTTTTCATTGCTAAATTCCAGAAGTTGATGCCCCAATCGCCGCTTCCACGGCCCGCTCTCGAAGCGCCCAATAACTTGAGAAAGTTTGTCCGGTATTGTAACTTTTTGCGGTTTTGTACAAAACCCCGGAAATTTCACCACTGTTGTGGCGGCATTTCCTCACCGGGGTTGACGGAGGCATGTGAAGCTGAGAGTTCAAGTCCACTTTTGAACCGTTGAGAGCTTCGCCCATGCTTTTCCTGTTTCGCTGCCTCGCGCCGGCATTCGTGTTCTTCCTGTCGATGATCGCGCCGACCATTGCCTCGGCGGAAGAGGCGACGCGCTATCCCGTCGTCATCAAACACGCCTTCGGCACGACCACGATTGCGAGGAAACCTCAGCGTGTCGCGACCGTCGCCTGGGCAAACCACGAGGTGCCGCTGGCGCTCGGCATCGTGCCCGTCGGTTTTGCCGCTGCCAATTTCGGCGATGATGACGGTGATGGATTGCTGCCGTGGGTGGCGAAGCAGCTTTCTGAATTGGGTGCTGCAAAGCCTGTTCTGTTTGAAGAGGGTGATGGTATCGATTTCGAGGCCGTGGCGGCAACGCAGCCGGATGTCATCCTCGCCGCCTATTCCGGCCTCAGCCAGTCCGACTACGATACGCTAAGCCAGATCGCACCGGTCGTTGCCTATCCCGTGTCACCGTGGGCAACCGACTGGCGCGAGATGATCCGGCTGAACAGTGCCGGGCTTGGCATGGCGGCGGAAGGTGAGGCGCTGATCAAACGCATCGAGGGTGAGATCGCGCAGGTGGTTGCCGGCCATCCGCAGCTGAAAGGCAAGTCTGCGATGTTCGTCACCCATCTCGACGCCACCAATCTCAGTGTCGTCAATTTTTATACCGCCAATGACAGCCGGGTGAAATTTTTCACCGATCTTGGACTGACCTCGCCGAAGAGCGTGGCGGAGGCGACGAAACCGGGGCAATTCGCCGCCGGCGTCAGCGCCGAGCGCGTCGATGCCTTTGACGATGTCGATATCGTCGTGACCTATGGCAGCCAGCCATTGCTCAAGGCGATGCGGGCCGATCCGCTGCTTGCCCGCATGCCTGCCGTTGCCGATGACGCCATCGTCATGCTGGGGCGTGATCCGCTCGGCACCGCATCCAATCCCACACCGCTGTCGATTTCCTGGGTTTTGAAGGACTACGCCGATCTTCTGGCGAAAGCAGCGGATAAGTCCTCCGGTAAAGCGAAATGACAATGGAAGGGCCTGCCAAAGGTCCGGCCGTGCTGCCGAGCGGCCGCTCCAACCGCATGCGGACCGCATGGCTCAGCGCCGTGCTGGCGCTTCTGGTGCTGCTATGTGCGCTTTCCGTGGCGATTGGCACCCGTGACGTCACGTTCGCTGACATCACGGCAGCGCTTGCCGGTCGCGTCGAGACGGTGGCGGAAGCGGCTGTCGCGGTTCGCCTGCCGCGAACGCTGCTTGCCCTGCTGTCCGGGGCAGCGCTCGGGCTCGCTGGCGCCATCATGCAGGGCGTTACGCGCAATCCGCTTGCCGATCCCGGTATTCTTGGCGTCAATATGGGCGCATCACTTGCCGTCGTTATCGCCATCGTCTGGTTCGGCATTGCCTCGGCGCAGGCCTTTATCATCACGGCGATTGTCGGGGCGGGTGCAGCTGCGGTTTTCGTTTATGCCGTCGGCTCGCTCGGACGCGGTGGGGCAACGCCGCTGAAACTCGCTCTGGCCGGTGCCGCCACCTCTGTCGCCTTCTCCTCACTCGTCATTGCCGTCGTGCTGCCGCGCAGCGATATTGCCGGTGGCATCCGTTCCTGGCAGATCGGCGGTGTCGGTGGTGCGACCTTTGACCGGATTGAGACCGTGCTGCCGTTTCTCGCCGCCGGTTTTGCCATCAGCCTTCTTTCGGCACGCAAGCTGAATTCTCTGGCGCTTGGTGATGAGTTGGCTGCCGGTCTTGGCGAGAATGTCGTAGTCGCGAGAGCCATCGCATCCTTTGGAGCTATCCTCCTCTGCGGCGCGGCGACTGGCATCTGCGGGCCAATCGGTTTCGTTGGGCTGGTCGTTCCGCATCTCTGCCGCCTGCTCGTTGGCGTCGACAATCGCTGGCTTCTGCCGTTTTCCACGCTCGGCGGCGCCTGTCTGCTGCTTGCGGCCGATATTGTCGGGCGCATCGTGGCGCGGCCGTCCGAACTCGATGTCGGTATCGTCACCGCCCTTGTCGGCGCACCTTTCTTCATCTGGATCGTCAGACGTCAGCGGGTACGCGAACTGTGAACATGCACACGTCCGTCATGGAAACATTGCTTTCCAACCGTCACGACCGCCAGCGCCGGCGTCGCCTTGTCATTGCAGCCCTTTCAGCTCTTTTGATCGCGGTTTTCGCATTGACGCTGATGCTGGGACAATCCTTCACGCCGCCTGGCGACGTCCTGCGGGTGCTGCTCGGAGAGGACATTGCCGGCGTCACTTTCACGGTCGGGCAGTTGCGCCTGCCACGCGCGCTGCTCTCCGTTCTCGCGGGACTGAGCTTCGGGCTGGGTGGTGTCGCCTTCCAGATCATGCTGCGCAACCCGCTTGCCAGCCCTGACATTATCGGCATCAGTTCCGGCGCAAGCGTGGCGGCGGTGTTTGCCATCGTCGTCCTGCATCTGAGTGGACCGCTCGTTTCGGTTTTCGCCGTCGTCGCCGGGCTTGGCGTCGCATTGCTGGTCTATCTGCTGTCATTCCGCAACGGGGTTGCCGGAACGCGGCTGATCCTTGTCGGCATCGGCGTTTCGGCCATGCTCGAAAGTTTCATCGCCTATATCTTGTCCGTTGCACCGGCCTGGACGCTGCAGGAGGCGATGCGCTGGCTGACGGGCAGCGTCAACGGCGCAAAACTTGCCCAGACGCTGCCGCTCTTCGTTGCGCTCATCCTCTTTGGCGGCCTGATGCTCAGTCGAGCGCGCGATCTCGAGGCATTGAGGCTTGGCGATGATACGGCCGCGGCGCTTGGGGTCCAGGTGGGGAGAACGCGCATCATCGTGATGATCGCCGCCGTCGGCATGATCGCCTTTGCCACGGCAGTTTCGGGGCCGATTGCTTTCGTCGCCTTTCTGTCCGGGCCGATTGCCGCGCGCATCGTTGGCAGCAATGGGTCGCTGCTCATTCCGGCTGCGCTCGTTGGGGCAGCCTTGGTGCTGGTGGGCGATTATTGCGGCCAGTTCCTGCTGCCGGGCCGTTACCCGGTCGGCGTCGTCACCGGCGCGCTCGGCGCGCCCTATCTGATCTACCTTATCGTGCGGGTAAACCGCAGCGGAGGCTCGTTATGACCAGCCACTCCCTTTCCGTGAACCGTCTTTCGGCCGGATACGGTGAAAGCCTCATCATCGAAGGGCTGGATCTTGTCGTTCCGCGCGGACGGATCACCGTCATCGTCGGTGCCAATGCCTGCGGCAAGTCCACGCTTCTTCGCAGCATGTCGCGGCTTATCTCTCCCCGCGCCGGTCAGGTCCTGCTCGACGGAAAGTCGATCCACCGTCTTCCCTCGCGCGAACTTGCAAGACGGATGGGTCTTTTGCCGCAGTCACCGATTGCGCCCGAGGGCATCGTCGTTGCCGATCTGGTCAGCCGCGGCCGTCACCCGCATCACGGCCTTTTCGCGCGGTGGTCGCGCCAGGATGATGAGGCCGTGGCCGCAGCCCTCGTCGCCACCGATACGGTGGAACTTGCCGAGCGGCCTGTGGACGAACTCTCCGGCGGGCAACGGCAACGCGTATGGATCGCCATGGCGCTTGCCCAGGAGACCGAGATATTGCTGCTCGACGAACCCACCACCTTCCTTGACATCAGCCATCAGGTGGAAGTGCTGGATCTTCTGACGGACCTCAACCATGCCCGTCAGACCACCATCGTCATGGTGCTGCACGATCTCAATCTCGCGGCGCGCTACGCTGATCATCTGGTCGCCATGACCGGTGGAAAGCTGCATATCTGCGGCACGCCGGATGAGGTCCTGACGGAAGAAAACGTGCGGCACGTCTTCGGCATAGAAAGCCGTGTCATCGAAGACCCGACGTCGGGCAAACCAATGATGCTGCCGATCGGGCGGCACAGGACGGCGGCGCAACGGCCGCAATAATCCATCTATTTTTGCGGTGACCGTCTGCGTCCACGGGTGGTGGTTTTAACCGGAACGCTCGCGCCGTACTCGTTCCACCATGCCATCAATGCCTCCATGGTCGGGCCAAGTCCTTTCGCCTTTGCCGTAATTTCATATTCCACGCGTGGCGGAACCTCTGCAAAGACGGTGCGAGAGACCAGTCCATCTGCCTCGAGCTCACGCAATTGGGAGGTCAACATGTGCTGTGTGATGCCGGGAATGGCTTTGCGCAGCTCGTTGAAACGATAGATCCGCTGGTTGAGAAGCCACATGATTTCGAGCTTCCACTTGCCGGAAAGCAGCGCGAAAGCGCGACGCATTTCCTCGTGCATGTTAATGGTTTCACCACCATTAGTCTGGTTTTCCATACTTACCACGCCAAATTCATCCTACTTGCACATATTCATTCAATAGCACATTTTCCATGTGAACGCCGGATCATGAGCCGCAAGCTGTTCCGGAACAACGAAAATATTGAACAAATCAAGCTGCCGAAGACATTCGGCGGCAATGGATATCCCATGTCTTCATTCTATATCTACTGGGTCGCAACAACCCTTCTCGTCCTGCTCTATCTGGCGTCGGCAGTCACCTACGTCGTCAAATCCGACTGGGTGAGGGAGACGATAACCGGCTTCGGTTACCCTGCCTACCTTGTGCCTCTTCTGACGGCGGTGAAGATCGCCGCCGTCATCGCCATCCTTGCGCGGTTCAACGTCGCCATCAGCGATCTGGCGTATACGGGGGTACTGTTTCACCTGCTGCTGTCCGGCCTTGCACATATCGGCGTCCGCAAACCTGCCGGTGCACTGCCTGCCGCCATCGGCCTCGGGCTGCTCGTCGTTTCCTTCGCCATGCAGAACGCTGCACGCGAAGTCCCATCCCCCTATGCCCTTACACGGCAGCTCTGACGCATTCATCACGAAAGGAAATCAAAATGGGAAAACTGACCGGAAAAGTAGCCATCGTGGCTGGCGCAGGCAGAGGGATTGGCCGTGCGACGGCAGAACTCTTTGCAAGGGAGGGCGCCAAGGTCGTGGTATTGTCCTTGACGCCTGCAAATGTGAACGCGGTCGTCAGTCAGATACAATCCAGTGGTGGCACCGCGCTCGGCATCGTCTGTGATCTTGGCGATGGCCAACAGATCACCCGGGCTGTGGCTGAGGCAGCGGAGGCATTTGGCGGCGTCGACATTCTCGTGAACGTCGCGTTCGACCCGACTGCCGTCCACTCCCCGATCCTCGAGCTGACAGTCGAGCAACTGCAACGAAACCTCGATATGGGGCCGATCGCTTATCTTCGCACGATGCAGGCTTGTTATCCGTACTTGAAGGCCAGTGGCGAGGGCCGGATCATTAATTTCGCGTCGCTGGCCGGTATTCTCGGCATGTCGCCGTATGGACCTTACAACCTTGCCAAGGAGGCCGTCCGCGCCCTGACGAGATCTGCTGCGCGCGAATGGGGTCCTGACAATATCACCGTGAACAACCTGCTTCCCGTTGCCGACACCTGGGGTGCGGGCGTCGACGCTCCTGCTCCCACGAATGCCCTTGGTCGTTACGGTTCCCCTGAAGAGGATATCGCTCCGGTGGCTCTCTTCCTCGCAAGCAGCGATTCGAGGTTCATTACAGGCTCGAGCCTGACCCCCGACGGCGGCCAGATTATCGACAGCGCCCGCTAACGCCCCGTTGGAGTGCCGGGCAAACAGGCCGGCACTTCGCTCCGTTGTCTCTTCTGCCGCTCCTGATTTGCACCTGCCGGGCAGAACTCAAGGCCATGCGGCATAGGACGGCGGTGCTACGTTCTGTATGCGCACCGCCATTCGCCGGAAACGGCCGGGAGACGTGCCTTCATTGCGGCTGAAGAAGCGGTTGAAATACCCAGGATCCTGAAATCCCAATCGAAACGCAATTTCAGCGACTTGCAGTGAGGAGTTAAGAAGAAGGTCACGCGCTTCGGAAAGCAGTTCGCGGTGAATATAGGCCTGTGGTGAAAGCCCCGTTGCCTTGCGCACCACAAATCCAAGACGTTCACGGTTGACGCCGAGTTGACCCGCATAGTCTTCCACGCCCCATTGATCGCGTTTGTGCTGACTGACAAGTAGAACAAACCGCTCGGTAAGGCTGCCTGCGGTGGAAGCCGCGCCCGCAACGTCGGCCATCGCATGCTGGCAGATGCGGATAAGGGTGACGGATAACAGGCTGGCGATGATCGTATCCGATCCTGTCGATGACCGGAAATTCTCATCCGCGATGGTGTCGAGATAACCCTCCAGTTCGTGGCTGTCTTTTTCAGCCAGCGTCCGGGTCAGAACGCGCTGCAATGTGCTGCGCACCATGATTGCGCTCGTTCCGGTTGGCATGGCATGCGCAAGGCCGATTTCGGTCGTTTTCAGCAGTGATCCGCGGCTTCCGGCATTCAGCCGCAGGCGGCCGACGGGGCCGGAGGCAGGCAGCCAGGCCAGCCCCGGCGCGGTAACCACAAGTGTCTTTTCGCACTGAATGATCTCCGCTTCACCGGCTGAGACGATGACAAGATGGGCTGCGCCCTGTTCCAGCTTGAACTCCGACACGCGCAGGGACGAAGTCAGCATGCGCGCCGTCGTTTCGATCCTGTTAGCAGCTATCTGGCCGTGATGCGGCATTCACCCTCCAAAAGTACAATAATGCATTACATTAGTGCATTTTATATGCGCCTGTCGTTGCTAAACTTCCTTCAGCGCAGGGAAGCCTTGAGGAGAATGGCAATCCCGCTACTGCGCCGTTGGAGGAAAATCATGAATGGTATGAAGCGCAGAACGCTGTCCTGCCTTGCACTGGCGCAACAGGGTGTTCGCGGAAGCTTTGCCCTTGTCGATCGCGATTATCTGCTGGAAGCCGGAAGGATCGCAGGGGCGGGGACGGCAGCAGCCCTTTCCTCCCGTCCCACCTTGCAACGGGCGTTTTTCGGCGGTGCCGCCGCCACCATTTTCTGAATTCAGGAGGAAGACCATGCAGACTGTCAATCTTTTCATCGGTGGCGACCATTGCCCGGCCGCAAACGGCAAGCGTTTCGAGCGCAACAATCCGATTACCGGGGACCTGGCAACCAGTGCGGCGGCGGCAACGCCCGAGGATGCCACACGTGCGGCCGATGCCGCAGCCGCAGCCTTTCCCGTCTGGTCGGCAACGCCGCCCGGCGAACGCCGTCGTCTGCTTCTTGCCGCGGCGCAGGCGCTCCGCGATGCCGGGCCGCAGATTACGCTGGCGATGAAAGAGGAGATTGGCGCGACGGATGCCTGGGCCGGTTTCAACGTGATGCTGGCCAGCGACATGCTGGTCGAGGCGGCCAGCCTGACGACCCAGATAAAAGGCGAAATCATTCCCTCCAACCGCCCGGGAACCACGGCGATGGCACTTCGCCAGCCGGCAGGCGTCGTTCTGTCCATCGCGCCATGGAATGCACCGGTCATTCTCGGCGTACGCTCCATCGCCACGCCACTTGCCTGTGGCAACACCGTGGTGATGAAGACCTCGGAGCTTTGCCCGCGCACCCATGCGCTGATTATCGAGGCCGTCGCTTCGGCAGGTCTGCCGAAAGGTGTGCTGAACGCCGTCTCCAATGCGCCGGAAGATGCGGCGAAAATCGTTGAAACACTGATCGCCCATCCGGCTGTCAGAAGGGTGAATTTCACCGGTTCGACCCGCGTCGGTCGTGTCATTGCGGAAACGGCGGGCCGTTACCTGAAGCCAGCGCTTCTGGAGCTTGGCGGCAAGGCACCCTTCATCGTGCTTGATGATGCCGATATCGATGCGGCAGTGGCTGCGGCCGCCTTTGGCGCTTACATGAACCAGGGCCAGATCTGCATGTCGACGGAACGCATCATCGTACTCGACAGCGTTGCCGACACCTTTGTCGAGGCCTTTGCCAAAAAAGCGGCGAGCCTGAAGGCTGGAGACCCTCGCGAGGGAAAGATGCCGCTTGGCTCCTTGGTCAGCGCCGAGGCCGCGTCCCGCATCCGGGCGCTGGTGGATGACGCCGTTGCCAAAGGCGCACGCCTTGTGGCCGGCGGAGGCGGTAATGGTACCATGCTGGATGCGCTTGCCGTCGATGGCGTGACCTCTGCGATGCGGCTCTATTCCGAAGAAAGCTTCGGCCCGGTCGTTTCCATCATTCGCGCCGCCAGCGTCGATGAGGCAGTCAGTATCGCCAACGAAACCGAGTTTGGTCTTTCCGCAGCTGTTTTCGGCAGGGATCAGGCAAAGGCACTCGCGGTAGCCGGACGCATCGAAAGCGGCATTTGCCACATCAACGGACCCACCGTTCACGACGAGGCGCAGATGCCGTTCGGTGGGGTGAAGGCCTCCGGTTACGGCCGTTTCGGCGGCACGGCGGGCATTGCGGAATTCACCGAACTGCGATGGGTCACGCTGCAGGACGGACCGTTGCATTACCCGATTTAAGCCGGAAGCATCACCGGCTGGCTGGTCACGTCAACGCTTCTCGTCGATCAGCCAGCCGGTGAGTTTTCTGACCGCACTGTCGCTGCTTTTCGGCCTCAGCAACCAGTAGCCGCGACCCGGCGCATCCAGACTCGGGCCTGCGGTCACCAGCACGCCTGCCTCGACCAGCGGATCGACCAGTCCCGCCCAACCGAGGGCAAAACCCTGTTCGCCGATCGTTGCCTGAACCACCATGGTGTAATTGTTGAAGCTGATGTCTCCGCTTTCGTTTTCCGCGCCTCTCAGCACGCCGAAATGCTTGAAATAGGAGGCCCAGTCGAACCAGTGCGCCTGTGAGGTATTTTCGAGGTGGATGAGTTTCAGCCGCGAAAAATCAGCCACGGTTTCGGGTGCCGATTGCTCCGCCAAAAGCGCCGGCGAGCAGACGGGCGTGACCTTCTCCGAAAGCAGCAGCACCGCGCCGTCGCCGGCATCCTGCCGCGTGCCGAAGATGATCATCACGTCGCTGTCGTGTTTGCCCTGTCCGAGCGGATCCTGCGTGGCGACGATCTGGATGTTGATGTCAGGATTGAGCGCGCGAAAACCATGCATGCGTGGGATCAGCCAGAGAGAGGAGAAGGCATAGTCCGTGTGCAGGCGGATTGTCTGCCGCTCCTCCGTTCTGCGAAGTTGCTGGGCCAGAAGATCGATGGCATCGACATTGCGCGAGACGATCTCGAACAGCTTTAGCCCCTCGGCCGTCAACTCGATGCCGCGATGTTTACGCCGCACCAGTGCAACGCCCAGATCGTCTTCCAGCCGGCGGATCTGATAGCTGACGGCTGGCTGGGTCAGCCGCAGGGACGCCGCCGCTGCCGTCAGGCTGCCGCGACGGGCGACCTCGGTAAAAATGCGCATCCATCCAAGATCGAGCGGCCGCTCTGTCATAGAAATTCCTTATATCAGTCATCGAAAAATACCCGCTTCACAGGCAAAAACAATGTGGTGTTCAATAAACTGGACTAATAAAAGGGGAGCCGCAATGAAAACCGTTTCTCGCATTCACCGCATCGCCGCCAGTCTGTTTTTGTCCGTGGCGGCCTTCTCCACCCCGCTTTATGCCGCCGATGATGCGGCCTGCAAGACCATTCGCCTCAGCGATCCCGGCTGGACCGACATCACCGCCACCAATGGCGTCGCCTCGGTTCTGCTCGATGCTTTGGGGTATGAGGCTGACGTCAAGACGCTGTCGGTGCCGATCGGCTATCAGGCCATGAAAAACGGTGAGATCGACGTCTTTCTCGGCAACTGGATGCCCGCCCAGAAATCCTTCGTTGACGACCTCAACGCCGCCAAGGCGGCCGACGTGATGACGAAAAACCTTGAAGGCGCCAAGTTCACCCTGGCAGTGCCTTCCTATATGGCCGAAAAGGGCGTGAAGGATTTTTCGGATCTTGCCAAACACGCTGACGAATTTGAAAGCAAGATTTACGGCATCGAGCCGGGCGCACCCGCCAACCAGAACATTCAGAAGATTATCGATGCCAATGATTTCGGCTTGAGGGGCTGGCAGCTTGTCGAATCCGGCGAGCAGGCGATGCTGGCGCAGGTGGAACGGGCCGGAAAAGACAAAAAGGCGGTCGTCTTCCTAGCATGGGCGCCGCACCCGATGAACGAGAAGATCGATATCGCCTATCTCTCCGGCGGTGACGCCTATTTCGGCCCGAATTTCGGCGGCGCCGAGGTCTATACGCTTGCCCGTACCGGCTGGCCGCAGCAATGCCCGAATGCGGCGACGCTTTTCAAGAACCTCAAATTCGATATCGGCATGGAAAATGCCCTGATGGGTTCCATTCTCGGTGGCGAGGATTCCAAGGCGGCGGCAGCGACGTGGCTGAAGGCCAATCCGACATCGCTGGACGGCTGGCTGCAGGGCGTTACCACGCTGGATGGCAAGCCGGGTGCGGATGCCGTCAAAGGCAAGCTTGGCCTCTGAGACTGTAGGGTGAAATGCCGCGTCCCAATATCCTGATCCTAATGGCCGACCAGTTCAACGGGACGTTTTTTCCCGATGGCCCGGCCGATTTTCTCCACGCGCCACATCTGAAAGCGTTGGCGGAGCGGTCTGTCCGTTTCGCCAATACCTATACGGCAAGTCCGCTTTGTGCGCCGGCCCGGGCTTCGTTCATGTCCGGTCAATTGCCCAGCCGGACGCGGGTTTACGATAATGCCGCCGAATTCGCGTCGGATATTCCGACCTATGCGCATCACCTGCGGGCAGCTGGTTATTACACCGGCCTTTCCGGAAAAATGCATTTTGTCGGACCGGACCAGCTGCACGGCTTCGAAGAGCGTCTGACGACGGATATTTATCCGGCGGATTTCGGCTGGACGCCTGATTATACCAAGCCGGGCGAGCGGATCGACTGGTGGTATCACAATATCGGTTCGGTCACCGGCGCGGGCGTTGCCGAAATCACCAATCAGATGGAATATGACGATGAGGTTGCCTATCACGCAACCCGCAAGCTCTACGATCTGTCGCGCCGGCTCGATGACCGCCCATGGTGCCTGACCGTCAGCTTCACCCATCCGCATGACCCGTATGTGGCACGGCGGAAATTCTGGGATCTCTATGAGGATTGCCCGGCACTCGATCCGCAGATAGGGGCGCTTCCCTTCGAGCAGCAGGATCCGCATTCAAAACGGTTGCTGGAAGCCTGTGATCATCAGGCCTTCGATATTTCACCCGACGAGATACGCCGGGCGCGGCGCGGTTATTTCGCCAATATCTCCTATATCGATGAGAAGGTCGGCGAAATTCTCGACGTATTGAAGGCGACGCGGATGGAGGAGGACACGATCATCCTGTTCCTCTCCGACCATGGCGACATGCTGGGCGAGCGCGGCCTGTGGTTCAAGATGTGCTTTTTCGAGGGTTCGGCCCGCGTGCCCTTGATGATCGCAGCACCCGGCTGGAAACCGGCGCTTATCGACGCGCCGGTTTCGACGCTGGATGTCACACCGACGCTATGCGGTCTGGCAGGCCTCGATATTACCTCACTGAAACGCTGGACGGATGGCGAAGACCTTGCGGCGTTGGCTGCGGGAACAGGCGAGCGCGGGCCGGTGCCGATGGAATATGCCGCCGAAGGTTCGATCGCGCCACTGGTCGCCATCAGGGATGGCCGTTACAAGCTCTCAGTCTGCGAAGCGGATCCGCCGTTGCTCTACGACCTCGAGACGGATCCTGAAGAGCAGATAAATCTTGCCGGCAATCCTGAATTCGCTGATGTGCTGTCATCGCTTTCGGCTGAAATCGGCCGACGCTGGCAGCTGCCCGTTTTCGACGCATCGGTACGGGAAAGTCAGGCGCGGCGCTGGGTGGTCTACAAGGCGCTGCGAAACGGCGCCTATTTCCCGTGGGATTATCAGCCGTTGCAGAAAGCCTCGGAACGCTACATGCGCAACCACATGGACTTGAACGTGCTGGAGGAAAACCAGCGTTTTCCACGCGGGGAATAACGCTGGCATGGATTATGCGGCGGCGTTCGTTCTCGGCGCGCCGCCCGTGGCCTGCACGGCAAGGCTACCCGCCGCGACGCCTGCCTCAAGGCATTGCTTCTCGTCCGCCTGCCGAAGCCAGGCATCGATGAAACCGGCATTGAAGGCATCACCCGCGCCTGTCGTGTCGACGACGGGTACCTTCTTCGCCGCCGCATGGTGCAGGCCTGTCTGCGAGGACACCCAGGCGCCCTCTGCCCCGCCTTTCAGGGCGACGACAGGAAACGACCCCGACAAGGCTCTGGCCGCCGACTCAGGGTCAGAATGGCCTGTGATCGCCTCGGCTTCTTCGAGGTTGGGCAAAAACACGTCGACGCCATCACACGCCTTGAGCAAGCCTTTGTCATAAATCAGCGAGGCATCCCAACTGGGATCGAGCGAGACGGATAGTCCGCTGTCCCTGGCGCGGGCGACGAGATCGGGGATTTCGTGCAGTGTGGCGAATTCTGCGATGTGCAGATGGCAGGCTCCGTTCCACGAAAATGCGGCATCAAGGGTCGATGGCCGGGCGATACCGGCGCGCCGTGTCAAAAACGCCCTGTCATGGCCAACCACCGTCGCGACGGTGACCTGCGGGCCCGCATCTGCCGAGTGTTCCAGAAATTGCAGGTCTACACCGCTTTGCTGCATTTTCTCGCCGATGGCGCGTGAGAAGGTGTCGGTGCCGAGCCTTGCTAGCAGCGTGGCCGTGCGACCGATATGGGCGAAATGCGCAGCCGCAATGAAAGCCCCGCCACCGGCGGCGATTTCCATGTCGCTGGCAAACAGCTCCCGTCCGAGCACCGGCAATTCGTCAAGCCCGGTGAAAATGAGGTCGCAATAGATCCGGCCGATACTGATGACCGCTGACTTTTCCGTGTCTGTCGTCATCATGCGCGGCCCAGAAGCTTTTCCGTCTTGGCATCGAAAAGATAGAGCGCGCCTGCCTGCGCCTCGCATTGCAAGCGGCTACCCACTTGGGGAATGGCTTTGCCCCTTGCTGTCGCGATGACCGAGGTCGTGGGCGTGTCCAGATGAACCAGCGTTTCCGGGCCGAGCGGCTCCACGGCTGTCACTGTTCCCTCCAGCGAGAAGGACCCTTGAGTTGTCTCGCCTTCTCCAACCAGCAGATCATGGGGGCGAATGCCAATCAGCAGATCGCCATCGGCAGACTGTGTAACGCTATTCGTCGTTCTTTTGCCCCGCAGCAGGTTCATCGACGGGCTGCCGATGAAACGCGCAGTGAAGACGTCCACCGGCGTCTCGTAAAGTTCCGAGGGCGTACCGACCTGCAGGATATGGCCGTCTTTCATCACGACAATCCGATCGGCCATGGTCATGGCTTCCACCTGATCGTGAGTGACGTAGACGGTGGTTGTCTTAAGACGTTGGTGCAAGCGCTTGATTTCAATGCGCATCTGCGATCTTAATTGCGCATCGAGATTGGACAGCGGCTCATCGAAAAGGAAGGCTGAGGGATCGCGCACCATGGCGCGGCCGATGGCGACGCGCTGCCTCTGCCCGCCCGACAAAGCCGCGGGCCGACGGTCGAGCAATGCCTCAAGTCCGAGCACCCGACCGGCCTCTTCGATACGCCGGTTCTTTTCCGCCTTGTCGAGCTTTGAGGTATAGAGCCCGAAGCCGATGTTCTGGCGAACCGTCATATGCGGGTAGATCGCATAGTTCTGGAAGACCATGGCGATGTTGCGCTGTTTCGGTTCTTTCTCGTTGACGACGTTTCCGGCAATTTTCAGCGTTCCGCCCGAAATCTCTTCCAGACCCGCGATCATTCTGAGTGTCGTGGATTTGCCGCAGCCGGAAGGGCCGACGAATACGACGAATTCGCCGTCTTCAATGGCAAGGTCGATGCCTTTGACTGCCTCCACCTTGCCGTAGCGCTTTACGAGTTGATTGAGTTCGATTGTCGCCATTATCGCGCTCCCGTCAGGGCGGTAAATTTCTCTGCAAGCTCAGCGGCTTTTGCCGCTTCGTAGTCGGTGGATCGCTGTGCTTCTGCTTCAAACGCAGCAAGTTTGTTGCGATAGGCCGCAATTGCCTCGCGCATCGGCTCCGGGGCAGGGCCGCCGAAGCGGCTGCGCACGGCGACAAAGTGCTCAGGCGAGACGATCTGCCTGAACTTTTCCTCATCGACACTGGTCTCGCGTCCTGCCAGTTCCTCGAACGCCCTGCGGAACGGCTGGTAACCGTCGTTCGGCAGGTCACCCTTCAGCGCTACAACGCTTTTGGCGACGGTTGCGGCAATTTCATGGGCCTGGCGGAATGACAGGTCTTCGATGCGGACAAGAGAATCTGCCAGTTCCGTGATGGTGATGCAGGAACGGCGAATATTCTGGTCGACCCTTTCCGGATCGATACTGATCTTGCCGACGAGGCTGGCAAGGAGATCGAGCACCCGGCCGGCAGAGGCGAAGGCTTCGTAACCCATGCCCTGGGTTTCGCCCTCGCTGTCGTTCATGTCGGTGAAGGGCGTGTTGTGCATCACGTCGAGCATGGTCCTTGCCCGCCCGAATGTCTGGCTTGCAAGGTGGCGCAGATGTTCGATCGGGACCGGGTTTCGTTTCTGCGGCATGATCGACGAAATCTGCACCAGCGAATTCGGTACGTAGATCTGCCCGACTTCGAAACTCGTCCAGAACTGGAAGTCCTGAATGAGCCTGCCGAGATGTAGAAACATCAATTCGATGGCGCCATAGGTCGCTGTCGTATAGTCGACGGCGGCGATGCAGGAATAGGAATTGCGCAAGGGTGCCGCAAAGCCGAGAAGTTCGGCGACACGTGCCCGGTCGATGGGAAAGCCGGACGTGGTGATGGCCGCAGCGCCCATGGGTGAGAGATCGACGATGCGCCGGGCCTCAGTGAAGCGGTCAATATCCCGGATCAGCACTTCGATGGCGGCGGAAAGATAGTGGCCGAAGGTGGTGGGCTGGGCCGGTTGTCCGTGCGTATAGGCGACGATCAACGTCTTTACATTGCGCTCGGCGGCGTCGATCAGGGCGGCCAGCAGAAGCCGCGCCTTGGCAGTGAGCGTGTCGATCTTGTCTTTCAGGCCGATTTTGAAAAGCGTGTGATCTATGTCGTTGCGCGAGCGTGCCGTGTGCAGGCGGCCTGCCACATCGACACCGATGCGGGCTTTCAGCTCCTTTTCGATCAGGAAGAAGAAATCCTCGACCTCGCCGGTATACACCAGCTCCGACGGATTGATGGTCCTGTCGATGTCATCAAGCGCTCCGGCGATTTTTGCTGCCGTGTCCGCATCGAGAATGTCGGTCTCGCGCAGCATGACCAGATGGGCGCGGTCGATGCGGCGGAAACCGTCGACATGGTGGTTCTTGGCGCCATCGAAAAGCGGACGCAGCACGGTTTCCTTGTAAACTGGGTCGGGAAACTTGCTGGTATCCGACAGGCGCGGGTTCATATCGGCCATGATGTTATCCTTTCAGGCCTGCCAGCATCACACCGCGAACGATGTAGCGTTGCAGGACGATGAAGACGATAAGGGTTGGGATGGTCGCAATGGCAGCGCCGGTCATGATCATTTCCCACTGGATCTGTTGTTCCACCGCAAAGCTCGATAGGCCGACGGGCAGCGTGTACAGCTCCTTGCTGGTAGTCACGATCAGGGGCCAGAAGAATGCTGTCCAGTTGCCGAGGAAGGTGAAGATTGCAAGCGCCGAAAGGGCAGGCGTCACCAGCGGCAGGGCTACCTTCCACCAGATCTGGAATTCGTTCAGCCCGTCGACACGCGCTGCCTCCAGGAAGTCATTCGGAACCGTCTCAAAGAACTGCTTCATCAGGAAGGTGCCGAAGGCCGTCATCATTCCCGGGAACATGATGCCCCAGTAGCTGTCGAGCCAGCCAAGCTGGCTGGACATCAGATACCAGGGGATAACAAGCATTTCGGTCGGGATCATCAGCGTGGAAAGGATCGCGAGGAAGATGAAGTAGCGACCGCGAAACTCGAATTTGGCCAGCGTATAACCGACCAGACTGTCGAAGAAGCAGTTGGAGATGGTGACGATAACCGCAACGAACATCGAGTTGAAGAACCAGCGGAGAAAACGGCCGTCGGCCATGACAGTCATGTAATTCGCAAGCGTCGGTGCTGCGGGAATGAGCCTGAGATCATAGACCTGATCCGCGGTCTTGAACGAGGTCGAAAACATGAAGAGCAGCGGCGAAATCATGATCAGGCCGCCGATGAACAGCAGCGTCCAGGCAAGGATGCGGCCGGGGCGGACGCGGGCGTGGGAGAGTGGCAACGCTTCGCTCATTTCTTTTCCCTCAGAACCCAGAGCTGGACCAGCGACACGACAAGAAGAATGGTGAACAGGACAACCGTCTGCGCAGCGGCATAACCCATCGCATAAGAATTGAACGCGGTCTGGTAGATCATCAGCACCAGCGGTTTGGTTGAGCCGAGCGGTCCACCCGGATCGTTGGTGGTCATGTTGTAGACCTGATCGAAAATGCGCAGGAACCCGATTGAGGAGAAGACGACCAGGAAAACGGTGGTTGGTTTCAGGAGCGGCAGCGTGATCTTTCGAAGGATCGCCCATTCGCCAAGTCCGTCGATGCGCGCGGCCTCATAAAATGTCGTCGGAATGGAGCGCAGGCCCGCCATGAAGATAATGATCTGGAAACCAAGCCCCGCCCAGATGGACGTCACCATGACCGAATAAAGCGCCTGATCGGTGGAACGGATGAACGGCTGCTGGGGAATTCCGATCATGCCAAGCACGTCGTTGATGATGCCGATCGGCGGCGGCTGATAGAACCAGCGCCAGACCCATGCCATTGCTGCTGCCGTCGTCAGATAGGGCAGGAAATAAAGCGCGCGGATGAAACCGTGCAGGATGCGCACCCGATCCAGATAAAAGGCGATGACGAAAGCCAGAACCAGACTGATGGGCGTGCCGACGATGAGATAGGTGAAGGTGTTCTTGAAAACCTTCCAGAATTGCGGATCCTTGAACAGCTTGACGTAATTGGCAACGCCGATGAACTTTGCCGGGCGCAGCAGGTCCCAGTTGGTGAAGGACAACCAGAAGGCCTGCAACGTCGGGTAAAAACGGATGATGCTGTAAAACAGGATCGGGATAGCAAGAAAGCTCCAGATCCACACAAGCCGCTTCGTGCGCATGGAAAAGCGATCCCCGAAGGAGCCGCCGGGACGGCCGGATGCCGCCCCCTGTTGATCGATCGCTGTCATGATTGGACCTGCGGTTTTACGGTTTGGCCGCGTCGATGATTTCCTGCTCGGCGCTGGCGGCCTGCTTGATGGACTCCTCGACGGATTGACCCTCGAGCAAAATCCGGTTCGTCATGTCGATGGCGTTCTGCCGCTGGGCTGCCTCATCCATGAACCGTGTCGTATGGGCGTATTCGAGACCCTTCAGGAACGGTGCATAGATCGGGTCTTTCAGGTTCTCCTCGGTCAACGCCGCAGATCGCCGCGCCGGCAACTCGCCAACCGTCTTCAGCCAGATCGCCATGGCTTCCGGTGAGGAGATGTAAGCGAGGAATTTCTTCGACGCTTCCAGTTCTTCACCGGTTGTCTTGGCGCTGATGCCATTGGCGAAATAGCTGGCATAGTTGGAGCGGATATTCTTGTCGTTGGTGGGAAGCTCGGTCACGCCCCACTCAAAGTCCTTGATGGTTCTGAAAGATCCAAGCCTGAACGTGCCGTCGATGGTCATGCCTGCCTTGCCCGCACGGAAGGCAGCCTGGCCTTCGTCCATGAAGCCCACCTGACCGATCTTCTTTTCAAGCTGCAGGCTCGTATAGAACTTCAGCGCCTGGATGCCCGCCTCGCTGTCATAGGTGACTTTCTGGTCGTTGTCGGTGTAGGGCTCGCCGCCATATTGGCGGATAAGAACTTCGCGCCACCATTGGTGGTCCTGACCGCCCATATCGAGCGTGGAGCCTGCAACGGTCAGGTTTCCGGCGGCATCGTGCTTGGCGATCTTTTCCGCCGCGGCAACAAATTCGTCCAGCGTCTTCGGCGGATTCGCGGCGTCGAGACCGGCTTCCGTGAAGAGCTTCTTGTTGTAGAAAAGTGCGAGCGAGCGAACCGCCGTCGGCAGGCCGTAATAATCGTCGCCTCGCTTCATGGCGCCGACGATGGGGAAAAATTCGCTTTCGATCTTGTCATGCGGGAAAGCGTCTGTCGGCAGCGGCTGCAAGATACCGCCGGCTGCAAACTTGTCGAGCCAGCCGTAGAAGAGCTGCATCACGTCAGGGCCTTTACCGGACATGTTGGCGGCAATCACTCGCGTCTGGTAGTCGGCATAAGGGAAGGTCACCTGTTTGACGGTGATATCCGGATTAGCCTTCTGAAACTCGGCGATAAGCTCGTCCATCGCTTTGACGCGTGTGTCGAAGACATATTGCCAATATTCGATTTCAACCGCCTGCGCGGCGTTGAATGCAAATGTGCTGAAACCGGCGACCAAGCCGGCGAACAAAGTTGCCCTGCGCATGTAAGCCTCCATTTTCTCCGCCCGGTCTTCCGGATGCGGAGTGATCGTTCCCTTTATCCGCGCTTTCGCGCGCGCTCATCGATTTGCCGGCAGCGGGATTTTACGCGTTCCGCCCCTTGCAATTCTGACCCCCGGTCGCTCTCTACGGTTCTCTGAAGGCGAGCATTTGTCAATAACATAATTTACTTGAATTATTATATTGCGCTTATCCTCACTTCGACGCTATGAATTTTCTAACGGACGGGAAGTTGAAGAGATGACGGTGCACACGGTGGATACCTATCCCGTAGCAATCGGAAAAAATCCTGAGCGCAGCCGCGAACACAACAGGCGAGTCGTCCTCGACATCGTCAGGCGGCACGGCTCGCTCGGTCGCGCCCAGTTAGCCAAGATCACGCATCTCACACCCCAGGCGGTTGCTAATATCGTCGATGAGCTGGTGGGCGAGGGGCTCCTGAAAGAGCTTGGTCGCCGGCGCACCGGCAGGGGCCAGCCGCCGATACAATTTGCCGTCAACCCGGATGGTGGCGCAACGATCGGGGTTGAGATTGCCGCAGACCATATGGTCACCGTCGGTCTTGATCTGGCCGGCGTGTTGCGCACGCAGCGCGTTACCCCGCTCAAGGACACCACGCCGGACGCCATACTCAAAACCTTTGCGGCGGAACATGCAGCGGTTGCGAAGAATGTCGGGTGCAGGCTGCTTGGCACCGGCGTCGTCATGCCCGGGCCTTTCGAGATTGACGGCATGACCTCGGTCGGTCCGACGACGCTTTCCGGCTGGGTGGGTATCGATGCCCGCCAGATGCTGAGCGATGCCTGCGGCCAACAGGTCGTGGTGGAAAATGATGCGACGGCCGCTGCCGTCGGCGAGCGCCTGTTCGGCGCAGGGCTGGCTATCCCGAATTTCTGCATGATCTATTTCGGCGTCGGCATTGGTCTCGGCATCATCCAGGATGGTTCGCCCTATCGCGGCGCTTTCGGCAACGCCGGCGAAATCGGCCATGTGACCGTCTCGCCCAAGGGAAGGCCTTGCCCGTCTTGCGGGCAAAGAGGTTGCCTGGAGGCCTATGCTTCCGTCTATGTGCTCAAGGAAAAGCTCGTCTGCGCCGGTGTTGCGGACACGGAGCTTGATGATCTTGAAGCCCTGTTCAGCGCGGGCAATCCGGTCGTGATGGAATGGATCGACGAGGCGGCCGTCCATCTGGCGCCGATGGTGGCGATGCTCGAGAACATTCTCGATCCGCAGACGGTCATTCTCGGCGGTGCGCTGCCTGAAATCATCATCAGCGAGATGATTGCGCGGATGGGGCATCTGCCGACTTCGGTTGCAAGCCGGCGGCAAAGAGAGTTGCCGCGCGTCATCCACGGCAAGTCCGGACAGTTGACGGCGGCGCTTGGTGCTGCCGCCTTGCCGCTGTTCGACATTGTCACACCAAAACTTGAGACGTCCCTGGGCGCCGCAGCGCAGGTGCCCGGCTGAATATTGGAGGAGACCGCCCATGCTTAACCCCCGGGAGCGCATCGAACGGCAGATGGCCGATCCATGGCTCGTGCGCCTGCACCGTAAACTGAGCGCACTGAAATCCACTGTCACCGTCATGCACACCGGTGCACATCCGGACGACGAGCAGAACGGTCTTCTTGCCTATTTCCGGATGGAACTGGGCATGCGGATCATCATCGCCTGCTCGACGCGCGGTGAAGGCGGGCAGAATGCGCTTGGGCCGGAGCGGCTGGGCGCGCTTGGTGTCATCCGGTCGCGGGAGCTGGAGGAGGCGGCCCGCATCATCGATGCGGACATAAGCTGGCTCGGCCATGGCCCGGCGGATATCATCCACGACTTCGGCTTCTCCAAGGATGGCGACCAGACCTTCGGTCGATGGGGGCAGCAGCGCATCGTCGAGCGGCTGGTGCGCGCCTATCGCAAGGAACGGCCCGATATCGTCATTCCGACATTTCTCGATGTGCCGGGACAACACGGGCACCACCGCGCCATGACGCGCGCGGCGAAAAGCGCAATCGCGCTGGCGGCTGATCCTGCCGCCTATCCCGAGCATTTCTCCGAGGGGCTGAAGCCGTGGAAGGTGGCCAAATATTATCTTCCTGCATGGTCTGGTGGTGGTGACACCTATGATGACGAGGTGCCTCCGCCGGAAACGACGCTGACAGTCAACGCGGTGGGCAAGGAGCGGGCAACCGGCGCGCAATATGACCGCATCGGCGAATGGTCGCGTTACTATCATGCCTCACAGGGAATGGGGCATTGGCCGAAGCGGGCGCAGGAAGCATGGCCACTGCATCTCGAGCTCTCCAACGTCGCGGGCGGTGAGGAAAGCTCGATCCTCGACAGCCTGCCGTCGTCGCTGGCTGATCTCTCGGCTTTTCCGGGTCTTACCGCCGATTTGGCAAAGGCGCTGGTTGCAGCCGAACAGGCAATCACTGACGCAATCGATACCTTTCCCGACACGCAGCGGATCACGGCCTCACTTCTGACGGCGGCAACCCTTTTGCAAGAGGTCGACGAGGCCGCAGCGCCGGACTTCAGGGAGTTGCATGGGCACCGGATCGCGCGCAAACGGGCGCAGGTCGATGCCGCTATCCTGACGGCACTCGATCTTTTCGAGCGAGCCTATGCCGAGCCGGCCGAGATCGTTCCGGGCGGGACGTCATCTCTCTATGTGGAACTCGCGGGAAAGGCGGCTGAATTTGACGTCGAGGTTACCCCGGTCCTTCCGGCTGGCGTATCGTCTTCGGTTCAGTCGCGTGGCCAGACAATGGTCTTCTCACTTGCCGCCGATCAGGACGCGGCCGTTTCCGGGCTTTACCAGCCCGACTGGAAAGCCTCAGGCGGCAATGGTCATGCCTCGGTGCGCCTGTCCGTAAGGATTGGAGGCAGGGAGGTTTCAGCCAACTTCGATCTGGAGGAGCCGTTTTTCGTGACGCCGGCGCAGTCGCTGACGATTTCGCCCGATGCGCTTCTGGTTCCACTTGGACAGGGGCAGGATTCCCATGTTTTTCAGGCACACATAAAGGGTGCCGATGCACCGCTGTCTTTCAGGAGTACGGGTGGCTGGAACCTGCGCAAGACCGGCAATGACTGGATTGCCGAGCGTACCGGTGAGGCAGCGGTTGGCCTTGCCCAGATCGAAGCGCTTGTCGGTTCACAACCTGCCTTCCAGATCACGCCCATCGCATATCCGCATATAGGCCGGGCGCGGTTTCTGGCACCCTCCACTCTGAAAATCCTCTCTCTAGATCTCAAGCTGCCCCAGGGGGCGCGCGTCGGTTATGTCGGCGGCGGTGCCGACCGGGTCGGGTCGTGGCTTTCGCGCATGGGTCTTGATGTCACCGAACTCGATGCGCAGGCGCTTGGCGGTGATCTCTCGTCCTTCACGACGATTGTTGTGGGCATCTTCGCCTTCGGCATTCGCAAGGATCTGGCTGCGGCAACCGAAAGGCTTCACCGCTTCGTCGAAGAAGGCGGCCATCTTGTCACGCTCTATCACCGTCCAACCGACGGATGGAATCCCGAGACGACGCCCGTCAGGCGACTTGAGATCGGTAAGCCTTCCCTGCGTTGGCGGGTGACGGACCCAAATGCGGAGGTGACGGTGCTATTGCCCGATCATCCATTGCTTGTCGGGCCCAATACGATCGGTGCTGCCGACTGGACGGGCTGGGACAAGGAGCGCGGGCTCTATTTCGCTGCGCGCTGGGATGATGCTTATGAACCCCTGCTCGCCATGCACGATGTCGATGAACAGCCTCTGAAAGGGGCGCTGGTCTCGGCGGCCATTGGCAGGGGCCGGCATACGCATACAAGCCTCGTGCTGCACCACCAGATGGACAAGCTGGTGCCGGGGGCATTCCGCCTCATGGCAAACCTTGTGCAACCCGCGTGAATGGCCAGGACCAGAGTGAAAAACAGGAAAACCCGCGCGAAAACGATGCTCGCGCGGGCATCGGCTGGCTGCTCATGGATATGTCCCTCGTTTCGGGCGGAATGACAGCCCTCGTCAAGGCGCAGGGTGTGACCTATCCGGCATTCCAGCTCGTCTTCATAAGAGCGATGATCGGCCTGATCTTCATCCTGCCGCTTATCTGGCGACACCGGGGGGAAATGGCGCGCGTCAAATATCCCTGGCGCAACCTTTTCCGAATCTGCTGCAACGCCATTGCACTCACCAGCAACTTCGTCGCCATCACCCTCTTGCCGCTCGCCACCGTCAATGCTGTCGGCTTCTCACGCCCGCTGGTGACGATGGCCATGGCGGTTGTCTTTCTCGGTGAAAAGGTAAGCCGATATCGCTGGGTCGGCGCTTGCCTCGCATTTGTTGGCGTCCTTGTTGTCATCGGGCCGGGCGGCGCGGAGATTAACGCAGGCGTGCTCGTCGTCCTCGTCTCCGTCGTGTTCGGCGCGCTTGCGGTGATCCAGACCCGGGCGCTGCGGCAGGAAAACACCACTGTCATGATGGTGTTCTACACTGTGGGTCTTGCCGTCATTACCGCCGTTCCGGCGATCTGGACGTGGAAACCGGTCATGCCGCTCGACTGGGTGGCGCTGCTCGCCATCGGCCTGCTTGCGCAAATGGGGCAATATTGCTTCCTGCGGGCCTATCGCATCGCTGACGCCAGTGTTCTGGCGCCCGTCGGATATCTGTCGATATTGTTCGTGACCGCTGTGGGATACTTCCTGTTTGACGAGGTGCCCGAAGCCCGTGCTATTCTTGGCATTGCCATCATTCTCGTCTCCTTGCAGGCAACCGCCTTTGCGGAATATCTTTTGAAGAAGTTGCGCGGCCGGCGGTGAAAGGTGCCGCTTTTATCTTTGACGCGCCAGAACGCTCAGCCGGATCCAGCCCAGTGTCGCGCGCTTGAAGCGATCGTAAAACGAACGGGCAAACCGCACATATCGCATGATCCATGCGAACCAGGCGTAGGTGAGGAGCTTCTCCCGACCGGCGTGGTAAATGCGCTCGACAATCAGGAATGTGGCGAGGTGAGCGAGGATCGTCAGCGCAATTCCCGTTTTGACGGTGCCGTGCGCGATGAGGAGCAGGCCGATGATTTTCATCGGTTCGGCGATGGCAAATGGCACCGCCAGCAAAAGAAGAATGGCAAGACGCGGTAATCCGCCAATCCGGCTTTCCAGTTTCCTGATGAATGTCAGTCTGGATATCGCCTTGATGATCGGCCGATAGAGCGGGCGAAAAATGCCGTCGAGGATCAGGGCAAACACGATGATTGCCCGAAGCGGAAAGATGAGGATCTTCCTGATTTTGTTGTTCACCTCATTCGGTCTCCAAAAGGGGCTGTATGGCCAATTCTTAATCGCCTGAAACGTGGCAAAACGAAGTTGTTTTTTACGATCTGCTCTGCTGAACGCTCGCATACATGCCGGTGGTGCGGAATTCGCTTGGATTGATGCCATATAGCCTGCGGAAGACCTTCGAGAAATAGTTCGGGTCTTCGAAGCCGCATAGCACGGATACCTCCTTGATGGGGATGTTTTCGGCTGTGGTGAGAAGCTTGGCTGCCCGCCTCAACCGTCGCTGCAATACAAATTCGGCCGGTGGCAGGCCTTCGCTTGCCGTGAAGATGCGGGAAAAATGCGCACGGCTGAGGCCGGCGACGGCGGCAAGATCGCTGACGGAAAGACGCTCTCCGAGATGCCCGTCTATATAGCTCAGCACCTGCTGCATGGTGCGATATTCACCGCCAAAGGAGGGATGCGAGCCGAACACGTCGTCATAAAGCGTCATCGCCGCTTCATAGGCGACGGCGGAGGCCGCCCCTGGTGTTTCCGCGCCGTTGACGAGGCGCGAGCAACAATGGGCGAGATGATCGACGGTTTCCTGTTGCAGCTTGAGGATCGGCCCGGTGACGGCAAGAATATTGCGGTGAATGCGCAAGGCCTCTTCGCCATTCATGGAGATCCAGAAGAACTCCCATTGCTTTCCCGCTTCCAGCCAGTAGCGATGATTGTGCGGGATGAGCAACAGGAGGGTTTCGCCCGGCTTCACCACGTAATGACGGTTCTCGTAACGAAGGTTTCCCTGTCCGCCAATGCAATATTGCAGCACAGTGAATGGTGTCTGTCCGCGCTTTCGTCCGTCCCAGTCATAATTGCCACTGCTGCGGATTTCATAGCCGCTGCTGGTGGGCATTGTGTGCAGGGTCTGGCGGCCGCGGGGCAGCGAGACGGTCCGCATCCCCGGCCCCTGATCGATCAAATCGCGCAGCACAAAATTACCCATGAAAGCATAATCCTTCTCTGGTTCCGCTCGTCATTATACGCATAATCCCGAACCGAGGAGACAGCCAGCGCGATATTGTTGCGGAGAATTTTTTAGGAGCGCCGGTTTTCCGGGGTTCTTACAGGTATATTCTCGCAGCGCCTTATTATGATCGTTTGGCCCGTTTCATCCGTTCGATTTGCAACAGAGGTGGCGTTATGAGTTTCAAAATCGCTATAATCGGCGCCGGAAGCGTCGGATTCACGAAAAAACTGTTCACCGATCTTTTGTGCGTGCCGGAGTTTCGCGACATCGAGGTCGCGCTGACGGATATCAGCCAGCACAATCTGGATATGATCAGGGCGATCCTCGACAAGGTCGTGGAAGCCAACGGTTTTCCGGTGAAAGTGACGGCGCATACCGACCGCCGTCGCGCGCTTGAGGGTGCGAAATACATCATAAGCTGTGTGCGGGTCGGCGGTCTGGAAGCCTATGCGGACGACATCCGTATTCCGCTGAAATACGGGATCGACCAGTGCGTCGGTGACACCATCTGCGCCGGCGGCATTCTCTATGGCCAGCGTAACATTCCGGTCATTCTGGATTTCTGCAAGGATATCCGCGATGTCGCCGCACCCGGTGCCAAGTTCCTGAATTACGCCAACCCCATGGCCATGAATACATGGGCAGCCATCGAATACGGCAAGGTGGATACGGTTGGTCTTTGCCACGGTGTGCAGCACGGTGCGGAGCAGATCGCTGAAATTCTCGGCGCAAAATCCCCGTCCGAACTTGATTACATCTGCTCGGGCATCAACCACCAGACATGGTTCATCGATCTAAGGCTGAATGGCCGCAAGATCGGCAAAGAAGAGCTGGTCGCCGCTTTCGAGGCGCATCCGGTTTTCTCACAGCAGGAAAAGCTGCGCATCGACGTGCTTAAGCGCTTCGGTGTCTATTCGACGGAGAGCAACGGCCATCTGTCCGAATATCTGCCGTGGTACCGCAAGCGCCCGGATGAAATCGCCCGCTGGATCGATATGTCGGACTGGATTCACGGCGAAACCGGCGGTTATCTGCGCCACTCCACCGAGACGCGGAACTGGTTCGAGACGGAATTCCCGCAGTTCCTGGCGTCAGCCGCCAAGCCCATCGAACCGGAGAAGCGCTCCAACGAACATGCGAGCCACATTCTGGAAGCGCTTGAAACCGGGCGTGTCTATCGCGGCCACTTCAACGTCAAGAACAATGGCGTCATAACCAACCTTCCTTCTGATGCGATCATTGAGTCGCCCGGTTTCGTGGATCGTTTTGGCATCAACATGGTCTCGGGTATCACGCTGCCGGAAGCCTGCGCGGCGACCTGCATGGCGTCTATCAACGTGCAGCGCATGTCGGTACATGCGGCGGTCAGCGGCGATATCGATCTTCTGAAGCTTGCCGTGCTGCATGACCCGCTAGTCGGCGCCGTCGCCACTCCGGAGGAGGTCTGGCAGATGGTGGACGAGATGGTCGTCGCACAGGCGCGCTGGCTGCCGCAATATGCGGATGCCGTGCCTGATGCCAAGGAGCGGCTTGCGAAATCCACCGTCAAGACCCGCGACTGGGCGGGTGCGGCGCGCCGCAATGTGCGCTCAATCGAGGAACTACGGGCCGAGAAATCGGCGCTGAAAAAGGCCGTTTGAAGGAAAAGGCATGGGAACAGGCCGGTGGTGAAAAGGGAGTTCGCCGCCGTGGCTATCGCGACAACAGAGGGTGGGCGGTCGAAGAGCTGCCATTTGGGAGGAATGACGATGCAACTTCAACGCAAGATCGGTATCATCTCGGCATTGGGTCTTGGTGTTTCGATGATCGCACTCAGTGCGAACGCCTTCGAAACCACCACGCCGCCGGAGCCGCCGCAGTTTCCGGCCGAAGGCAAGATCGATTATGTGGCGCGCGACTCGATCCTGGAATTCAAGGCCCTGCCTGATTACAGCGAGCCGGACTGGATCACCGAAAAATTCGAGAAGACTGGCAAGCTGCCGCCCTTGAAGGAACGCTTGCCTGAGGAGCCGCTGGTCTACAAGACCGGCAACATGGTGGATGGCATCGGCGTTTATGGCGATACGATGCGCCATGTGATCGGCGGACGGCCCGAAGGCTGGAACTACATTGCCGGCCAGAGCCAGGGCTGGGGCGGCATCGATATTGCGCTTTCCGAATGCCTGACGCGCACAGCGCCGCTGTTTCAGGTGAATGCCAAGGACACCGAACCGCTGCCCAATCTCGCCAAAGGCTGGGAATGGTCGCAGGATGGCCATAAGCTGACGATGCATCTGGTCAAGGGTGCCAAATGGTCTGACGGTGTGCCGTTCAACGCCGATGACGTCATGTTCTACTGGGAAGACGCGGTTCTCGATCCCAACGTCTCGCCGCTCGGCGGCGGCGCGTCGCCTGAAGCCTTCGGCGAAGGCACCACGCTCAAAAAGATCGATGACTATACGGTGGAGTGGACTTTCAAGACCGCTTTCCCGAAGCAATATCTCTACACCATGGCTTATCCGAGCTTCTGCCCCGGACCGGCGCATATTCTGAAACCACAGCACCCGAAATATTCCAAGAACACCTATAACCAGTTCAAGAACGCCTTTCCGCCGGAATATATGAACATGCCTGTCATGGGTGGTTGGGTGCCGGTGGAATATCGCCCCGACGACATCATCGTGCTCAGGCGCAATCCATACTACTGGAAGGTCGACGAGAAGGGCCAGCAGCTGCCTTATCTCAACGAGCTTCATTACAAGCTCTCCACCTGGGCCGATCGCGATGTGCAGGCTGTGGCGGGATCGGGCGATTTCTCCAATCTCGAGCAGCCGGAGAATTTTGTCGCTTCGCTGAAACGCGCAGCTGACCCGAATGCGCCGGCTCGCCTTGCCTTCGGGCCACGCCTGATCGGCTATAACCTGCAGATGAACTTTTCCGCCAATGGCTGGGGCAATCCGGACGAGCGCGGGCAGGCCATTCGCGAGCTGAACCGCAACGAGGTGTTCCGTCAGGCGGTGACCTCGGCCCTCGATCGCAAGGCAATCGGCGACTCGCTCGTCAAGGGCCCATTCACGGCGATCTATCCGGGTGGCATTTCCTCGGGCACCGGTTTTTACGATCGCAATTCCACGGTCTATTACCCCTTCAACCTTAAGGAAGCGAAAGCCGCCCTTGCATCAATCGGCCTGAAGGACACCGATGGCGACGGCTTCTTGAACTTCCCGAAGGAGACACTGGGCGGACGAAACGTCGAGATCATTCTTCTGGTCAATAACGGCTACACGACGGACAAGAGCATTGCGGAAGGCCTTGTCGGGCAAATGGCGAAACTTGGCCTTCGCCTCGTCATCAACAGCCTTGATTCCAACCAGCGCGATGCGGCCCATTATGGCGGTCAGTTCGACTGGCTGGTGCGCCGCAACTCCACCGAGCTTTCGTCCGTGGTGCAGAATACCGAGCAGTTGGCACCCGTTGGCCCGCGCACCAGCTGGAACCATCGCGCACCTGAAGGCAAGGAACTGGATCTGATGCCGTTCGAAAAGGAGATGGCCGATATCGTGCGCAAATTCATCTCCTCGCAGGACAATGCCGAGCGGGCGGAACTGATGAAGCAATATCAGAAGGTCTACACGCAGAACCTCTACACGATAGGGCTTACCGAATATCCCGGCGCGCTTATCGTCAACAAGCGGTTCTCGAATGTGCCGCAGGGCACGCCGATCTTCATGTTCAACTGGGCTGAAGACGCCATCATCCGCGAACGCCTTTGGGTCGCGGCCGACAAGCAGGGCAAATACGAGCTTTTCCCCGAGCAGCTTCCCGGCAAGCCGGGTGAGGGCGGCCCGATCAACTAGAACTCCTCCCGGAGAAAACCCGGTACCGGTCGCGCGTGAAGCGCGGCCGGAGACACACGGACTAGCCAAGTGGAGGATACCCGTTCGATGCTGAGATTCCTGACAATACGCATAGGCTCCGCCATTCCGGTGCTGCTTATCCTGAGCGTGGTGACATTCGCCATCATTCAGGCGCCACCCGGCGACTATGCTGACTACATCCGCTCGCAATTGATGAACCAGGGCGGTGCGTCCTTCGAACAGGCGGAAGCGCAGGCGCAGGCCTACCGCATCGAACACGGTCTCGATAAGCCGATCGTCGTGCAATATTTCAACTGGATCGGCGGTATCATCACACGCGGCGATTTCGGCTACAGCTTCTATTACAACAAGCCGGTTGCCGATGTGGTCGGCGAACGCCTGCCGCGCACCATCGCACTCGCCCTTGTCTGCCACATTCTTTCATCGCTTCTCGGCATCGGTTTCGGCATCTGGGCTGCCACCAGACAATATTCCTGGATCGATAATCTGCTTTCGACCGTCGCCTTCCTCGGCATGACCATTCCGCGCTTCCTGATGGCGCTGATCCTCGTCTACCTGATGGTGTTTCATTTCGACGTGTCGGAAATCGGCAGCTTCTTTTCGCCGCAATATGGCGGTGCGCCATGGTCATGGGGGAAGTTCGTCGATCTCGTCAGCCATGTCTGGCCGGTGGTTGCCATCGCCGTTTTCGGTGGACTTGCCTATAATATGCGGGTGATGCGCGGCAATCTGCTGGATACGCTGAACGCCCAATATGTGGAGACGGCGCGCGCCAAGGGCCTTTCGGAAGGCGCGGTCATCATGCGCCACGCCGTGCCGAACGCCGTGCATCCGCTCATTATGTATCAGGGCGTCGTGCTGCCCTATATGCTGAGCGGCGAAATCGAAACTGCGATCATCTTTGCGCTGCCGACCGTCGGTCCCGCCATCGTCGGGTCCATGGCGGTCGGCGATGTCTATGTCACCGCAACCTTCATGATGGTGCTGGCCGCCACGCTCATCATCGGCAACATCATCGCCGACATGCTGCTCGCCATGCTCGACCCGCGTGTGCGCGAATTCGGGAGGGCTTGAGATGGTGGCCGTTGACGAACTCAAGAATGAATCGGCTGCCGCAGCGAAGCCCGAGCGGGGTGTTCAGGGTAACGAGACCTATCTCGCTCTGGTGTGGCGGCGCCTCAGACGCTCTTTCACCGGCATGGTGGGGCTGGTGCTGGTGGTGCTGTTGATCACGATCTCAGTCTTCGCCGATTTCTTCGCGCCGATGAACCCGCTCGAAACCAATGACAGTTTCTCCCCGCCGCAGGTGGTGCGGTTCTCCGACAAGGACGGCAATATCAGCCTGTTCCCTCGGGTCTATGCCACCGCTGAAACGGATGAGCTCGATCCGGTGACCTTCCAGCCTATCGTCGGCCCGGATTACGACAATCCGCTTTATCTCGGCTTTTTCGTGAAAGGCGCGGAATATCGGCTGTTCGGCCTCATCCCGGCAAACCGGCACTTCTTCGGCACCACGGACGGGCAGCCGGTGCATTTTCTCGGAACCGACAAGTTCGGACGCGATGTGCTGTCACGCGCCATTTATGGATCGCGCATCTCGCTTGCCATCGCGCTCAGTGTCGTCACCATCGTTACCGTCATCGGCACCAGCGTCGGGTTGATCTCAGGATATTTCGGCGGGCCGCTGGATGCCTGGGTGCAGCGTTTCGTGGAAGTGGTTCTGGCCTTTCCACAATTGCCGCTCTATCTCGCCTTGACGTCGCTTATCCCGGTCACTGCCCCGACGACTGTTTTCCTCCTCTTCGTGGTCGGCGTCATGTCAGCGCTCGGCTGGGCGCAGATGTCTCGCGAGGTGCGCGGCAAGACGCTGGCGCTGGCGCGTATCGATTATGTCCGCGCCGCGATTGCCGTCGGTGCCACCGACCGGCGCATTATCTTCCAGCACATCCTGCCGAATGTGATGAGCCATGTGATCGTTGCCGTCACGCTGCATATTCCAAGCGTCGTGCTGCTCGAATCCTTCCTTGGCTTTCTCGGTTTCGCGGTCAAGCCGCCGCTGATCTCCTGGGGGCTGATGCTTCAGGATACGGCCACCTATTCCGTCATTGGTTCCTATCCATGGATCCTTGCGCCGGTCGGCTTTGTGCTGGTCACCGTTTTTGCCTTCAACGCGCTGGGCGATGGCCTTCGCGATGCTGTCGATCCCTATTGAGAGGAGCGTAACATGGTTGCTGCACAGAATACCTACGCCCCTGCCATCCGCTTCGATGCTGATAATCGAAACGACCAGGCCATCATCGATGCACGCAATATTGCCGTGACTTTCAAGGTTGAGCACGGCACGGTGGAGGCAGTGAAAGACATTTCCTTCCAGCTTTACCGGGGGGAGACGATCGCCATCGTTGGCGAATCCGGTTCGGGAAAATCGGTGACCGCCCGCACCATCATGGGGCTTTTGACGAAGCGGGCCTCGGTTTCGAAAACCGCGACCGTGCGCTTCAACGGCGACGACATCCTGAAATTTTCAAGCCGCCAGCGGCGGGCGTTGCGCGGCAACCGTATCTCGATGATCTTTCAGGAGCCGATGAGTTCGCTGAACCCGATCTATACAATCGGCAGTCAGATCGTCGAGGCGATCCGCGTCCACTCGAAGCTGAGCAGGAAGCAGGCCGAGGCGAGGGCGCTCGATCTTTTGCGGCAGGTGCAGATTCCGGAACCCGAGGCGCGGCTGAAGCAATATCCGCACCAGCTTTCCGGCGGTCAACGGCAGCGTGTCATGATCGCCATGGCGCTCTCCAACGATCCGGATGTTCTGATCGCCGACGAACCCACCACAGCACTGGATGTGACAGTACAGGCGCAGATCCTCAACCTCATACGCGATCTGCAGAAGAAGCGCGGCATGGCCGTGGTGCTCATCACCCATGACCTGACGATCGTGAAGCAGTTTTCCGATTACGTCTACGTCATGCAGCATGGCGAGATGCGTGAGCACAACACCACTGAGCGGCTGTTTGCAGCGCCGAAGCACCCCTATACCCGAAAGCTGCTTGCTTCCGAGCCGCATGGCACCGCCAAACCATTGCCGGAAAATTCCGGTGTGCTGCTGACGGCGAATGGCGTGCGGGTGTCGTTCATGATGCGCTACGGTGGCCTGTTCAAGCCGGAATTGAAGGAACTTGTTGCCGTCGACGATCTTGGTCTAGCCCTCAAGCGCCATGAAACGCTGGGAATTGTCGGCGAATCCGGGTCTGGCAAAACGACCTTTGGCCAATCCCTGTTGCGGCTGAACGAGCCGGTGGCCGGAGAGGTGATTTTCGATGGCGAGAGGGTCGACGGCCGCTCCCGGTCTCAAATGCGGCCTCTGCGCTCACGCATGCAGGTCGTCTTTCAGGACCCTTTCGCCTCGCTCAATCCACGCATGACCATCGGCCAGATCATCGAGGAAGGGCTGGTTATCAACGGGCTTGGTAAAACCAAGGCCGAAAGGCTGGAGCGGGTGCGCGACGCGCTGGAAGCGGCAGGCATGCCCGGCAACATCCTCTCGCGTTTCCCGCACGAGTTCTCAGGCGGCCAGCGCCAGCGCATCGCCATCGCGCGTGCAGTCGCGCTGGAGCCGGAATTCATCCTGCTCGATGAGCCGACCTCGGCGCTCGACCTTTCCGTTCAGGCGCAGATCATAGACCTGCTGCGCAAGCTGCAGGACGAGCGGGGCTTGAGCTACCTGTTCATCTCGCACGACCTGAAGGTCGTTCGGGCTCTCTGCCACCGCGTCATCGTCATGCAGCGCGGCAGGATCGTGGAGGAAGGCCCCGTCGAGGAGGTGCTGAACCGCCCGAAAACCGAATACACCCAGCGGCTCGTCCGGGCCGCCTTTGAAATCGCATAGTTCAAGATGCCGGAGGCAAATATGGCACGAGATCCCAAGATCACATTTATCGGCGCAGGTTCCACGGTGTTCATGAAGAACATCATCGGCGACGTGCTGCAACGTCCGGCCCTTTCCGGCGCAACGATCGCGCTGATGGACATCAACCGCGAAAGGCTGGAAGAAAGCGCCATCGTCGTCAACAAGCTGATTTCGACGCTCGGGGCAAAGGCGAAAGCCGAGACTTTTACAGACCAGAAAAAGGCGCTCGCCGGTGCCGATTTCGTCGTCGTCGCCTTCCAGATCGGCGGATACGAGCCCTGCACAGTCACCGATTTCGAGGTGCCGCGTAAATATGGCCTGCGCCAGACCATTGCCGATACGCTTGGTGTCGGCGGCATCATGCGGGGCCTGCGCACCGTGCCGCATCTGTGGAAGATTTGCGAGGATATGCTCGCCGTCTGCCCCAATGCGATCATGCTGCAATATGTCAACCCGATGGCGATCAACACCTGGGCGATTGCGGAGAAATACCCGACAATCCGGCAGGTCGGCCTTTGCCATTCGGTGCAGGGCACGGCCATGGAACTCGCCCATGACCTCGATATTCCCTACGAGGAAATCCGCTATCGTTCGGCCGGCATCAACCACATGGCGTTTTTCCTGGAATTCGAGCACCGCCAGCCTGATGGCAGCTACAAGAACCTCTATCCCGATCTCGTACGAGGCTATCGCGAAGGCCGTGCGCCGAAGCCCGGCTGGAACCCGCGCTGCCCCAACAAGGTGCGGTACGAGATGCTGACGCGTCTCGGCTACTTCGTTACCGAAAGTTCCGAGCATTTCGCCGAATACACACCCTATTTCATCAAGGAGGGGCGCGAGGACCTGATCGAGAAATTCGGTATTCCGCTCGATGAATATCCCAAGCGCTGCATCGAGCAGATCGAGCGCTGGAAGGGGCAGGCGGCGGCCTATCGCTCAGCCGAAAAGATCGAGGTCAAGCAATCCAAGGAATATGCCTCCTCCATCATCAACTCGGTCTGGACCGGCGAACCGTCTGTCATCTACGGCAACCAGCGCAACAATGGCTGCATCACCTCGCTGCCATCAGATTGCGCGGCGGAAGTGCCCTGCCTTGTCGATCATAACGGCGTGCAACCAACCTTCATCGGGGAATTGCCGCCGCAGCTGACCGCGCTGATGCGCACAAACATCAACGTGCAGGAGCTGACGGTGCGGGCGCTGATGAGCGAAAACCGTGAGCATATCTTCCACGCGGCGATGATGGACCCGCATACGGCAGCGGAACTCGATCTCGACCAGATCTGGTCGCTGGTGGACGATCTTCTTGTCGCGCACCGGGACTGGTTGCCGGAATGGACGCAGGTGGAGATGAAGCGGGCGCGGGCGGTGTAAGGAACGCAACGGCTGCGTTGACGGCAGGCTGGCGCACCTTGCGTGGCGTTCGCCGGTTGTCATTCCGCTATAGATTTAACGTCATCCTCGGGCTCGTCCCGAGGAACCAACCACCTAGCAGAAAATGATAGCTAGCAGATGCTCGGGACAGGGCCGAGCATGACGAAGTGGGTTTTAGTCCTTCATCCACTTGACGTGTGTCAAAGCCTCGAAGCGCTCCCTCACCTAAACAGTCCCTAGCAACCTGTCTTCTCGCTCCAATATGGGAAATATCAGGTGGGATTTATGAACGTAAAGGTGGCTGGCTTCTTCGGTTTTATCGTATTACGGTTGAAACTCGAAGGGTTCATGGGGAAGACGGATGTCTAAAAAAGGCTTGCTCGTTGGTCTGGCGGTTGGGGTTATTGCCGTTGCTGCCTATTTCGCCTGGTCGAAGTTGACGGCAGAGGGTCTGCCCTCCGGTTTCGTTTCCAGTAACGGCCGGATCGAGGCGGTCGAGATCGATATTTCCACCAAAACCGCCGGCCGTCTTCAGGACATCATGGCGCGCGAAGGCGATTTCGTGAAGGCAGGGCAGGTGCTTGCCCAGATGGATACTGCCCAGCTGGAGGCCAAAAAGCGTCAGGCGGAAGCGCAGCTTCGTCGCGCAAAGATCGCAATCGATACCGCCCATAGCCTCGTTGCCCAGCGGGAGGCGGAAAAGACCTCGGCGCTTGCGGTGGTGGAACAGCGCAAGGCCCAGCTTGATTCGGCGTCCAAGACCTATGCGCGCTCAAGACAGCTGTTGACCGGCAATGCCGTGTCGCAGCAGATCGTCGATGACAGTGAGGCGGCAGAACAGTCCGCCCGCGCCACTCTTGCCTCGGCGCAGGCCTCGCTTGCCGCCTCTGATGCGGCAATCAACGCCGCCAAGGCACAGATCGTCGATGCGGAAGCGGCTGTCGATGCCGCGCAGGCCGATATTGAGAGCATCGAGACAGACATAGCCGATGCGACGCTGAAATCACCCCGCGACGGCCGTGTGCAATATCGCATCGCCCAGCCCGGCGAGGTGCTTTCCGCCGGCGGGCGGGTTCTCAACCTCGTCGATCTCGGTGACGTCTACATGACGTTCTTCCTGCCCACGGCTGAGGCTGGCCGTACATCCATGGGCTCGGATGTGCGCCTGATACTGGACGCAGCGCCGCAATATACCATTCCCGCCAAGGTTTCCTTCGTCGCCGATGTGGCGCAATTCACGCCAAAGACGGTGGAAACCGAGGAGGAGCGCCAGAAGCTTACCTTCCGGGTGCGGGCGCAAATTCCGCAGGAGCTGCTGCAGAAATATATTCAGTATGTCAAAACCGGTCTTCCCGGCATGGCCTATGTCCGGCTTGATCCGCAGGCCGTCTGGCCGGAGAATCTCGAACGCAATCTTGTGAAGTGAGAGTGGCCGCGATGGTCACACCCTCCGCGACGAATACTAAAAATCCCGGCGCGCCAGTCGCGCGGTTGACGGATGTACGGCTGGCGTTTGGCAGCACGGTTGCGCTTGCCGATATATCGGTCGAAATTCCCGCCGGACGGATGATCGGCCTTATCGGGCCTGACGGTGTCGGCAAGTCCAGCCTCCTCTCTCTGGTTTCCGGCGCCCGGGCTATACAGAAAGGCAAGGTGGAGGTCCTCGGCGGCGATATGTCCGATCCGCGCCACCGCGAGGATACTTGCCCGCGCATCGCCTATATGCCGCAGGGCCTCGGCAAGAACCTCTATCCAACCCTCTCGGTCTTCGAAAATATCGACTTTTTTGGCAGGCTGTTCGGGCAGGACGGCAGGGAGAGAAAGGCACGCATTGCCGAGTTGCTGAAGAGCACCGGCCTTGAACCTTTTGCCGACCGGCCGGCAATGAAGCTTTCCGGCGGCATGAAGCAGAAGCTCGGGCTCTGCTGTGCGCTGATCCACGATCCTGACCTGCTCATTCTCGATGAGCCGACGACGGGTGTCGATCCGCTGTCGCGCCGGCAATTCTGGGAGCTGATCGATTCCATCCGCGCCGGTCGTCCGGGTATGAGCGTGATTGTCGCTACGGCCTATATGGAAGAGGCCGCCGGTTTCGACTGGCTGGTCGCCATGGATGGCGGCAAAATTCTTGCCACCGGCTCGCCCACCGAGTTGCTCTACCGCACCTCCGCCGCCAATCTCGATGCAGCCTTCATCGCGCTTCTTCCGGAAGAAAAGCGTAAGGGTTACCACGAGGTGAATATCGCGCCGCGCACGGTGACCGGCGAGGGCGATTATGCCATTGAGGCCTCGCATCTGAGCATGCGTTTCGGTGATTTTACCGCCGTCGACAATGTCAGCTTCAAAATTCCGTGTGGCGAGATTTTCGGTTTTCTCGGCTCGAACGGCTGCGGGAAATCCACCACCATGAAGATGCTGACCGGTCTTCTGGCCGCCAGTGAAGGCGAGGCGAAGCTATTCGGCCACGAGGTGGATGCCAGCGACATGGCGATCCGCCACCGCGTCGGTTACATGAGCCAGGCCTTTTCGCTCTATTCCGAACTCACGGTGCGACAGAACCTCGATTTTCACGCGCGGCTGTTCAAGCTGCCGGAAGCGACCATTCAGCCGCGCATCGCCGAGATGGCAGAGCGCTTTGATCTCGGCACGGTCATGGACACGCTGCCGGACGACCTACCGCTCGGCATCCGGCAAAGACTGTCGCTTGCGGTGGCGATGATCCATTCTCCTGACATTCTCATCCTCGATGAGCCGACCTCCGGCGTCGATCCCGTGGCGCGGGACGGGTTCTGGCAAATCCTAGCCGATCTCTCCCGCAACGATAATGTCACCATCTTCATCTCCACCCATTTCATGAATGAGGCGGAGCGTTGCGATCGGATTTCGCTGATGCATGCCGGCAAGGTGTTGATAAGCGATACGCCTGACGCGATCACCAAAAGCCGTAATGCCGCAACGCTGGAAGAGGCTTTCGTCGCCTATCTCGAGGATGCCTCGGGTGTCAAAAAGGCGGAACCTTCAATAGCGCCCGCTCCGGCAACGGAGGTGGTCCCGACGCAGCATGTTGCACCAGCCCGCAAACGGTTTTTCGATGTCAGGCGCATGTTCAGCTATACGCGCCGCGAGGCGCTGGAACTGCAACGCGATCCCATTCGCGGCACTTTAGCGGTTCTTGGCAGCGTCATCCTGATGTTCGTGATCGGATACGGCATCAATCTCGATGTTGAGGACCTGACCTTCGCGGTACTGGACCGCGACGATTCCACCATCAGCCGCGATTATGTGCTCGATATAGCCGGTTCCCGTTACTTCATCGAGAAAATGCCGATCCGCGACTATGCGGATATGGACCGGCGCATGCGTGACGGGGAACTCAGCCTTTCCATTGAAATTCCACCCGGTTTCGGCCGCGATGTGCTGCGCGGCAAGACGGTGGAGGTCGGCGCTTGGATCGATGGCGCCATGCCGCAACGGGCAGAAACCGTGCGCGGTTACGTGCAGGGCATGCACCAGACATGGTTGGCGCGCAAGGCGAGCGAAATCTATGGCAATGCAGCGACGCAAAGCAGCTTCAGCATCGAAACGCGCTATCGTTACAACCCCGATGTCAAGAGCCTCGTCGCCATGGTGCCGGCGGTCATTCCGCTGCTGCTGATGCTCATTCCCGCCATGCTGGCGGCGCTCAGCGTCGTTCGGGAAAAAGAACTTGGCTCGATCGTCAATCTTTACGTGACGCCGACCACGCGGTTGGAATTCCTGATCGGCAAACAGCTTCCTTATGTGGCGCTCGGCATGCTCAATTTCCTGCTCTTGACGGCATTTGCGATCTTCATCTTCCGGGTGCCGTTTACCGGGAGTTATCTCGCTTACGCGACGGGCGCTTTACTCTTCGTCATCATCGCCACATCCATCGGGCTCGTCATGTCTTCCTTCATGAAGAGCCAGATCGCGGCGATCTTCGGCACGGCCCTGTTGACGCTCATTCCGGCCACACAATACTCGGGCATGATCGATCCCGTTTCGTCGCTGCAGGGGGCGGGGGCCTTTATCGGCAATATCTATCCCGCCACCTATTTCATGACGATCTCACGCGGCACCTTCTCCAAGGGGCTGGATTTCGACGGTCTTTCGGGTTCCTTTCTGCCGCTTCTCATCGCCATTCCGCTGCTGCTCATCGCTGGTGCTACTCTTTTGAGGAAACAGGCGTCATGAGTTTGTTTTCATCCAACATCTTCCAGCTCGGCATCAAGGAACTGCGCGGGCTTGCGCGTGATGGCATGTTGTTGCTGCTGATCGTTTACGCTTTCACGCTGCAAATCTACACCGGTTCCAGCGCGTTGCCCGAAACCCTAAACAACGCCGCCATCGCCATTGTTGATGAGGATCAGTCGCCGCTTTCCGGTCGCATCAGCACGGCGTTTTATCCGCCCTATTTCGCGCCGCCGAAGCAGATTTCCATTGCTGAAATGGACAAGCGCATGGATGCAGGGCTCGACACCTTCGCGCTCAACATTCCGCCGGATTTCCAGCGTCAGCTAATGGCCGGGCAGCACCCTGCCATCCAACTCAATATCGATGCCACCCGCATGAGCCAGGCCTTCAGCGGCGGCGGTTACGTGCAGAACATCGTGACGAGCGAAGTTGAGGAATATGTCAACCGCTATCGCGGCGCGACGACGGTGCCAGTCGATCTGACGCTGCGTTCTCGTTTCAACCCTGAACTGGACAAATCCTGGTTCGGCTCGATCAACAATATCATCACCGCCATCACCATGCTGTCGATCGTGCTGACGGGCGCGGCGCTCATTCGCGAGCGTGAACATGGAACGGTCGAGCATCTGCTGGTCATGCCGGTCACGCCGCTGGAAATCATGCTCAGCAAGGTCTGGTCCATGGGCCTTGTCGTGTTGGTGGCCTCGGCATTTTCCCTTTTCGTTGTCGTCAAGGGGCTGCTCGCTATTCCCATCGAAGGCTCGCTCTCCCTTTTCCTACTTGGAACGGCGTTGCAGCTCTTTGCGATGACCTCGATGGGTATTTTCCTGGCAACAGTGGCGGGTTCCATGCCGCAATTCGGCATGTTGCTGATCTTGTTCCTGCTGCCGCTGCAGGTGCTGTCCGGCGCCATGACGCCGCGCGAAAGCATGCCGGATATCATCCAGTACCTCATGCTGCTCGCACCCAACACTCATTTCGTAATTCTGGCGCAATCGGTGCTTTTCAGGGGGGCGGGGCTGGATGTGGTCTGGCCGCAATTGCTGGCGCTGCTTGCGATAGGCTCTGCACTCTTCATTTTTGCGCTTCGCCGCTTCCGGCGGTTCCTGCGCTGACCGGCGGACATTAGCCCGTTTTCCAGCATTTGCGAACGAGTTGAATTAATTGTGTTCGGTAACGGTATGTTCGCCCTCCGGGAATATGCCTATGAGGACGGTTGGGTAAAAGAGGGCTTTGTTGAGGAGTAGCAAATGAATATCGCAGGACGTCTGTCACTCACGGCCATGATCGCACTGGCCACGACACCATCCCTCGCATCGGAGGATATGGCTTCGCAGACGAGTGAAGCGATATTTGGTTTCGGTGGTGTTTTAACGAAAGAAGACATGTTGAAAAGCGCTGCCCTCGTTCCCGTGGAATACGAAAAGAATGCCATTCTGGGTGGCGGTTATCAGTTCTATCCCTATCGCATCGGCAATGTGAAGCTGGGCGGTGAAATCGGCGTTGCCGTCAGGTTTGGCAAGGGGTTCACCGGTGAAGTCTGGGCAGGACCTGTCGCGCGTTATGACAAGATCAGGCTCGGGGAACGGTTGTTCGTTTCGCCGAGTTTCACGGCGGGTCTGAGCCTCGTCTCGGATGCGCAGCCGGGGCGGGAGAGGCAAGAAGAAATCAAGGACAACGGCAACGCCAATGTCCTGTTTTACCTCGGCCCGGAAATCAACGTTTCCTTCAGCGAAGAATCCTCGACGGAGTTCTTCTGGCGGCTTCACCACCGTTCCGGCGGCGGCAAGACGCTGGGCAATATGAAGGGCGCGACGAATGCCAATGTGTTTGGCGTTCGCTACAAGTTCTGACGACGTGGTGTCGGTAGTGGCCCCCGATATGACTGAATTTACGCCATACTTCTGTTTTTCCGCGCCCCTCGGAGGATGACCTTTGCACTCAGCGCATGGGTGGCCTGCCTTATTCTGTCTGTTCTTTGGTCCCGACAAGGCGCATATAAGGGACATCAAAGGACGCCGGAACGAAACGTTACTGACGTCGCCAACACCTTGAAAGGGTAATGTCATGAACGTAGCACGCAGCTTTAATAACTGGCGCAAGTATCGTCAGACCGTCAACGAACTGGGCCGCATGAGCAGCCGCGAACTGCACGATCTCGGTATCGACCGTAGCCAGATCAACAGCGTCGCCCGCGCCGCCGTCGGCAAGTAATCAGGCAGCTATTGCCGCTTTTGAATGACTAAACGCCCGCTTCGCGGGCGTTTTTGTTTTTGGCGAACCGTCGACGCTTGTGTCTCCCACGGGGCATGCCGTGCAAAGGCGAAAATCAGCCTGTTGCATTGATGTTTCGGGTTGGAAAAATCGCCATGCGTTTGATGCATGTCTGAGGTGCAAGCTTGTGTCTGTGAAATGCAGAAAAAAATGATATCTTCAAATCATCGAAACGGATGTACCTCCTCCCACATTCTTTCGGTAATGCGGGTGATCCTACTCCTCCTCCCAAGGATTGCCCCGGGGACAGCGGTTTCCTCCTCCCATATCGCTGTTCAATCTTTCAAGAAGCCTGCCGCACCTCCTCCCGCGGCAGGCTTTTTTGTTTTCAGCGCCGGGCGCCGTTTTCAGGCAACCCGCTTTTTATCTCCACGAGAATGGTTCAGTCGAAAGCCATCATGCCGATGGGCGTAACGGCACGGGTGCCCGCGCGCTTGGCAAGTGCGTAGGAAAGGCACTGTTCCACGGCGTCCTGCGGCACAGGTTTTACGATAACGCCTGCGCCGATACCGAGATTGACCACCACTTCCGGATTTGCCGTCATGAAGATCACCACGACGCCGTGATCCTGCGAAAGCCGCCTCCCGATCTCCGGGCCGGTCTGGCCGTCGGCGAGATTGACGTCTACAAAGGCAATATCTGCGCGGCTGCCGAGTGCCACGGCCTGATCCAGCCGGTTGGCGATGCCGATGACGTCAGCTTCCTCTTCCGCCTGCATAATGGAATCTTCGATATCCATAGCGATGAGAAATTCGTCCTCCACGATCAGCACACGCGGTTGTTCCGTGCGGAAACCCGGTTCGTTTTGCAGGATGTATGCGGACATATGACTGCCTCCATTCCATGCGCTTTAGCGCGGTCGGAAGGCAAACACCTGCCGAAGCAACTCGTTCCAAAGTGAGATAAACATGGTGAATACAGTGTAAACGGACCGGCTTTTCGGCTATCACCTCTAGATAGCGAAGCAGTTGATTCGGTTTGGTTTTCATCCGGGGAAGGGGTCGGAGACAGTCGCCGTAGCGCATCTTTCGCCCCTGGAGCACAAGCCTTTAGCCGCAAGCGGGGCAAAGGCTTGCATGCAAATTCAAAGCGTTACAGCGTCCTTCACGCGCCAGGAAGGACATGCAGGAACGTTGCCGATCATTCGCGTGCCGCGGTTAAAAAACGGCGCGAGACCCTATGAGTTTAGAAAGAGAATAAGACGATGACCCAGTCTCCGCGCGCTCCAATCGCCCGCAATACGCCCAATATCGCTGTTATCGGCGTCGGTGGCGGCGGCGGAAACGCGATCAACAACATGATCGACGAGGGCATCGGCGGCGTTGATTTCATCGCCGCCAACACGGATGCGCAGGCGCTGAAGAAAACCAACGCGCCAAGGCTCGTGCAACTCAGCTCCGAACTTACAGGCGGGCTGGGTGCCGGGGCTGATCCGGAGGTTGGCCGGCAGGCGGCAATCGATTCGCTTGACGAGATCATGGATCACCTCAACGGTTACGACATGTGCTTCATCACCGCCGGTATGGGCGGCGGTACCGGCACCGGTGCTGCGCCCGTCATCGCGGAAGCGTGCCGTGCGAAGAACATCTTGACCGTCGGTGTCGTCACCCTGCCGTTCAGCTTCGAGGGCGCGCGCCGCATGCGTGCTGCCGAATATGGTTTCGCCAATCTGCTTAATACCGCCGATACCGTCATCGTCATTCCCAACCAGAACCTGCTGCGTATTGCGGATGCCGGCACGACCTTTGAAAGTGCCCTGAAGACGGCGGACAAGGTCCTGTCCCTCGGCGTGCGCTGCATTACCGATCTCATCCTGCGCGAAGGCCTGGTCAATCTCGACTTCGCCGATGTGCGTTACGTCATGAAGAATGGCGGACGCGCGCTTATGGGCACGGCGCAGGCCAAGGGTCCAAAACGCGCTTCGGAGGCGGCAGCCGCCGCCATCGCCAACCCGCTGCTCGGCGAACCGTCGCTGAAGGAGGCACGCGGCGCACTTGTGTCGATTTCCGGCGGTAACGACCTGACGCTTTACGAGATCGACGAGGCGATGACGCTTGTGCGCGAGGCAGTCAGCGAAGAGACCGATGTGGTGATGGGCGCGTCCTTCGATCCGACGCTGGACGGCGCTTTCAAGATTTCCGTCGTGGCCACCGGCCTGCGTAACTGAGGTCCCTACCTCGAAGCGGTGCTTTGTAAAAAATCAGCGATGTCACAAATTGAATTATTGAAGCCGTCGCGGGTAATTTTCGTGACGGCTTTTTGTTGTTTTTGAACAATTATTCCGCCATTCGAGGGGCAGGTGCTGCAACGCGGCGTTGATATGGAAAAAATATAATAGTACTCTTTATGTCGACAAGAGGGATTTGGTTATGACGGATATAATTGCTTCTGCCGAGCGTAAGCGTGGCTCCGGCGTGAAGATGGTCTACGATCTGCTGCGCGACGAGATTCTCGATCTGGTTCTGCCACCGGGTAGTCCAATCGATGAGGTGCAGCTTGCCGAGCGGTTCAAGATGTCGCGCACGCCCATTCGCGAAGCGCTGGTGCGGCTCTCGGGCGAGGGGCTGATCGATACGCTGCCGAACCGTTCGACCATGGTGTCGAACATCGATTTCCTCAATATGCATACCTATTTCGATGCGCTGGTGCTGATGTACCGGGTGACGACCCAGCTTGCTGCCCAATATCACCGTCCGGAAGATCTGGCCGGCATCCGCGCCCATAATGCGGAATTTGCCATTGCGGTGGAAGAGCAAGACGCGCTGGCGATGATTTCCACCAATGCGGCCCTGCACCTTTCCATCGCCGAAGCCGGGCGCAACCCCTATTTCACCAGTCTGTTCAAGCGTCTGCTGGATGAGGGACGGCGCATCTTGCGGCTGTATTACCAGTCCTATGATGATCGCCTGCCGAAACGTTTCGTCGACGATCACGATGCGATCATAGCGGCGATCGCCGCGCGCGACACTGTTCTGTCCGAGAAACTGGCCCGCGAGCATGCCGAACAGATCGTGCAGCAGGTGCAGAAACTACTGGTGCGCAATGAGCGGCTGGAAATAAATCTGTAGCTTGTCGATTTCTTGTCGACAAATAAAATACAAGATTGTAATGTCCTTGTTGAAAGGGTGGCGCGGAGGTGCGTCCATTCCCGAAAAACTGTCCCTTAGGAGCTAGTAATGACGGCCAGCATTTTTTCCGGCGTGATTCCCGCCTTGATGACCCCCTGCAAAGATGATCGCACCCCCGATTTCGACGCGCTTGTCCGCAAGGGCAAAGAGCTGATCGCCGATGGCATGTCTGCCGTCGTGTATTGCGGTTCCATGGGCGACTGGCCGCTTCTTTCCGATGAGCAGCGCATGGAAGGCGTGGAACGTCTGGTGAAAGCCGGCATTCCGGTCATCGTCGGCACCGGCGCGGTCAACACGGCATCTGCCGTTGCGCACGCCGCCCATGCCCAGAAGGTTGGCGCAAAGGGCCTGATGGTCATTCCGCGTGTTCTTTCGCGCGGCTCGGTCATCGCTGCCCAGAAGGCGCATTTCAAGGCCATCCTTGCGGCCGCTCCCGAAACGCCCGCTGTCATCTACAACAGCCCCTATTACGGTTTCGCCACCCGCGCCGATCTCTTCTTCGCGCTGCGTGCGGAACACAAGAACCTCGTGGGCTTCAAGGAATTCGGTGGTCCGGCGGATATGCGTTACGCTGCTGAAAACATCACCAGCCGCGATGATGAAGTCACCCTGATGATCGGCGTCGATACTGCCGTTGTCCACGGCTTCGTCAATTGCGGCGCAACCGGCGCGATCACGGGCATCGGCAATGTTCTGCCGAAGGAAGTCATCCATCTCTGCAAGCTGTCGCAGGCCGCCGCCAAGGGCGATGCGGACGCCCGCGCCCGCGCGCTGGAACTGGAGCAGGCGCTCGCCGTCCTCTCCTCCTTCGATGAAGGCCCGGATCTGGTTCTCTACTTCAAGCACATGATGGTGCTGAAGGGCGACAAGGAATATACGCTGCACTTTAACGAGACCGATGCCCTCAGCGACAGCCAGCGCGGTTATGTCGAGGCGCAGTTCAAGCTGTTCAACAGCTGGTACGCCGACTGGAGCAAGCTTCCGGGTGCGGTTCAGGCCTGCAAGGCTGCCTGATTACTTTCTGCAGTGAAAAAGGCCCGCATTTGCGGGCCTTTTTTCGTTTTATGAGGTTCGATAGATATCCTTCGTCATGCCTGATTGGGTTCGGCATGACGAAGGACTGATGTCAGGAGACGGCGTCCATCCCCTGTTCCAGCAGCCGGTCGAGACCGGCGATTTCGGCGGCGGTCAAGGTAATGCCTTCGCTTTCCGATTTGGCGCGTGCAGTGAAGCGGCGGCCGGAGGGCAGGCGGGCTCCCTGGCCGATAATGGCGTCGAACAGGATTTCCGCCCGCTGGAAAGGATCGCCCGGACGGCCCTTGGCGAAGGCTTCCGGGGAAAAGGCGACGATAAGCTCGCCATGGAAGGGTGCAAGCGTTGTGGTGCCGAGATACTCCAGTACTTCGGGGCTGGTCAGGTCACCGATCATGATACCCGCGAGAAGCTCGATCATGGTGCCGATGGCCGAACCCTTGTGGCCGCCGAACGGAAGCATGGCGCCGGCAAGCGCAGCCTCCGGGTCGGTCGTCGGGTTTCCGTCGGCATCCACGGCCCAGCCTTCAGGCAAAGATTTGCCCGCGCGACGGTGCAGTTCTATCTCGCCGCGCGCCGCAACAGATGTTGCGAAATCAAAGACATAGGGTGAAGTGTTCTTACGGGGCCAACCGAAGGCGAAGGGGTTGGTGCCGAGCAGCGGCTTGGTTCCGCCAGTGGGAGCGACGGTGGAATAGCTCGGGCACATGACCAGACCCGCTAGACCGTTCGCTGTCAGCCCCTCGACTTCCGGCCAGAGCGCCGAGAAATGCGTACAGTCATTGATGACGAGCGCGGCGATGCCGGTGCGTTTCGCCCGCTCCACCAGAACAGGCAGGCCAAGCTCGAAGGCGGGGTTGGCAAAACCGCCATTGGCGTTGACTTTCACGATCGCTGTGCCGTCGTCTTCGGCCACCTCCGGCATCGCATCGGGCTTAACCTTGCCTGCCTTGACGGTGCGCAGGGCGCCTTCGATGCGGTAGATACCGTGCGATTTGCAGGCGTCACGCTCACCGGCAACAATAACCCGCGCAAGCGCTCCCGCCTGCACGGCATTGAGCCCCGCCTTGCGGAAAATCGCTTCGACCCGCTGAAAAAGCCCGTCGATGGTCAATGTGGTGTTGTCGCTCATCATAATCCTCCGATATTGGGCTCGCACATTTTGAATACATAAAGTATACAACGGTCATTCTATTGCAACTTGTCTTTTCGGCATTCTGCGTCCGGTGCCCATGCCTGCCACAAGCGCCGGGATGAGAGTAGGGCGGAACTGCCCAACCAGGGCGTCATTTTCACGTGCTTTTCGGTCCCGAATTGCAAGCTCGCTGCCGTAGCACTGTTCGCTGCTGCAAAAATTCTTTTTGTATACTCATTGTATTTTTATGTTGATTTATCGCCTCCATGGGGAAATAGTGACCTCGCCTTCAATGGCAGAGCAATTCTGGGAGCAAATCAACAATGAAAAAATCGGTCATCGTCGCCGGCCTGCTGGCCGCCACTTTCGCTATTACTCCGGCCAAGGCCGACAAGCTTGACGACATCATTTCGTCCGGTACGCTGCGCTGTGCGGTCGTGCTCGACTTCCCTCCCATGGGCGCGCGTGATGACGCCAACAACCCGATCGGCTTCGATGTCGATTATTGCAACGATCTCGCCAAGGCGCTCGGCGTCACGGCTGAAATCGTCGAGACACCTTTCCCGGAACGTATTCCGGCGCTGATGTCCGGCCGCGTCGATGTTGGCGTTGCCTCCACGTCCGATACGCTTGAGCGCGCCAAGACGGTTGGCATGACCGTGCCTTACTTCGCCTTCGAGATGGCAGTCACCGCCAACGACAAGTCCGGCGTCAAGTCCTTTGAGGACATGAAGGGCAAGACCGTCGGCGCGACTGCCGGTACGTTTGAAGCCATTGCGCTCGAAAAGACCGTCAAGGAATGGGGCGTAGGCGAGTTCCGTCCTTACCAGACGCAGGCCGATGTGTTCCTCGCGCTCAGCCAGGGCCAGATCGACGCCACCGTTTCGACCTCGACCGTTGCACAGGCCAACGTCAAGACCGGCAAATTTGCCGGCATCTCGGTGGTCGGCAAGGCACCTTATGACATCGATTATGTCGCTCTCTTCACCAACCGCGATGAATATGGCTTCATCAATTACCTGAACCTGTTCATCAACCAGCAGGTTCGCACCGGCCGTTACGCCGAACTTTACGGAAAATGGGTTGGCGGCGAAGTTCCTTCGCTCACCGTCAACGGCGTCTATCGCTGATCGGAACTTTTCCCAAACGGCGCGGTCGGATCGATCGCGCCGTTGATCGTTTCTGAAAAGGTGAGACGGTTATGTTCAATTATACATTCCACTGGAATCAGGCGCTGAAGGCTTTGCCGCAGTTGCTGGACGGTGCGCTGGTGACGCTGCAGATCGCGGTCCTGTCGATGGTGATCGGTCTTTCCTGCGCCATCGTGCTAACCCTGTTCCGGCTTTCCGGTAACCGGATATTGGGTGCCATTGCCGCCGTCTGGGTGGAAATCGCCCGCAACACGCCGGCGCTGTTCCAGATTTACATGGCCCATTTCGGCCTTGGCAATTTCGGCATTCATCTCAGCCCCTATACGGCACTTCTGGCCGGCATCGCCTTCAACAATGCGGGCTATCTTGCGGAGAACTTCCGTGGAGCGCTGAAGGCGATACCGGATACGCAAACGCGCTCCGGCCGTTCGCTCGGCATGACGTCGATGCAGACCTTCCGCCTCATCATCATGCCGCAGATGCTGCGCGTCGCCTTCCTGCCTGCCACCAACCAGATGGTCTGGGCAATCCTGATGACCTCGCTCGGTGTCACCGTCGGCATGAATACGGATCTTGCCGGTGTCACGCAGGCCTTGAACGCCCGTTCGTTCCGCACCTTCGAATTCTTCGCGCTTGCCGCGGTCATCTATTACGTGATCGCCAAGATCGTCACGCTTGCCGCCAGATTGCTGGCCGCTCGTCTGTTTCGTTACTGAGAGAGGTGCGCCATGTTTGAAACCGCTCTCACCTGGAGTGATCTTGCCTTCCTTGCCAAGGGCGCGGGGATGACGCTTGCCGTCACCGCCGTTGCCGTGACGGCTGGCACCCTCATGGGTATCATCTTCGGTGTCATCCGCTTCCAGCTCGGGGCCTATTGGTCGCTGCCGCTGACCTTCGTGCTGGATGTTTTCCGCTCCGTGCCGCTCCTCATCCAGCTGGTGCTTGGCAATGCCTTCCAGTCGATCGCCAAGCTCGGCTGGCCGCCATTTACCACCTCATGCGTGGTTCTGTCGCTTTATACGGCGGCCTACTGCACCGAGATCGTGCGTGGCGGCATCGAAGCGGTGCCGTCGAACACGCGCCGTGCCTGCCGTTCGCTCGGCATGACCTGGTCGCAGGACATGCGCTACATCGTGCTGCCGCTTGCAACTCGCGTGTCGTTGCCCGCCTGGATCGGCCTGACACTTGGCGTCATGAAGGATTCGGCGCTCGTGCTGTGGCTCGGACTTATCGAGCTTCTGCGTGCCTCGCAGATCCTCGTCACCCGCCTGCAGGAACCGCTGACCATTCTCATGATCTGCGGCGCCATCTATTTCCTTATCAGCTTCCCCATCGCCCGTTTCGGCGGGTATCTCGAAAGACGGTGGTCCCCCAATGATTGAGATCGAAAACGTCCGCAAATCCTTCGGCCCGCTGGAGGTTCTGAAAGGGATCAACCTGACGGTCAACAACGGCGAGGTCGTCACTATCATCGGTGGTTCCGGCTCCGGCAAGTCGACGCTGCTGACCTGCATCAACGGCCTGGAGCCGATCGATAGCGGCAAGATCGTCATCGACGGCACCGAGGTTCATGCCAAATCGACCGACCTCAACAAGCTGCGTCGCAAGGTCGGCATCGTCTTCCAGCAATGGAATGCCTTTCCGCATCTGACGGTGCTTGAAAACGTCATGCTGGCGCCGCGCAAGGTGCTTGGCATTTCGAAAGAGCAGGCCGAGGAAATCGCGGTCAAGCAACTGACCCATGTCGGTCTTGCCGAAAAGCTGAAGGTCTATCCGAACCGCATGTCTGGCGGTCAGCAGCAGCGTATGGCTATTGCCCGCGCTCTTGCCATGTCGCCGGAATATATGCTGTTCGACGAAGTCACCTCAGCGCTCGATCCGATGCTGGTGGGCGAAGTGCTCGATACGCTGAAAATGCTGGCCGACGAGGGCATGACGATGATCTGCGTCACCCATGAAATGGCCTTCGCCCGCGATGTGTCGAACCGTGTCGCCTTTTTCCATCAGGGCGTGATGGCGGAAATCGGCACGCCGGATCAGCTATTCGGCGCGCCGCAGCACCCCGAGACGCAGAAATTCCTGTCGAGCGTGCGGTAATGTCTGCAAACAATGTCATCGTCATAGGGGCCGGCGTTGTCGGCCTCTCGGCAGCTATTGCCGCGCAGGGACGCGGCCTTTCGGTCACGGTTATCGATCGCGAAGGCCCGGCGGCCGGCGCTTCCGCCGGTAACGCCGGTGCCTTCGCCTTCACCGATATCCTGCCGCTCGCATCCCCCGGCATTCTCTGGAAAGCGCCGAAGTGGCTTCTCGACCCGCTCGGGCCTCTCAGCGTACCGCCTGCCTATGCGCTGAAGATTGCACCATGGATGTTTCGGTTCTGGCGCGCCTGTGCCGCCTCGAAGGTTGAACATTCCACCGCCGCCCAGACGGCGCTGATGGACCTGTCGAAATCTGAACTTGAGCCGTTTCTCAGGAGAACCGACACGATTGCCATGCTGCGCAAGGAGGGCAATCTCCAGGTCTATGAAAGCGAAGCCGAATTCGAAGGCTCGCTTGCCGGCTGGAAGGCGCGCGAGCGTCATGGCATCGAATTCCGGCACCTCAATGCCGAGCAGATGGCCGAGATACAGCCCGGCATCGCACCGCGTTTCACCTGCGGCACCTTCACGCCCGGCTGGCATTCCATCGCCGACCCGAAGCTCTATACGCTGGCTCTTGCCGAGCATTTCCGCAGCATCGGCGGTCGTATCGAACGTCTCGACATCGCAGCGCTCAGGCCGCTGGAAGACGGTGTAGAAGTGGTGAGCCATGACGGGCGCACCCGCAAGGCCGGCAAGGTGGTGCTGGCGGCAGGCGCATTTTCGCATCGCATTGCCCGTTCGCTTGGGGAAAAAATTCCGCTGGAAACGGAACGGGGGTATAATACCACCCTGCCTTCAGGCGCCTTCGATCTGCGCACGCAGGTGACCTTCGGCGGGCATGGTTTCGTTGTCACGCGGCTTTCGACCGGCATTCGCGTCGGCGGTGCGGTGGAGCTGGGCGGGCTCGAGCTTCCGGCCAATTTCGCCCGCTCCGAGGCGCTTCTCGCCAAGGCGGCAAGTTTTCTGCCAGGCCTGAAAACCGAAGGCGGCAAACAATGGATGGGTTTTCGCCCCTCGCTGCCCGACAGCCTGCCCGCGATTGGTGCGGCGCGGCATACGGCGCGGGTGATCTATGCTTTCGGTCACGGCCATCTGGGGCTGACGCAATCGGCCGGCACGGCCCGCATCGTCGCCGATCTACTGACGGGGCAAAAACCCGCCATCGATACAAGGGCATTTTCGCCACAACGTTTCTAGAGAATTTTGGCTTTTCTCCGAAACGCAAAAATTCTCTGGTTTTTTTTATGCATTTTCCAGACGCAAAACCGCGACGCACTTTTACTGGAAATGCTTTTGGGGAGATTTTCGATGTCTTCTTCCGGTTCGCCAACAGCCGTTCCTCAGGCGCGCAGCATCCTGCCGGGCGCGGCTGAAGGCGTGGTGATCGCCACGACAGAGGCGCTGAGTTTCTGGGGCGGTGTCGATCCCGCCACCGGCAAGGTGATTGACGTGCACCACCCGCTGCACGGCGTCTGTCTCACCGGCGGTGTGCTGTTCATGCCGTCAAGCCGTGGCTCCTGCACCGGTTCTGGCGTTTTGCTCGATCTCATCCTGACGGGCCGCGCACCCTCAGCGCTTGTCTTCTGCGAGGCCGAAGACGTGCTGACGCTCGGCGCGCTGATCGCTTCGGAAATGTTCGGCAAGCCTTTGCCGGTACTGCGCCTGGACGCGGAGAATTTCGCGCAATTCTCTCAAGCCTCTCATGTGCGTATCGATGAAAATACCATTGAGGCTGATGGCGTTTCCCTCGCGATCGCGCCGCCTGCGACGACGCATCTCGATCTCAAGAATGACGACAGGGCAATGGTCGAGGGCCGCGACGGCATTGCCGTGCAGCAGGCCATGCGCATCATTGTCGCCATGGCCGCCCAGCAGGGGGCGTCAGCGCTCGTCGATGTCACGCAGGGTCATATTGACGGCTGCATCTATGCCAGCCCCGCCAATCTCACCTTTGCAGAGAAGATGGCGGAGATGGGCGCAAGCGTGCGCGTGCCGACGACCATGAACGCCATCTCGGTGGACAAGGCGCATTGGCGCGCGCAGGGCGTGCCGGAGGATTTCGGCGATCCCGCCGCAAGGCTGGCAGATGCCTATGTACGCATGGGCTGTCGCCCCACCTTCACCTGTTCGCCATATCTGCTCGACAGCGCGCCGCAGGCCGGCGACATGATCGCCTGGGCCGAATCGAATGCCGTGATTTTCGCAAATACGGTTCTCGGCGCACGCACGGCTAAACATCCGGATTTTCTCGATCTCTGCATTGCCTTGACGGGCAGGGCGCCATTGTCCGGCGTCTATCTTGAGGAAAACCGCCGACCGCAACGCATTGTCGATGTCGCTTTGCCTGAGGATATCAATGACGCCTTCTGGCCGCTCATCGGTTATCTCGCTGGCAAGGCAGCCCCCGATTGCATTCCGCTTCTGCGCGGTCTTGGCGCAGCAAAGCCTTCGCGGGATGATCTGAAGGCGCTCTGCGCCGCTTTCGGCACCACGTCTGCGGCTCCCATGCTGCATATCGGTGGCGTCACCCCGGAAGCGAGACTGGAGCCGGTCGAAACGGCGGAAACCGTCACAGTTTCGCTAGCTGATATGGCCGCAGGCTGGTCGCTTCTGAATGAGGGACCAGAGGATGTGCAACTGGTTGCCATCGGCAGCCCGCATGCCTCGCTGGAGGAATGCCGCGCGCTGGCGTCCGCCTTCAACGGACGCAGGCGTCATGCAAATGTTGCCGTCATCGTCACTGCCGGACAGCAGGTCATCGACGCAGCAGAACGGGACGGCACCCTGCAACGCCTGCATGACAGTGGCGTCCAGGTACTGCCTGATCTGTGCTGGTGCTCGATTTCCGAACCGGTCTTTCCGACCAGGACGCGCGCGCTGATGACCAATTCGGGCAAGTACGCCCACTACGGTCCTGGCCTCAGCGGCCGGGCAGTGCGTTTCGGCAGCCTTGCCGACTGTGTTGAAAGCGCACTGACCGGTCGTGCTATTTCCCGTCTTCCATCCTGGCTTTCCTGAGGAGCACTAAATGCGCAGTATCAAGACAGTTCACGTCATCTCCGCCCATGCGGAAGGCGAGGTGGGTGATGTGATCGTGGGCGGCGTCAGGCCGCCGCCGGGCGAGACGATCTGGGAACAGAGCCGTTTCATCGCCCGCGATGAGACCCTGCGCAATTTCGTGCTCAACGAGCCGCGCGGTGGCGTGTTCCGCCACGTCAATCTTCTGGTACCGCCAAAACATCCTGACGCGGATGCCGCCTTCATCATCATGGAGCCGGAAGATACCCCGCCCATGTCGGGCTCCAACTCCATCTGCGTTTCCACCGTGCTTCTGGATGGCGGTATCGTGCCAATGCAGGAGCCGGAAACCCATATGCTGCTTGAAGCGCCGGGCGGGCTTGTGAAGGTGCGTGCCGAATGCCGCAATGGCAAGGCCGAACGCATTTTCGTGCAGAACCTGCCGAGCTTTGCCGCGAACCTCGATGTAGAACTCGAGGTCGAGGGTCTCGGTACGTTGAAGGTGGATACGGCCTATGGCGGCGACAGTTTCGTCATCGTCGACGCCGAGGCGATGGGCTTCAGCCTGAAGCCGGATGAAGCGCACGAGATTGCCCGTCTCGGCGTGCGCATCACCCATGCGGCCAACAAGGCTCTGGGTTTCGAGCATCCCGAAAACCCGGATTGGCGTCATTTTTCCTTCTGCCTGTTTGCGGGCAAGGTAGAGCGCACCGCTGAGGGCCTGCGGGCAGGTGCCGCCGTTGCCATCCAGCCGGGCAAGGTGGATCGCTCACCGACCGGTACGGCGCTTTCGGCCCGCATGGCGGTGCTGCATGCACGCGGTGAGATGAAAGAAGGCCAGACGCTGACGGCCGTGTCGCTCATCGGCTCCACCTTTACCGGTCGCATTCTGGGAACGACAACGGTGGGCGACCGCCCGGCCATCCTGCCGGAAATTTCCGGCCGCGGCTGGATCACCGGCATTCACCAGCACATGCTTGATCCTTCCGATCCGTGGCCGGAAGGATATCGTCTGACGGACACTTGGGGCGCTCGATAAGGACGATACACCGTACTTCCCTAATCCCTGTGACCAGCACAGGGATGAGGGAGGGAACTCCTCACCCGCCCACCCGCTTCGTCGTCTCGCGCACGATCAACTCGAACCCGACATCCACCCGCGCGCCTTCGGGAACGGCAGCGCCTTTTTCCGCTTCCAATATGGAAAGCAGCAATTCGCCCGCTTTTCGGCCGATCATCTGGGCGTCTACACGGATCGTTGAAATCGCTGGATAACATTGCCGACCGATGTCGAAATCGCCGAAGCCGAGGATGGAAATCTGTTCGGGCACATGAATGCCGCGACGATGACACTCCATCAGTGCGCCGACGGCGGAAATATCGGAGACCGCGAAAATGCCTTCGACATCCGGCGCCTTCGCCAGCAACGAGCCGAGCGTTTTGGCCCCATGGTCGTAGGAGACTGGGGCGCTGCCCTCGCGGATGATGAGGTCGTCGGCAATCCCGGCTTCGCGAAGTGCAGCACCAAAACCGAGCAGACGGCTTTCGCCGCGCCAGTCCTTTACATCGCCATCCGCACGCGATCCCAGTGCGCCAATTCTCTTAAATCCAAGCGATATTAAATATTTGGCGGCGTTTCTTCCCACTTCGTAGTTGGAAAAGCCGACCGCATGGTCGATGGGATGTTCGGGAACGTCCCAGATTTCGACAATCGGGATGCCGGCGCGCATCAAAACTTCGCTCGCCATCTTGGTATGCACCGTTCCGGCAACGACTATGGCGTCTGGCCGGCGCTCCATCATGGTGCGGATGACGCGCTCCTCCTCTTGCAGATCGTACATGGTATAGCCGATCAGCAGTTGATAGTCGGCGGCGCGTAGCGCGTTGGCGAGCCCCTGTGCGCTGTCGGCGAAGTTGGAGTTGGTGAGCGTCGGCAGGATGGCGGTGATGAAATTGGTGCGCCGGGAAGACAGCGAACCGGCGATCCGGTCAGGCACATAGCCCAGCTTCTCGATGGCCTTCATCACCTTCTGGCGCGTGTCCTCAGACACCAGCGCCGGATCGGCCAGCACCCGCGAAACGGTCATCTTGGAGACGCCCGCGAGTTTCGAGACGTCGCTCATGGTTGCTTTTTTTGACGTGACTAACGCTGCGGCCAAGGGCGTGCGCTCCACCAAAGCATGTCTCCCTGAATTAGAACCGGTTCAGGACAAGACATACACGAAGATATCAAGGGAAAGCACGCCGCATGATTGCAGATCGGTGCGGCGTGCACCGGATTTATGCGATGCGACGGTAGACGAGGTGATAGAAACGCCCGTCGCACATGCTCATCATCTCGTCCGTCAGCACCCGGCCTTCCAGTCTAACAGGCGAAACCAGCGCTTCTTCCACAGCCTCAATCGACGGATAGTCGATTTCCTGCACCATAATGATGGCCGCCGCGTCCGGGTCCGTACGCTCGGTGCGCATGACGCGCACGGCCTGCGCGTTCGGCATGCGTTTCCAGACCGGCAGAAGCTTTTCCTCGACAATGCGGAAAAACTCCTCCTCCCGACCGGCGTGGATCTTGCCTTCAAAAATTGCCGAGCGTGTATACATGGTTCCCTCCCGAATGAATGCCCGATGCAACAGTTCTGTAGATCGGACTTGCAATGATACCGATAACATGCATTATTGATCCTGCCAAGAACGCGAAATGGTGTCGACCAGAGGAAAATCGATAACCAGCCAAAATCATTGAATTTCATAGGGAATTCTAACAGTTTTGGATCTTCGCGTATTCTTGGGAGGAGTTTTTTGCAAATCGGGTTGAAATGTTATCGAGAACATTTTTCGGTTTGCGCAAAGGCCGCTGTTCCCGTGCGGACGGCAAATAAAGGGTTGGAGGAGAAACCATGAGCATTTCCAGATTTTTGAAGAACATGACCGTCGCAGTCGGTGTTGCCGCAGCAACGCTAGCCGCCACCACCTCGGCCCATGCCGTCTCGCTCAGCGAGATCACCGCGCGCGGCAAGGTCAAAATCGGCGTTCTCACCGGCGCGCCGCCGATGGGTATGGTGGACGAGAAGGGCAATCCTTCCGGATACGACGTTGATGTCGCCAATCTGATCGGCTCTTACCTGTCGCTGCCGGTCGAGCTGGTGCCGCTGACGCCGCCGGCCCGCATTCCGGCGCTCCAGACCGGCAAGGTCGATTTCCTTGTCGCGACGCTCGCCCCGACCGGTGAACGCGCCAAGACCGTCATGTTCACGCAGCCCTACAGCGCCTTCAACATGGACATCATCTCCGGCAAGGACCAGAAATTCGAAAATCTCGACAGCCTCAAGGGCAAGCGCGTTTCGGTCAATCGCGGTTCCTCGCAGGAAACCGCGCTGCGCAAGGCCAATGTCGAAGGTCTCGAAATCGTCGTCTACGAAGACGATTCCACCAGCGCCCAGGCTCTGCTTGCCGGTCAGGTGGATGCCGTCGCCCTGCCGTCCACGGTGGGTGAGGCGATCATCAAGCAGCGTCCGGAAGCCGGTCTGCAGGTCGGTTTCACCTTCTTCCAGCAGGGCAATTCCATGGCGACGAAGATTGAGGATTTCGAGCTGCGTCAGTGGCTGAACACCTCCATCTATCTCATGAAGATGTCGGGCGATCTCGACCGCATCTCGGTGAAGTGGACCGGCCGTCCGCTGCCGCAACTGCCAAGCTTCTGATTGAGCCATTCAACGCGCCCGCCGGGAGAAATTCCGGCGGGCCGGGAAATGTCCACGGAGTGACGCATGTCCTATACATTTCAATTCGGCGCACTTGCCCAATATCAGAACGAATTGTTGAGCGGCATATGGCTGACGATCAAGCTATCGGTCCTCTCCATCGTGCTCGGTTGCGCTTTCGGCATTCTTTTAGCCTCGCTGCGTTCCATCAATGGCGGCATCGTCCGCATTATCGTGGACGGCTATGTTGAGGTGATCCGCAACACGCCATTTCTGGTGCAGCTTTTCATCGTCTATTTCGGTCTGCCGGGGCTCGGCTTTCGCGTTGGAGCCGATACGGCAGCGCTGATCGGCATGACTATCAATCTTGCCGCCTATTCCACGGAAATCATCCGCGCCGGCATCGAGGCGGTCCACAAGTCGCAGATCGAGGCGGGCGAGGCTCTGGGCTTCACCAAATATCAGATCTATCGTCACGTCATCATCGTGCCTGCCATCGCCAAGGTCTATCCTTCGCTGTGCAGCCAGTTCGTGCTGATGATGCTGGCATCGAGCATATGTTCGGCCATCTCCACCCATGAGCTTGCGGCCGCCGCTGCCTTCGTGGAATCGCAGACCTATCGCTCCTTCGAGGTCTATATCGTCGTCACGCTCATCTATCTTGCGCTGGCGCTCAGCCTGCGGCTCATCCTTGCCCTTGTCGGCATGTGGCTGTTCGGCCGCCGCGTGGCGCGCAAGACGATGACCGCCTTGCCGGAGGTGCAGTCATGACACTCAGAACTTTCGGCTGGAACGAGTTCGGCTTCCTGCTCACCGCCCTGCAATGGACCGTGCTTCTGACGATCATTGCGCTCATCGGCGGCGGCCTCGTCGGTTTCTTCGTGGCGCTTGCCCGCACCTCGGATCTGAAGGCGCTGCGTATCGCTGCCGGCACCTATATCCAGGTCATCCAGGGCATTCCGGTGCTGATGATCCTGTTCCTGTCCTATTACGGCCTAAGCCTTGCCGGACTTGAACTGCCACCGCTGATTGCTGCCGGCGCATCGATGACGATCTATACGTCGGGTTATCTCGCCGAAATCTGGCGCGGGTGCATCCAGGCGGTGCCGAAGCAGCAATGGGAAGCGTCGGAGTCGCTGGCTCTCACCCGCGCCCAGCAATATCGCTACGTCATCCTGCCGCAGGCGATCCGCATTTCCCTGCCGCCGACCGTCGGTTTTGCCGTTCAGGTCGTCAAGAATACGTCCATCGCATCGATCATCGGTTTCGTCGAACTGGCGAGAGCGGGGCAGCTTATCAACAATGCCACGTTCCAGCCGTTTCGCGTCTTCGTCGCGGTGGCCGTGCTTTATTTCATCGTCTGCTACCCGTTGTCCCAGCTGTCTCGTTGGCTGGAAAGGAGGCTTCATGCCGGAAGTAATCGTTGAAAACGTTCACAAGAGCTTTGGCGCTCTGGAAGTCCTCAAAGGCGTGTCGCTGACGGTCGGCCGTGGTGAAGTTTTCGCCCTCATCGGCCGCTCCGGCTCGGGCAAGAGCACGCTGCTGCGCTGCATGAACGGGTTGGAGAAGATCAATTCGGGCCGCATCGAAATCGCCGGCCATGCGCTGGGCGGAGATGCCACGGCGCTGCGCAAGCTGCGCACCGATGTCGGTATCGTGTTCCAGAGCTACAATCTTTTCCCGCATCTAACGGTCGGCGAAAACATCATGCTCGCTCCGCGTATCGTCAAGGACGTGGCAAAGTCGGAAACGAAGGACATTGCCCGCGAGGTTCTGCAACTCGTCGGCCTGTCGGAGAAATTCGATTCCTATCCCGACCAGCTTTCCGGCGGCCAGCAGCAGCGCGTGGCGATTGCCCGTTCGCTTGCCATGCGGCCGAAGGTGATGCTGTTCGACGAGGTTACCTCTGCACTCGATCCCGAACTGACGGAGGAAGTGCTGACGGTCATGGAAAACCTCGCCAAGGGTGGCATGACCATGATCCTTGTTACCCATGAAATGGCCTTTGCACGCCGTGTGGCGACCGAAACCATCTTCATGCACAAGGGTAAGATCTGGGAACAGGGCCGCTCGGCAGAACTCTTCGCCAATCCGCAAACACCGGAACTCCGGCAATTCGTCAAGGCCGATGTGAAATAGCGCCTGATCCACAAGGACATATCCATGACTACTGAAATCGTACAACTGTGCCCGCTGATCCCGGCACTGGAAGAAGAACTCGCGCAGCGCTTCACTGTTCATCGCCTGTTTGAGGCGGCAGACAAGGCGGCGTTCCTTTCTGAAAAGGGTGCTGCAATCCGCGGCGTCGTCACCGGTGGCCATATCGGCCTGCCGGCGGATATCGGCGCCGCACTCCCCAATCTCGAGATCGTCGCCATCAACGGCGTCGGTTTCGACAAGGTGGATCTGGCGGAAGCCAAGCGACGCGGTTTCCGCGTTTCCAACACACCGGATGTTCTGACGGCGGATGTCGCTGACCTCGCGCTCGGTCTTGTTCTGGCGCAGGCGCGCAAGCTGCCGCAGGCTGACCAGCATGTGCGCACGGGGCAATGGCTGAAGGGTGATATGGGTCTTTCCACCCGTGTGGCCGGCCGCCGCTACGGCATTTTTGGCCTTGGCCGCATCGGTCAGGCGATCGCCAAAAGACTGGAAGGCTTTGATGCGCGCATTTCCTACACCGCCAGAAACCGTCGCGATGTTCCCTATGATTATCACGACAGCATCGAAGCGCTGGCCGCCAATTGCGACGTGTTGATCATCGCCGCCGCCGCCACCGCCGAAACGCGTCATATCGTCAATGCGGATGTGCTGAAGGCTCTCGGTCCCCAGGGTGTGCTCGTCAACGTGGCGCGTGGTTCGCTTGTGGATGAAAAGGCACTGGTCGAGGCGCTTTCGAGTGGCACGATCGGTGGCGCAGCGCTTGACGTCTTTGAGGATGAGCCACGTGTGCCGGAGGCGCTTTTCGCCTTCGAAAACGTCACGCTCGCGCCGCATGTCGGCAGCGGCACGCACCAGACCCGGCGCGCCATGGCCGATCTGGTTCTCGCCAATCTCGACGCGCATTTTGCCGGTAAAGAGCTCCCCACACCTGTCGTGTGATGGATAAGCAATTGACGGTTGCAGTCAAACGCTGCAGCCGTTGCAGCTCATGAGATTGACTACGAATTCCTGCAGCTCACGGTTCAGTGCTATGAAGTATTGAATGGGAAAAGCTTGCTTCACGGCGCAGATGCGCCACGGCTCAATGTCGGTTCAAGGCTGGCATCTTGCAGGAGAGGTTTTCCCTTTGCCGACAATCTGATCGCGCGGTATTTGTCGCGCCATTTCGCTTCAATCTCCCGCCGCCGTTCATATTTATATAATATGTATAATCCTACTATTCTGCTTCCTTATACAGTAACGAGGCGGATAGTTGCGTTCCAAAGGCCCGAAGTCACGCTTGCAGAACCGGCCGCCGCGGACGAAGTCCGATGCGCCGCCATCCGACCGGCATGCGCTGCTTGAAGCGATGATCGATCATGTGCCGGATTTCATCTACGCCAAGGACCTGGAAGGCCGCTTTCTTTTCGCCAACCGTGCCATCGTCACCGAAAACGGCTTCGACACAGTCGAGGAACTGATCGGTCTCACCGATTACGATATTAACGGCGATGCGGCGCAGCGTGCCGGCATTCCAGAGACCGAGGCGCGGGTGATGCGCACGGGAGAGCCGGATCTCGGTTTTGAGGAACGCGCAATGCGCGGCGATATCGACCGCTGGCTGATGATGTCGCGCGTGCCGCTTAAGGACAAGAACGGCGCGATCATCGGTGTGGTTGGTGCATCCAGGGATATTACCCAGAAGAAAGCCTCGGAGCGACTGCTTCAGGCGCAGGCGCATATTCTCGAAATGATTGTTGGGGCGGCGCGTATCGAGGATTTTCTCGAAGAATTCGTGAAAACCATCGAAAACCTCGCTACGGGTCTTGCCTGCGCTGTTCGCGTATTCGATGCCGCGGCCGGCGAACCCTCGGTCTATGCCTCACCGGCGCTTTCACAGCATGCGGGGGTGACAGCACTCATCTCCAGCGTCAGCGATCCCGAAAGCCTGACCTATCCCGCCGGTAATGTGGCCTTCAGTTTCGATATTCCCGCCAGCGAAGGCAATGCGCACGGTTTCGTCTGGTGCATGTTGGCGGGCCGCACACCGGATGCGGGGCTTTTGGAGTTCATCGCCGCCGCCGCGCGCATGGCGGGTCTTGCGATCGATCGCAAACGGGCGGCGGAACATATCGCGTTTCTTGCCGATCACGACATGCTGACACGGCTGCCCAATCGCCGCTTTCTGGATACGAGACTGCCGGAGATACTGGCAGCATCGGCAAAAGCGAAGCGGCATGTCGGCATCGGCTTTCTTGATCTCGATAATTTCAAGCAGATCAACGATACGCTCGGCCACAGCGTTGGCGATGCTTTGTTGTCCAAAACGGCTGAGCGCATCTCGCGCAGTCTCGGTCGAAACGATCTGGTGCTACGGGTGGGCGGGGATGAGTTCGTCATCATTCTGCATAAGCAGAAGGACGATTTCGAAAGCCGCCTGCAACATATCCGGGCTGCGGTCTCGCAGCCGCTGCGCCTCGGCAACTACGATATCAAGGTCACATGCAGCATTGGCATGGCATTTTTCCCGGAGCACGGGGAAACCACGGCGGAAATTGTCGCTGCGGCCGATCTTGCGATGTATGAGGCCAAGCATAGCGGGCGAGATGGCATTGCAACCTTCACGCCGCGTATGGCGGACGATCTGCGGAAGAAGTTCACCCGCATCGAGGAATTGCGCAAGGCGGTAGAGAGAGATGAGTTCGTTCTCCACTATCAGCCGCAGGTCGATCTTCTGACCGGTCGCATCAGCGGCGTGGAGGCGCTGGTGCGCTGGCAGCACCCGGTGGAAGGTCTGCTCGGCCCCGCGGAATTCATCGGTCTTGCGGAAGAAACCGGCCTCATCGTGGAACTTGGGGAAAGCGTTCTGAAGAAAGCCTGCCTTCAGGCCCAGGCATGGTGCAATGCCGGGCTGCCGCCCGTCAAAATGGCGGTCAATATTTCACCCAGGCAATTTCAGGGCGGCCTTGTGGAGCAGATCAGGTCTGCGCTCACGCAATCCGGCCTTGCACCGTCTCTGTTAGAAATCGAGATCACCGAAACCCTCATCATTCAGGATGTGGAAACATCCGTGCGGATCATGCGCGTCATCAAGGAGATGGGCGTCAGCCTGGCACTGGATGATTTCGGCATTGGTTATTCCTGTCTCGGCATGCTCAAGACCTTCCCCCTGTCGTGCATGAAAATAGATCGGTCGTTCCTCACCCATCTGCCGGAAAAAACCAAGGACAGCGCCATCGTCTCCATCATGATCCAGCTTGCGGGGTCTCTGGGCATCGATGTCATTGCCGAGGGCGTCGAGACCGGCGAGCAGGCAGCGTTTCTGCGCGCTGCCGGCTGCCCCTATGGGCAGGGTTATTACTTCAGCCGCCCGGTGCAGGCGGATGCGATCGACGCAATGTTGGGGAATATGATGACTTTCCCCGCTGGTCTATCGAACGACATGCAATAATTCCCACCTCGGTGGCCGGCCTCTAACCGGATTCGCCGGGCGCGAATTGGCGGAAGGCACGTTGCGCTGTCTTTGCCGCATAGTGGCGTCGGGAGGGAGTGCGGCTATATCACCCTTCTTGCGACCCCACGCGGCATCAAAAGCCCTCATCCCCTCATCTTCATCCATGAAACTTGATGCCTTTCCCAAGCGATTGCGGGATTGGGCGCAAGTTTGTTCTAGTATTATAATTCAAAAATATTAGAACTAATTTGCGCTATAACTAAGTAATAAATATCGAAATCACCAAATAAAACATTTATATATTGTATATTAAACTATTAATTTGTTGTAATTTTACTACGTGATTTGATTGTATGCTTTGAGTTTATTTGGATTTTTTAGATTTAAATTGCGAATCTCCCGAAGTTTCTGCCATTTGCTGGATCAGCGCAGAGAAGCGGGCGGCAGGGAAAAGACCAGTCCTCGGTTTTGCGCATTCGTTGAAAAATTTTTGACTGGAGATTAAAAATGAACATCAAGAGCCTCCTCATCGGCTCCGCTGCCGCTCTCGCAGCAGTATCCGGCGCACAGGCCGCTGACGCTATCGTCGCTGCCGAACCCGAGCCCATGGAATATGTTCGCGTCTGCGACGCCTTCGGTACCGGCTTCTTCTACATCCCCGGCACCGAAACTTGCCTGAAGTTCGACGGTTATGTCCGTTTTCAGACCGACTTCGGTCGCGACAAGTCCGGTCGATCTGATTGGGACACCTTCACGCGCGCCCAGTTCAATATTGATACTCGCACCGACACCGAACTCGGCGCTTTGCGTGGATATATTGGTTTCCAAGGTAACGCCGATAGGGGCGCTAACTCGGTCTCGTCGACTGATGGTTCGTCAGTTTTCGTAGATCAAGCGTTCATTGAGCTTGCTGGTATCAAAGTCGGTAAGTTCACTAGTTGGTGGGATGACGGTCTTTCTGGTGAGACAGACGTGCTCTCCACAAATGCGAAATTTAATTCCGCTCGTTACATATATGATGCAGGCTCTTTCTGGGCCGGCGTTTCCGTAGATGAACTGGAAGGTACAAGAACCCAGTTCGGCCGTCTCACAGGAGGAAGGGTAACAAGCGGGATAACCGGTAAGGTCTACAGTGTAAGAGCGAGGGAGAGCGACAATAACTTCGGTATTGCTGGAGGTCTGGGCGCGAAATTTGGAGCCGCGACGCTTCAACTCATAGGCGGCTACGATACCAAACTCGAAGAAGGTGCTCTTCGTCTGATCGCAACTGCTGATATCGGTCCTGGTAAACTGGGTCTTGCAGGCGTTTGGGCTTCCGGCGCGAATGCATACTACGCTGAGTCTGAATGGGCAGTAGCGGCGGAATATGCTATTGCAGCCTCTGAGAAACTTACAATTACGCCAAGCATTCAATATTCCGGCAACATGGCTAGAACGGGCACCGCTCTGACAGGTTATAGCACAGACGTGTCGGGTGGCGATTTGACTGAGTCCTACAAGGTTACGAATTCGTGGGGCAATGCTGACGAGTTGCGCGCTGGCGTGACTGTAGACTACAAGATCACGGACGGCTTCTCTGCGAAGGTGGGAGCAACTTATGTTGACCGCGATTTCGTCGCTGAACAATGGACAGGTCTCGTTCGACTTCAGCGCGGCTTCTAATAAATCAAAAAAAGCCTAAACCGGGTTAGATAACTCAGATCCACCCCGCTCTCTAGCGGGTGAGTAACTAAATCCAGTCAAAGTTCCTGACATGAAAGTCAGGTTTGCTCCCCGGAACCCTCTAGGCCGGGGAGTTTTTGTTTTGACGAAAGACCGAACGACTTTTTGTCAACAATGTCATTGCTGGCAATTGAAAGCGCGTGACGCGTCGACCAGCTTCTAGGCCGCATTTCCGTACTACCGGCCAAGCACCGCGGCGGGTAGCTGGGGAGGGTGCACTGGCTCTTCGAAGGTTCGCAGCAAACGGCCCCAGCCCGGATCATGCATATGCGCTTCAAGACCCGCGCGGGCGGCAAGTGCCAGTGCCTCTTCCTGTCCAAAGGAGAGAGACGCATCGACGTCGGTCGTCAGAACCCGGCTGTTTTCCATCAGCATCTTGCCATCGACGAAAACGGTGTCGACATCGCTTCCCAGAACCTGATGCACAAGACGGTGCACCGGCATCCACATCGGCATCAGATGTGGCTTGCGCATATCGATGATGACGACATCGGCCTTCTTGCCAATTTCGAGCGAACCGATTTCATCTTCCATGCCGATGGCGTGGGCGGCGTCGATGGTGATCATTTCGAATATCTTGCCCGGCGGCAAAAGGTAGCGATCGTGATTGTGCAGCAGGTGCTGCGTGAATTGCGCCAGACGGGCGGTCTGGAGCATATCGAAGTGACGGCTGGGTGCCGCGCCGTCGGTGGTGATGGCGACTCGAATCCCCTTGGACATCATTTCCATGATCGGCGTTGAGCGGCCCGGCGGGGCGTGGGTCACGCGCGTGCCGGTTTCCGCCAGAATGTCGATTTCTTCATGCGAGATGCCCCAGCAGTGCTGGAGGTGGATATCCGGGCCGAGAAGCGCATTTTCCTTATCCTGAAACGCCATGCGAATTTGTCCCGCAAATGCATCCGAATGCAGCCTGACGCCCATTTTCCGGGCCGTCTCACGTATTCGGCGCGCCTGCATGCGGTCGTTTTCCGTCAGTTTCACCGCCTGGTCGGGGCTTGAAGCGTTGGAGGGTTCCACCGAGGGAACGATGGTAAAGGGTGTCAGAAAAACACTGATGCGTCCGTCTGCCGTTCCGTTCAGGGCGTCGATCGTGGCTTCGCTGCCTTCGATCATTTCCTCGAAGCTTACATTTCGGCGCTCCGGAGAGCCGCTTTCCCATCGGGTCACCGGGTGCGGCCAGGGCAGGCCGGAAGGTCCAACGCAGATGATTTCACGAAGCCCGATCTCGTCATAAGCGCGGGCGTGGTTGATGGCAAAGACGGGGTCGTCGGCGCGTGGCATCGAGGTGATGATGCTGGCACCTGTCGTCACGCCGGCGCGAAGCCGCTCGATGCCGGATACCAGGCCGTCCGCATACCAGTAATCGCGTGTGACGTAGTGATAGTAGGTCGGCGTCACGACCTTCATCCACATGGCGTTGGTGTCGGCCGCAATGCTGCGGATCAGCGCGTGCCCTGCATGGCCATGGGCGTCAATGAGGCCGGGAATGATGAGTTTTCCCCGGCAATCTATGATCTGCTTGTCGGTGTGACGTGGCGCCAGCTGCGCTGCTGTACCGATGTCGACAATACGGTCGCCCTGAATGGCAAGGCCACAATCCTCGATGATGCGTCTTTCACGATCCACCGTCACCATCGTGCCGTGCAGCAGCAGAAAATTCCCCATTTCGTCCTCTCCCTCATTGACGTGCAGCTTGTATCCATAACGCAGTGATTTTGGATACGATAATTGTCAACAATATTATTGACAATACGGCTGTGCGAAACAATACTCCGCCTTGTCCGGCCGGTAGGTCTGCCGGCTATCCAATGATTTATAAAAAGGGGGGATCAAATGTCCCGAATTAGAAGTTTCGTTCTGGCCGCCATGGCCGCCGCCGCCATTGCCGTTCCCGCAAACGCAGAAACCCTGCGTTGGGGCGGTCGCGCGGATCTTTACTCGCTTGATCCGTATTCGGTGCCTTCCACCTCCAACCTCGCCTTTCTCAATCATATCTATGAAGGGTTGGTGCGTTACGGGCCGGACTTCAAGATTGAGCCGGCGCTTGCGACGGAGTGGAAACTTGTTGATGAAAAAACATGGCGTTTCACCCTGCGCAAAGGTGTGAAGTTCCACGACGGTGCTGAGTTTACCGCTGACGATGTCGTTGCATCTTTCACGCGCGCTTCGGATGCCACCTCACCATTGCGCGGCAATATTCCGGTTTTCGCCGGCGTGAAGAAGGTCGATGATTACACCGTCGATCTGAACGTCACCGCGCCCACCTCGCTTTTCCTCAACGACATCACCAATATCTTCATCTTCAACGCCAAGTGGTTGAAAGATAACAACAGCGAAAAGCCGACCGATTTCGCTTCCAAGGTCGATGGCTACACGACGATGCACACCAACGGCACCGGCCCGTTCAAGCTTGAGAGCCGTGTTCCCGATAGCAAGACGGTTCTTGTCGCCAACGATGCCTGGTGGGATCAGAAAAAACACAATCTCGATCGCATCGAATTCGTGCCGATTGCCTCGGCCGCAACCCGCGTTGCAGCTTTGCTCTCCGGCGAAATCGACCTGATCGATTCCGCGCCGATCCAGGATCTGCCGCGTCTGGAATCCTCGCCCAACATCACGGTGAAGAAGCGCACCGAGCTGCGTACGCTGTTCATCGGTTTCAATCGCCGCGAAAAGCTGGAAGACGGCAAGCCTAACCCGTTCAACGATCTTCGCGTTCGCCAGGCATTCGAGGCGTCGATCGATCGTGATCTCATCAACAAGAAGGTCATGCGCGATCTTGCAAGACCGTCCGGCTCGCTTATTGCGCCTGAGATTGCGGGTTACGCCAAGTCGCTTGATACCTACCAGCCTGCCGATCCGGCAAAGGCGCAGAAGCTGCTTGCCGATGCAGGTATGAAGAACCTTGCATTCACCTATACCTGCATGAATGACGAAAGCATCAACGAGGAAGACATCTGCTCCGGCGTTGCCAACATGCTCAAACGCGGCGGTTTCCAGCCGACAATCGACATCGCCCCGCGTTCGGTACAGTCTCCCAAGCGCAATGGTGGCAAGGCCGATGTCTTCAACCTTAGCTGGGCGAACGAGCCCACGCTCGATGCCTTCTCGTTCCTGTCGCAGATCCTCTCGACCCGCAAGGGCGCGATGGGCGTATCCAACTATGGAGGCTGGTCTAACCCCGAGATCGACAAGCTGGTGGATCAGGCAGCACACGAGCAGGACAATACCAAGCGTGTCGCGCTTGAAGAAGCTGCATTGAAAATCGCCAAGGACGAGACGATGCTTGTTCCGCTGCACCAGCAGCCCATCGCCTGGGCCATGCTCGGAAAGGTCAAGAGCGTTGATTTCCGCGCCGACAACAAGCCGCGCCACTGGCTGACGCAGGTCGGCAGGTAATCTGGAATATCAGGGAGGCATTGGGCATTTCGCTGAACGCCTCCCTGAATGCTCCGCTGCCGGTGCAATTGTTGACAATGTTACGGGCGCATGCGGCCCGTACCCCGTCTCTTGCAAAAATGGGCAAACCTGCCTGCCTTTTGGCCACGGGTTTGCATCCGAGAGGTTACAATGCTGGTTTTCATCATCAAGCGTATGGGAAATGCCATTCTGGTCATGCTTTCCGTCGCGCTTATTGCATTTCTCATTTTCAGGCTTGCCGGAGACCCTGTCGAGCTGATGGTGGGGGAGCAGACATCGCAGGAAGATCGCGCCGCCTTGCGTGAGCGTCTTGGTCTTAACGACAGTCTGCCAACGCAATATCTGCGGTTTGTCAAAGATGCCGCCCAGGGCAATTTCGGCGTTTCCTATCGCAACGGCCAGCAGGTGCTGCCGCTGATCGCGGAGCGGTTTCCAGCCACGCTGGAACTGGTTCTGGTGGCCACGATCATATCGCTTGTCGTCGGCCTGCCGCTTGGGGTGCTGACGGCGATCAGGCGCGGAAAGTGGTATACGGAGGGCCTGCAATTCCTGTCGATTGTCGGCGTCTCGCTGCCAAGCTTCGTTGTCGGCATTCTGCTTATTCTCGTCTTTTCGGTCAGCCTCGGCTGGGCGCCGGCCTTTGGGCGCGGTGATGTCGTGCAGCTCGGCTGGTGGTCCACCGGCCTGCTCACCTCATCGGGGCGTGCCGCACTCATTCTGCCTGCCATCGCGCTCTCGCTTTACCAGATCACGCTCGTCATGCGTCTGGTCCGCGCTGAAATGCTGGAGGTGCTGCGGTCCGACTTCGTGAAGTTCGCCCGTGCACGAGGCATTCCCCGCTGGCGCATATATTTCCGCCATGCGCTGCGCAACTGTCTTATGCCTGTTGTGACGCTGACGACGATGAATGTCGGTTCGCTCATCGCTTTTGCGCTCATCACCGAGACGGTGTTTCAGTGGCCGGGCATGGGCATGCTGTTCATACAGGCGGTGACGTTTCTCGATATCCCCGTCATGGCGGCCTATCTCTGCATCATTTCCTTCATCTTCGTTGTCCTCAACACGTTCGTCGACATTGCCTATGCGGTGATCGATCCGCGTCTGCGCACTGCGCGCTAACCGAAGGGAGCCGGTTTCATGGCCACAGACCTTCCGCAAACGGCAAAACCTGCCCGCCCGTCGCTCATCAAGCGCATACGCAACAGCGATCTCTACTGGTCGTTCAGCCACAGCAGATCGGCCAAGATCAGCGCGCTGATCCTTGCAGTCCTCATCCTCGCCGCCGTTTTCGCGCCCCTGATCGCACCGCAGAACCCTTATGACGGCGCGTCGCTCGACATGTGGAAGGCCGAACTGCCGCCGGTGTGGCAGGAGGGCGGCGAATGGCCCTATCTGCTCGGCACGGATACGCAAGGGCGCGACATGCTCTCCGCTATCCTCTACGGCACGCGCATATCGATAGTCATCGGTGTTGCCTCGGTGGCGCTGTCCTTGGTCATCGGCATGACTGCCGGGCTTGTCGCCGGTTACTTCGGCGGTTTTGCCGATAATCTCCTGATGCGCATCGGCGATATCACGCTCTCCATTCCGACAATTCTGGTGGCAATTCTCGTCTCCACGGTCGTCAGACAGATGCTTCCGGACAATCTTCGCGAGGTCGGCGCATCTGCCGTACTCATTCTCGCCATCGCGCTTTCCGCCTGGGTGCAATATGCGCGCACCGTGCGTGCCCAGGCGATTGTCGAAACCGGCAAGGACTATGTGCAGGCGGCGAAGCTGATCGGCGTTCCCGCGCGCCGCATCATGGCAAACCATATTCTGCCCAATACGCTGACGCCGATCATGGTTGCCGCCACGCTCAACTTCGGCATGGCGATCCTGACCGAAGCGACGTTGTCGTTCCTCGGCATCGGCATGCCACCCAGCCAGCCGTCGCTCGGAACGCTGATCCGCATCGGCAACCAGTTCCTGTTTTCCGGTTCCTGGTGGATCGTGTTGTTTCCCGTTTTCCAGCTCTGCCTGCTCGTCGTCACCGTCAACCTTCTGGGTGACTGGCTGCGCGATGCGCTCAATCCGAAACTGAGGTGAGTTCCATGTACGATCTTCTGCTCCGCAACGTCAGGCCCATGGCGGGCGACACCTGCGATATTCTGGTAAGACAGGGAAAGATTGCCGGTTTTGGAAAATTCGAAGCCGAACCCGGCATGGCGGTCGAGGATGGCAACGGCGCAATCGTCGCGCCCGGTCTCATCGATGCACACACCCATCTCGACAAGACGACATGGGGCATGCCCTGGCATGAGAACAACCGTGCCGCCATCCTGCGCGGACGGATCGATTTCGAGCGCGAGAACCGCACCCAGATCGGTATCGATCCGCACCGCCAGTCCATGCGCCACGCCATCGGCCTTGCTGCAAACGGCGGCACGCATATCCGCAGCCATGTGGATATCGATCCGACCCACGGCCTGAAGCTTGTTGAAGGCATATGGGAAACACGTGAGAAGCTGAAAGGCATCATCGACATAGAGGTCGTTGCCTTCCCGCAGTCCGGCGTCATGGTCATGCCCGGCACGGTGGAGCTGCTGGACGAGGCCTTGAAACAGGGTTGCGAAGTCCTTGGCGGCATCGATCCCTGCGGCATCGATCGCGATCCCAAAGGTCAGCTCGATATCCTCTTTCAACTCGCGGTCAGGCACGGCGTGCCGATCGACATTCATCTGCATGAGGCTGCCGATCTCGGCGCCTTCACGATGGAGCTGATCTTCGAGCGTATTCGTGCCAATGGCATGGAAGGCAAGGTCGCAATCAGCCACGCCTTTGCGCTGGGCATGAATGATTACATCAGGGTCGGCAAGCTGATCGATGAAATCGCCCGGCTCGATGTGGCGATCCTGACGACGGGCGCGCCCTCGGCAACCGTGCCGTCGATCATGCGGTTGAAGGAAGCCGGCGTTCGCGTTGGCGGCGGTTGTGATGGCATTCGCGATACCTGGGGACCTTGGGGCCAGCCGGATATGCTCGACCGGGCCAAGATCATCGGCATGAAGAACGGCTTGCGCTCGGATATCGAGCTTGCGCATGTCCTGCATGTCGTCTCGCAGGGCGGTGCCGATGTCATGGGCCTCAAGGATTACGGTCTTGAGGTTGGCTGCTCCGCCGATTTCACGCTGCTGACCGGCGAAACATTGGCCCATGCCGTTGTCGATGTCGCGCCGCGGCCCATGGTCGTAAAGGGCGGACGCGTGACCGCCAGAGGCGGCAAGGCGGTGGTGGAGGCGCCATGATGAGCAATCCGCTACAGTCTATCGCTCTCGGTGAACGCCCCTCCGGTCGCACGCTGCTCACCGCAAGCTGGGTGGTCGGTCATAAGGACGGGTCTCACCGGCTGTTGAAAAACGGCGAAGTGGTTTTCGAGAACGGCGAAATCCTTTTTGTCGGCCATGGCTTTCCAGGCGAGGTCGCGCGCCGCGTCGATTTCGGCAATGCTCTGATCAGCCCCGGCCTGATCGACCTCGATGCGCTTTCCGATTTCGATACGACTATTTTGGGGATCGACAATCATCCCGGCTGGGCGAAGGGCCGTGTCTGGCCGCGCTCTTATGTCGAGGCCGGTCCTTACGAGATGTATTCCGAGGAGGAGCTTGCCTTCCAGAAACGTTTCGCCTTTGGCCAGCTTCTCCTCAACGGCATCACCACGGCGGCACCCATTGCCTCGCTGTTTTATCGTGAATGGGGAGAAACGGTCGCTGAATTCGAGGCTGCGGCCGATGCTGCCGGCGAACTTGGTCTCCGGGTCTATCTCAGCCCCGCCTTCCGCTCCGGCGGCATGGTGCTGGAAGAGCCGGGACGCATGGTGCCCGTGTTCGATGAGGAGCGCGGTCTTCAGGGGCTGAAGGAAGCAGTGTCGTTCATCGAACGGCAGACCGGAAGACACGGCGACCTCGTCCGCGGCCTTCTGGCACCTGATAGGGTTGAAACATCGACGCTCACCCTGCTGGAAAGAACCGATGCGGCCGCCGGTGATCTCGGCTGCAAATTCCGGCTGCATATGGCGCAGGGCACCATGGAAGTTGACACGGTTCGCAAGCTGCATAGCTCAACCGCGCCGGTATGGCTCGCAAAAGCAGGCCTGCTGAGCGACCGCCTTATCGCGCCGCATGCCACCAATGCGACGCAGGAAGATCTGGCGCTCTATGCGGAAAACGGCGTGTCGATCGTCCACTGTCCGCTGGTGTCGGCCAGAAGCGGCAGTACGCTGTCGTCCTTCTCCGCGTGCCGCCAGCTTGGAATAAACATTGCGATGGGCACCGATACGGCGCCCGCCGACATGCTGATGAACCTGCTTGTCGGTCTCATAACCTGCCGCATCAATGACGGTGCTCCAGATAAGGTCCGCTCAGCCGATCTGTTCGACGCCGCCACACTCGGCGGCGCTCGGGCGCTGGGTCGCTCCGATCTCGGACATCTTTCCAAGGGTGCGCGCGCCGATATCGCGGTCTTCGATCTGGATGACACGGTCATGGCGCCGAGCCTCGATCCGATCACAACAATTGTCACCGGCGGTTCAGGCAAAATCACGCGCGCCGTGTTTGTCGATGGTCGTCTCTCCATGCGGGAAAGACAGGTCGCGAACATCGACATGGCGAGCGCCCGCATTCAGGCGCAGGCACAGTTCGATGGGCTGATCGCGAAATATCCGGAGCGAAGCTGGGCCAATCCGCCCGTTTCGGAAATCTTCCCCCCGAGCTACCCGGTGGAGGTGAATACCAATGGATGACATGAACCAGTCGGTTATCGATGTCCGCAATTTGAAAGTCGAGTTCCCTGGCCGCCGGGGAACGGTGACGGCACTTTCGGATATCAGCCTTTCCATCCGCCCTGGCGAAATCCTCGGTGTGGTCGGGGAGTCCGGTGCCGGAAAATCCATGACCGGCCTTGCGATACAGGGCCTGCTCGAAAAACCGGGTCGCATCGCGGATGGCGAAATATGGCTTGGGTCGCGTCGTATCGATCAACTCGATGACAGGGCGATGGAAAGCATCCGTGGCCGGGAAATCGGCGCGATTTTTCAGGATCCGCTCACCTCGCTCAATCCGCTGTTCACGGTTGGCGCGCAGCTTGTGGAGACAATCCGCCAACATCTGCCGCTTTCGAAAAGGGATGCAAAGGCACGCGCAGTCCAGCTTTTGCGTGATGTCGGTATTCCATCTCCGGAAGAGCGCGTCGATCACCATCCGCATCAATTCTCCGGTGGTATGCGCCAGCGCGTCGTCATAGCGCTCGCACTTGCGGCGTCGCCGAAACTGATCATCGCCGATGAACCGACGACGGCGCTTGACGTGTCGATCCAGGCGCAGATCATCTCGCTGCTGCGCAAGCTCTGCAAGGAAAAGCAGACGGCTGTCATGCTGGTCACCCATGATATGGGCGTCATCGCCGAGGCAGCCGATCGCGTTGCCGTGCTTTATGCTGGCAGGTTGATAGAGGTGGGGCCGGTCGAACAGGTTCTCCATGCGCCGAGGCACCCCTATACGCAGGGCCTGATGGCCTCCATTCCTTCGCTCGGCGCGCGAGTGGAACGGCTCAACCAGATCGACGGTGCCATGCCGCGTCTCGACGCCATCCCGCCCGGATGCGCCTTCAATCCGCGCTGCGGGTTCTCAGGACCGCGCTGTCTTCGCGAGCGGCCGGAACTGGAAGCGGTGGGTGATGGCGCCAGCGCTTGCTGGATGAATGCAGGAGGTACAGCATGAACACGCCGGTTCAAAGAACACCCGCATTGACGGTCAAGGGCCTCACCAAGACCTTCGATGTCTCTGCCCCATGGCTCAACCGGATCATTGAGCGCAAGCCCCGGCAATTCGTCCAGGCCGTAAACGACATCGATTTTACGGTTCCGGCGGGCGGCTGTCTCAGCATCGTAGGGGAAAGCGGCTGCGGCAAGTCCACGGTTGCCCGTCTGGTGACCGGGCTGTTCCGGCCAAGCGCGGGTGATTTCCACTTCGCCAAGGGTCGCAAGGATACACCGCTTTCGGCGCAGATGATCTTTCAGGATCCCTATGCCTCGCTCAATCCGCGCTGGCGGGTGAAGAATATCATTGCCGAACCCATCCGCGAACTGAAACTTCGTGCGACCCGGGCCCAGACCATGGAACGGGTGGAGGAACTGTTGCTGACGGTTGGTCTGTCTGCTTCGGACGGCGAAAAGTTTCCGCATGAATTTTCAGGCGGCCAGCGTCAGCGCATCTCCATTGCCCGCGCTTTGGCAAGTGAGCCCGAGTTTCTGGTCTGTGACGAGCCTACATCGGCACTCGATGTATCGGTGCAGGCGCAGGTGCTGAACCTGATGCGACGCCTCCAGGACGAGTTGGGGCTGACCTATCTGTTCATCAGTCATGACATGAGCGTGGTTCGCCACATGTCGGATCGCATCGCGGTCATGTATCTTGGCCGCATCGTGGAGGAGGGCGACACGGAGGAGCTGTTCGCCCGCCCGCGTCACCCCTATACCCAGCTTCTGCTGCAGACCATTCCCAATATCGACGCGCCGCGCCGTGACCGGGAACTGGTTGCCGGTGAAGTTCCAAGCCCGCTCAAACCGCCATCGGGATGCACGTTTCATCCGCGTTGCCCGCTTGCAACGGCGCGCTGTTCGGCGGAGGTGCCAAAGGTGCGCACGCTTGTCGGCGGCACACGTGTCGCCTGCCATCTGGTGTCGGACGAAGAAGAGCTGGTTGTGAAGGAAAGAGAACTCGTCTGACCGTCGGGTCAGGCGAGTGCGGCGCGCAGATCGTGGGAAAGGTCGCGGATTTCGCTGAGATCGAGTTCCGCTTCCACGTGTTCCAGATGGTGGGTCATCAGATGCGTGGCTTTCGCCGGGTCGTTATTGGCAATCGCATCGACGATTTCCGCATGCTCGTCCGGTCCGCAATTGAAGCGGTCGGTGTTGCGGTAAACGGCGGTGATGAGAGAGGAACGCGAAATGAGGTCGCGCATGGTGGTGAACAGGAAATCGGAACCGGCCGTTTCCGCAAGCAGCAGATGGAACCCGCCGGAGAGCTTGATGATATCTGTGGTGATGTTGTGAGCATTGGCCACGCGCTCCTTGGCGACATGGTCGCGAAGCCGTTTCAGATCGGCCTTGGTGGCCGATTTGCACAGACGTTCAACGACACATTGCTCCACGGTGCGACGCACGAAAAACACGTCTCTGGCTTCTTCGACCGATGGTTTCGAAACGAAGGCGCCGCGATTGGGAACGATGGTGACGAGACCGTCGCGCTCCAGAACGGACAGGGCCTGACGGATACGTGCACGGCTGACACTGAAAATTGTCGCCAGTTGTTCTTCCTTCAGCTGCACGCCGGGACGCAGCCGCCGCTCAGCGATGGATAGCCAGACTTTCTCGACAATTTGCTGTGTGGACTGGCCGTTCTGCTCGGTCATTTTGTTCGCTCTCCATTAGGGTTAGAAAAGCGTGATGCCGCCGAAAAAGTCAACTGTTTCAACAGGGTTTTGGTTGCACAATTGTCAACAATATGAAACAATATTGTATACTATAAACGGGACAACGTCATGGAATTCGACTTCACCACGCTTGAGCCACAGAGCCGCTATCGGTTGCTGACGAATTTTATTGGTCCACGGCCGATAGCGCTTGTCACGACCCGCTCGGAAGCGGGCCACAACAATGCAGCGCCGATGAGCTTTTTCAACGTCTTTTCCCATGATCCGCCCATCGTTGTTCTCGGAATCCAGCCGCGTCTGAATGGCGAGGAGAAGGACACGATGGCCAATATTCGCCGCACCGGCGAGTTTGTCGTCAACATGGTCGATATGACTATATCCGAACATATGCTTGTCTGCGGCCTCGGTTTCGACAGCGAGGTCGATGAACTTTCCATGGCGCAGCTGACGCCGGCGCCCTGCAACAAGATCGATGCAAGCTTTGCAGCGGAATCGCCCTGCGCCTTCGAGTGCCGGGTGGAGCGTCTGATCGATTATCCGCGGCGGACGCTGGTGCTGGGGGAGGTCGTGCACATGCATGTCCACAGGGACTGCCTCGACAAGGAGGGGCATTATGTCGATCCGGACCGATACCAGCCGATCGCACGCCTCCATGCCGACAATTACATTACCTCGGATCGCCAGTTCGTCTTGAAGGCGCCCCCCATTACCGACTTCATCAAGCCAGATGGCAAGTGACAGTCCCGAAAGGCTGACCTGAATGCATATTCGTCTGATCAACCCGAACTCAACCGCCTCGATGACGGCGCAGGCGCTCGAGAGCGCCTTGCGCGTCAGGCAGGCGGATACGAAGATTTCCGCTGCAAACCCTGTCGATACGCCGGTCAGTATCGAAGGCGGGGCCGATGAGGCGCTGGCTGTTCCCGGCATGCTGGAGGAAATCCGCAAGGGCGAGCGGCTGGGCGTCGATGCCTATGTCATTGCCTGCTTTGATGATCCGGGCCTGCATGCGGCGCGCGAAGTCGCGCGTGGTCCCGTGATCGGCATCTGCCAGGCCGGCATTCAGGTGGCGATGACGATCAGCCGCCGCTTTTCCATCATCACAACGCTGCCGCGCTCCATCCCCATTATCGAAGATCTCGTCGATAGCTACGGTGCACAGCGGCATTGCCGTAGGGTTCGTGCCATCAATCTGCCGGTGCTGGGTCTTGAAGAGGATCCGCTTGCAGCCGAGGCGATGTTGATCCGCGAAATCGAAGCGGCCAAGAAAGAAGATGCGGCAGAAGCCATCATCCTCGGTTGCGCCGGCATGTCCGCACTGTGCGACAGGCTGCGCGAGGCAACCGGCGTCCCTGTCATCGATGGTGTCACGGCCGCCGTCAAGCTGGCCGAAGCCCTGGTGGGCGCGGGTTACGTGACATCCAAGGTCAATGCCTATGATTATCCGCGGGTGAAGGAAACCAAGCTCGTCGCCTGACCGGGAAACGCGGGTGCGGCAAAGCGCCTCCACGGCGTTTGCGACAAAGCTCGCCTCGCTCTAGTGTCTGCTTTCGCGCCGGTCCGCAGAATGGTCGCGCGGGATGGGAGGCAGGATGATCGACAAGCTGGAGTTTTTCATTGCACTTGCGCGCGCGGAGCATTTCGGGCGGGCCGCGGAGGAGTGCGGCATCTCGCAGCCGACGCTGTCTGCGGCCATCCGGCAACTGGAAGATCAGCTCGGTGTCGTGCTCGTAGTGCGCGCGGCCCGATATCAGGGCCTGACGCCGGAGGGACAGCGGGTGCTCGAATGGGCAAGGCGCATCGTTGCCGATACACGCACGATGCGGGAGGAAATGCGCGCTGCGCGTAAAGGTCTCGCCGGCCATATCCGGCTGGCCGTCATCCCCACCGCTCTCGCCATGGTGCCCAGGCTCACCGAACCCTTTCAGGCGCGTCACCCGGCAGTCACGTTTTCCGTCACCTCCCGCACGTCGTTGCAGGTTCTCAGCCAGATCGAAAATCTCGAAATCGACGCGGGAATCACCTATCTCGACAACGAACCTCTGGGCCGGGTGACGACGGTTCCGCTTTACTCGGAGCGATATCACCTGATTGCGGCTGCAGGCACGCCCCTTGCCGATCAAGAGAGCGTGACCTGGAAGCAGGTTTCGGGTCTTCGGCTTTGCCTATTGACTTCCGACATGCAAAACCGCCGCATTATCAACAAGCACATGGCCGAAGCGGGTGTTGAAGCGAAACCCACGCTCGAGTCCAATTCGATGATTGTACTGTTTTCCCATATCCGAACCGGACAATGGGCTTCAATTATGCCGCGTAACATCGCGGAATCGTTTGGTTTTCCAAAACAGATTCGAATGATCCCGATTGTCGAGCCCGATGCCGAGCATCTTGTCGGCCTCATCGCCACCTATCGTGAACCCCATACGCCACTTGTTTCCGCACTGCTGCATGAGGCGCGATTGCGCGTCGCGGCCTCCGCTTTTGATAGAAATTTCCTATCGACTGACGGAAAGACGATATTGACCTGATCTTGCTCCGCTCGCCATTCTTTCGCCATCAGGCAGCGCGGCGCGCCGGATAAGGATGTGGAGGTCCTCCGGTTCAAACGCCCGCCACCTGTCGGTTTGGGAGGACTGGCTCATGAATATTCGTGCTGTCGCCGCAGATGAGGCGACGCGTGTGCAGGCTATCATTGACGACTGTCTGCATATGGAAGGGCCAATGCTGCCCATCCTGCACAGGGTGCAGGAAGAATTCGGCTATGTGTCTGATAGCGTCAAACAGGTGATCGCCCTGGCCCTCAACGTATCGCGTGCCGAAGTGCATGGTGTTGTGAGCTTCTATCCCGATTTCCGCGACCATCCCGGCGGGCGCCATGTGCTGAAGCTCTGTCGGGCCGAGGCTTGCCAGTCGATGGGCTGCGAGTCTCTTGCCGACACCATCAAGGGGAGACTTGGTCTCGACTGGCACCAGACGGCAAAGGATGGCTCGGTCACACTCGAGCCGGTCTTCTGTCTCGGGCTCTGCGCCCAGGCACCCGCGCTGATGCTGGATGGCGAGGTTCATGCCAGAGTGGATGAGCACTGTCTTGGCGACATTCTGGCGGAGGTGCGTCGATGAGCGTGACCGTTTTCGTGCCTTGCGATTCCGCAGCACTCGCCGTTGGTGCCGACCGCGTTGCCGAAGCAATCCAAGGTGAGGCCGCGGCCCGCAATCTTGACATTCGCCTTGTCCGCAACGGTTCGCGCGGCCTGCTCTGGCTTGAAGTGCTGGTAGAGGTCGACACCCATCATGGCCGCGTTGCTTATGGTCCGGTCAAAGCTTCTGATGTTTCCGGGCTGTTCGATGCGGATTTTCTTGATGGCGGCGATCATGCGCTCTGTCTTGGTCTGACCGAAGAAATCCCTTTCCTGAAGAATCAGACGCGCCTCACTTTCGCTCGCTGCGGCGTGACCGATCCGCTTTCGCTGGAAGACTACCGTGCCAACAAGGGCATGAAGGGGCTGGAGAGAGCCGTCGCACTCACCCCCGCGGAGATCGTCAAACAGGTCACCGATAGCGGCCTTCGCGGACGGGGTGGCGCGGGTTTTCCGACCGGTATCAAGTGGAAAACCGTGGCGGATGCCACCGCCGATCAGAAATACATTGTCTGCAATGCGGATGAGGGCGACAGCGGCACCTTTGCTGACCGCATGATCATGGAAGGTGATCCCTTTGTCCTTATCGAGGGCATGGCCATTGCCGGCCTCGCGGTTGGTGCAACGAAGGGCTACATCTACACCCGCTCCGAATATCCCCATGCCGTTAGGACGATGGAAAAAGCCATCGACATTGCCCGGCGAGAAGGGGTGATCGGCGCGTCTGTGCTGGGTTCGGGTCGCGCGTTCGATCTCGAGGTGCGCATGGGCGCTGGAGCCTATGTATGCGGTGAGGAAACCTCGCTGCTCAACAGTCTCGAAGGCAAGCGCGGCACGGTGCGCGCCAAGCCGCCGCTTCCCGCCCTGCAGGGGCTGTTCGGCAAGCCGACGGTAGTCAACAATGTCATTTCTCTCGCTTCGATCCCTGTGATCATGGATCGCGGCGCGGCGTTCTACCGGGATTTCGGCATTGGTCGTTCGCACGGCACGATCCCGATCCAGCTTGCCGGAAACATCAGACATGGCGGACTTTACGAGACCGCTTTCGGTCTGCCGCTCGGGCAATTGGTCAACGAAATCGGTGGTGGCACCATTACTGGCCGGCCGGTCAAGGCGGTTCAGGTCGGCGGCCCATTGGGCGCTTATTTCCCGGTGTCGCTGTTTGATACGCTGTTCGACTACGAAGCATTTACCGCTGCAGGCGGCCTGATCGGTCATGCCGGCATCGTCGTCTTTGACGACACCGCCGATATGCTGCGCCAGGCGCGTTTTGCCCTGGAATTCTGTGCCGTCGAAAGTTGCGGAAAGTGTACGCCATGCCGGATCGGTTCGACACGCGGTGTCGAGACGGTGGACAAGATTTCCCTTGGAATAGAAGCAGAGCGAAATACGGCGCTGCTTGAGGATCTCTGCGAAACCATGAAGTTCGGTTCGCTCTGCGCGCTAGGCGGTTTCACGCCTTATCCCGTGATGAGCGCGCTCAGGCACTTCCCGCAGGATTTTGCACCCATCCCACGTGTCGAAGCGGCGGAGTAAGACCATGGCCCTTATATCTGAAATCGACTACGGAACACCAAAATCCACCTCGACAGAGATGGTCACGCTAACCATCGACGGCCGCGAGATCACCGTGCCGGCGGGAACGTCCATCATGCGTGCTTCGAGAGAAGCGGGCATCGATGTTCCCAAACTCTGCGCCACCGATATGGTCGATGCCTTCGGTTCCTGTCGCCTCTGTCTCATCGAGGTGGAGGGCCGCAATGGCACCCCCGCCTCCTGCACCACGCCAGTGGCGGCCGGTCTTGTCGTCCACACCCAGACGGAACGCCTGAAGCAGATCCGCAAGGGTGTGATGGAGCTTTATATCTCCGACCACCCGCTCGACTGTCTCACCTGCGCCGCAAATGGCGACTGTGAATTGCAGGATATGGCTGGCGCCGTCGGCCTGCGTGACGTGCGTTACGGCTATGATGGTGACAACCATGTGAAGGCCCGTGCCGGCGATGGCGACCTCAACGCCAACTGGATGCCCAAGGACGAGAGCAACCCGTATTTCACCTACGATCCGTCAAAGTGCATCGTATGTTCCCGCTGCGTGCGCGCCTGTGAGGAAGTGCAGGGAACGTTTGCCCTGACGATCGAAGGGCGCGGCTTTGAAAGCCGTGTTTCGCCCGGCGCGCACGAGGCATTTCTTGATTCCGAATGCGTTTCCTGCGGTGCCTGCGTGCAGGCCTGTCCGACGGCGACGCTGACTGAAAAATCGGTGATCGACATCGGCCAGCCGGAACATTCGCTGGTCACCACCTGCGCTTATTGCGGTGTCGGCTGCTCGTTCAAGGCGGAGATGCGTGGCGAAGAGCTGGTTCGCATGGTGCCGTGGAAGGACGGTCAGGCAAACCGTGGCCATTCCTGCGTCAAGGGTCGCTTTGCTTATGGGTATGCCAGCCACCGCGACCGCATTCTCAACCCGATGGTCCGTGAAAAGATCAGCGACCCGTGGCGCGAAGTGACGTGGGACGAGGCATTTGCCCATGTCGCCTCCGAATTCCAGCGAATTCAGGGCAAGTATGGCCGCGAATCCATCGGCGGCATCACCTCTTCTCGCTGCACCAATGAAGAGACCTTTCTGGTCCAGAAGCTCATCCGTGCCGGTTTCGGCAACAACAATGTCGATACCTGCGCCCGCGTCTGTCATTCGCCGACGGGGTACGGGTTGGGGCAGGCGTTCGGCACCTCTGCCGGAACGCAGAATTTCGATTCCGTCGAACATTCGGATGTTGTCCTCGTCATCGGCGCCAACCCGACGGACGGGCACCCGGTGTTCGGCTCACGCTTGAAGAAGCGGCTGCGCCAGGGCGCCAAGCTGATCGTCATCGATCCGCGCCGCATCGATCTCGTTCGCACGCCGCATGTGGAGGCGTCGTTCCATTTGCCGCTGAAGCCTGGAACGAACGTCGCCGTGCTGACAGCCCTTGCCCATGTCATCGTTACCGAAGGATTGTTCGACGAGGCCTTCATCCGCGAGCGTTGCGACTGGTCGGAATTTGAGGACTGGGCCGCGTTCGTGGCCGAACCGCAGCATGGCCCGGAGGAAACAGAAAACTTTACCGGCGTTCCCGCCGAGGAGCTGCGCGGTGCCGCCAGGCTCTTCGCCAAGGGCGGCAATGGCGCAATCTATTACGGGCTTGGCGTTACCGAACACAGCCAGGGCTCCACGACCGTCATGGCGATTGCCAATCTGGCCATGGCGACCGGCAACATTGGTCGCCCCGGTGTCGGCGTCAATCCGTTGCGCGGCCAGAACAATGTGCAGGGCTCCTGCGACATGGGGTCTTTCCCGCATGAGCTTCCCGGTTATCGTCATATATCCGACGATGCCACCCGGGAAATATTCGAAAAGCTCTGGGGTGTTACCCTCAACAACGAGCCGGGGCTGCGCATCCCCAACATGCTGGATGCAGCCGTCGATGGCAGTTTCAAGGGCATCTACATTCAGGGCGAAGACATCCTCCAGTCGGACCCGGACACCAAGCATGTTTCAGCCGGTCTTGCCGCGATGGAATGTGTTGTCGTGCACGATCTGTTCCTGAACGAGACGGCGAACTACGCGCATGTCTTCCTGCCGGGTTCCACCTTCCTCGAAAAGGATGGCACGTTTACCAATGCTGAACGCCGCATCAATCGTGTGCGCAAGGTCATGTCGCCGAAAAACGGCTATTCGGATTGGGAGGTCACTCAGAAGCTGGCTCAGGCCATGGGGCTGAACTGGAACTATACGCACCCGTCGCAGATCATGGATGAAATCGCCGCGACGACACCGAGCTTTGCCGGCGTTTCCTATGACTATCTGGAGAGCAGAGGCTCGGTGCAGTGGCCGTGTAACGAAAAATTCCCGGAAGGCTCGCCGATCATGCATGTGGACGGGTTCGTGCGCGGCAAGGGCAAGTTCATCCGCACCGAATATGTTGCGACGGACGAGCGTACCGGCCCGCGCTTTCCGCTGCTGCTCACCACCGGCCGCATTCTGTCGCAGTACAATGTCGGCGCGCAGACACGGCGCACCGAAAACGTCGTCTGGCATGAGGAGGATCGTCTCGAAATCCATCCGCATGATGCCGAACAGCGTGGCGTCAAGGATGGTGACTGGATCAAGCTCGCCAGCCGCTCGGGCGATACAACGCTACGGGCGCTAATCACCGATCGCGTTGCGCCGGGGGTGGTCTATACCACCTTCCACCATCCGGGCACGCAGGCAAACGTCATCACCACCGACTACTCCGACTGGGCGACGAACTGTCCGGAATACAAGGTCACTGCAGTTCAGGTCTCGCCCTCGAACGGGCCGACCGAATGGCAGGAAGGATATGACGCGCTCAGCCGCCGTTCGCGGCGGATCGCAGGCAAGCTCGAGGCGGCCGAATAGTCGGGGCCGGGGCAATCCCGGCCTTTTGAAAACGTGAACGTCGTCCGTCAGGCGGCGCGGGGAAAACAGCCATGTTGCTTAATCACACCGACGAAAAACTGGTGAGAATGGCGAACCAGATCGCGACTTTTTTCCTTTCCCAGCCGGAGGATATCCGCGTTGAGGGGGTCGCCACGCACATTAACAAATTCTGGGAACCCCGTATGCGCAAACGGTTTTTCGAGATGTTTGATGCCGGTGCCGGGGAGTTTTTGCCGCTGGTGCTCGCAGCAGCGCTCAAGATCAAGAGGCCCGGGGTGCCCGCCGCCGATGCGGTCGGGCTTGGCAAGGATGCCACGGGAACGCCGGAGGGCAAGGGCGTTGCTGCGGGCGAGTCCTTGTCCGAACCGAGCATTCCCGAAACCACGTAAAGCCAGGCGGTAACACGCCGCAAACAGGTATTGCCGGATGGGGGACATCCGGCGATCTCGGTAACGCCCGGTCGATGCGGCCAATGGGGGCGTATCATGGTTGTCCAGACATTCACGAGGGAGGTAGTGTCGATGGCAGTAGCAGGCGTATCTGCGGGAGGGCCGGCGCAAGCCGGGGTTCTGGACCGCGAACGGATCATAGCAAAACCGGGCTTCAACCGCTGGCTGGTGCCGCCAGCGGCTCTGGCCATTCACTTGTGTATCGGCATGGCCTACGGCTTCAGCGTCTTCTGGCTGCCGCTGTCGAAGGCATTGCCGGCAACGGACCCCAGTTGCTCCAGCCTTACCCTTGTCGGGGCACTGTTCACCACGGAGTGCAACTGGCGTGTGGCCGATCTTGGCTGGATCTATACGCTCTTCTTCGTCTTGCTCGGATGCTCGGCGGCGATCTGGGGCGGTTGGTTGGAAAGGGTCGGGCCGCGCAAGGCCGGCTTCGTTTCCGCCTGCTGCTGGTGCGGCGGCATTCTGGTTGCAGCGCTTGGCGTGATGACGCACCAGCTCTGGCTGATGTGGGTCGGGGCAGGTGTCATCGGCGGCGTTGGTCTTGGCCTCGGTTACATCTCGCCGGTCTCGACATTGATCAAATGGTTTCCGGACCGGCGCGGCATGGCAACCGGCATGGCCATCATGGGCTTCGGCGGCGGTGCTATGATCGGCGCACCGCTTGCCAATCTGCTCATGAATACCTTCAAGACGGATACTTCAGTCGGTGTCTGGCAAACGTTCGTCGTCATGGCATTGATCTATTTCGTCTTCATGATGGCGGGTGCCTTCGGTTACCGCATTCCACCGGCGGGCTGGCGTCCGGAAGGCTGGACGGCCCCGGCGGCCAAAAGTGCCATGATCACCAATCGTCACGTTCATCTGCGTGATGCGCACAAGACGAAGCAGTTCTGGCTCATCTGGGCGGTTCTGTGCCTCAACGTGTCGGCGGGTATCGGCGTGATCGGCATGGCATCGCCAATGTTGCAGGAGATTTTCGCGGGTTCGTTGATCGGTCTGCCCGGCGTTGGTTTTGCGGACCTCAACATCGAGCAGAAAGCATCGATCGCCGCCATCGCGGCCGGGTTCACGGGCCTGCTGTCGCTGTTTAACATCGGTGGCCGCTTCTTCTGGGCTTCCATGTCCGACAAAATCGGCCGCAAGAACACTTACTTCTGCTTCTTCGTGCTTGGCATCATTCTTTATGCGCTGGCCCCGACGCTGGCAACGATGGGTTCCAAGGCGTTCTTCGTTCTTGCCCTCGGCATCATCCTGTCGATGTATGGCGGCGGCTTTGCAACCATTCCCGCCTATCTTGCCGACATCTTCGGCACACAGTTCGTCGGCGCGATCCATGGCCGTCTGCTGACGGCATGGGCAACGGCGGGTGTCGCCGGGCCTGTTGTCGTGAATTACATCCGCGAGGCACAGATTGCGGCCGGTGTCGCACCGGGTCCCGCACTCTATACCAGCACCATGTACATCCTGGCGGGGATGCTCGCGATCGGCCTCATCGCCAACGCGTTTGTCCGGCCGTTGCCGGAGAAATGGTTCATGTCGGATGCGGAGGTTGCGACACTTCAGGCCAAGACTGCAGCCGCCAATGCAGGGCCCACCGGTTCCTTCGGTATCGGCAGGGGTGGCTTGGACGCCAAGGCCGCACTCGCCTGGGCAGCCGTCGGCATACCACTTCTCTGGGGCGTGTGGGTCACGGTCAAAAGCAGCCTTGTGCTGTTTGGCTGATTGCAACAAACATCAGATGGTCCGGGCAGCCCTGTGGCTGCCCGGATTTGTTTTCAGGCCTTGATTGACAGGCGGGCATTCTCGAAGGGCAGGCCGTCATCGTCAGTCGACCTGCGCGAGACTTCAAGGAAGCCGTGCGAACGGTAAAACCGCATCGCCTGCTCATTGGCGGTATAGACCTCAAGCGACAATTCACCCTTGAGATCAAGCGCGTGGGCGATGAGCCTGCGCCCGATACCCTTGCCCTGTTGTGCCGGTGCGACGAACAGGCCTCCGATGAAACTGTCGAGCAGGCTGATGAAGCCGACAGGGTTACCGGCCTGCGCCGCGACGAAAGTCTCCGATAACGGCAGATAGGTATCTTCGATCAGTCTTTGCTGCTCGCGCAAACGCTGCGTGCCGATAAAGGGATGTGCCAGCAGCGAGGCATCGAGCCAGATGCGTGACAGGATTTGCGTATCCGCTGCCGCGTCAAAGGGCCGGATGTCGATAGATTTGATATTCATGGAAATTCCGCAGAATTAGACATGCCAAAGGGTCAGCTCCGTTTTCAGAGCCGGCTGAAACCGCGATGAGCGGTCAGATTTTCAACCTCTGCGCATAAATCTCCCTGCTTTCGAAACCTGTATTTACCGCTGCTGTGCAGCAGGGTCAACAAAGGGAAAGGCGGGCTTTCCTCAAGATCCTGCCGGCAGGGTCAGCGAACAGGTAAGTCCGCCATTTTCGCCGCGCTCCAGCCTGATGCTGCCGCCATGAAGCTCGACAAGTTCCTTGACGATGGTAAGACCGAAGCCGTCACCCGGAACGGTCTCGTCCATGCGTCTGCCCGGCTGGAAAGCCTCGGAAATGCGGGCATCCTCGATGCCCTGTCCATCGTCCGAGATCACGATCCAAACGTCGCGTCCGGTCTTTTTCGCGGAAATACAAACCGCGCTTTTGGCCCATTTGAATGCGTTGTCGATGATATTGCCAACGATCTCGTCCAGATCCTCAGGCGTGACCTGCAATAGAAACTCGGGGTCCACATCGACTGTAGCGACAATCCCCCGGTCGGCATGAATACGCGACATGATATCAACGATATCGTCTATCCTCGGTTTGAGGGCGGTCACCGTGGCCGTGCCGCCTGCTGCGGTCTTGCGGGCTCTTGCCAGATGGTGGCGGATGCGCTGGTCGATCCTGTCCACAAGCGCACGCATTTCGCGATCCGGGTCGTTGGTTTCGTTGAGCGCAAGGTAGAGGCTTGTCACAGGGGTTTTCAGACCATGGGCGAGATTTGCAAAGTGCAGACGTGTTTCCGCAAGCCTCTCGCTATTCTGCTCCACGAGACGGTTGATTTCGCCCGAGGCTGGACGCAGTTCCTCGACATCCGCCTCCGGCAACCTGTCGAGTGTGCCTGCCGCAATCGAGGAAATATCGGCGGTGAGTTGCCGCAGTGGTCGCAGACCATATCTGACCTGCAGGAAAATACCGCCGACGAGGCTCGCGCCCAAGAGGGTCATGGCAGGTATCAACCACAGAAGCGCGCTGCGGGCGGGTGCAACCAGCGCGAATTGCGGCGCAGTGGCAGTGATTTCGACGAGGCGCTGTCCGACCATGGTTTGAATGGATCTGAGATAGAGCTTCTCGCCGTGAAAATCGGCATTCGCGCCGGGACGAGGGCCGTGGCCCATCATTTTGCGCCATTCGAACGGGGAGGGCGGGTTGGTTATGGTTTGCCCCGCGAGCGACCGAGAGACGATAGCTACGCCCTCGCCGGTGATCTGCCAGTACCAGCCGGAGCCGCGCCTGTCGAATGGCGGGCCGTCCAGCGCGGCGTTGAGTGTCACGCCGCCGCTTGCGCTGCCGGAGAGCGCGCTCCGCAATCCCTCTATCTGCGTGTCGAGCCGTTGGTCGATCTGTTCACGCACCACGGCGGCAACGATGAGATAGAGTATGATGGAGGCGACGATCACGGTCGCGGTGACGAAAACCACGGAAAAAACCGTGAGGCGGCGCGAGATCGACGAACCCGGAATGGCCGAAAATTCCCTCATGGCTCTGCCTTCAGCATGTAACCGCGCCCGCGAACGGTCTCTATATGCCCGGCACCGATCTTGCGCCGCAGGCGGGCAATGATCACTTCGATGGAATTGGAATCCACTTCCGCATCGCCCTCATAGACCCGTTCGATGAGTTCGCGGCGGTCGACCACCACTTCCTTGCGCAGGATGAGGCAGGAGAGGACCCGCCACTCCAGCGCGGTCAGCTTCAACGGCAAGCCGTCCTGTTCGAAGGTTCCGAGCTGCGCATCGAAGATGAGCGAACCGCAGGTGATGGCGGAGGCGGCGTGGCCGGTGGCGCGGCGAACGAGTGCACGCAGCCGCAGCACCAGTTCTTCTACCTTGAACGGCTTGGTGAGAAAATCGTCTGCTCCAGCTTTGAAACTCGCCACCTTGTCCGGCCATCCGTCACGCGCGGTCAAAACGAGTACGGGCAGGTTCCGCTGCGCCGACCGCCATGATTTCAGAACCGATACGCCATCGATTTTCGGTAATCCCAGATCGAGAACGGCCACGTCGTAAAGTTCGGTAAGCCCGGCATGTTCGGCATCCTCGCCATTCTGCGCGATGTCGACGACAAAATTTTCCGCCCGCAGGCTGGCTGCGATGCGCCGGGAAAGATCGGTATCGTCTTCAACGAGAAGTATGCGCATGGTCCTGCCGTTTCGGTTTCGTGGGCGGTGTTTTAACTAGGCCCGGAAGGCTTAACTCAACCTGAACCACAAGGTTCAGGCTGCTGGTGGTGCCTGGCAGGTAAAAAGGCCCTGTCAATCAAACAGGAGACCATCATGTCCCACTCTGAAGAGAATAACGAAATCGCAGCACCGAAGGCCACTTCTGACACTCCCGTGCCGCCGCACCGGAAACATCGCCGTAAAACCGCCGCGTTCGCCTTTGCGGCCGTTGCCATGCTGGCCGTTGGAGCCGCTGCCGGAGCCGGTGCGGTGAAGCTGACACGCCCGACACCCGAGATGGCGCCGATGACACCCGTTGCCATTTCCACCGTCAAGGAAGGAAATCTCGTGACCCTGAAGGGCAAGGTCGCCGAGATTTTCGGCAACAAGTTCATCGTTCAGGATGATAGCGGCCGCGCACTCATCGATACCGGCCCCGAGGGCGATAATGGGAAGGTCGTGACTGTCGATGAAGCGGTCAGCGTTCAGGGCCGTTTCGACAGGGGTGTCCTGCGGGCAAGCTATGTCGTCCGTCAGGATGGCACTATCGAGGCACTTGGACCGGCAGGCCGTCCGCCGCATCATGGTCCTAAAGAGGATATGATGCGCGGGCCAAAAGGCGACGGCCCGATGGGCGAGATGATGCCTCACCCCAAACCCTGATATTGGGGCCTGATCTGCGCCAGACGGCGCGGGCTCGAAGACGATAACCGTCCCGAGCCCGCGCCGCCGGTTTTTTTAAGGTTTAGCCCGCACGCTTCAACTGCAGACGCGAGACACCCGCAGCGATGTTAACGCCGGTGCCGACTTCGGCGCTGAGCGGCTGAAGCGCGAAGTTCTTGGCATTGCCGCCGATCAGTGCATTGGCGCCCAAGCCCACGCCGACCGATGCGGCAGCGGAGGCACCAACATAGTTGCCGCTCAACGCACCGTCACCCACGCGGCTGGCTGCGGTGTTCAGCACGATCCAGCTCATATAGGTCTTGCCGGTTACGCCGATATCGAGACCGAGCTTGCCGATCGTGCCGGTATAACGCTCGGTCTTGCCGGAGCGCTGGCGAAACTCGCAGGCCACGCTCTTGCTGGAGCCGACCACAAGGCCGACGCCGCCGGCAATTTCGCACGACAGGGTGCCGACGCGTTCCTTCTGCGCGGTTTCCATGGGGCGCTTTGCATTGTGCTTCGTTTCGGCTGAAGCAATCGGGGCAAGGGCCAGGGTTGCAATCGCGGTTGCGAGAACGAATGTCTTCATTGTTTTTCACTCCTGTTGTTATTCGCTAGATGGATGCGCCGGGACGGCGTCTCCAGATAGGTGCAAGGCCGCTGCCGTATCGCCAGATCGGCGATGATGGGCCGCGACGCGAAACATTCTGCGATGATGACCGCATGTTCGAAGGCAGAGAGTGTTTCCACCTCGCCGGAGAGCACGATACGGCCCTCCACGGAGGTGACGGAGATCGAGCTTTTTTCCTGCCCGTCCGCATAGGCGATCACGGCTTGCAACGCGGCGCACAGGCTGATCTCCTGGGGATCGCAGCTTGACACCTGGTTTGCATCGCACGAGAGCATCATCGTGAAACCTCCTGCCTTGAACATAGATGGTTCACTTGAGAACTTTGTTGACGGCGTCCTTTGCCTGTCCGAGCTTCTCCTGCGCCTGGCCAGCCAGTTTCTCGGCCTTGCCTTCTGCCTGAAGCTTGTCGTTGCCGGTGATCTTGCCGGCTGCTTCCTTGATGGTGCCCTTGGCTTGACGGGCGATACCTTCGATACGGTTATTGTCCATGACGAACTCCTTCCATCGTTAGAGGGTGCCGCTGTTGGTAGCGGCATGATGGTAAGGTAGTTCGGAAAAATCACAGTTTGCAGAGCAATAGCTACTAGTTGAACTGGTACAAACTGACCTATTTTCGCGTTCGGCTGCGGTTATTTTTCCCTATGGCCGGTAAAACCGCGCTCGCGTGCCCAGATCACGGCGGCGGTGCGGCGGTTGACACCGATCTTGCCGTAGAGTGAGGCGATATGGTTGCGGATCGTATGCTTGGACAGGTTCAGCCTGTCGCTCATTTCCTTGTCGCTGCATCCATCGCAGATCAGTGACAGGATTTGCTCCTCGCGCTCGGTGAGATCCTTGAGGGAGGCTGAAGACGTTGTGCCGCGGGAGTTCTGCCGCAGCCCCGCCAGCCGCTCGACAACCGTCCGGCTGAACCACGATGTATCGGTCATGACGCTTTCGATCGCTTCAATCAGTTCGTTCTCGGTTCTACGCCGCTCAGTCACGTCCTGTATCGCCCAGATGACACAGAGCTGATCGTTGATCTCGGCGCGTTCGGCGGAAACGATGCATTCGGCCAAACCGCCACCGGAAAGATTCATGCGCATGTTCTCATCGCGGATGGGGATGTTGTCCTTCAGCCGCTTTTCGAGATCGCGGCGCGCGCCCGCGTCCTCCCACAGCCGCAATTCGCTGGCCGTCTTGCCCACGACTTCGGCCTCGTTGCGTCCGCACAGGACCAGAAAAGCGTCATTGACTTCCATCAGCACGAAGTCGTCCAGCCTCGAAATCGCTGCCGGGACAGGCGACAGGCGAAAGGACTTGAAGAAGCGCTCCTCGCTCTGTCGCAGGGCGTTCTGGGCTTTGCGGCGGCCGTCCAGATCGGCGAAGGTGAACAGCATGCAGGGTTCTTCGGCAACGGCGATCGTTTCGCCGGCCACGATAACCAGCCTGTCGCCGCCGGGGATGGGAATGAGCGCCTCGCGCTGACGGATGAGCCGGCCATCCTCCAGCTTTTTCAGGGCGTCCTCGCCTGTATCGCACTCGGAAAACAGTCCGAGTTCCTCGACACTGATGCCGATGATCTCTTCACGGCTGAACCCGGTCATCTCAAGGAAACCCTGATTGACGCGGATGAAACGCTTGTCCTCCAGCCGGCATATCAGTCCCGGCGCCGGATTGGCATTGAAGGCGCTCTCGAAGCGCGCCTCCGCCTCGAAACGCGGCGTTTCGTCCCGGATGATCAGGACCAGAACATCCGGTTTTGCGCCAGCATCTTCAAGAACGAGCCCGCGCACCGTGTGGACCCAGCATTCCGCTTCATCGCCGCTTGGCGATATCTCTACCGTCACATCTTCGAAGGTCTCGCCCGCCAGAAGCCGTTCAAGCGGATATTGCCCCTCGTCGAGCAGGTGGTTGTTGCGGTATCGAAGCGTGAAATTTCGCCGATAGGCAGCGGCATCCTCCCCAAGCTCAGGCATCGCTTCTATACGGTGCATCTGAAGGGCGGCCTTGTTGGCCCAGGCTATCGTTCCGTCGTTTTCGAGCAGGATCAACCCGTCGCTGAGGCCAGCTATGAGGTTTTGCAACACGAGCCGGTTGATCTTGGGAATGTTTACGTTGTCGTCCATGTTGCCCCCGGTATTTCAATGCTTTGTGCCCGCTATAACGCGCGGTTCCGCCAAGCGTTGCAGGGTAGGCGTGTCGCATGGCCTTCGCGCATGGTTTGCGATGCCGGTTGCTTGCTCTCAAGTCCATTTGAGCTACTATGCGCTGATGGCGGGGAGGCCATTCTACAGGAGGGTTCATGAATTACCGGTCTTTGAAACGGCGTATGGTGTTGAAACTTGCGGCTACGGCTGCTTCTTTTTGCATGATGGGACTGACGGCGAGCGCGCAGGGTTTTCCTGATCGAACGATTACGCTGGTCGTTCCCTTTGCGGCAGGTGGCTCAACCGATGTGGTTGCGCGCGTCATCGCACAGAAAATGGGTGATGAGCTTGGTCACCAGATCGTCGTTGAAAATGTTGCCGGTGCAGGCGGTAATCTCGGTGCCGACCGTGTCGCACGCGCAGAGCCTGACGGTTACACGATCCTGATGGGCACCGTTGCTACCCATGCCTTGAACCCGCTCATTCTCAAGACAAAGCCTTACGATCCGCAAAAGGATTTTGCCCCGGTCTCGCTTCTGGTCGTGGTTCCCAATGTGCTTGTTGTCAATCCGAAGCTGAACGTCAACAGCGTCGCGGAATTGATCGCGCTTCTGAAAGCCGAACCCGACAAATATGCCTATGCCTCGTCCGGCAATGGCACGCCGCTGCATCTTTCAGGGGAATTGTTCAAGAGCATGACCGGTGTGAGCATGCAGCACGTTCCCTATAAAGGTGCCGGCCCCGCGCTCAACGATCTTCTCGGCAACCAGATTTCGATCATGTTCGACAATCTGCCGTCGTCGTCCGGCCACATAAAATCCGGCACATTGCGGGCGCTTGGCGTAACGACTGCCGAGCGGGCGTCATCATTCCCGAATCTGCCGACCATTGCCGAAACCGTACCCGGTTATGAAACCTACACGTGGAACGCGCTGTTTGCGCCTGCCGGCACGCCGGCCGATGTGGTGGACACACTGAATGCGGCGGCCAAGAAAGCGCTTGCCGATCCGGGTGTGGCGGCCCGCATGGCCGAATTCAGCGCCAAGATCGTCGGCTCTTCGCCCGATGAGCTGAAAAGCCACGTTGCGGCCGAAATCGCCAAGTGGGAACCGGTCGTCAAGAACGCAAACGTCCAGATGGATTGACCAGATATGTTCTCGCCGCGCACCGGAGCCTGGGTGCGGCGGGAAGCGCCACTACGCAAAAAAAACGTGGCCGAAGCTTTCATTGGCATCGGCCACGTTCGTTGCCGTCACACCAGCTGATGTGTCGTTTTCGCATCACTTGCCATAAGGTTGCAATTACCCGGTTGGCAACGGCGAACAGCTCAGGTACAAATTTCTCACCGCGTCAGATCGAACATAGGGAGGCGTTGCATGACATCATCATTCATCAAGTTCCTCCCGCGTGGAATGAACCGACACTAGGTCATTTCCATTCGTGGCCCGCCCCGAGCGCGCCCCACATGCGGTTTTGTTTTCCTTCATAGCCCGATTGATCTGACGGGATCATTTTGTTTTCCGCCCGGGCTGTGCCATCCAACTTCCGTTTTTGAGGACCGGTTGCCGAACGCATGGCGCCGTGCTGGTTAAAATGTCTCGCAAGAAGCTCGATTTCCGCGCCGATGCCTATCGCCATGTGCTCGGCTTTGTTTTCCACCATTGGACCCACCGGCGGGCATTGGTGGGCTTTATTGTTGTGCTGGTGATTGCCAGCACGCTGGCCGAAGTCATGGTGCCGGTTTTCTCCGGCCAGATCGTCGATGCCATTGCCGGCGGCAACGGGGCTGACCGGGCGCTGCGCGCCTTTGTCGTCGTCGTGGCGCTGGGCTTGACCAGCGTAGTCCTGCGCTGGTTCGTGTTTAACGGCATCATCAGGCTGACGCTGAAAACCATGGCGGATGTGGCGAATAACGGTTTCTACCGGGTGCAGCGGTTCTCAACCGACTGGCACGCCAACAGCTTTGCCGGTTCAACGGTTCGAAAGATCACGCGTGGCATGTGGGCGCTTGATTCACTCAATGACGTGCTTCTTATCGCCCTGTTGCCCTCCATCGTCATGCTGGTGGGCGCCACCATCGTACTGGGCAGTTACTGGCCGATCATGGGCTTAATCGTGGGCACGGGGTCGCTGATCTATGTCGGCGTCACCGTGGTGCTCTCCATGGGCTTTGTATCGCCGGCGGCAAGACTTGCAAACGCCTGGGATACCAAGCTTGGTGGCGCGCTGGCAGATGCCGTCAGCTGCAATTCGGTGGTGAAAGCTTTTGGCGCCGAGACTCGCGAAGAGGCGCGGTTGCGCCATGTGCTGGCCAAATGGGACAACCGTACGCGAAGGACATGGAAACGCGGCACGCTGAACGGCACGATCCAGGGCTTCATGATGGTGTCCATGCAGGCCGGTATTCTGGGAACAGGCCTTGTCATGTGGCAGCAGGGACTGGCGACGCCGGGCGACATCACCTTCGTGCTGGCGATGTTCTTCGTCCTGCAGGGCTATCTGCGTGATGTCGGTCAACACATCCGTAACCTGCAACGCGCCGTCAACGACATGGAAGAGTTGGTGTTGCTCGACAAGATGCCTTTGGGTGTCGAAGACAGGCCGGATGCCAGGCCGATCAGGATAGAGAAGGGCGAAATCGTTTTTGACAACGTCACTTTTCAATATGGCGCGCATCCCAGCCCGCTCTATGAGGACTTTTCAGTCACCATCAGGTCGGGTGAGCGTGTGGGGCTGGTCGGGCATTCGGGGTCGGGAAAGACGACATTCGTCAAGCTTATCCAGCGGCTTTACGATGTGAATTCCGGCTCGATCCGCATTGACGGCCAGGACATCGCCAAGGCCAGGCAGGCAAACCTGCGCAGCCAGATCGCCATCGTGCAGCAGGAACCCATCCTGTTCCACCGCACGCTGGCGGAAAACATCGCCTATGGCCGGCCGAGCGCCTCGCGGCGTGAGATCGAGCAGGCGGCGAGGCAGGCAAGCGCCCATGACTTCATCAAGTCCCTTCCCAAGGGCTATGAGACGATGGTGGGTGAGCGCGGCGTGAAATTGTCTGGCGGGGAGCGGCAGCGTGTCGCCATTGCCCGTGCCTTCCTCGCAGATGCACCGGTGCTGATTCTGGACGAGGCGACATCGAGCCTCGACAGCGAAAGCGAAGTGCAGATCCAGGAGGCCATGGAACGCCTGATGGATGGCCGCACCACGCTGGTCATTGCGCACCGGCTTTCCACCGTGCGGGCGCTTGACCGTCTGCTGGTGTTCGACAAGGGCAAGATTGTCGAAGAGGGCGACCACCAGGCGCTGATCCGTCTGAACGACGGCATCTATCGCCGGCTATTCGAGCGGCAGGCGCTGGAACTGACCAAGGGTCTGGTGGCTTAAAAAATGAAACGCCGGGGCAATGCTCCGGCGTTTTTCTTTTGCGCGGCGGCCAACAAATGCTCACAGTCAAACACTTAGCTAATCGACGAAGTTTCCCTTGCGTTAGAGCCGTACTACATGATAGTTAGCAATATGACTAAGCATTCGCCCGAACTATCGCTGATCTTTCAGGCTCTGGCCGATCCGACGCGCCGGTCTGTTCTGACGAAGCTCGCGCAAGGGCCTGCCCGCGTCATGGAATTGTCCGCTCCCACGGGGCTGCGTCTGCCGACTGTGATGCGGCATCTTTCGGTACTGGAGGAGGCGGGGCTTATCCGCACCTCAAAGGATGGGCGGGTGCGCACCTGCGCTATCGTGCCCGAGGCTCTGGAGCCGGTGCGAACCTGGCTTGATGAACAGCGGGCCATTTGGGAGAGCCGGCTCGACCGGTTGGAGGCATTTGCAATGCAGGCTGCGAAGGAGCGCACGGAATGATGTCGAAACTCAATCAGGACGGCACCCGTGCTGAACCCCATCTTGGCGATGGCCGCTTTGCAACACTGAGCTTCGAAAGGGTGGTCGCTGTTCCATTGTCGGTCCTCTGGCAAGTGTGGACGTCGCCTGCCGCGCGGGCTGTCTGGGCAGCGCCCACGCCCGCCGTGACCGTGGAGTTTCTGGAAGCCGATACCAGAGTTGGCGGACGCGAAGTTTCGCTCTGCAAGGTCGATGGGCAGCCGGATATTCGCTGCGAATGCGGGTGGCTGGAATTGCAGCCAGCCTTGCGCAGCGTCAATTACGAGGTGGTGTCGTCCGGTGACGTGACGCAGTCTGCGGCGCTGGTGACCGCTGATTTTTCGGCGACGGAGCAGGGCAGTCGCGTTGTCGTAACCGTGCAGCTTTCCTCATTGGCTGCGGATATGCAGGCGGGTTACCGGCAGGGCTTCGGTGCCGGTCTTAACAATCTGGCCGAGGTGGCCAGACGAACAATGGTGCTGGAGCGAACGATAAGGGCGCCGCGCAACATCGTCTGGAAGGCCTGGATGAATTCCGAGACGCTGCCGCAATGGTGGGGACCGGAAGGGTTTTCGTGTCGCACGAAGAGGATCGATCTGCGAACCGGCGGCGAGTGGGTGTTCGACATGATCGGACCTGACGGCACTGTCTTCCCGAACCATCATCGATATATCGAGGTCAGGCCTGAGGAGAGGATCGGCTACACGCTGCTCTGGGGCGAAAACGGGCCGAAACATGCCGACGCCTGGGCTTCGTTCGAGGATCAGGACGGCGCGACGAAGGACGTGCTCGGCATGGTGTTCAGCACGGAAGCCGAGTTCCAGGACGCGAAGGGTTTTGGGGCTATCGAACTGGGTCAGCAGACGCTCGGCAAACTGGAACGCTTTGTTTTCGCATCGTAATCGCACCGGGACTGAACTTCAACAGGGGCCGCTTCCAACCGATGAATTCATCGCCTTTCACCGTAAGAACAAGTCGACACACGGCTCCGCTCCCGAGGTCATTCAGGTCGCGTCGGTCTAGGTTGAGCGAGACCTGAGCGTCTTGACGCTACCCGTCGCTATCCGGCCAGTTCTTCCGTAATGACTTCGAACCGCTTCAGGATAGCCGGCCCGAAGGCGGTGGACAGGGCGACGTCGGTCGCATCTCGTCCTGTCGCCATCAAGATGCGTCCGATGCGAGGCCTGTTGTGACGGGCATCGACCGTATACCAGCGGCCGCTGAGATAGACTTCGAACCAGGCGCTGAAATCCATCGGGTTGGGGTCTTTCGGCACGCCGATATCACCGAGATAGCCGGTGCAATAGCGAGCGGGGATATTCATGCAACGGCAGAGTGTGATCGCAAGATGTGCGAAATCGCGGCAAACCCCGGTCCGGTCGATGAAGCCGCCATATGCGGTCCTGAGCGGATCGGCTTTCTCGTAGTTGAAGACAATATGGGAATGCACAAAATCGAGGATCGCCTGCACACGGGGCCAGCCGAGCGGTGTTGCCGAGAAGTTTTTCCAGGCGAAGTCCGCCAGGCGGTCGGTATCGCAGTAACGGCTGCCCAGCAGAAATACTAGAACATCGTCTGGTAAATCCTTGATATCGTGCTGGAAAGCGTTTTCAGGAACGGGATCTGGCAGGCCGCCGTCATATATGTCGAACCGCGTCGAGATCGTCGTCACACCTGGCGGTGCGGTTATGCGGCTGCAGGCGTTCCCGAAGATATCCATATAACCCCAGGCCTCGATTGGCCTGTCGAAGGTCAGCACCTGTTCGGTGAGCAGGTCTGCGCGCCGGCTGGGGTGGAGATTGAGAACAAGCAGCATTGCCGTCTCATTCTCGCATTCATAAGCAATATCGAACCCGGCGCGAATCTTCATTCAGTACATCCTTTATGAGCCATCTTGATGTTGTTCACGCTGAAACGATTTCACGCCCTCGGGCGGGCGATCATGCATCATCAAGGCGCGGCATTGTAGCCGCGCCCGCCTGTGATTTCACTTTACTGGCGGTGACGCCTTGCCGAGTTTTACGGAAGGTTCCCGTCCCCAAACACGCAGCTTGCCAAGGTTCGACACGAAGCCAGCGAGGCCTTCCTCACCTGGGAGGATAATCGTGCCCTCGTCAAGATCGCCTGCGATACCGGCCTTTTCCAGCAATGGCAGCGCCGACTGGTCGTAACCTATGAACTTGCAGTGCTGGAAAGCGTCGGCCACGAAGTCACGCGCCGTCGCCTCGTTGACCAGATCGTCTATCCCCTCGGCAGAAGTCAACAGTGCAACTGCATCGAAGAGAACCGATGGCCCGCCGTCGATCATGTGATGGGCCGCAAACCAGCTCCCGTCTGAGGCGGTGACGCCACCGACCTTCGGGGCTATCAATTCGCAGACGGCTTTTTCCTTGGTAATCGCCGACATCAGGCCGTTCAGCAATTTAGGATCGACACCGTCGGTGACGAGTATACCAAGCTTGCGGCCTTCGAAGCGTTTCGGACCACGCTCAACGATGCTGAGCGCCGGCGAGGGTTCCAGATCCTGACGTGTCGGCATGGCGGCATCCGCCGGCTTCGGCATAGACTTGAAACCTAGCTTCTGCGCGACAGTGTTTGCCAGCGTTTCGTCGATGTTCAAGAGATGCGACACCATGCGTTCGCGGATCACGGCTGTTTCCACCTTGCTCAGTTCAAATGTCAGGGCTGCCGCGATATGACGCTGTTCTGGCGGGGTCTGGCTGATGTAGAATTGCCGTGCCTGGCTGTAGTGGTCGGCAAAGCTCTCGGGGCGCAGCCGCGCCTTGATCCCCTGTTCTTCTGCCGGAAAATGACGATAGCCCCGGCTCGGCGACTCTCTCGGGCCTTCACCGAACGAGTTCGGCTGGTAATTCACCCTGCCAACAGGATTGCGCATGGCCATGTGGCCATCCTGCTGGAAATGCGCGAAGGGACACTTCGGTGCATTGATCGGCAGATGGGTGAAGTTTGGCCCGCCAAGGCGTTTCAGCTGGGTGTCGAGATAGGAAAAGTTGCGACCCTGCAACAGCGGATCATTGCTGAAGTCGATACCCGGCGGCACGTTCTGCGTCATGAACGCAACCTGCTCGGTCTCGGCAAAGAAGTTGTCGGGCATACGGTCGAGCACCAGTCGTCCGACCGGCTGCGGCTTCAGGATTTCCTCGGGGATGATCTTTGTCGGATCGAGCACATCGAAATCGAAGCTGTCGGCAAACTCCTGATCGAAGAGCTGCACCTGCAATTCCCATTCCGGGAAGTTGCCGGACTGGATCGCCTGCCACAGATCGCGGCGATGGAAATCGGGATCGGCGCCATTGATCTTGACCGCCTCGTTCCAGGCGACCGATTGAAGCCCGAGCTTCGGCTTCCAGTGGAACTTGACGAAGGTCGATTCATCCTTGGCATTGACCAGACGGAAGGTATGAACGCCGAAACCCTCCATAAAGCGGAAAGACCGCGGTATCGTACGATCCGACATGGCCCACATGACCATGTGCATGCTTTCCGGCGTCAGGCTGATGAAGTCCCAGAAATTATCATGGGCCGTCTGCGCCTGCGGAAAAGCCCGGTCAGGTTCCTGCTTGGCGGCGTGGATCAGGTCGGGAAACTTGATGGCGTCCTGAATAAAGAAGACAGGAATATTATTGCCGACGAGATCCCAGTTGCCTTCCTGTGTATAGAGCTTCACTGCGAAACCGCGCACGTCGCGCGCAAGGTCAGCTGAGCCCTTGTTGCCCGCAACCGTCGAGAAACGGACGAAGGCTGGTGTCTTTTCCCCGGCGCGCTGCAGGAAATCCGCCTTTGTGTATGCGGAGAAGGACTCGTAGGTCTCGAAGAAGCCATGCGCGCCGTAACCGCGCGCATGCACGACGCGCTCGGGAATACGCTCATGGTCGAAATGAAAGATCTTTTCGCGGAAATGGAAATCATCAACGACGAGCGGCCCGCGCGGCCCGACCCTTAGAGAATTCTGGTCGTCCGCGACCGGCCCCCCTTGAGCGGTCGTCAGCACCGGCGCGTCGTTTTCGGCTGTCTGATGCAGCTCGCCGCCAGCACCGCGCTCCAGCTTCTGGTCATGGATCGTCACGGTTTCGGTCTTGTCGCTTGGTGATGTGGAGGTGGTCTTGGCCATGGTGTGGCTCCTGAATTGGAAGGGGCCTATCCGACCCGGAAATGAAAAAGCCGCCCTAAAAGGCGGCCTAAGCTTGGAAGGGTCCCCGCACGGTCCTCGGCAGAGCCTTCAGCACTTGTTGTTCGGCGAGACAGATGTCCTTGAGCGTATCGAGGAACAGGTCATGCAATGTAGTTTCCGCAGGCATGTGGGAATCCGATCAACTTTGAATGATGTAACTGGACAACCCCTGAGTGGAGACGATGTTCCTGCTCCCGGAAAAGAATTCACACTCCGGTCTGCGGTGGCATCGCAGCGATGCCAGTAACCGGTTGAATAGGCGGACGTTCCTCATCCGGCAGAGATAGTTCTGTGGCGTTTCGACGATGATGGAACTGCAAGGTCTGCAAATTCTATTTTCAGATTGGCGGAACCATGAGGCCCGACATGTTGTTTCCCTGTCGAGCCTGCACTGAAGGCTACAACGAGGAAAAATCATGAAAAAGCTTCTTTTAGCCGCCGCGCTTCTCGGCGCGTCGACCCTTGGCGCCTTCGCTCAGACGTCCACCGCTCCAGCCACCGATGGCAGCAAGCCTGCCGTCGCTACGCCAGACACCAAGAATGCGACTGCGCCTGTGGAAGGCGCAAACAGCTTTACCGAGGAACAGGCGAATAAACGCCTTATGGACGCCGGATATGCCGAAGTGACCGGTCTTACGCTCAACGACAAGGGCGTGTGGCAGGCCAAGGCCTCGAAGGACGGCAAGTCTGTAAACGTGGCGCTCGACTATCAGGGCAATATTGTCGCTAACTAATTCAATCTTTGGGAGAATCCTATGAAGACCGTTACCGGACTTTTCGACGACTACTCCGATGCCAGCGCCGCCGTTACTGCACTGGAACAACGCGGCGTCCCGTCTAAAGATATCAGCATTGTTTCCAACAATGCAGACGAACGCCATGGCAATGATTCAAAAGCTGCTGAAGGCGCAGGCACGGGTGCCGGCATCGGCGCTGCTGTCGGTGGTGTTGGCGGCCTGTTGACAGGCCTTGGCATCATGGCAATTCCCGGCGTCGGACCGGTGGTTGCGGCAGGCTGGCTTGCTGCGACGGCTGCAGGCGCTGTTGCCGGTGCAGTTGCAGGCGGTGCCGCCGGCGGCCTTATCGGCGCGCTGACGGACGCCGGCGTTTCTGAAGACCATGCCCATGTTTACGCAGAAGGCGTTCGCCGGGGTGGCACGCTCGTGACCGCGAAGGTCGAGGACAGCCTTTACACGGACGCCGAAGAAGTCCTGCGCCAGTCCAACTGGGTTGATCCGGACAAGCGGCGCGCGGCCTATGCCGAAGACGGTTGGTCACGGTTTGACGACACGCTCGATCCTTATGAGCCCACTGAAATAGAACAGGAACGTCTGCGTTACAGACGCTAAGCGTTAGAAACAGGGAAGGTCGGCATGTGCCGGCCTTCTCTTTGATAGCCTCGGGGCAGGTGAAAGTGCCGGTCATTGCAACAGCTGGATGGTCGATCCCCAAGACTGTGGCGCACCGTTTTCCCGAAACGGGAAGTGGGCTTAGCCGATATGCTGCCGTATTCAACGGCGTCGAGATCAACTCCACCTTTTATCGCCACCACCGGCCAACGACGTTCGAGCGTTGGGCAAATTCGGTGCCCGATGACTTCCGCTTCGCCGTGAAGCTGCCGCGCGAGATCACGCATGAGCGCCGGTTGCGGGAAATCGGACAAGTCTTCAAGGCATTTGTTGGGGAACTTGCGGCGCTGGATGGCAAGCTTGGACCCTTATTGTGCCAGTTGCCACCCAATCTCACATTTGATGTCTCCGACGCGGAGGCCGCGTTAGACGCTATGCGTCAGACCTTTTCCGGCATGCTCGTACTCGAACCGCGTCACACAAGTTGGGCTACGCATTCAGCGCAAGAGGTTCTGCAACGCTATGCCATTGATCGTGTGCTGGCCAATCCTGCACCGGTCTGGCCGGCCAGTGATTTCTCCGAGCCGCCCAAATATGTCCGGCTGCACGGCGCTCCCCGGATTTATTATTCCGACTACAGCGCCGCCGAAATCCTCTCGTTTAGAAAACGCCTTTCCGCCGAATCCTGGTGCGTTTTCGACAATACGGCCTCCGGTGCCGCAATAAAGAACGCGCTGGCAATGCTCGACTATTGCGCAACCACTAGACGGTGCGCAGACTGAAATCATGTTTCAGCAGTTGGCAAAAGCGCATGAAGGCGTGACGCCTTAAAGCTGCCTTCGTGCGGTGCCGATCGCGATAACAGGGCCGGTTGCCTGACCAGTTGGTGAGCCACCGAAGGGTTCCACGCTGATCGCGAAGGTCGTGCCTTCCGAAATGTTGTTACGCATATCCGCCGGGATAATGAGATCGCCATTCGTTCCGGGCTGGAAGACACCGAGCGAACGGGTCTTGCCGCCATCCATCACGAGCCACAGTTCCAGTGATTTCTCATCGGCCTTGCCGGTCGCAACCGGTATAATGTGCATCCTGCCGGTCTCTGCATCATAGGATGCAAGCAGGTTGACCTGGCTGTCCGTTGTCGAAAGTTCGGCTACCAGCGGAGCTGTGCCCTGCCATTTTTCGGGAAATGCGGCGTAAACGATTGCCGCAACGGCAGTCGCGCTCGTGACGACCGATATCCATCGCCAGAAGGATGCGGAACTCCACAGGCTGCCATTGGCGTTGCTGGTCTTGCTGCCGAACAGGCGTTCTTCAATGCGGGCGAGAATGGCCGCACTCGGCGCCTGTTCTTCATAATCCACGTTGAAGTCTGAAAATTCGCTTTCCCAACGGTGGACCAGCTGCGCGAAGACCCTGTCGTCCTGCATGCGCCGCTCGACCTCACGACGCTTTTCAAACGGCAGCACGCCGAGCACATATTCGCCAGCGAGGATTTCGTCGCGCGAATGCATGCCCTCGCTGTTTTCGCTCGTGGTCATCGCTGCATGCACTCTCTGAGTTTGAGAAGGCTTCGCCGCAGCCAGGTTCTGACCGTGTTGAGTGGCACCCGCAATTCTTTGGCGAGTTCGATATAGCTCAGCCCTTCGATATAGGCACGACGCACCGCCTGCGCATGAACCGTTTCAAGTTCCTGCATGCAATTGTCGATCCTGCGACCCTCATCGGCCAGAACGACCTGCTGCTCCGGATTGCGGATGCTGTCATCGGCAAGGTCATAGGCTTCGTCAATGTCGTCGCCCACGGGTTTGCGCGCCCTGATCGTATCGATCGCATGGTTGCGGGCGATTGCGGCGAGCCACGTCGACGGTGTGCCGGCGCTTGCTGCAAATGTGAGGGCTCTTTGCCAGATCTTGATATAGACTTCCTGAAGCGCTTCTTCGGCTTCGGTCCTGTCACGCAGGATTTTCAGGCAGATCGCATAAAGCTTCGGGCTGGTGGCTTGATAGAGGGAAACGAATGCCGAGCGGTCGCCCATGCCGACGCGGTTTATGAGCGTTGCTATCTCTGTACCCTGCATTCGAACATCCCTTCTTGCGCCTCCTATATAGGGTTGTCCTTTGTGGGAAGGCAAGGCATGCGCGAAATGAAGTTCACGTCTTCCCGGCCAAAAATTGGCCGGGTGGAAGCAGGCGGCAGGGATGGTCACTGTCATAACACACCTGCCGGATTTTGCAGTGGACCGACCAGCCGTACGGTGACGATGTAACCGATGATGGCAGCGGCTGCGGACACGAAGGTGCCCCACAGAAGATCTGCGATGGTCAATGTCGTGGACCAGCTTTTCAACGTTGCCTGATTGGTGAGATCATATGTGGCATAGGCCATGAAGCCGACGGCTGCACCATAAACCAACGCGGTCGTCCACTGGCCTGATATGAGGGCAGGACGAACCGCAAGAAAGGTCAGTCCTGCCGCGTAGATGAGATAAAAGATGATCGCCGGGGCCAGCCGGAAGTTCTCAGCCAGAAGATCGCCGATCGCCGGGCGATAAAGCCGCGACGCCATGGTGCTTAGCCAGATGAAGTCGATCACCAGAAAGGCGATGAGGGTGAAGAAGTAGGCTGAGATATAGGTCTTCATCGGTTTGTCCTTTCCAGAGTCTAGTTGATGCGGGCCCAGGTAATGCCTTTGCACAGGAGACCAGCGACGATGCAGCCCTTGGTGGTCATGCTGTTGCCATCAACCGTCACGGTTATCTTGTAGGATTTGTCGCGTTGCGGATCGAAGGCAGTGCCCGAATAGACGCCTGTTTCATCTGGCTTTATGGTCATGATCAGCCGGTCACCGGTCTTTTCCTCGGGCGTGCCCGGTTTGATCCAGGTATTGGTGGCGCATATATTGTCGCCGCAGGGCGCGATCAGCACTTTCGCGTTGCCGTCGCCGCGCGCCCAGTTTCCGTCGATGTCGGCTGCTCCGGCACCAGAGGCCGCAAGCATCGGACCCAGGACGGATGCGATTATCAAAGGATTGATTTTCATCGTCTTTCTCCGCAGTTGTTGCCCCGCCTCTTATTTGTGCTCGATCGTGTAGAAGCCAACATTGATGGTTCCCTCGGTAAAGCCGGCTTCGCAGTAGCAGAGGTAATAATCCCAGAGCCGCCTGAAGCGGTCATCGAAACCCAGCAGCGAGATTGTCTGCCAGCGCGCATGGAAACGCTGGCGCCATTCCGCCAGCGTGCGGGCATAGGACTGGCCGAAAAGCTCGGTATCGGTGAGGCTCAGACCCGCCCTGCCGATTGCTCTTTCAAGGGCTTCGTCAGATGGCAGGAAGCCTCCCGGAAAGATGTATTTCTGGATGAAGTCCGCGTTTCGCCGGTAGTTATCGAACCGGGCAGGTTCAATGGAGATGATTTGCAGTACCGCGCGCCCGCCGGGTTTCAGGCAGCGTTTCAGTGTTTCGAAATAGCTCGGCCAATAGGCCTCACCGACCGCTTCGAACATCTCGACGGAAACGATGCGGTCGAACTTGCCTTCGACATCGCGGTAGTCCTCGAGCCTGAGATCGATATGCTCAGCCTTGTCGGTTTTCTCCGCTGCCGCCTTTGCCCAATTCAACTGTGAGGGCGAAAGGGTGAGGCCGGTAACGTTGGCATCCGCCTGGGTCGCGAGGTGGATTGCAAGCGCGCCCCAGCCGCAGCCAATCTCCAATACGCTCTCACCGCCGTTCAATTGCAGTTTGTCGACGATGCGGTTGAGTTTTTTGAGTTGGGCCGACTCAAGCGTCGGCGTCGTATCGTCGAAAATCGCCGACGAATAGAGCATCGAGGAATCGAGCCATTGCCGGTAGAATTCGTTGCCGAGATCGTAATGGGCCTCGATGTTGCGGCGGCTGCCGCGCTTTGTATTGGCGTTCAGCCGGTGGCCAAGGCGATTGATGAGGCGCATGGGCAGGCTACCGCGCGTCGATCCCCCGAAAGCGTCGTTGTTCTGTGCCGCAAAACGGATCAGGGCGGTCAGATTCGGTGTGGACCAATCGTCTTCGATGTAACCCTCGGCAAAACCGATGTCGCCATTGAGGATGAGCCGCCGTAGCGCGCGCCAGCGATGGAGAACAAGCGTCGCCTCGGTGCCCTCATGTTCCCCGGATTTCTCAATCACGCCGCCACCGGGCAGCATGACGCGCAGTCTGCCTTTGGAGACGTTGTTCAAGAGCTTGGCCATGAGCCAGCCTTCGGGACCGGTGCGTTGCCGCATCTGCGTGTTTTCCAGCGATAGTTCGTTGAGATTATCAAACGGGGTCATGAAGTTTGGCCTCGATTTGCGATGGTGATGGGTGAATGAAGGAGACAGGGGCAGAAGGTGGACGCGGTCGTTTTCTCAACCGCACACCCTTGAGCCATATTTTAAGTGCTTCCCAATGGATGCCGGCAACAACCTTGAGGGTAAGAAAGGGGATGGTGACAAAAGCCTTCAGCAACGCGCCATCGGTCAGCTCGGCACGCCGCGCCAGATGCCTCGCAGTCAGGACTGGCCCCTCATCATCAAATGTATCGATAACGATCTTCAGCTTGTCGCCCGGTGGAATGACCCGGAATACATAACGGAGATCCATGTCCATGAAGGGCGAGACATAGAAGGCCTTGTCGCAGCGCTGGACGATCTCGGCCGCACCCTCGGTCTCCACCGGGATAAGGTAGGAATGCCGCTCGCCGAACGTGTTGTCGACTTCCCATAGAATGGCTTTGAGAGACCCGTTCCGGCCGTGGCAGAAAAACACGCTGAGTGGATTGAAGGCCCAGCCAAGGATGCGTGGCATGGTGAGCAGACGGATCGGACCACCATCGACGGTCATGCCTGCGGCCTTCATGGCGTTCTCGATCTGGTTGCGCAATTCCATCTTGCTCCCGTCGCCGCGGTCCCGGCGGTGAAAGGAAAACAGGTTGAAACGATCGACGGAGAACAGCCGCAGCTTACGGTCAAGCGCATCAAGTTCATCAAGGTCGAGAAGCAGCGAGTAAATGCGATAGGCGAGCCGGTGCGCTTTCGGCTTGAAGCGCGCATGCATGACATGTCCGGGAAAAAGGGCGGAGGAGAAATGAGGCGTCATGGGATCGCCTCAACGAGTTTGATCGTTCTTTTCCGCGAAGCCAAATTCAGACGGACGATCCGGCCGCTATCATCTGTAACCTTCCAGGGCCTCGACAGGCCGCCCAGATCCTCGGCGACGGCAAGCCCCGCCTGAATGCCGTCTTCATGAAAACCCGAGCCAAAATAGGCGCCGCAGAACCAGGTGTTTCGCAAACCCTGCAACGCCCACAGTTCCTGCCTCATTTGCTCGGTGCCGGCATCGAAAACAGGATGGTGGTAGGTTTCCTCGGTGATGATTTTTCCCTTTTCCGGTTCGCGTGTCGGGTTCAGCGTTACGAAAGTGTCAGGGATTGCGCCCAGAGGCTGAAGCTTGTTCATCCAGTAGGTGATGCTCGGCTGCCCCGTTTCAATGCGTGTATCGGCCACATAGTTCCAGCTTGACCAGGCGGTGCGCCTGCGGGGCATGAAACTGCTGTCCGTGTGCAGTACCGCCCTGTTTTTCGTATAGCCAAACGCGCCGAGAATGCGCCGTTCTGCCTGGGTCGCGTCAGTCAGCATCTCCAGCGCCTGATCTGCGTGTGTGGCAATCACCACATCGTCGAATCGTTCGAATTCGCCGTTAGTGTTGGCGATCTCGACCCCGTCCGCCAGGCGGTGGATGCGTGTCACGGGTGTCGAGAGCCGAATGCGATCGACGAATGGCGCAGTGAGGCGTTTCACATATTCCCGGCTGCCGCCGACAACGGTGCGCCAGACGGGCCGGTTGCGCAGCAACAGCAGGCCGTGATTGCTGCAGAACTTCACGAAATGTGCTGCCGGGTAACGGCCGACTTCCATGGCCGGGGTAGACCAGATGGCTGCTGCCATCGGGTAAAGATGATCGTTGCGAAAGGCGTCGCCATAGTTGTTTTGAGAAAGATACTCATCGAGCGACATGTCGCCCATCATCGGCAGATCGCGCGGGGCATTGCGATAAAAGCGCAAGAGGTCGGCAAGCATTGCCCAAAAGCGCGGTCTAACGGCATTTCTCTTTTGCGCCAAAAGGCCAAAGCCAGAGCCGCCGGAATATTCGAAACCGCCATCATCCAGTGAAACGGCAAAGGACATGTCGGATGCCGCGGTCGTCACTCCCAGCGTTTTGAAAAGTGCCGTCAGATTGGGATACGTCACCTCATTATAGACGATGAACCCCGTATCGACAGACACCACACCCTGTTCAGTTTTGAACGTCACGGTGTTGCTGTGGCCGCCGACGCGGTCCGCAGCCTCGAAAACCGTGACATCATGCCGTTTCGACAAAAGCCAGGCCGCAGACAGACCGGAAATGCCTGTTCCGATCACGGCGATGTTTCGCCGGCTGTCTTTTCTTTTGGCTTCGGTATCGAACATGGTTCCTCGCTATTGCATTCACAATTCAGTTTTACGGCCTGCGACAGATACGAAGGAGCGGATCGATAAGTTTCAGCGGCGCGCAAATTTTTCAGAATTTTGTCAGGCGCTTGAAACTCTTTTGCCGTCTCGCCCGTAGTTGCCACTGGAAACTTGGTCTGAAGTCCTTCGAATACAGTGAGCGGAATGGTGATGATGTCTGTTGTGGTGGCCCTTGCCGTGCTGATGTCGCTTCTGATGGCGGCAGCCTGGGCGTTGCAGCGTTACACAGGCTCGAGTGGCTGGATCGACACCGTCTGGTCTGCGAGTGTCGGGCTCGGCGGAGTGGTTGCCGTCTTGTTTTCCGATGGTGATCTCTGGCGCCGGGGAGCGGTTCTCTTTCTCGTATTGGTGTGGTCGCTTCGGCTCGCGGGACACATCGGCATGCGGACGAGGGGAGGTGGCGAAGATCCACGTTACGCGAAGCTTATAGAAGAATGGGGCAGCAATGCCTCGTTGCGGCTTTTCGCCTTTCTCCAGATCCAGGCCGTTGCCGCCTTTGTGCTGGTTCTCGCCGTCTATCTTGCCGCCAGCAATCCTCTGCCATTTCCAAGCATTATCGATTTGATAGCGTTGATCATCGCGGCTGGTGCGCTTGTCGGCGAAGCGACCTCTGATGCACAGCTTTCACAGTTCAGAAAAACCCCGGAGGCCAAAACCGGCGTCTGCGAGACTGGTCTGTGGCGTTACTCGCGTCATCCCAACTACTTTTTCGAGTGGCTTTTCTGGTGCGGCTTTCCGTTGTTGGCCATCCATGCGCAGCCGTGGTCATGGCTGTCGCTTGCTGCGCCAGCCATGATGTACTGGCTGCTCGTCCACGTCTCCGGCATTCCCCCGCTCGAAGAACACATGCTGAAATCACGCGGAGAGAAATTCCGCGCCCTGCAAAACCGCGTCAACGCCTTCTTTCCGGGGCCACGCAAGAATGAGGACACGCCATGAACATGCTCGCATTCGCCATCAACGCTGCCGAACGCGCACCGCTGAGTGACAGTATGACGCTTGCCGGCATCGACATGCTCTGCGCGCGCACCAAACGGCGACTTGCCGGCGTTCCGGCGGCGGAAGAAAACGCTTTTGTGTCTGATATGGCGAAATTTCCCGTCGCCACACACACTGACGAAGCGAACAGGCAGCACTACGAGGTGCCGGCTGAATTCTTTGCAATCGTCCTTGGCGCGCAAAGAAAATATTCCTGCTGCTTTTATCCCAATGCTCAGACAACGCTGGATGAGGCTGAAACATTGGCGCTGGAAGAGACCGTTTCCCATGCCCGATTGCAGGACGGGATGAATATTCTCGAACTCGGCTGTGGTTGGGGTTCGCTCTCCCTTTATATGGCCGGCCGGTTTCCTAATGCGCGGATTACGTCCGTTTCGAACTCGGCTTCGCAGCGCGAATATATAATCGAACGTGCAAATGAGCGTGGCCTGTCGAACATCTCGGTGGTGACCGCCGATATGAATGATTTCACAACTGACGAGCGTTTCGACCGTGTCGTATCGGTGGAAATGTTCGAGCACATGTCGAACTGGCAGGCATTGTTCGAACGCGTCCGCTCGTGGCTGACGCCCGAGGGCAAGTTTTTCCTTCACGTCTTCAATCACCGGGATCGATCCTATCGTTTCGACCATGGCAACCGGGCAGACTGGATCGCGCAGCATTTCTTCACCGGCGGCATCATGCCTGCCTTCGATCTTCCTCACCGTTTCCCGGCGCTTTTCACCGTGGAACAGGAGTGGCGCTGGTCGGGATCACATTATCGCCGGACGGCCCTCGACTGGCTTGGAAATTTCGACCGGGAGATCGACCGTATCCGACCGATCCTGCAGAGGGTCTATGGCAACGATGCGCGCTTGTGGGAACGTCGTTGGAGACTGTTCTTCCTCGCGACGGCAGGTCTTTTCGGGCACGAAGACGGCAAGGTCTGGGGCGTTGGACACTACCTCATGGCGCGCGTCTAGATCGCTGCAAACACGCGCATGCGAACCCAATCCGGCGCCGCTTCGCCCTTGGGTGAGATGCGGCGAAGGTGTCTCTTTGGTTGGTGCAGGCCGCTGACGCCCGAGAAGCGGGAACAAGGGATAAATGATCGATTTTGCATGATTTGATCGTGCAAAATTTGTTGATTTCATTCCTGTTTGCTTAACCCCGTTTTTTGAAATCTGCGAAGTTCGGCGACCTCGTCTAGCTTCCGTTCGGCTTTTGCATCAAGGAGCGGGCTCGCCCCGTAGTCCAAGCCAAGGGTCAGCATGCCTTTTCAGAAAACAAAAGACCGAGAGGAATATTCGCAGCATCTTCTTCTCCTGTGTCGAGTTGCAGCCTGGATGGGCGTGGCGCTGGCGACTGGCTGGTTCGTGTTTTTCATTCTCACGGAAAGATGGGGCATTGCGCTCAGCCTCCTCATTCTGGGGGTTGCAATCGTTCCGTGCTGGCTAACTTGTCTGATGGGCCACTTTTCCCTCGGACTCATTCTGGCACAGAGCGCCTGTATCCTGTTCGTCTGCTGGTATTCCGTCGCTATCGATGTCTCAGACGATACCATACCGAGGACGACGCATCTCTACCTGCTCGTCATCATCTTCGTCGGCTACATGAATTTTCAACGCCAGCGTTCCGCCGCCCAGTTTCTGGTCATCGCGGCAAGTCTCGTGGCCTTTGTTTATTTCTGCGCGTCGGCCGCGCGGTTTTCGTTCAGTACTCCCATGCCGCAGGATGTGCGCAGCATCAGCGCCTGGTTCAACAGCGTTTTCGCAGCGTTGATGCTGTGTGGCGGCGTCGCCGCCATGCAGGCGCAGTTTCGCAGTCATACAAAAAAAGCCCTGGAACTGCGCTCCGCGCTTTCGAATGGCCAGTTTGAACTTTTCTATCAGGCGCAGGTTCGCGCGGATGGCACGCTGCTTGGCGCAGAGGCGCTGTTGCGGTGGAACCACCCGAAACGGGGATACATCCCGCCAGCCGATTTCATCGCGCTTGCGCAGCAAACCGGTTTCATGCCGACAATCGGCGCTTGGGTCATTGCCGAAGCCTGCAAGACACTTGCGAGATGGCAGGAGAACCCGGCAACCCAGAATCTCACCTTGTCTATCAACATTACTGCCGATCATTTCGTCGACGCGGGATTTTCCGGGCAGCTTCTTGATGCCGCCTCGTCTCAGGGCATCAAGCCACAGCTTCTAAAGCTGGAGCTGACCGAGAGCGTTTTCCTATTCGACATAGAAGCAGCGATCGCGAAAATGAAGCTCCTTGATCGTTCCGGCTTCACGATTTCACTCGACGATTTCGGCACTGGCTACTCCTCACTAAGCTACCTGCGGCAATTGCCGCTCAAACAGATCAAGATTGATCGCAGCTTCGTGACGGGGGTGATCGAAAGCGGGCGTATGGCGACAATCACGCGAAATATCGTCCAGATGGGGCACGACCTTTCGCTGGAAGTTCTGGCCGAAGGCGTGGAGACCGAGGCGGAGCTGCGGATGATGCTGTCCTACGGCTGCCGATTGTTTCAGGGCTATCTTTTTGCGAGGCCGACCAGCCTCGTCGAATTCGAGCAATATGCCGCCCGTCCATCGTCCTGACCGGACGTTTTGCAATAGGCTGAGGCAGCCGGATCGAATTCAGTGGCGTGCCTGCCGGCAGATCAGGCCGTTGAACAATGCACCATTCGTCGGGTAGAGCTATCTTGCCCGTCAGGATCGCAATCGATCCGCATCATTTCGTTGGTTCGCATGATCCCAGTAGCACTACCCTCCGTCGAAACGCTGCTTTTGCTTGCCTTCTTTCTTGCCACGACACTGGTCTGGGGTATCTGGACAGTGGTGTTGATTGCACGATACGCAGGAGGCCGCTGGGCGCGCCCGATGATGCTGCCCTATGGTCTGGCGACCGCCATTGCGATTTTTACACTTTGGCAGTTCGGTAATTTCTATCTCCAGATGCGTGCCTATGACAGGGAAATGGCGTCTAGCTATCGCCCGGAGCTTGGGGAGCCGGTGCGCCTTGGCCAGATCGACATGCCCAAAGGCACGAAACTTGAACTGGCCGTGGCTGACACCAGGGAATCCTTCAACCGCGCGGTCTTCCCCTATCCCGTGCGGGTCGCGAATGTCGATGCCGTCGAGATCGCCCGCTATATCGCGATAAAAACCAACGGAAATTATGAGACCGTCGGCTTTTTTCCAGAGACGATGCGGGTGACGGGCAACGGCGTGACCCTGCAGAGCGGCTGGCGCTGCGATGCGGCACAACCGGTGGAGTTCGACCTGGATGCTGACGGGGATGTATCCGCTTTCAGCCGATGTGTCCTTGCCGACGGGAACATCGTCGACGGCATTGTCTTGCCGAAGGGCACATTTCTGCGTGCCTCCACCGGCAATGTTTATACCGACGGTTTCATCGATTCCGACAGGTGGGTTCTCGACACGCCCACGGGCCAGGCTATCCGCATTGATGATTTCGCTCTTGAGGATGTCACGCTCGCCCTTGATGGCGAAAGAAAACTCTATGAAATCCGAGGCGCGGTTTTGTCGAAGGAAGCAACGGCGGGCGCGCTCCACTTCGCAGCCGGCAGTGGAATTCGCCTCAATCCCCGGCACATCCGGACTGATTATCCCGGTGCATGGTTGATAACACCATCTCCTGCGTCCACCGGTTCTGAACCGGTGTCGCCTCGGTCAAGCGTGCTGAACAGAGGCGGAAAGCTTCTGGCCACCCTTTCCGACTAGCGCACTGGTGGACAAGCTACTCTAAACGATCTCGATGGAGGTCTCTCTTGCGATCACGTGCACGCGACCCCAGATATCGCGCATTGTTGAAAGTGCGCGTTAATGAACCCTCAGACCTACCTACCGATAAAGACCGACCGGCTGATCCTTCGTAAATTCCAGGCCGCTGATCTCGCCTCATACGCCGATTACCACACGCGCGATGACGTCTACCGTTTCCTCTATGCCGCACCGCCTTCGGATGATGCGGTGAAAACCCAATTCGCAGCGCTGCTCGAGGCTCCGTTCGAAGAGGACGGCGATACGTTGCTACTTGCCGTTACGCGCAGCGACGATGACACGTTGATCGGTGAAGTCCTGCTGAAAATCGCGAGCAAGGCGGCTTTGCAGGCGGAAGTCGGTTATGTTTTCAATCCTGATTTTTCAGGTAAGGGATATGCGACGGAAGCCGTCCGGGCCATGATAAGCCTTGGCTTCGAGACGCTCGGATATCACCGGATTTTCGCGCGGCTGGATTCCCTGAACCACGGATCGATCGGCGTTGTTGAACGCCTAGGCCTGCGGAAAGAAGCGCATTTGATCGAGAATGACCGGTTTGGCGGCGCCTGGGGGGACGAATTCATCTATGCCACCCTGAAGAGGGAGTGGGCGTCTACCCCGTGATCTTGCGCAGGTGATGATTATGTCGGGTTTGAAGGAAATTGTCGGTGTCTCAACTGGTCTTGATCCTCGGCGATCAATTATCTCCCTCCTTATCTTCGCTGGATGGTGTCGACAAGACGCGCGACACGATCCTGCTTTGCGAGGTAATGGCGGAGGCTACCTATGTCGGCCATCACAAAAAGAAGATCGCCTTCATCTTTTCCGCCATGCGCCACTTCGCCGAGGAACTGCGTGGCGAAGGATACCGGGTTCGCTACACGCGGATTGATGATCCCGACAATGCGGGCTCCTTCTCGGGTGAGGTGCAGCGGGCGTTAAACGACCTGACCCCCTCCATGATTTGCGTCACCGAGGCTGGAGAATGGCGCGTCAAGTCAGAGATCGAGCGCTTCGCCAGTGCCTTCAATATCGAGGTCGATATCCGCCCTGATCGGCGCTTTCTTGCCAGCCATGAGGAGTTCGAGCGCTGGGCGGCCGGGCGCAAAAGCCTGACGATGGAATATTTCTACCGGGAAATGCGTCGCAAGACTGGCCTGTTGATGAATGGTGAAGAGCCGGTCGGTGGACGCTGGAATTTTGACTCGGAAAACCGCAGCCCCGCCAAGCCGGATTTGCTGAGGCCAAGACATCCCGTCTTCGCACCGGACAGGACAACAAGCGATGTCATCGACACCGTCGAGCGGCTGTTTCCCGACAATTTCGGCAAGCTTGAGAACTTTGGTTTCGCCGTCACGCGCGCCGACGCCGAGCGGGCGCTCAGTGCCTTCATAAACGATTTCCTGATGAATTTCGGCGCCACGCAGGATGCCATGCTGCAAGATGACCCGTATCTCAACCACTCGCTTCTGTCTTTTTACATCAATTGCGGGCTGCTGGATGCGCTGGAGGTCTGCAGGGCGGCGGAGCGCGCCTACTACGAGGGCGCGGCACCGCTCAATGCCGTCGAGGGTTTCATTCGCCAGATCATCGGCTGGCGGGAATACATGCGTGGCATCTACTGGTTTGCCGGGCCTGACTATGTCGACAGCAATTTCTTCCAAAACGACAGGCCGCTGCCGGGCTTTTACTGGACGGGCAAAACCCACATGAACTGCATGGCGACCGTAATTACGGAAACCATCGAAAATGCCTATGCTCACCATATCCAGCGCCTGATGATCACGGGAAACTTTGCCCTTCTCGCCGGCATTGATCCGAAGGCCGTTCATCAATGGTATCTCGAGGTCTATGCGGATGCCTATGAATGGGTTGAGCTGCCGAATGTGATCGGCATGACCCAGTTCGCCGATGGCGGCTTTCTCGGAACAAAGCCCTATGCCGCAAGTGGCAACTACATCAATCGCATGTCGGACTATTGCAGTAATTGCCGCTATGATCCCAAGGAGCGTCTCGGTGACAAGGCCTGTCCATTCAACGCGCTATACTGGGATTTTCTGGCCCGCAACCGTGAAAGGCTGAAATCCAACCATCGGTTGGCGCAGCCCTACGCCACATGGTCCCGGATGAGCGAAGACGTCCGCCATGATATCAGGGCAAAGGCAGCTCTGTTTTTGAACCGCCTGAGCTGACGCGGCCCTTTCTCTGTTTTCACCGAACGGCGGGACACCCGATCAGAGCTGTCCCTGCGCATGTCTCAGTCATGACGCGGCTCGTAAACCCAGCTCCGCGTGGTGCCGACAGCGCCGCCGATCCATGCCGCAATAGTGCCAATGATGAGAGCGGCGAAGGCGAGCTATCGGAAACGACGTGAAGCCTGCCGCGTTTCTCAGCTTCCTTTAAACTATCACTTACCAGCCGTAGCTGAATGTCAGGCCGCTGCCGTTGTCTCCGTTCTGCTCTACGTTGGTTTCGGTGTTCCGCCCATACTGGAAAATGCCATAGGCATTATTATTGCCGTTTTGCTGCAGCGTTGCGGAATGGCCGTTGCCCCGCTGCCGGATAAAGCCGAGATTGCCGCGACCGTTCTGGGCGATGCCTGCCGCATTTCCCCGGCCCAGTTGCCGGATGTCTGCGTCTTTCAGATCGCGATAAAGCGAGTAGGCGCGCAGACCGGTTGAGAGCAGGTCACCATCCCCGGAATTGCCGGGCGCGAGGTCAAAGGAAATTCGGCCACCGGCATGGGCGGGAGCCGTAAACCCGAGCGGCGCAAGGCCTCCAACAAGCAGAGTGACGGTGAGAAGTTTCAACACGTTGCGGGTCATTCTGATCTCCATTCTGTCAGTGCCCTTGCCGATGATCCACTCTCGCATCCTGCAACTGAACCCGAACGGAATTGCCCATTCACATGTCGTTCAGTCGCTGCACGAGGATCAAAGAAAAGGGCGCTCAACCGGCGCCCTCTCTGGTGGAAATGTATGGTTGAAATCAGCCTAGTTGCCGCCAACCTGCTTCGTGCAGCTGAAGCGCCTGCCATCGATTTCGAGATCCAGCACTGCCTTGTACTTCGCTCCCTTCGCGCCAAGCGTTACCGAAGTCAGAAGTTGCGAACGCCCGGCAGCGGCATCAAAGCCGCCGCCCTGGTCGATGACGGAACTCCCGCTGCCTCCTGAGTTTTCGACGTGAAAGGCATAGGTACCTCCAGCACCGGTGTTGCCCTTTGCGAAGGCCTCCAGCCTGACCATGCCTGCCTGTGGTGTTGCCTTGATCTCGCAAAGCTTGCCTTCGCTCAGGTCATTTGCGGTCGACATGGCTGCGATGGCGCCGAAGGGAAGCAGTGCAACGGCAAGGATAGCCGCCAGGCGGCGTGGATGTGTGACGCTATGGGGCATGGCTAGTCTCCTTGATGATCTGTTGACTTGATCTCGACCAGTTGCACGTCAAGGCCTGCGGCGGCTTACGGGCAGGCCTGCACGAAGGCCGCTACATTGTCATTGCCGCCCTGGTTGACATTGGCGCTGCACCCACGGCCAACCTGAACGCCAGCCGCGATGTTGCCGTTGCCGTCCTGGGTCAGGATGGTGGTGTGGTTGGAGCCGAACTGGCCGATGCCCGCCACGTTGCGGTTGCCGTTCTGATAGGTGGAGCCGTAATTGTCATGCCCCTCCTGACCCACAGCCGAAAGGTTGTGACGACCATATTGATGGCCGACGATCCGGTTATAGCCGCCGTTCTGGTAGGTGCGGATCCGGTTGCCGTAACCTTCCTGTGCACCACCGGCAGAGTTCGACCAGCCATATTGTTCGATGCGCACATCGTTGGCCATGGCGGGGGCCGTGGCGGTGAAGCCAACGAAAGCGGAGAGTGCAATTGCTACGAAAGACGTACGGATCATGACTGTCTCCTCAGGCGGATAAGACCGCGGTTGAACGTCTTTGTTGTAGACGGTCCCGTTGGAACGGAAGCTGAAGAGATTATTCAGTCGTGGTTCATTGGCGGGGTATGGTCCCAGCGTCGCAACAATGGTGACGAACAGGATGCCTAAAGTTTTCTTGGCAGGATGAAACCAAATTGGCTCGCCTTTCGTACATGGGTTACGCCTTCAATGTTCAGGCGAAAAGGGAGACGAATCTGGGTCCGATGGAGCTTCAAAGCCACGCTAGCCAGCCCGCAAATGCAGGGTCTGCTGCAAGAGATGATCTGACACGAGCAACCATAACCGTTGCCTGGGTCATCATCCTCAACAAGCCATTTTATCCGCTTTACGTGTGGTATCTGGTCGATGACGGGGCTGCGGCATCGCTTGTCACCCTATTGTCGGTGCCATTCTTTCTCGCGATACCACTCCTGGCGAAAAAATCCCCTTTGGCCGCGCGCCTCGCTCTCCCTTTGGTGGGAACAATCGACACGCTGTTTGAAACCAAAATATTCGGCCATGCTTCTGGCACCGAATTTTTCTTCGCAGCCTGCATCATGCTTGCAGCCATGTCGTTCCGCGCAGACGAGAAGCTCTGGCAATATGCGACGGCAATCCTCGTCTTCATCGCTTTCTTTTTCTCGCGGACGTTTCTGGGCGCGCCGCTGCAATCCTGGTCGGCAGATGATCTTGCAACGCTTCTCAATCTGAATGCGTTCTCTGCCGCCAGCCTCATGGTCTTTATCGCCCTTAGATATGCCGGCATTTCACGGCGAACCGAAATCTGAACAAGAGCCGTGCCATCGACAGGAGGAGTTTATGCTTAGACATTGTAACCGCGTGATTGGTGCCCTGACATTTTCGCTGTTTCTGTTTGCCGGTTTTGCGGTTTCCGCAGCCCCCAAACCAGTTGCCGTGGGTCTCGATCATTACCGCGGTACCTGGCTTGAAATCGGCCGTACACCCATGTTGCTGACAGACGGATGTGTTGCAGGATATTCCACCTATCGGCAGGGAGCATCGGCAGATGAAGTGCTGATAGAGGATGGCTGTCGAGCAGGAAATCCGAAGGGTGGCCTCAAGACGGTGAACGGCGTCGGCAAGATTGAGGATTTTGGATCAACCAATGCGAAGATGCGCGTTCGCTACCCTCTTTTCATCACATTCAATTATTGGGTTTTCTACAAATCGCCTGATAAGTCCTGGTTCATCAGCGCCAACCCGTCGACCGGCGATGTGTGGATCTACGCCCGCAACATCCCGTCCAAAACGAAGCTCAATAAAATGATAACGAAAGCACGTGAGCTTGGCTACGACGTCAGCAAGCTCGAGTTCCCGGTCCAGAAATAACAGCTGATGGAGCGCATGGATGATGCAGTCGCTTGAAAATGGCTACAGGGCGATCGTCTTGGGCGCATCCGGCGGCATTGGTGGAGCCCTGTTGTCGCACTTCGAGGCCGACCCTCGTTGCGCGTTCGCCTTGCCGCTCTCGCGAAGCGTCGATGGTCTCGACATAACGAACGAAACCACAGTGCGCGAAGTTGCCGCCCGTCTGGAGGCTCAGCGCGGCTCCTTCGACCTGATATTCAACGCAACCGGTGCCTTGACGGTCGATGGTGCCGGTCCCGAAAAGTCGATAAGGGCGATCGACGAAGTCCACATGGCGAGGCAGTTTGCGGTCAATGCCATAGGCCCTGCTTTGCTCTTGAAGTATCTCACCCCGCTTCTGCGCAGAGACAGGCGAAGCATTTTCGCCTCCCTGTCCGCTCGCGTTGGCTCGATTGGCGACAACAGATTGGGCGGATGGATCTCCTACAGAGCATCCAAGGCCGCTCAAAATCAGATCATCCGAACCGCAGCCATCGAAATCGCCCGCACAAACCCACAGGCCATCATCGTGGCACTTCATCCCGGAACAGTCGAAACAGAGCTGTCCCAGCAATTTTCGAAGGGCAAAGACTTGTTCACCCCGCAGCAGTCTGCCGCGCGACTGATGGAAACAATCGATGGTCTCTCAACGGCACAAACAGGGCAGTTTTTTGCCTATGACGGTTCAAGGATCGAATGGTGATTACCGGCATTCGTTGACGCCGGCGAATTTGAAGTGAGCGAATGATGGGCCATCATACCGCTGAAACTCTTTCCTCGTCGTCTTGTGATTTGCTCACTTCTATAAGGGAGTGTCCGGCTGACGAGAGTGGAATCGGAAGGGAAAACTGGCTCTTCGTCAGCTAGGAAAAATAGCGCTAAGTGCATCATCCACGTACTTGGCTCTACCTGACCAGCATAGCCCAAGGCGGATATCTACCTGAAATCGAGACATTCATGCGTTGGACACTGAAATCCAACGCATCAGCCGAACGCTTACTTTCAAGCAAATTGAATCCCGCACTTAAAACGACGAATCTAGTTTTGTGGAAGCGTCTTCTCATAGGCGGCCAAAGCGGCGTCTAATTTTTGCCTGTCACCCCAAATAGCTCTTGAGTCATATGCGCGAAGTGGGAACTTTCCCCAATCAAGCTCTATTTCGAGTGCGTGGTCTTTAACAAAACGTTGCACCATAGTCTTTAAGCTGACCGGTTCACCGCTGCAACAATTTATCACACCCACCACTTCCGTCTGAGACGACACTGCTGCAATCTGCGCGCCCAGATCTTTTACATGGATAAAGTCATAAAGAAGTTCGCCACTGTTTAGTGGGAACGATTTCTTTCCATCATCTGTGGCTTGAAGCAGTTTGGCGAATATTGAATTATTAAGCTCGTCGTCGCCGTAAATGTAAAAGCACCTCAACCATTGATATACGGCAGAGAACTCTTTGCAATACAGTTCCTGTACAAGGCGAAGATGGTTTTTTGCTATCCCATAAGCATGGAGAGGCGATGTCGCCGTGTTCTCGGAAATTGGCCCAATATGATAGCCCACCTCATGCATGGTGCCGAGACCGACGACGTGCTTCAATCCACCTTCCAGCATGTTCCGGATGAAGTTGATGTGGCCAGGCAGATTTTTAAGATGTTTGTCGCTTGCATGACTAAAACCATCCTCCCAGGCTAAGTGAATCAAGATGTCCGGGCGCCCAACGGTTTCGAAGACGGACTTGTCTGAGTTAAGAATGTCGAGGTTAATGACTTTCGCACCCGGAACCTGTGTCGTTCCCCGTCGAGTAGTCAGAACGACATCGTGCCCTTGTTCTATCAGCCAAAGCGCAACATATCTTCCAACGTAACCTTCGCCGCCTGTTACAAGATACTTCAAAATTCACCACCTTTGCGCCTCGCGACGCCTACATTTCTCTACGTGACCATCCAGTAATCGCAAGGTATCTGGCAGTAGAATCGCCTGCGCACAACCACCCGGACGCAATAATAGGCAAAACTTCAGAAATTTTGACCTGAGACCCTGAACTTCCTCTAGAATTTGGTAGACTCCGTTACGATCAGGAGACGGACGAATGAAGCGTTCACGGTTCACAGAGAACAGATCATCGGGATATTGAAGGAGCAGGAGGCGGGAGCGAAGACGGCGGAGGTCTGCCGCAAGCACGGCATCTCGGATGCAACCTTTTACAAATACAAGGCGAGGTATGGCGGCATGGATGTGTCCGACGCTCGCAAGCTGAAGGCATTGGAGGACGAGAACGCCAAGCTGAAGAAGCTCTTGGCCGAGGCCATGCTGGACAATGCGATCCTGAAGGATGTCGCTTCAAAAAAATGGTGACGCCCGATGTGAAGCGGAATGCGGTGCATGTCTGTGCGCAGCACGGGGTGAGCCAGCGTCGGGCGTGCGAGGTTCCGTCGGTGGATCGGTCGAGCATGCGATATAGCAGTGTTCGGCCGGACGATGCGTCCATTCGGGAGGCGATGAAGAAGGTGGCATCCGAACGTCGCCGCTTCGGCTATCGGCGCATCCACGTGATGCTCGACCGGCAGGGGATCGTCATGAACATGAAGGAGCTTCGGCGTCTCTACCGCGAGGAGAAGCTGACGGTGCGCAAGTGTGGCGGCCAAATGCGGGCCTTGGGCACGAGACGTCCTCTGGCTCTGCCGTCGCGTCCGGGCGAGCGCTGGAGCCTGGACTTCGTCAGCGATGCCTTCACCGACGGCCGCCGGTTCCGTATTCTGGCGGTGGTCGACGACTTCACCCGTGAATGCCTGTGCCTGGTCGCAGACACATCCTGTCGGGCGTTCGGCTTGTCCGGGAATTGGACAGCCTCATCGCCAGACGCGGTAAACCGAGGACGATCGTCTCGGACACCGGGACGGAGATGACCAGCATGGCCATCCTCAAATGGTGCCACGAGACCAAGGTCGACTGACATTACATCGCCCCCGGCAAGCCAATGCAAAACGGCTTCGTCGAAAGCTTCAACGGCAGCTTCCGCGACGAGTGCCTCAACGAGACTCTGTTTTCGTTGCTCGCTCAAGCCCGCGCCGCAATCACGGAATGGGAGGAGGATTACAACAAGAACAGGCCTCACTCGTCGCTGGGCAACATCACACCCAGCGAATTCGCAATGAAAATGGCTATGGAAAAATGGGCCACATTGAAAACCCAGGACTCTCCCGAAAGCTGGAGGGAGATTGGGTCTCAGGTCATGATCCCCCGCCACATGTCACGGGGCAATACAGGCACGGGGACATACGGCATGCTAGTTGCAACATGCAGAAGACTATATCCAGACTGAATTGGTCTCCAAGTTGGGGCATCGAAGAGGGTATCGATGCACTCAATCAATGGATTGTCACTCAGTAGCGAAAGTAGAACAGACCAGGTGAACACTGAACCGCTCCGGGCTTGCCGGAGGCTGTTTCTGTGAAATCTTGGTGACGTAAAAAATCTACTTTCAAGGCGATTGCATCATAGGCGAAAATGAAGACGAGCCCTTTTTTGGGCACACGTATTAGTTGATACCCATCTTCAGCACTGAAAGATCACACGCCTTCTCAGCCATGCATGCGACGCGGGCACGTGTTGCATCAGCTGTATTTTCTCTCAAGTTTGCATCGTCGATGAGATCGACAATGGCCTCCGTCCAAAGCACTGAATCGTATGGCAGGAGAATTTCGTCTCCATCCCGGTTCGTTCCATATGCTTCGCTTAACGAAAAGACTGCGGCGGCGCCGAAGCGTGCCACGTCAATCCGTTTTGTTGGTGAGCGGCAGGCATTGACGTGTGAAGGGCAAAGAGGCACGAGCATGATATCGATGGGTCGGTTCGTGCTTTCCGTTAGGTACTCAGCCCAGGAGACCGGATTACGCACTGTAACGCGATCCATCTTATTCCAAATCTTCCTCGCGCGCTGGTCAGCAAAGACCTCAAACCGCGCGTTCGGCCGTTTTTGCAGGACGGTAGCGATTATCGGCTGAAGAAATCGATGTTCGCTGTAATGAACCGAGGTGGCGTGATAAGCGATCAGGACCTCGCTGCCTAAGGGGCGCGATGCTCTTTTGATATCCCACAATTGCGGAGGAGGGGCTGGTGGAACGACCAGGAATTCAACGCCGCCGAGGCTTTCACCAAGGCGTTGTGTGGAGACCCAAACAGCGTCGAGATAACGGTTTAGCTGCTTCAGGGGATAGAGACCACGATAATACAGGAAGAAACGATATGCGAGAGAGGCGTCGCGTCCTGAAATGACTGCAGGTATGTCGTCGTCGAGAAAGAGAACGACACCTGCAAGTTGGTCTTGGTTGCGCCTTATCCATCTCGTAGCGGTTGAGGAAGCGTATCGGCACAGAATGACCAGGGCACCATCGGCGTTCAGATCGTCGAAATTCTTGCCTCTTATGTCGGCCAGCTGATAGTCGAGATCAGGGCGGTCGGCGAAGCGCGCAGTAAAATAATAGTCTGCAGTCGGATTGGGATGGCGGCCAAATACGATGACATTCTTTACCGGGCGCTGACGGGTTTCTCCTGCATTCTGACGTACAGCCGGTCTTGGCAGGAGTTTTTCGTGAATAGCGTGCCGGAAAATCTTGATTATCGTCATGTTTGCGGTCCGCAGGCACGGCGTAACTTAGAGGTGTCAAATCTCATGGGTTGAGCAACCTCTTCGCCTCTGGTGTTCGATGGTGCAGCTTCCGCGGTGACGCATCCAATACATAATCTCCACCAGCCAGTGAGAGATTAGGATTATAGTGGGGATCATTCGACAGCAACGGTCCCCATTGTTCATGCATGTATTTCTCTTCGGCAGCAAAGCGCCGCTTCTTTTCAGGTGTATCGTCTGCTCGTCTGGATACTGATTCAAGGTGCGTCAGGCAAGCATGCGGGGTCCAGATAATCTTCTTGCCCTGAACGGAGACTTTCAAGCAATAATCAACATCGTTGAAGGCAACTCTCAGGGCTGCTTCATTCATGCCGCCCACATCTGCCCAAAGCTGTTTGCGGGTAAGAAGACAGGCCGCGGTGACTGCGCTAACCTCTCGCCTTTGGGAAATCAGGCCAATATCCTCGCCGCCCTGCGGATGGCGGAAGTGAAAACTGTGGCGGGCAACCGAACCTGCACCAAGCGTTACCCCGCCATGTTGGATGAAACCATCCGGGAAGAGGAGGAGAGCGCCGCAAGCTCCGACGTTTTTATCTTCCAGTTCCGTTACCATCCGCTCGAGCCATTCCGGGTGCAAGGGCTCAACGTCGTTGTTCAGAAGCAGGATCAGTTCTTGCCGCGCGGCATCCACGCCGAGATTGCAAGCCTTTGCGAAGTTGAATGGTCCCCGCATCTGGATTCGGCGGATCTGCCCACTTGCTTCGTATCTTTCGAATAGCTGGAGCGTCTTCGCATCTTGGCTGTCATTGTCAATAACGATGACGTCAAGCTCTGCATTGGATGTTTTGTTGAAGAGGCCGTCCAGACACATCGACATGAGGTCGGCGCGATCTCTTGTCGGAATAACAACGCTTACTTTGCAAAGCCTGCCTAATGGCGGCGGCGCTATCACGCGGGCGGGAGGTCTGGGCGTTGGACGATGAAGCAGCGGAGCGGGGATATGAGCGATGCTGCCGTGGCGGGCGGCTGCAATGAGAAGCTCGCCCGCCGAACTACTGGTCAGGTCTAGGTCTGTTGGCAACGCAGCCACCCGAATGGCTGCTCCATCGGGAGCGAGCCAGCCGGATTGTGCCAGAGGTGCGTTGAAAGCCGGTTTGAAAAAGGGTTTTCTGTGGCCCGATTTCGCGTCGAAGTAATCCTCGTCGCAGTAGGTCGCACTGATTTGGTCATCGTCCGCGATAGGCTTGATAAGACGGGCAATGGCGTCACTGTCGAATTCCATCCCGGCCAGCAGGCGTATCCAGATAGCATCTCTCTCATTTGCAAATGCATCTGCACTCGAAGGCGACGGAGTTTCGCAGACGTATGGATATGTCTGATTTTCGAGGGATTTTCTAGTTTTCTCGGTGAGCGGTCCATTCCCAGTGATGGAGTAGAGAACCTTTGGGGTCTTTGCTAAATCTGCCGCATCTGACCGGATTTCGGACCGGTAGTGCACATCTCGCCACTCAAGATAGGAGGGCTCGGCCATGCTATCGAGCAGCCTGACGATGCGGAATTGGAAGCCGCGAATATTACCTATCGCAAGAAGATAAAGTGCTCGCGCCACGGTTCTGGGCGAGAAAAAACTGAGGCGCGCGACAAGCTCAATGGATGAGAGTTGCCGGGCTTGGTAGGGCAATTGCTCTATCTTTGAACCCTTGCCTGTGGTGACCGAGATTGACGATAGATCGACTGGCATCCAACCGAAAAATGTCCCCCGGCCATCCATGCCGATCAACAGGGAGCGAGTGACGACTTCAGGAACGCGATCGCGCCGATGAAGATTGACCATGCAGACATAGGGCTTGCCGATCCGCCGACCCTTAATCCTGATCATTACCGGTTTGTCCGCCAGCGCAATGAACCCTTCTTGTGCGCCTCCCTTACTCGCCAGCATCCCGTCAAAAATCCATTCTCAATTTAGCGATCAACTTCAATTATGTGCGTAAGACGCCTGCCAGGAAACACCACATTATATCAGCCGTGGTTGCGGGCTTGCAATCTATTGTCGAAAAACCAACGGTAAGAAGCAACGGTACCAAGCTGCGTCAGCGCTTAAGGAAAACTCTCTCCTTTCGTTGGGAGTTTCATCCAGTTTCTGCTAGATGCAGTTATGGGTGACGATCTGAGGCAGGTTTTGACTATTTTGCACGAAGCGGGCGGTGAAGGCGTCCCTTCCTATGAGATTGGCTGGGAAGCTTGTATGACGCCGGCCATCAACGTTGCGCTGAATATGGGCTATATGCGTTATCGTGAGCATTCGGGCGAACGGTATTTCTATCTAACACCAGCTGGCTATCAGAAGATCGGAATCGTGCCATTGTCAGCCTGGACCTATTTGGCATCCCTGTTAAAGAAAATAGTGGGGCTGGGGCGAAGATAGCAGTCGTCGCCCTCTCGCCCATCATCAGTTGAAATTGTTGTAAACGCCTGCACCACCGGCAACGATACCGACCGGCTGACCTATGATCGCCAGGAATCGTGTGAAATCCACCGATGGATGACGGGACGCATAAATGACGTCGCGGGCCTTAACGTCAAAGTTCTGTCCAGTCAGCATGCTGCCGGCTTTGGTCATGTCGAAGCGATAAACAATGGGGTAGCGGCCAAGTTTGTCCGTCCGCATGCCTTTTCTTATCAGCTCGTTGAAACGCTGCTGGCCTAACAGATCCATAACGATATCGGGCTCTTCATATCGGAACACAAAGTAACCCTTCATGTCGCTGGTCTCGGCCGAGCCGCCGCCTCCAAGTGCGACAGCTTCCAAGAGATTGAGATCATTTGCCCCAAACTCCAGTCGGTTGTTGGACCTGACAGAACCCAGGACTGTAAATGTTCGTGGCTCTCGGGTTACGAAAACTTGATCTCCTGGCTGAACGTAGATGTTCTCCCTCGGGTTTTGCACCAGCGTCTTGAGCAACACGGTACCCGTCTTCGATTGGCGAGTAAGCGTGACGTAGCTTTCGTATGGCTGAGCTGTTGGCCCTCCCGCCTTTGCGAGAACTTCCATGATCGTTTCAGGAACCAGATTAAGTGGTACGACAGCCGGGCTCTTCACCGCGCCGGAGACGGTCACATTGCGAGATGCCGTTCCAGCGCTGTTGATGATGACGTCCGGCTCAACCGCCTTGCTCACTAGAGCTGCCAATATTGTTTGACGTGCCTGTTCGAGTGTCTTGCCGGCGAAAGTGACAAGTCCAACGTATGGAATAGCCGCCTTGCCGTCCGGTTGAACGACAATATCGAGCGTTGTCTGTTTAGAATCGCCTGTTGAAAAGAGACCGTCAGAGCCAGCCTCGAAGATTGTGATCTTGAGCTGATCACCAATTCCGATGACAGGACGCTTCACGCCTCCACCGATACCGAAACGGCTTTGCAACAGTTTTCCGTCAAATTTTGAGATGAGGGTCGCAGAATTAACGTCGATGTCCACAATGTCGAACACTACGTTTTGTCCCATCGACGCCTGCGTCGTAGATTGCTTCGATTGCTCAAGCACATCCGACGCTAAGGGGCCATCACCGGGAAGATTGTTGCACGACGTCAGGCTCAGCCCTACCAAAAACAAGCCAGCTTTCTTCACAATTTCCCCAATATCTAAAACCCACAAGCCGATCCCCAATAGCAAGAAAGTGTTAATGATGGCTAGCCCGCATAGCGAGCATAGAAAAAAACCTTTCGTGGAACTTGAAAATTTGACATCACGGCATCATTGCAGCAGTTGTATCCGCATTGCAGCAATTGTATCTGATCGTAGTAATTTTTGCGGCTTGTTGCTTGGTTGGTTTGTTTGAGCCACGCTAGGTTGTAAATGTTTGAATTGTTGGGCTAAGTTGAGCACGGCCACGCGCTTAAGCGGGTGGTGCCCTAAAGTGGATTAAGTATGGCAGTCGAAATTCTTGGGCGTGCGTGTGTCGCTCCCTCTGCGGGAAATGTGCTGGAACTGCTGACTCTTCTGCGGGAAGAGGTATGCGCAGTCACTTCGATACCAGGCGATCGCTGGAACAAGGCGCGCTTCTGGCATCCTGCCAGAAGCGTTCCGGGCAAAGCCTACACATTCTCTGCCGGCGTGGTCGATGATGTCTTTGAGTTCGATCCTGCATTGTTCGGCCTTTCCGCTCGCGAAGCAGCATATATGGATCCGCAGCAGCGCATTCTCCTTCAGACGGTTTGGCGGGCGATCGAAGACGCAAGGATCGATCTTGTACAGCTGAAACAAGAACGCGTCGGCGTTTATATCGGTGCGTCGTCGTTGGACAGCGGAAATCTCCAGGTGGAGGATCCCGCATCCGGCAGTCCGCATTTTATGACCGGCAACACACTTTCGATCATTTCCAACAGAATTTCGCATATCTTCGGTCTGAATGGACCGAGCATGACGATCGATACGGCATGCTCCTCGTCTCTCGTTGCGCTTCATCAGGCAAGATTGGCGCTTGAAGGCGACGAGATCGACACCGCTATCGTTGGCGGCGTCAATCTTCTTTTGCATCCCTTTTCATTCATTGGTTTTTCGCAGGCCAGAATGCTGTCGCCAGAAGGGCTTTGCCGGGCCTATGGGGAGAACGGTGAGGGATATGTCCGCGCCGAAGGCGCTGGCGCAATTGTTTTGCGGCGTGCTGATCGCGTCGCTTCGGAAGGTAGCCGAAGCCGTGCGACCCTGGTTGCCACGGGCGCGAATTCGTCCGGTCGAACCAACGGAATTTCGTTGCCGTCCAGAGAGGCGCAGGCACAGCTGTTGAGTTCGGTGTACGATGACAACGGCCTTGATCGGAATGACCTTGTCTTCGTTGAGGGGCACGGCACCGGAACGAAGGTAGGCGATCCAGCGGAGCTGTGGGCAATTGGATCCGTCCTCGCGCAGGGCAGATCAGAGCCGCTGCCAATCGGTTCGATCAAGTCCAACATCGGACATGCCGAACCTGCATCGGGAATTCTTGGTCTTATCAAAGCAATGTTGGCGCTGGAAAATGACTTTGTGCCAGCTTCCTTGCATGCTGAGGAACTCAATCGAGCGGTAGACTTCGAGGATTTGAATATCGAAGTGAACCGTGTCGCACGACCGCTTCGACGGGGTGCGAGACGGCGGCTTGCGGGCGTCAACTCATTTGGTTTCGGCGGTACCAACGTTCATGTGGTCATCTCCGACCCCCCGAATTCAACATCTGCTCAAGCGGCACAATTTAGCGGCCTTTTCGTTTTATCTGCACACACACAGTCGGCGCTTCAGTCGTTATTGCGAGACTACGATTCACGACTCTCGTCGTCTACGCGCGATCAAGTCGAGCAGCTTATTTCCGCCAGCCAAAATCACATGGCGCTCAAACATCGTTTTGCAGCTTCCGGCTCGAATGCAACGGAGATTGCCACAGCGATATCGTCTTACCTGGACGATGGGAAAGGCCATCGCGCTCAAGTTGGCGAAATACCAAGCAAGTCGATCAAGACCGCGTTTGTCTATGCGGGGAACGGGTCCCAATGGGCTGGAATGGGCTTGGATGCCTATAGAAAAAATGCGGACTTCCGGGCTCGTTTCGATGTCTACAGCGATTTATTCGTTGCGCGCGCAGGTCTTGATCTATCTGTGCTTCTTCAGTCGCCTGAATTGGAGAAGACCCTGCGTGACACGCGCGTTGCGCAGCCAATACTGTTTGCCATTCAGGCCGCTTTGACGGACTGCCTGGTTGATAACGGGGTGAAACCGGACGTGGTTCTGGGGCATTCTGTCGGCGAGGTTGCAGCCGCCTATGCGGCGGGAATTCTGTCGGCCGAGGATGCCGTAACAATCGTTACAATCCGATCCAAGCACCAACATTCCCTGGCAGGCAAAGGCACGATGGCCGCTGCTGTGATGTCAGAGGCATTTGCCGTTGCGTTCGCGCAGGAGCATGGTCTTGATAACATCACCGTCGCGGGGGTGAATGCCCACAATTCGGTGACGATTTCTGGCCCGACCGAAGAGGTCAAGCAGTTCAAGGCATTGTCCCAGGTGTCGCGTCACGCGGTACATGTTCTTGATATTGATTACCCTTTCCATCATCCGGTCATTGATGGAGAGAAGGCGGAGTTTCTTGATGAGATCCCTGCGCTTACGCCAAAGTCCGGACATACTACTTTCATATCGACGGTGACCGGATCGTTTGTGGACGGTGTGGAGCTCGACGCCGAGTATTGGTGGAGAAACGTCCGTGAACCCATTGCTTTCGAAGCGGCGGTCAGTCTCGCCATTGAAAGTGGGTGCAATGTCTTTCTTGAGCTTTCGCCACGACCCATTCTATCGAACTACGTAGTAGAAACGGCAAAGCAGGCGTCTGCATCCGTCGTGGTTTTGCCGACCCTAAAACGGCCGGGTGCCGATGTCGGCGAAGACCCGATCATTTCGACGATCCTGCGTGTCGTCGCTCATGGCGTGGACGCGCAGCCAGCTGCGACGAATCGCTATGTCGCGCCCTTCGATCTGCCAACGATTCCGTTTGAGAATGTTAGTTGCCGGCCTAACTCCACAACTGACGCGATCAATGTTTTTGGTCGGGATGGCGCTGATGGGCCATACACCTTGTTGGGTTGGCGCAGCGACCCCAATTCTTCCGTATGGAAGAACCACGTGGATGCCCAACTGTTTCCGGATCTTGCCGGGCACGTTGTTGATGGCAAGTCTATTTTGCCGGGCAGCGCCTTTATCGAAATTGCCGTTCAGGCCGCACGGAAATATTACGATGTTGCGGAAGTCGAGATCACGAACCTCGAGATATTCCGCCCACTCGAATTGCGGGAAAGCAAGCTCGTCGAGCTCTCGACCAAGCTTTCTCCCGAAACAGGTCTCGTCGAAATCGCATCACGCGAGTATCTGAGTGATGACGGCTGGACGATCCACGCCACCGCACGCAGTCGCAAGCCAACGGACCGCTTTGGCGGGGTAAGGCTCCCGCTTCCCGGATGTGAGAAGATCCGTACGATCGGCGCTGTCGAGGCCTATCAGACGGCACGGAGTTTCGGTCTCGACTACGCCGCCGGTTTTCAACTTCTCACGCAGGCGGAAGTCTACGACACAAAGCACGTCGTGGTTCAGTTGCGACCTGCTGCGGCTCCCGTCCATCCCTATTTGAGTTACGGCCTCGATCCGGTATCGACAGACGCTGCGTTCCACGGGCTTGTCGCGCTCTTTGGTCTGTTGACGGGTGAGGGTGACGGTGCACCGTATATACCGGTTCGGTTTGGTTCTGTTCGCACCGCTTCATCAGCAAAAGCGATATCGAGCGCTATCATCGAGATACAGCGTTTCAGCCCCCACAGCCTCAAAGCGAGAATTGATCTCATTGCAGAGGATGGGACACTGGTTGCTTCCCTTGATGACTGCCGGTTCCGCCGGACGTGGCTCAGGCAGCATACAACGCTGGAAACGGTTACGTTTCATTACGAAGCGGTTTCTGGAACAGGCGGTGGTTTCGGCCCGTTAAAAGCGGCGAATGCGGACCGGCGCGGTCGGCTGCCAGTCTTCGATTCTGTACCTGTCGGAGAAGCCACGCTCATCCTCAATGCGGCTGTTCAGCGGGCTTCTTTTGACATCGCTCGACTGCTTGCTGACGATGAAGGCGCAGTTGCACTCGCCATGCTCCCGGGAAGCCAAGATTTCCAGTGCTATTTGTCAAGTTGCCTCTATGCGCTTGAGGACGCAGGAATGGCGCAGTCCAGTGAAGAGGGATGGCTGTTACAGCCTTCCTGTGACCTGCCGCCTGTCGAAGAGCTTCTCAGGCAAATCAACGCTCGTTTTCCTGACCGCGTTGCCGAGGCAGTGCTCGTTAACAACGCCTATAGAGAGACGCTGGAGCGGCTATCTCTTCAGCCTTCCCAGTTGCAGTCTGGTGGCAGCACTTCGTTCTTGAGCGAAGCGACGCTGGATCATGTTCGCCACCATACAGCCTTGGCACGTGAGCGCGAATCGCTCGTGCTGGCGGCGGTCGAGAATGCGCTTTCCGATGTATTGCCCGGTGATGACTTTACTATCATTGAGACTTGCGCGGTGTCCCCTGCGTTCAGTCAACGACTGTCTGAAATGGCGGTGCTCAAAGGGGCACAGCTCATCGTTGTTGAACCTTCTGATCATCTGCGTCGGACGCTCGAAATCAACTTCGAACGCAATCCCTCCGTTTCCTGCCTGGACCTAGATGATGCAATTTCGCTTGCTCGCGCGGACCTGATCGTGAGTGCTAGCGGATATCTCTATGGAAAACTGGGCCGCAACAAGGGACTGCAAGCGGTTCTGAGGACGGCAGCTTCGACCGGTGGCCGCGTTGCTGTTGTTGAGCTCGCATCATCCGGATTTGCCGATTTTGTCTTCGGCCTGACGGACGGCTGGTTCGCAGCTAGCGTTACGCCTGAGTTTCCGATTGGGCAGTTGTCCACTGAGACACAATGGGGCGACTTGCTCGCCGAGTGCGGTTTTTCTCAACCAGAGTTCAGGCAGCACGATAATGCCGACGGCACGCTGCTGCTCGTAGAGGCTGTGGCTTCAGGCCACGTGACAGCAAACCCCGATAAGGTGATGTCCTTTGAAAACGTTGTGGAAATCACGCAACGGCAAAAGGATTGCTCGCTCGTATCTGACGACACCTTCAAGCGCCTGTACTGCACGGCAGAGAAAGCCGATGCGGTATTTGCTGAGTACTTTGCGAGCGCGCAGGGTCCCTTTGCATTCGTATTCGATACGGCGGGCCAAGGCGACGGATCTGACTGTTTGCAGGATGCGATTCAGATACTCAGCGCTTTTGCCGAAGCCGCACGCAATCATCTTCGCTCAGCGAGCTCACCTTCACCAATTAGACTGCTCGTCCTCGCTACCGGTGGCTCACCAGCCGGTTCGGTTGGGCTCGATCCGGCAGCAAGTGGGGTCTGGACTTTCGCTCGCGTCCTGCAAAACGAATATGACGAGTTGGACGTCTTCCTGCTCGACGCAGCCGATGATGGCGAGTTGCGGTCGAACGCTGTCTCCGTGTTGTTGTTTTACAAGGAGCGAGAGAGGGAGTGGGTGCAAGATCGAAGAACCGGTCTGCTCTCCGTCGTACGCGCGGTACCCGGCCACGCATCCCAAGCAATGCTGAAGACGACAGGTTTCGCAAGTGCGACGATCCGCCAACTCTCGGCGGGACGCATCGATTCCATCTCATGGGAGCAAACTGACGTTCTGGCTCCAGCTCCTGGGGAGGTCAGCATCAAGGTTGCTGCAACCGGGCTGAATTTTCGTGACGTCATGTGGTCTATGGGGTTGTTGCCGGAGGAAGCCCTCGAGGATGGCTTCGCCGGTGCTACAATCGGTATGGAAATGTCGGGCACCGTTGTTGCAGTGGGTACGGGTGTTACCGACCTTGTTCCCGGAGACGAAGTTATGGGCATAGCGTCGCAGGCGCTGTCCACCCACGTCACTGTCGCTCGAGACGGGGTCACAAAAACTCCCCCTGGTATCGACCCCGCTGCCGCCGCGACCGTTCCTGTGGCATTTTTGACCGCCTATTATGCGATGGTCGAACTCGGTCGCATTCGGAAGGGCGATACGATCCTTATCCACGGCGCAGCCGGCGGGGTCGGGCTAGCCGCCCTTCAGATTGCCAAGCTTCATGGAGCAAAGGTTATTGCGACGGCGGGTACGGTCGAGAAGAGACGATTCTTGTCGCTCCTTGGTGTCGACCACGTCTTCGATTCCCGATCCCTTACCTTTGTTGGCGATGTCTTGCGCGTGACCGACGGGCAGGGCGTGGAGCTTGTACTCAATTCCCTATTCGCAGAGGCAATGGAGCGTAGTTTCGAACTCCTCAAGCCGTTCGGTCGTTTTCTGGAGCTCGGGAAAAGAGACTATTATTCCGATCGCAAGCTTGCTCTTAGACCTTTCCGTCGGAACATTTCGTATTTCGGCATCGATGCCGACCAGCTTCTCGTGAACGCACCTGATCTTACGCGGCGTATTTTTGCGGAGGTTGGATCGCTGTTTGAACAGGGCAAGCTTGCTCCTTTGCCGTACCGATCGTTCAATTACGATGAAACCGCATCCGCGTTTCGGTTGATGCAGAATGCGGGTCATATCGGCAAAATCATCATCCGCCCCCCTGTAACTGATAGGGACGCGGTGCAGAAAGCGAGTGCTGGCCAACTCGCACTGAGCCGAGGTGTCTATCTTGTCGTCGGTGGGATTGGTGGATTTGGATTGGCCGCAGCCGACTGGCTGTCGAGCAGAGGAGCGACGCATGTTGCTCTTTGCAGCAGGCGCGGAATTCCAGACGAGGAAACACTTGCCGCCATTGTGAAATGGAATGCTGCTGGCATCGCCTCAAGTGTGCATGCCTGCGATGTCACGGACGACGCCTCACTTGGTATTCTGCTTGAAAAATTGCGCGCTCTTGGTCCGATCAAGGGTATCGTCCACGCCGCCATGGTTCTCGATGACGCGCTCATTTCCCATCTGGATCGTCAGCGCAATCGGGCGGTCATCGAGGTGAAGGCAAATGGCGCGAGTAACCTTGATCGCCTCACGCGAGAAGACGAACTGGAGCTATTTCTGCTCTTCTCGTCCGCGACGACGATGATCGGAAACCCGGGTCAGGCTAACTACGTGGCTGCGAATGGATATCTGGAAGGCCTGGCCAGATCGCGAAGGGCTGCGGGCCTGCCTGCATTGGCGGTTGGTTTCGGAGCGATTGCCGACGCAGGTTTCCTGTCGCGCAATACGGATGTAAACGATATTCTTGCGCGGCGTATCGGGAAGACGGCACTGAAGGCAAAGAGCGCTCTTGGCTTCGTTGAGCGTATTCTTGTCAACGATAGCGGGACGATAGAAGCGGCCGCGGTAATGGTTGCCGAGATCGACTGGGCGAGTGCGTCATCACTACCGTTGACGTCGCAACCGCTGTTTTCCGCTATTCCTCGTCACGCCATCTCGAATTCGGGTGGTGGCGACGGTGAACGGGTCGATCTCGCTGCACTCGTCGCTGGGAAATCGCGTGAAGAGGCTAACGCCGTTCTTCACGAGTTCCTTGCTGCCGAAATTGCTTCCATCCTTAAAGTTGCGGAAGACAGTATCAAGTCCGACAAGGCCCTTAAGGACATTGGTCTGGACAGTCTGATGGCAATGGAGCTCGGAACCAGCTTCCAGCAAAAAACAGGAATAGATATACCCTTATCGGGAATGGGAGATGGCGCGACGATCGGCGATATCGTGCAAAAGCTTCACGATAAGGTTGTATTCAGCACGGTAGCGGACCAACCCGACGGCGGATCGGAGGGAACCTCCCTTCTTACGGAGCTGACCGAAAAGCACGGCACCAATGTGAATGAACGGAAATCAGCTTAAGATGGTGGACGAAATTGACCGCAATGCCAGCGTGCCGAATGCAGCTGGTACCGACTACATGGAAGTACTTCGTAATCGGCACGAAGCCGCTGGCCAAAATCGTCTTGCCAGGGTCAATAGGCGAGCGCCGGCTCGAGTGAAGTCTCCCAAGCGCTTCGATGATCTTCCAGAATACAAAAAGATCGTTGCGCAGAAGGCCATCAGTGATCTTGCCGGGGTCGATAACCCTTTCTACCGCTCTCACGAAGGAGCTGCAGGCGCGACAACGCGCATCGACGGCAGAGAAGTCATCAACTTTGCGTCTTACGACTACCTTGCGACCAATACGCATCCGGCCGTGCATAAAGCTGCTGTCGCGGCCATCGATCAGTTCGGGATCTCCGCTTCCGCAAGCCGCCTGGTCGCGGGCGAACGTCCTCAGCATGGGCTTCTTGAACAGAAGCTTGCGTCGATTTACGAGGCAGAGGAGGCGGTTTGTTTCGTGAGCGGCTATCTCACCAACTCGACCGTGATCAGCTGCATCGTAGGGCCAAAGGATCTGGTGATCCATGATGAGCTCATTCACAACAGTGTGCTGTCCGGTATCAAACTTTCAGGCGCCACCCGCCGGTTCTTCCGACATAACGACACCGCCGATCTGGAAAACATCCTGACAAGTATCGAGGGTGAGTTTGACCGCATACTCGTCATTGTCGAAGGCGTGTACTCGATGGATGGGGACGTCGCGGCACTTCCGCAGTTGATCCGCCTCAGGGCGCAGTTCGGTTTCTGGCTCATGGTCGATGAAGCCCATGCACTCGGAGTGCTTGGAGAAAAGGGCAGGGGCACGTTCGAACATTTCGGGATCGACCCTGCAAACGTTGACATCTGGATGGGAACACTTTCCAAAACGGCCTCCAGCTGTGGTGGCTATGTGGCGGGATGCTCCCCTCTCATTCAGATTTTGAAGGCGCATGCGGGCGGCTTTGTATACAGCGTTGGCCTTGCGCCAGTGCTGGCGAGCAGTGCGCTTGCGAGTCTTTCGATCCTTGAAAGCGAAACACACCGCGTTGTTCGTTTGGGTGAAAATGGCAGGTTGTTCCTCGAACTTGCCAAGCGTGCCGGTTTGGACACGGGTCCGAGTGCGGGCTATTCCGTGGTGCCAGTTATCGTCGGAGACTCACTGCGCGCCGTGCAATTATCGAATGAGCTGTTGAAGGTGGGCGTCAATGCCCTTCCTATCATCTATCCTGCCGTGCAGGAGGGCATGGCGCGCTTGAGGTTCTTTTTGACCTGCGACCACACGAGCGATCAGATCGAAACGGCTGTTCAGCTGACCGCTGACATCCTGAACGATCTTGTAGAACGCAAGGTCGGTCTCGCAGGCCTCGACATGCAACAGGTCGCAAAAATATTCACTTAATCTATCCCGAGTTTGGAAATGGCCTATGCCTCACATCATCATCACGGGCGGCTCGAGTGGTATCGGTTTGGAAGTTGCCAGGATATATCTCGCCAAGGGCTACCGCATTTCCCTGATCGCTCGTGAAGAGGCTCGGCTTCGCTCGGCCGCTCGAGCGCTTACCGGCACAGATTTGGTCGAGGACGATTCCGTTTTTGTAGTGTCGGCAGATGTGAGCGATGAAAACGCGCTGCAACGAGCGGTCATCGCTGCGGAAGCAAGGCACGGTCCCTGCGATGTTCTGGTCGCGTCAGCCGGGCGCGTCGATCCAGAAGAGTTCGATAGGCAGCCCACCTCCGTCTTCGACGCACAATTAGCCGTCAACTTCCTGGGTTGCATTTATGCGGTTCGGGCTGTGCTAAGCGGTATGAAGCAGCGGTCTAGCGGCCGTATCATGTTGATCTCTTCTGGGGCGGCCCTGATCGGCATTCCGGGCTACAGCGCCTATTGTGCCTCGAAGTCGGCGTTAGCAGCTTTCGGCGAGACTCTCAGAAGTGAGCTTCACGGTTCCGGTGTAACAGTGAGCATGAGTTTCCCGCCGGATACGCTTACGCCGCAATATGAGCGTGAAATTCTGCTTCGCCCTAAACTTGCCCAGCGTTTGATGGGCACTGTGCCGCCGTGGCCAGTTGATAAAGTCGCCAAAAAGATCGTCTTGGGAACAGAGAAAGGAGCGCCTCAGGTCCACTTTGGTGCTTCGTTGACAATGTTGTCGTATTTCTCCGCTTTTATCAAACCGCTTTTATATTGGCGCATGCAACGGATATCTGCCTGATCATGGACCTTGACCTGTCTGAAATGGCGCCGCATGCCGACTACCCCTTTGCCATTACGGCCGCTTCCTTCGCTGTTGCTGTCATCATCGTGTATCTTACCGATCCGCTTGCCATGCCGCAGCAGGTGAGACGGGACAATCGCCTGCCACATAGTTGGCAGAGGGTTGTCATCGAGCATCTCGCCAGACTGCCGATCATCCTATTTGTGTTCTCGATTTTCTTTGCCATATCCTGGAGGCCGCTCTATTGCGGGCTTGGGACGATCAGCTTCTTCATCATATTTACTGGCATATCGCGCGTAAAATACGTTTTTATCCGAGAACCTCTGGTGTTTTCCGATATCGCCCTCGTGGTTGACGTCTTTAAATATAAGAGCATTTTTTACGCCACGAACCTCAACGTCCTGTTCTGGATCGTGGCTCTCTCCTATGTTTTCGGGGTATCTGCGCTTTTCATGATCGCGGAGCCATCGATCATACCTGGTCAGTTCACGTGGCTGTGGATTCTGGTAGGGGTGCTCGTCCCGAGCCTGGCCGTCCTACTTCTGTTCGTCAAACCCATCGGACATTATGCAGCGTCGATAGCTCAGTGGCTTTTGACGACGCTGAATGTGAAATCGAACACGACGCGCTTCGGCACCTTTGCGTCTGTCAGCTATCATTTCATGATGTGGCTCGGCATGCGACGCGATGCAATCATCGAGGAACTGGCTCAGGGTCTGCAAAGCGTCATCCACGATTTCCTAGGTCAACCGAGCCGGGAATCGCCGTTGGTGATCTTCTGGCAATCGGAATCGTTTATGGATCTTCGCAACGTCGGCTGCGACGATCTCGAATTGCCGACGATCGACATGCTGAAGGACCGCGCCGCGCAATGGGGCAGACTCACCAGTGTCTTCGAAGGCGGATATACGCTGCGGACCGAGTTCGCCGTATTGAGCGGTTTGCAGCCGGATGATGTTCATGCAGATGCGAGTTATCCTTACCTTCGTGCATCGCATTACGCCGACGTCGTTTGGCCGAACAAGCTACGCAAGGCAGGCTGGTATACGCACTTCATACACCCATATGACCGGACGTTCTTCCTTAGGCACAAGGCGATGCCGATTTTAGGTTTTCGCGACATGACGATGCTCGATGATTTCGATCACGTCCCAGCGCGCGATGGTGCTTATGTCTCCGACATGCGTCTTACTCGGAAGGTACTGGATATCGCCGACACCATCGAGAAACAGCAGTCTGCGCTGCTCTTTGTCGCCTCAATGGCCAATCATGGTCCGTGGGAGCCAGGACGCTGTGAAGGCCTTACCGACCCGGTCGAAATCTACAAGGAACTTTTGCGCAAGGCAGATGAGGCGCTGGCTTACCTCATCGAAGAGCTCGACAAATATGATCGCCCGGTCTGGCTGGCATTTTATGGTGACCATGCGCCGCTTCTGAAAAAATATGCAGATCCTTTTCCTGATCCAAGAACGGACTATTTCATTGTCCCGCTTGGGAAAGCAAAAGAGGACAAGCACGTCACAACGCGCTCGAGGTTGGAGGCGCCCTGGACCCTGTTCGAGACGCTGCTGTGGCACGCGCATCTTTACAAGGAACAGTTCAAGTGACTTCACAAGGACCTTATCTTTTCCTGCAGGGACCATCCTCGCCGCTCTTCGCAAAAATTGCTGGACACCTCACGCGGGCTGGACATGCGTGCTACCGCATCAATCTCAATGTCGGCGACCAGATCTTCTGGCGCAGGGGCGGGGCGGTCAATTATCGCTGCCGCTTTGAAAACTGGGGTACCTTTATCCGCCAGTTCCTTAGCGATCACCGTATCAGGACTATTATTCTGCTTGGTGAGGAGAGACCCTACCACAAGGAGGCGGTGAAGGCGGCCAAGGAGCATGGCGCAACTGTCGTCGTTATCGAAATGGGGTATCTGAGACCCGATTGGGTGACGGTTGAGCGGGATGGCATGTCATCCAACTCTCACTTTCCCAATGACCCCGAGGCAATCCTAAAAGCAGCAGAAAACCTTCCCGAGCCGGATTGGACGCGTAAGTTTACGCAGACATTTCTTGCCGAAGCGCTTTTCGATCTCGGCTATTATCTGCCGGCTTCTTTTCTATGGTTTCTGTTTCCCCATTATCGGTTTCACGGCATTTACCATCCCCTTGCTGAATATGCCGGATGGATTGGTCGCTTGGCGACTAAACGTCGGCGTGAAAACGGGGCGAAGCTCGTTCAGAACCAGTTGAGGTCGTCTCCGGGCTCCTGGTTCGTATATCCGTTGCAGCTCGAAACCGACTATCAACTGAGAGCGCATTCGCCGTTCAATTCGCAGAAAGAAGCAATAGCGCTCGTTCTGCGATCCTTTGCAGGAAACGCAGACAAAGCTGCACGGCTGGCGATCAAAGTTCATCCGCTCGACAATGGCCTTATATCGTGGCGGCGGGTTATCCAATCGAATGCCGAACAGTTAGGGATTGCCGACCGCGTTTTCTTTCTCGATGGAGGCGATCTTGGCGTTCTCTTGGAAGGCGCAGGGGGGATAGTTACGGTGAATTCGACTGCTGCACTCGCCGGTCTCACTCTCGGGATCCGGACAAAGGTACTTGGTTCAGCGATCTACGACATTCCGGGCTTGACGGAGCAACGATCCCTCAATGAATTTTGGCGGTCAGATATCGAGCCTGACAGCGCCTTGAGAGATGCGTTCTTCCGTTTGGTTGCGGCGTCTGTTCAAGAACGAGGAAATTTCTACGGGCGCGAAGGGGTGGATGCTGCGGCAAAAGGCATCGCGTCGCGTCTGATTGAGAACTGGCTGAACGGGAAAAGCAGAAGCTCCGGAGCGGGATTGTGATCACAACCAACCAAGTTCACCAGAAATTCGGTAGGCTGAGCCAACGTTCTTGCTTGTCCTTTACCGGGTGTCTGCTTAGGGATCACGTTTAAGGTGTATTGACATAGGGCCTTCAGGAAGGTCGATCATTTTACCTGTCGAGTAAAAGAGTCGGCTTTCTGATATAGCAAACTTTGGGGATCGTTGTCTGGTGTTGAAATTAAACGTTGTGCGGCATCTGTCCCAGTTACTCGTTCCCCGGAAGAACAGGAAATCTCACCTGGAACGGCAAGTTGCTCACCTGAAGAAGTTCGTAAGTTACGAACCGTCAGGCGGAGCACCACCAGAAACGGCATTTGACATAAACCGGATGGACATTACTTGGATTATCCCGGATTTCAAGCCAGGCGCCGGCGGCCATATGACGATCTTTCGGATCGCCAGCTATCTGGAAAAGTTCGGCCATAATGTGAGGTTTCTGATTCAAAACCCAAGCGTGCACAAGACCGGTGACGCCGCGCGCAACACGATTAATGCTCACTTCCAGCCTTTTTTTGGCACGGTGGAACTTTTTTCTGGAGAGACACCGACGGTGTCCGGTGATGCGCTGATTGCGACGGATCGGTACACCTGCTACGCCGTCAACGCGATGGAGCAGTTTAGAAGAAAGTTCTATTTCGTCCAGGATTATGAACCCTTATTCTATCCTGCCGGGACCGAGGCGTTACTGACTGAAGCAACCTATTCGTTTGATTTTGACTGCCTGTGCGCTGGGGAATGGTTGCATAATATCATGTCTGAGAAGTACGGACGGTGGTCGATGCATTGGCCCCTTGCTTTCGACAAAGCCGTCTATTCCCCTCGTCCTGATGATGGAGTTCGACCGAACAATCGGATCGCGTTGTATGCTCGTTGGGTAACACCTCGCCGTGCGGTTGAACTTGCATTCATGGCGCTCGAAATCCTTAGAAAGCGAGGTGTCGAGTTCGAGGTTGATTTCTTCGGCTGGAAGCTCGGTCCTCAGCAGGTCGGGTTCCCCTATCGGGACCACGGCATTCTAGATGGCCCCGAACTCGCCGAGCTTTATCGGCAAAGTACATTTGGTGTCGTCTTTTCCGCTACCAACCACTCTCTCGTGAATCGTGAGATGATGGCCTGCGGACTTCCCGTCATCGATCTTGATCTCGATACCGTGACCTCAATCTTCCCTGTCGGCACAATCGCTCTCGCAAAGCCCAACCCGGAAGGTATCGCGGACGTGATGGAGAGGCTTTTAAAGCGTCCGGAAGAGAGGGCGGCGCTTTCTCTCGCGGGCAAGAGTCATGTCTCTGATCTTTCTTGGGAAACGTCTGCCAGAATGGTTGAAAAAGCTGTTCAAGAGCGGGTTACTCTTGTGGTGGGGGAGCGTGCTTAATGGCGAGTTTTAAGTGTGCCGTGGTCATTCCCGTGAAGAATGCGATCTCGATAGTGCCGCAGGTTCTATCGCACGTGCTTGCACAGCGGACGGATTGGCCATTCGAGATCATTGTCATCGATTCTGGATCGCGCGACGGTACGGCAGAATATCTTCGCAGTCTTGACTCGATCCGATTGATCGAAATTCCTCCCTCTGAGTTTGGGCACGGAAAGACGAGAAACCTCGGTGCGAGTGCTGCAGAGGACACCGAATTTGTTGCGTTTTTAACTCATGATGCTGTGCCGAAAGACGAATATTGGTTGGCAAATCTTGTGGCCGTTGCAGAGATAGATAGCCACATTGCAGGTGTCTTCGGCCGCCACATTGCGCGTGACGACGCGTCGCCTTTCACCAAAATTGATCTGGACCAACACTTTGCCGGGTTTAGCGGCTTTCCTCAGGTCCTCAGCAAGGACCTGGATGAAGAACGTTACAAAAGCGATCAGGGGTGGCGCCAAGTTTTACATTTTTACTCTGACAATAACTCCTTGCTGCGGAGGTCGGTATGGCAGACCATTCCCTACCCGGACGTGGAATTTGCTGAAGATCAATTATGGGCAAAAGCAATCATCGAGGCGGGTTATAAGAAAGCCTATAGCGCCGACGCGGTCGTGATACATTCACATGACTATGGCGTCAGAGAACAATTCAAACGCGCATTTGATGAGTCAAGAAATTTTAAAAAATATTTCGGCTATCAGCTGACACCGAGTCCGTTCCATATGGTCGAAGCCATGGTCAGGTTTTCCATTGAAGCGTTTCGCGCAAAATTAGAACCCCGCTATGGAGAAGTCCGAACACGAGACAGGATGAAACGCGCATTGCTGAGATCTGCGCTCGTTGCGGGACATTGCGCTGGGACGAACCACAAATTCTTCCCGTCTTGGTTCGCCAAGCGGATGTCTCTTGATCAAAGGCTTTTTGATGCCTAGCAGGAAACTCTTGAAAAGGATTAGATTCCAGATGATAAAATCGTGGGCGCGGACAGTCGCATTGGATTGCTATCGGCGCCTCAAGGATTTGCGCGAGCGTCATATTCCTCAGCGCGAAATGACGCCTGAGGATGAGGAGAGTCTCCGCAAAACGCTCAATTTTTCCTTCATGGCCGATGCGGAGAATATCAGATTGATGTCCCGCTTCACCCCTGAAAGCCGAGAAACCTTTGCTCTCAAGACGGGTTCGCTTGTCCTTTACCCTCCCAATGAAGCGCTCATAATCAAGCACCAAGAAGAAGAGGCGGCCTTGCGTGCCGCTCCCTCTGGCTACCCATTAAAGGTGTTAAACGGTATTAATATTGGCTGTGGCGACAGGAGGATCAGCGAGTATCTCACCCCTGTTGATATTATGCGAGAAGATGAAGGTTCGAGCGGTGCGCATCATGCTTTCCTTAAAGATGCAATTTTGGCAAATCCGGAAAATCTTCCTTTTAAGGCCGAAAGTCTCGACTATATCGTAGCTCTTCATATGTTGGAGCATGTCTCCAATCCTGTTGAGGTGTTGCTGTACTGGGAAACAGTGCTCAAGCCTGGCGGAGGGATCGGTCTCATTCTCCCCGATTACCGCTACACGTGGAATGCCGCCGGTGATCAGAGCCAATTCGGCCACAAGTGGAACTCCAGTGCGGAAATTTTTGAGCGTCTTTTTCGTGTGCACCTCGCTGATTATTTTGAACTGGAAGCAATCGACACGCTCCCTCACAAGATTAGCTTTGACGTGGTTTTAAGAAAGCAGGGGAAATTTGAACCGTTTTCCATATCGAATGCAACAAGTATGAACTCCGGTGCTGAGCTCGCTGCTTCTGGAAAAATGGTGAGTAATTTCGAGGCTCTCGGTTGATGGCAGTGGCTGCGCGAGGCGTGATGAAATCGCCGAAATCTGTAAGGAAATGATCTGAATGTACTTCAACGTCTATTCCGACACAGGCGAGACGATCGAAGGATATTTGATCCCAGACGGCTTTTCGACGAAGCCTATGATTACCGTGACGTGCAATTCGGAGACATACGGTCCGTTTAACTGTGATGTGTTCCTGGAAGGACCGCTTAAACATGGGCATCACGACACGGGTGTGGTGGGCTTTCGCCTCGACAACAAGAACGTTCCTGCGCTATCGACGTCGCTTGATCTGGAGATCGTCGACGATGATACGGGCTTTGTCATCTATCGGCGCTATAACCCTGGCAAGCATGTCGCCAAAAAATTGTTTAGGCTTGAAACCCAGTTTGCGCCTCATAGAGAGTTGGACAATAGCCTGAAAGGCTATTTCCAGTTCCACGCGGGGAGTGCTGAGTTATATGGCGGCGAGACAGTCCGGCAAATGTTGGAGATCGTCAATCAGCCGTCCGCCTATGTGAGCGGGCGGGTACTTCTACGAACCGTCCATCGCTATTTTACGGATGACACGATCAGAATAGCGTCTCTGAGAGACCCGTTCTACGAGCTTGCTATTCGATTGCTAACGGTTGCGTCCCATAAGAAGCGTCCGCTTAATTTTATGTCAGAACGCGATGTCATTCTATTTGAGCCAGCCATGCAGCATTTCGTTGACACCAATTTCAGCGACCCGCAGAACATAAAAGCGAAAATCCTTAGTGCGCATAAGGATATCCTTGGGCTCTTCGAGTCGCCTTTCACGCATCAACTCGTCGCCACCAATCCAACAGAAAAAGTGTCGCGTGATGGCGTCTCAAGCGCTCTCGATGCTTTGTCGCAGTTCGCCGTATTCGATCCGCACGAGACGGGTAGCGATATTGCGGACGCCATCAGCGAAAGCACCGGCATCGCGCGCGACGAAATTGCGTTTTCGCCGGTACGCTCGCCGTTTCTTGAATTGGCAGATGTGTTGCGTGAGATAAAAATCATTGAGCGTGTGCTTGAGAATGATCTCATTCTGCTCCATTTCATCCGAAAAGCCGAGCAGCGCGCCAGTTCCTAACTAGCTCTAAAGCGTTGTTGCCGTTATACAACCACAGGCGGGTGCTGCCATTGATGTTACATTGCTCAGGCAGCTCTATGGGGGAGTGTGATTGAGTAGCGTGAAATGCAGTCTTGTCGACATAAACTCAGGATAGGCGTGAAGAATGAACGTTAAGGTAGGTCACCTTACTCAAGCTGACGGAAGGATCGATGTTCCTCCTGCGGGCGTGACCGACAACGAAGAGTTCGGCGGCAGAAGTCATTTTTTCAACAAAAAAACTTCGTTCCTGATCTTCGTCATCTTGCCGAGCCTGTTGGCAGGGATTTATTATCTTTTTTTTGCAAGTAGCCAGTATATTTCCGAAGCCCGAATGGTTGTGCGCACTATTGGCGTCAGTGAGCAATTCGATACATCCGAGAAGCGAGACGGTCGCTCTATCATCGGTGGCGATTCGTTGACGCAGGACTCCTACATTGTTGCGAACTACTTGCAGTCTCCACAACTTGTGCGCATCTTGAACGAGCGTATCAAACTGCATGACCTCTTCTCTAAAGCGGATATCGACTGGTTTTCTAGGCTGCCACCCGACGCAAAATTCGAAGATCTCCACAAATACTGGACGGGGCAAGTCGATACCTATGTCGATGGCCCGTCTGGCATCATCATTCTGACAATCAGAGCATTCTCACCAGCCGATGCCGTTACCATTTCGAGAGCTGCGATGCAGGCAGCCAATGAGATGATCGATACGATTTCCGAGAAGGCCAAACATGATCTCATAAAGCGCGGTGAGAACGACATGGATCTCGCCTTGGCCGAATACCGCAAAGCGCTTGATGGCCTGAGAGAGTATCAGAATAAGACCGGTATTCTTGATCCACTCGCTTCAGCTAAGATGTCGAACGCCATCATTACCAAGTTGACAGAGCAAAAGCTCGCCCTGACGGTGAACCTGAACTCACTCACGGCGGCTGGTGCCGACAATTCTGCGCGCGGCCGTGAATTGAACCGTACGATCGAGGCGATAGATGACCAAATTCGGTTGCGGCAGGATAGTGTTGCCGGTGCGGCACCCGCGAGCGGCGTGCAGCTTTCGTCAAGCATGACTGAGTTCTCAAAATTGGAAACCCAGCGCATCGTCACCCAAGCACTCTACGAATCAACAGTCAGAAACCTTGATACCGCCAAGTCGACGGCACTGAAACGCACCACGTTTATTTCAGTGTTTTCCGATGCTCATATTCCAGAAGAGTCCCGCTATCCGGAGCGCTTTTCCCAGTGGCTCATTATCTTCGGTGGGTTGCTGACCTTGTGGATGACAGCAACGCTGATTTGGATGTCCGTTGAAGATCATAGGGTTTGACCGTGATTACCCTCGATCGAGTTACGAAATATTATAAGACCGCCGCACATCGCCGCTACATCTTGCGGGACCAAACGATGCATTTTGAAGCAGGCCGTTCTTATGGCTTGTTGGGCGTGAACGGTGCGGGCAAGTCTACGACGATGAGGCTTATTTCCGGAGCTGAGTTGCCGAATTCTGGCAAAATTTCGCGTAAGGTACGCGTGTCGTGGCCTCTCGGCTTTTCAAATGGCCTGAATTATCAACTTAGTGGCAAAGAAAACCTCAAGTTTGTCGCAAGAGCTTATGGTGAAGATTTCCGTCGCGTTCTAAGATTTGTTGCCGATTTCGCCGAGATTGGTAGCTATCTTAATGAGCCGATCAGGACTTACTCTTCAGGTATGATGGCGCGATTTGCGTTTGGCCTGTCTATGGCAATTGAATTCGACTGTTATTTGGTTGATGAAATCACGGCTGTGGGTGACTCGAATTTTCAAAGACGGTGCCGAGAGGCTTTTCGTCAACGGCGTGAGAGATCGGATGTCATCATGATCTCCCACGATATGGATACAATCAAAGACTATTGCGATGTCGCAATTGTTCTGATTGACGGTCATATGGTGCAGTTTGATAGCGTGGAAGAAGGCATCGCCACCTATATGCGTCTAAATCGATGAGAGGTCGAGTGGCAGGGGAAACGCGTGACGGACAATAACCAAATCGTGCAACAGGGCGTGCTGCCTCCCGCAGAGCGACGGCAGAAGATGGCATCTGCCTTGAGCGCTTACGCACGTATGTTGACGTTCGAAAATCGCTCCAGACGTAACCTTTATCGTTTGGCGGGGCTTGCACCACACACGCGTGATAAGGTGTTCTCGATCCTTCTTCTTTTCTGTTTCGCGCTGACTTTCGTGCTACCGATGGTGGCAAGCTCGGTATATTATATTTTCATTGCAAGCCCGCGATATGCTTCGGAGGTGCGCTTTGTACTCCGATCGTCCGCGCCCATGCTGAGCCGCGATCGGTATGCGAGTTCCACGATCGAGCCAAAGGCCAAGATCGTTCAGGATACTGCCGTTCTGCTGAACTATATCGACAGTCCGGCGATGATTCAGGATTTGGAGAAAAACATTTCTCTCAAAGATTTTTTCGGCCGTGACGGAATCGACCGGCTTTCACGGCTGAAATCGGACGCCAATCAGGATGATGTTCTCAAATATTGGAGAAAGCACTATACAGTCTCTGTAAATCCCAAGAGCGGCATTGTTGAGCTTGAAGTCTCAGGTTACACCCCTCAGCAGGCACACGACCTGCTTCAGCTGGTTCTACATCTGTCGGAACAGCAGGTTAATAAGCTTAGTTCTGGTATGTGGGACGATCTCGTGCGCACGACGCAGCAGGATGTCGATCGTTCAATGCGCGAGGTGGGGGAGTTTCGTGGCAAACTGCGCGATATTCAAAATGCTACCGGGGTTTTTGATATCGATCTCTCAGCCGAGCGGTTGAGCACCGTTCTAACAGGTGTGGAGGCGAATATTGCTGATCTTGAGAGCCGCCGGACCGCCTTAATGCAGACAGTGGGGCGGGGCGCTCCGCAACTTTCCGAAATAGAAAGACGACTTAAGGGGTTGGAAGCGCAAGCTAAGGAGCTGCGAGAAAGTGCCACTGGTGGGCAAAAAGACAGCCTATCGGGCTACGCCACGGCTTTCGAGAACGCGCAACTCAACCTGAAACTCGGTGAAGACAAGTTGAAGTCCGCTATCACGGATCTGGAAAAAGTGAAGCTGGTTAGTTCTTTGCAGCTCGTATACGTGGATAATTTCACACAGCCGACGCTGCCTGATTATCCGAAGTATCCGAAACTTGCGGTAAATTTATTCCTCGCTTTGTTGATATTCGGATCAGTTGCCGCGGCGACTTGCGGCGCCATAGCGCTGATGCGGAACAAACTGGATTGAAGGCACATTTAGGGTGCAAGCAACGCAACAGTCACTTCAACCCTATTGTAATGAAGCGCTTCGGACGTAGAATAGGTTGGCATGGAAAGCACTTCCCATATTGTAAATCATCGTGATGAAAGTGTTTCGATTGGTGAGGCGCTTCAGCGAAAACTAAACGTGATGCACGCCGTAATTTTGCGTGATATTCGCAGCCGTTATTTTGATCACGGGTTGGGATTTTTAATTGTTCCCCTTTTTCCTGTGGGGCATATGGCGATGTTGCTTGCGATCTATAAAATCATTGATCGTCAAGCGGTGTTTGGGGATGATCTTGTTTTGTTTTTTGCTACGGGTCTCATACCGGTTTTGATGTTTAATTACGTTTCCAGGTTCATGTCTGTGTCTTTGATAGCAAACAAAGGGATGTTGGCGTTTCCTGCGGTTAAACTACTTGACATTATTTTAGCGAGGTCAGTCTTGGAACTGTTCGGGGTTGTTTTGGCCACACTGTTCGTCATCGCCATTATTTTGTCGGTTGGATCGAGTCCAATGCCCCGCTCAACTGTCGATGTTGTTTCGGTGCTTGCGCTCGTAGCGGTTTTGTCAGTCGGCGTAGGCATCGTCGTTAGTGTGATTTCTGCAATATGGCCATTTTTTGCAATGTTTTATGCGCTTTTTACCGCAGTCATATATCTTAGCTCGGGTGCGCCAATATACCTGCATTCGTTTCCTGATATCGTTGCCTACTACTGTTCATTTAATCCAACATTCCATGCCGTAGAATGGGTAAGATCTGCTTATTACCTCGGCTACCCTGCGTTTCAACTAAGTAAAACTTACTTGGTTGGTTGGGCATTTGGTAGCTTGGCGATTGGTCTTTTGATGGAGCGTTCTCTTCGGCGGCATCTCGCAAACTAGTGGCGTTTGCCACTGCATGTCGTCATACTTCGTGGCGTCGCTTGCAGAAGGCTGTATCGCCGTCTCTGAATTTGAGGCAGAATCAACGGAGAACTCTAAATCCCGATTTGAGTTTTGGTCTCAAAGCAAAGTTGGGAAAGCTCCAGATCCCGCTGGCTTACATTCGCGGCAAACTCACTCTGGAGAGCAGATTAATCTCAAAGAACGGACATTGCAGGAGCGGGTCGTTTTAGGGATTTCCTTCGCCCCAAAAGAGATTTTATGGGTTAATCGAGAATCTGTACCCAAATTCACAATGTTCCCGCTGATAATGGCTTTCCTTAAAAAGTCTGCCGAATTATTAAATATCCTATCCCTTCGTCAGGAAGGGAGAACCTCACCCCCAAAATTAGGGAGATTTCTAATAATACGATGAGGAAATGGCTGTGTCGTGCGCTCAAATTTCTAAAAATCACCAAAACTTTATATTTTGATACCTTTTTTTCGGGCTATTCCAGCGGCTTTTTCTCGACCGTAGGGGCTTGGGTTTATGGCAGGAGAACTGATAATTGGCGTTGCTCAACGTCGCCATTCTTTGATGGATTATATTACTACAAAGCTAATCCAGATGTCGCTGCTGCGGAGTTAGAGCCCATAGCGCATTACCTCGAATATGGACGGAAAGAGTTACGCTCTCCCTCTAGATATTTTGACGCAGAAGGTTTTGCGGAGGCGTATCCTGAATATAAGAACAAGAAACTCGACCTTGCTGAGGTTTGTTTACGACTTTATGGCTCGTATGCTTGGAAGGTTGATGGCCTGGTTGCGCCTACGCTGTCCGTTGATCGCGGTAATGCAACCAAGCCGTTCAGTTCATGTGAACTCAAATCATTGTTTAAACAGTGGAGAGTATATCAGGCGCATTTTGATGCTAAATTCTACCTTAGAGAATATCCTGAAGTAGCATCGAATCCGGTAGACGCTTTTGTACATTATATGCATAGAGGATTTACGGAAGATCGGCAGCCTCGCTCCGACCTTGATGGTTATATGTATAGAAAACATCATGGTTTGCCGCGAAACCAAAACCCTTTGCGACACTACGTCGATAACCTTAAAGACGGTGCGAAGCCTCGGACGCTAGAAGACCGATGGATATTGCCGCCCGCCTTAACGGCATGCGATAATGCATTGCGTCTTTGTATTCATCTCCACTGCTATCATTTGGAATTACTGGAAGAGGTAGCAATCAGGCTTTCTTATATTACTTTCCCGTTCTCACTTGTCGTGACGGTGTGCAGTGAAGATGACTTTTCTAAAGCCGAGGCTTTGCTTGGTAATCTCAACAATTCAAGATCAACTCGTATCCAAGTATGCCAAAATAGGGGGCGCGATATCGCGCCATTCCTAATCGATGCTAGCCAGATATGGCGAGACTACGATTTCGTGCTGCATATTCATACCAAGAAGAGCCCCCATATATCTTGGGGAGATAACTGGCGTAGATATTTACTTGATCAGACAATTGGACAGAATCAATTATTAGAGAGCATAGTCGAATATTTTCGACAGAACCCTGACGTCGGTTTTATGTATCCAGAGAATTATCCAATGATAAGGCATTTTACTGAAGAGGAGAGAAATATAAAAAAAATTAGGATGACCGCAAATTTGCTTCGTCTTTCCTCGGATTTTATTGGAATTACGGAGTTTCCGGCAGGCTCTATGGCATTTTATCGTGTGAGTGCGCTAAGCAGCTTACTGGATAGCGAAGTGATCGAACAAGTCTTTGAAGAGGAATGCGGACAGCTTGATGGCACGGGCGCGCATGCCTTAGAGCGACTAATCCCAGAAGCTGTTCGGCAGGCGGGATTTAGGGGGCGTTCCTACTTTTGGACTACGTGACCGACTCACAAGATCGCAATCAGATACGAATTGATGCGAGCTGGATGGAGGCGAGGAAGTTATCATCGCGCTTGTCGTATCGCGTTGTGACTGCGCGGAAGTGCCTGAGTTTGTTGAAAAACCTCTCGACTTCATTGCGCTTTTTGTAGAGGTACAGAGGTGGATCGGTTTGTCTGAACAGTTTCGGGCGTTTCTCCAAGTGGATTTCCGCCTCGATTATTCTGCCACCATCATTGGTGCCAGCGCGTTAAACTATGCCTGATCCGGCGTCTGCCGGTCAAGGGATGAATGTGGGCGTCGGCTATTGTAGAAGGTCAGATATCGGCTCATGCCGACGCGGGCCTCGGATACTGTTTTGTAGGCGTGGAGGTACACTTCCTCGTATTTGATCGAACGCCAGGGCTGTTCGACGAAGACGTTGTCCCGCCACGCACCCCTGCCATCCATCGAGATGGCAATCTCAGCCTTCTTCAGCACGGCGGTGAAGTCCATCGAGGTGAACTGCGATCCCTGGTCGGTATTGAATATGTCGCGTTTGCCATAACGGGCCAGCGCTTCCTCGACTGCTTCGATGCAGAAGGCTGCTTCCATCGTGATCGACAGTCGCCACGACAGAACCCTCCAGCTGAACCAGTCCACGATGGCGCAGAGGTAAACAAATCCGCGAGACATGGGGATATAGGTCAAGTCCATTGCCCACATCTGGTGGGGTCGGGTGACCTCCAGCTTGCGCAGGGGGTAGGGATAGATTTTGTGACCTAGCGCTGGTTTGGATGTGTTCGGGCGACGATAAATCGCCTCGATGCCCATCTTCTTCATCAGCGTGACGACGTGGAGCCGCCCGGTTTTCAGCCCTTCTCCTCTCAAGAGCCCTTGCAACATCCGACATCCGGCGAATGGGTAGTCGAGATGCAGTTCGTCGATCCGGCGCATCAAAGCCAGATCGCCGTCGGGCACTGGACGAGGCAGATAATAGACGCTGCCACAGCTAAAGCCGAGTAGCTTCGCCTGCCGTGCGACCGACAGTTTGTGTGCGCGGTCGATCATTTCTTTCCGCCCAGCAATCCCGCCTTGCCGAGCGCTCCGGCTAAAAAATCGTTCTCCAGTGTCAGTTCACCGATCTTGGCGTGCAGTGTTTTCACATCGACGGTTGGGCTCGTCGGTTCGGCCTTGGTTTCATCACCAAAAACGCCTGTCGCCCCCTCAAGGAGCTGGTCTTTCCACTGTTTGATCTGGTTGGCATGCACGTCAAACTGCTGGGACAATTCCACCAGCGTCTGCTTGCCTCGGATGGCGGCCAGCGCCACTTTTGCCTTGAAAGCCGGGCTATGGTTCCGGCGGTCGTCTCGTCAGGGTCACTCCTGTTCCCGGCATTCAAGCCGAAGTCAGGCAGAAATTCCACTTATCCCAGCTGTAGAGATTTCCTGAGCCAGCGCTCTGAGCCAGCCATGCCGTGATTACGTAATGTTCTGCAGAGTTATGTTTCGATGCTTGCATGATTCCCGTCGCGGTTCATTGGAGATAGGCGCGCCAGCGTTGCGAGTTCGCGCCTCGAAATCGAATTCTGTGATGCCGAGCGACAATGTTGATAGTCGCGTCGGTCTTATAGCTCTCTCGGATAATGGTGAGCCGGCCAGCTGTTGACTGACGCGGATGGGTCTGGAACTAGGAATGAATTCTATCTTGAATTGTGACTAGTCAAAATGGGCTCATTACCGCGTCATTCAATTTACGGGGGCCGTTTCGGGGAAATTATCGGCTACTACACGTTTATATACTTGCGTATGAGCCGCGAAGCTGCTTAACGAATTTTGTGCCTAGCCGATGACAAAGAATCGAACTAACGCTATGCGCGAAATATAGCTCACAACGCCGCGTAATGAATCATCGGAGTGATCAAGATGGTAGCGTCCCAGCAGAAACTTGTAGATGCTTTGAAAGATGCTGAGCTCGTGAATAAGAAAGCGATGAACCTAGCGCGGCGGCTATCGGAAATCCATCGAGAGATTGCAGAACTCAAAGGCGAGATTTTTCGGATTAAGGCGTCTTAATGACTGACATCCTTAAGATGGCGAATGTCGCAGTGGAAAAGTCTTGGCGCTCATGAAAATTGACCTCACCGAAATATCAATAGAGCAAGCGATTATAGATAGAAATATTGCTCGCGCTCGTATCGTCGAACTATCATGTAGGATTGATGTTGCCTCATGCGAGCTTTTGAAGCTCCGGGAGGAGCTTGATCTTTTGAGGGGGCATGACGCGCAAACTTCCCTAACGTTCAATTCCAGCGAAGAGATGGTTCGTTTAGAAAGAAGCTCTCAATTGCTTTCTAAAGTCAGTGCTTTGCCGACTGGCGTTATTGGCCGGTTGTCAGATCTTCGACGACCAACTGTTATCGCGCATACTGATACTATTTGTGGCAAATCTGTTGATGGGAGAAGGCAAGTACCGATAGTTCGGGCGGATCATCGGTATCTAACCATTTCCGGTTGGGTTGTTCCACGAAATCACCGCCAAGCCATCTCGGAAGTTGTGGTGTCACTGGTAACCTCTGACGAAGCACGTCGAGTTCACGAGAGAACTACATCGCGAGAGGATGTAGCCAAGCATTTTTCGAACCAGGCTTTCGTAAAAAGCGGCTTTCAGTGTGCTTTTCCTATGAAGGAAATTACGGCGGGGACATACACAGTCGAATTATCGGCTCAGATAGCGAGTAAGATTGCGAGGCGTCGGCTTTTTAGTGTTGTTTTGAAGTAGACTTTGTGCCTCATCAACCCGCGGGACGTTTGCACGCGTTAAAAGGTATGGTTTATGGCGGAAAGAACAATCTTGGAGTCGGCTCAAGCTATTACGTCACTTCATGACGTATCGTCGCCAATCATTTCAGGTCAATTTAGGGATGGCGGCATTCTGTGGGCCGCCATACAGACCGATAATCTTCAACACGAATTATCGATTAAAGCTGAGGCTAATTTTATCAAAACCGGTTCATGCTTGGTCGGTGACTGGCTTATCGAGAAAGGTTACATGGCGTGAACGATTTCGTAAAGCCGCCTTTGTGTCAAGAAAACAAGGCTATGGAATATAGAGCAGAATCAACGCGGATGACCGCTGCCTTTGTGTGGATCGATCGGTCCCCGCGGGCCTATAATGAAACTATTGTTTCGTTGCTTGGGATGGACGGTGTCGCCGCAATCTATGTTGGCTTCGCAAGGCACGTCAATTCTGTTTCGCTACAGATAACCGACTCCCGAATTCACGTTATCAAGGACGCAAGTCTGCTGGAGGCAGCGAAAATCGTTTTCGCAGGCAAGTGGCGACAGGTGCTATGTATCAGCTTCCCGATTAAAGCTTCGAGCAATACTCTCGAACTCGCGAATAAATGGATGGATGCCGATCCAAGAATAGCAACGTTGTCATTCCTATCGAACGCGGGAGGTTATCTAAGTTTTCCTTATCGCAATACGCAGACCCCGTTCTGTGTCGAAGGACATGATGAAGACACTCTCACTAGGCGTCTCCGCGCGGACAAACCCAAACATTGGGGGCCCGTTCCGTTGCCCGTAGCCGAAGGAGCAATGATAGCTGTCAATTCTAGTCTTGTCGAAGTTTGCGGTGACCTGAACGACGGAGGAACCGAGAATTTAGCATTCGCGATTGCAGAGTTGTCTTTGCGAGTGACGCGCCGAGGGTTTAATAACTATCTGGATCCTTACACATTCATAACCGTTCCGTTTGACGGCGTCGGCGCATTCCCAAGTGTGCTGGAAAACCCTGATGCGCGCCACGCACTTCATCAAATCCACCCGCAGTTTCCTGCAATCCATGACACCGAAAAGACTCGGGAAAATTCAATCTTGGGGCAAGCTCTGGACTACGCGCGAGCAAAAGCGCAAGGGCTGCGGGTTCTACTAGATGGATCGGCCCTTGGCCCGAAGGAGATGGGAACCCAAAGTCTGGTTGTCAACCTTGCCAAAACCTTGGCTCAAAGAGACGATATTCAATGGGTTGCATTGGGTGTTCCTGATGTCCAAAACATCCCGAGTTATGCCCGTGACCTTTTGAATTCACGAAAAATTCGCTTTGTGCCGTCAGGCAGCTCTGACTTTCCCGAAGGGCCGGTGGCTGATGTAATTCATCGTCCGTATCAACCAAGTAGTCCACTCCCTTGGGAGCGGTGGTCGTTACTCGCAAAGCGAAGTGTCATCACGGTACAAGATCTGATTGCATATCGTAACCCGTCGTATTTCGCGGAGTGGTCCGATTGGGATGATTATCGTGAAAATTTCAAACGGCAAATTGCAAATTGTGACGGCGTTTTCAGCATTAGTCATGATGTCGTAAATGTAATCCGCGAGGAGCGATTACCCATCGATGGCCAGCGAGTTTTTGTTGTGGAGAATGGAGCGGACGCCCGGTCCAAGGATCAGCCGACAAATATTCCGAGCGAAGTCATTAGGCGTGGTTGGACTACAAGCTCGTATTTGATGGTCTTAGGTGCTACCTACGCGCATAAAAATCGCGATCTTGCCATCAAAGTTTGGAAACGGTTAAGGCAAAGGGGGTTCAAACACAAACTTATACTCGCCGGCGCATCTGTTCCCTATGGCTCCACCCGATTCGAAGAGGCGCTTGAAGTCGATGCGGAAACGAGGGAAGACATGTTGGTTTTGCCTGATATCGGATCCGAAGAGCGTAATTGGCTCTTATTGAATTCTAGCTTGGTGATGTATCTCACGTCTGCTGAGGGGTTTGGTCTCGTGCCGTTTGAGGCAGCAAGAATGGACGTGCCTACGTTGTTTGTGTCATTTGGGCCTCTGCGCGAGCTCATCGACGATCCGAATTTGCCAACAAACTACGACTTGCAAGGATTAACGGAAAGAGCGGCTTTATTGTTGACTGATGATTCTGCCGCGATGCATGCAATCAAGAGTGCTCTGCAAAATCTCGAAACACTAAACTGGGAAGAAACTGCTCGAAAGTCCGTTGAGGCATATTTCGAGCTCATGAACCAGCCTAGTAAATTACCTAAGAATTGATTCGGTGTGAAAATGAAGCCCAGAGTTTTGCACGTTATTACAGTATACAATGGTCGGTCTTTCGTTCCCGCCGCGATCAAAAGTGCAGTCGAGATGGACCAAGCGCATGCGCTTATTGATGTACTCGTCTTGGATGACGCCAGTCCCGAGCCCGGTTGGAGCGAAGAACTATCGAGAATATGCGACGAGTTTGGTGCACTGTACTATTGCTCACCTCGAAACTTGGGTATACCGCGCAACGTTTCACTCGGGCTCCTGACTGCGATCAAGAAGAATTATGATTATGTGACCATTAATAACTCGGATGTCATTTTCCCAAAAAATCTCATCTCGATTATGGTCGAAGCATGTAAAGCTGATCGTGTTGGGTCGGTAACTGCTTGGTCTAATAACGTCTCGATATATTCGATACAGAACGCTGACCCCGATAGATATTTGGCAAATCAAGCCACTGTCGATTTTATTTGTGACAGCTTACATGGAAAATATGGAAGCTCGGTTTTTGACGCACCCGCTGGTATATCGTTCTGTATCATGATGCCGGTTGAGGTAGTTAAAAAAGTGGGATTGATGGATCCGATCTTTGGTCGCGGTTATTGCGAAGAGACAGATTGGAGTCTCAGAAGCCTCCAGATGGGGTATCGGGTGTGTTTATGCCCTGGGACGTTTGTATATCATCAGGGTAGAGGCTCTAATGTTGCTGCAGGACTTGTTAGCGGGGCGCATACCACGGTTCCGGAAAATGAAGTGATTATCGACACGCGATTCCCGGACTTCCGCAAACAATGTGATGTCTTCATCTCAAGCGGGCTTATGGACAAATATAGAGGTGAGGCTGTCGATCACATTTTGAACGAGGCGGCTAGGGCTTTTGGTTACTGTATCTTGCCCGGATGGGGTGATAATGCTTATGAGCAATATTCTTCTAAGATGCGTGTTGAAATACTTCCCGAAGGAGGTCGCGCTATAATGGCATTTACATTTGCTGGCTTTACGCAAACGTGGCCTCTTGATGGGATGCGATCAATTGACAGTGTTTTGGAGCGATTTGGACCGGAAAAGTTGATCTTCAATGGATTTGACAAAGCATCGCATGGCGCTCAGCTTTATCGACCGTATCCCGAACAGGTTTGGTAACCGCCGAGCTTGTTGTTAATCTGTGAGATTATATTTTTTGTGGGGACGTCCTTAAGCAAAGCCTATCCTGCGAAGTAGAATCGTAATCGCTCAATTTGGGTTGTTTGAGTTGCGAGATCGTGCAGCTCGGTATTGCGCGTTAGATTTTTTCACCTCGGTGCGGTCAAATTTAGCAATAATTGGCTTGATTGCGCTTCCCATTGAGTGTTTGGAGTGCACCCCATTTCACCGGACAAGTCGGCTAGATTGATTTAGCCCTGATGAACTGCCGAGGGGAAGCCATCTTGAGCGCGGAATGGGGATGGATTTCGTTGTAGTCCTCAATCCATCCGTCGATGAGCCGGAGCGCTGTTTGGGCGTCCGGTAGAGCTGATATCCGAATATAGTCCCGCTTCAACGTTTTGACGAAGGCTTCCGACATGCCGTTCGACTGCGGGCTGGCGACCGGCGTGAAGCAGGGCGTTAGATTGAGTGCTTGCGCAAACAGCCTCGTGTCCCGCGCCGTATAGGCTGAACCATTGTCAGACAGATGCTCGATAGCATTCGGGGCTCGGGTTGCATGGAAGCGTTTCTCGACCGCCTCCAGCATCATGTCGCGGACGTCCGAGCCGGATATTCCGGCATTGGCGAGCGCCGTCCAAGCGATGATCTCCCGGTCGAAGGCGTCGATGATGAAGGCGAGACGAATGACCTCGCCATTCCAGCAGGCGAACTCCAGGCCGTCCGAGCACCAGCGCAGGTTGGAGCGCATGACCATGACCTTGCCATCGTGGAGGCGGCCCTTGCGAACGGCTGTGTGCTTCTCCAGTAGCATGGCGTGGTTACCCATGATGCGATGGACCCGTTTGGCGTTGACGACAGGCTGATCGGCGGCTCGCCTTTCGCGATTGAGGAGCGCGGCGATCCGCCGATAGCCATAGGTTGGCCTTTGATCCACCAGCCTGCGGATGGCGGGCAGAAGCTCTGCATCCTCGGCCTTGTTGTATGGCCCACGCGGCTTTGATCTGCCTTTCAGCCGCTCGATGAGGTTGGAACGGGAGACGCCCAGCGTGTCTGCGACGGCCTTCATCGCGAACCGTCCTTCGGCAACAAGATCGGCCGCGATATCCGTTTTTTTGAGTCCGCTTTGGAAAGGGCTTCGCGGAGGATTTCGACCTCCATCGTCTTGCGACCGAGCATGCGCTCCAACTCCCGGACGCGATCCTCCAGTTTCTTCACTTCCGAATTTCCGACAACCGGCTCGTCAGAATCCACGGCTGCAGCACCTCCCTCGCTCAAGAGCCTGCGCCACCGATAAAGCAAATTGGGCGCGACGCCATGACGGCGAGCGGTCGAAGATACCGTCTCGCCGGGTTCGAAACTCTGCTCAATGATTGTCAGCTTTTGCTCGGTTGTCCACCGCCTGCGGCGAACATCACCCGTCAGCAATTCAACGTGTCGATAGTCGTTAGACATAAGCCTATACCCAAGCCTGTGCTTGAGCCTTTCTGCTTATGCCGACTGTCCGGTCGAAATGGGGGGCAGTTCAGTGTTGCTTGTATTTTTTGGGCCGCTGTGCTGAAGGTCCAAGCGTGGTGCAATAGAGATACGGTTGTGCCAGTCGATGGAGAAAACTGAGCTGAGCCTTCATAAACTCTGGTAGTGGTGCTGCTAGGCATGGACGCTTAAGTGAATATAGCGATCATTGGATTCGCTTGAACGCGGAGGTTAGGAATATCAATGCCAGGTAAGGCAGCTATTGTACTAGGGCACAGCCATCTTTCCTCGATCGTGCTCAATCTTAACGATCGGCCTGGCGAAGTTCACGGCGGAGACGACTCGATCGAATATTTCGTCTTTGATACTATCAGATTGGGTTCAGATTTCGTATTCTCCATAGATTCAGGTGGAGGTCACTATGTTTTGAATCCAACGATTATGGATATGGTGAACAGAAAAGTACCTAGCGACAAAGAGCGAATTTATGTCTCAATGTTCGGTGGTAATGCTCACAACGTCTTAACCTTGGAGGAGCATCCTGTTCCTTTTGATTTTATAATTCCAGATAAGTCGAGTTTGCCTTTCTTAGAAGATGCTGAGCTAGTAACGTATGATTACATTGACAGATTTGTGAGAAAGCTTGCGGAGCCGTATCTTTTGAATGCGACAACCTTGCGAAACGCGACAAGTAGCGACGTATATCATTTTGAGTCACCCCCGCCAGTAAGGGACAATGATTTTATAGTCAGAAATTTAGAAGATTGGTTTAAGAAACAGACCCCGATAAAAATAGCACCTCCTTATCTTCGTTATAAGATGTGGCACGTCCATTCAAAAATCATAAGAGATTTTTGCGATCAAATGGGAATCAATTTTCTATCGACGCCCGTTGAAACCCAAGACGAGCAAGGATTTCTACTTGAAGAGCACGGCCGCGATTCGACGCACGCTGGCCCTTCTTTCGGAAACGCGATCCTAAAGCAACTCGAGAGCCGCCTCGGGTTGAAATATGGCGGATGGAGTTGGCTTTATGACTGAGAAAACTGTGAAATCTCCCTATCATTCACTTCCGTCGTATACGCGTTGGAAGAAAGCGGTGGCGGACCCGCATCCTACCGAGGTTGATCCCGCTGTCAATTTTTCTATGACGATTACCTCGTCCGACAAAGTGGCGACAGCAGGGAGTTGTTTTGCGCAACACATAGCAAGGCATCTCAAAAAGTCCGGATTTCAATACTTCGTTGCTGAAACAGGGCATCCTCTCGCGGATGAAACGGAACGAGAATTTTTCAATTACGGAACTTATTCTGCTCGGTACGGCAACATCTATACCCCACGCCAATTGGTGCAGCTTTTTTTGCGTGCGTATGGCTTATTCAAGCCTATCGAATCTGTTTGGCTAAATAATCAAGGTTTATTTGTTGATCCTTTTCGGCCAAGTATAGAGCCAAGAGGATTTTCTAGCGAAGCAGAACTTCTAGCTGATCGACGTCAGCACCTAGCTAAAGTCCGACAAATGTTCGAGACACTTGACGTATTTGTATTTACGCTTGGGTTGACAGAAGCATGGAGATCAAGGGCTGATGGAGCCGTTTTTCCTGTTTGTCCTGGTGTAGCAGGTGGTGAGTTTAGTGATGAGATTTATGAGTTTCACAATTTTAGCGTGACAGAAATTGTCGCGGATATGGAACAGTTCCTAGAGATGCTCTCTAAGGTTAATCCAAATGCTAGGGTTATTTTGACTGTATCGCCAGTTCCGCTCATTGCTACAGCTGAAGATAGGCATGTGCTGGTTTCCACAACATATTCAAAGTCGGTGTTGCGAGTAGCGTGTGATCAATTAGAAAGATCTCATTCAAATGTTGCATATTTCCCGTCTTACGAAGTGATAATGGGTGCATTCAATCGCGGCGCTTATTTTGCAGAAGATGTCAGGAGCGTTAGCGAGGACGGTGTGTCGCACGTAATGCGATTGTTCCTGCGGCACGCAACGGATTTCGATCCAACTGCCATTCCCGTTCCACAAGAAGTTGAAACTCCCAGCTTTATTAAGAGAATGATGACTGTGGTTCAGACCACTTGTGATGAAGAACTTATAGAAGCTTCTCTATCAAAGAGAGAAGTTATACGGGGCGAGTCTGCCTAACATTCGACAAAGGCCTATAGTTACCCGCTATTGGAGCAACAAAAACGCGCAGGGTCTCCAAACTCGTTATAGTTTAATTTCTGTATGCGAAAAAATATAAGATGGTGATGAAGCGATGAAGTTAGTTCCGATAGGTAAATTTATTATAGAAGCGCCCTCGGATACTCCTTACAGTGATTTTCATAAAAATCACATTTTGTATGATCGGGCGTTTGGGGACCTCATTCAGGAGGTAAGTGGTGCCAATCCAGAGGGCGCATTCATTGATATCGGTGCCAATATTGGCGACTCTGCGGCGATGTTCTCAACGCACTGCATAAATCCGATTATTTGTGTCGAGGGGTCCGAAAAGTATACGGCCTATTTGAGGGCCAACATATCGTTGATCCATAACCCGGTGACAGTCGTTGAAAAGTTCGTTGTTCCGCAATCTCACGCGGAGGCCAGTCTTTCCTTTCAGCAGGATCGGGGCACCGGCGAGCTCCATGCAACTCCGGTAGAATCCGAAAGCCTAGTAAATATTGCAGACAGAATTACGGTTCGAGAGTTACATAATCTCGCAATCGAAAAGTACGGCTCGATTGCGCTATTTAAAAGTGATACGGACGGCATGGATGGCCAGATCATCGAGGAAGCTCTTAGTATATCCGATAAGATTTTTTTCTTTGAATGCGACTTGAAGTTAAATTTCGACCCTTCTGCCGTTAGCATCTGGCCGAAAGTTTTCGCCGAATTTGAAGCACGGCAGTATTCTGCGATCATATTCGACAATTTTGGCCTCCCCATAATTGCCCAAGATGTGTTGGATGCGCGGCAGTTGATGGATTTATGTGGTTACATCAGGGCGCAGTTCATGACTGCGGACGTCCGTTTATATTATCTAGATATATGGACGTTCCCGCCAGCATCAAAAGCAGTGTACGACGGAGCCATGAATCGGTTACGGAGACAATTGCTGAAGCCCTTTGCCTGATGCTCTACTTTGCAGATGCACTCAGTCAGTAGACTACGGGAACATCCTCAGTTCTGAATGGGTCCTCAGCAAAACAACACTTAAATTCGTTCCATAGGCCGAAAGATAGAGGTGGATCGGTTTGTCTGAACAGTTTCGGGCGTTTCTCTAAGTGGATTTCCGCCTCGATTATGCTGCCACCATCATTGGTGCCAGCGCGTTAAAGTAGGCTTGATCCGGCGTCTGCCGGTCAAGGGATGAATGTGGGCGTCGGCTATTGTAGAAGGTCAGATATCGGCTGATGCCGACGCGGGCTCCGGATACTGTTTTGTAGGCGTGGAGGTAGACTTCCTCGTATTTGATCGAACGCCAGAGCCGTTCGACGAAGACGTTGTCCCGCCACGCACCCCTGCAATCCATCGAGATGGCAATCTCAGCCTTCTTAAGCACGGCGGTGAAGTCCATCGAGGTGAACTGCGATCCCTGGTCGGTATTGAATATGTCGCGTTTGCCATAACGGGCCGTAAGCCCACGGTGAGGGTCGTCTTGCGAGGTTGATGCGAACATCGGGAGTCCTAGTGCAAACACTAGGAGTAGTCCTATGACCAAGCGTCCAATTTAAGTCATCACGTCCATAGAGCGCCGTCGGCGCTGGTCTCGCGAGGACAAAGAGCGGCTCGTCGCAGCCTGCCTTGAGCCCGGTGCGGTTCTGTCCGAGATTGCCCGTGCGGCCGCCATCCACGTCAGCCAGCTCTTTTGGTGGCCCAAAGAGCTTTGCCAAATCGAAGAGCCTAGGCTCGAGTCGGCGAGCACGTTGATGCCCGTGATCGTGCCGCGACGGCAATCCAGCCCACCGCCACGGAAACGCCGACCGAACCGCAACCCTGCCGGAAGCGTAGCGATGTGATGATTGAGCTGGACCGCTGTCGGCGTCTCCGTGTGGATAGCGACATTGACACGGAGGCGCTTGGCCGCATTCTCGATTGTGTGCTGGGTCGGCGATGATCCCGATTCCTGCTGGTGTGAAGGTCTGGTTGGCGACTGGAGTTGCCCCTTAAAAACCGGACAAGATCAGGTTTGTGTTTGACGGTTTAAGAACTCACGAGGCGAGCAATACCCCAATGCCTTATGCGGGTGAAGGGTGTTGTAGTGTTCGAACCATGAGGGCAGTTGCGCGATGACGGTCATGGCGTCTGGCAAGGGGTTGACCGAGACGTAATCGCGCTTGAAGGTTTTGACGAAGGCTTCGGCCATTCCGTTGGACTGGGGGCTGCGAACGGGCGTTGAACACGGCTCCATGCCGATATCGATGAGCAGCGACCTGGTATCCTTTGCGATGAAGCAGGAGCCGTTGTCCGTCAGCCATTCGATTGGCTTTGGAAGGGTGTTGATGAGACCAAAGCGGTTCTCAACAGCCGTGATGACAAGGTTCTGGACGTCCTCGCTCTTGATGCCCTCGGTGGTCGCGACATGGGCGATGGCCTCGCGATCACAGCAATCGAGAGCGAAGGCAACGCGCACCTTCTCCTTATTGTCGCATCCGATTTCGAAGCCGTCTGAACACCATCGCAGGTTCGATTGCTCAACAGACACGCGACCATCGTGACGGCGCGTATCGATTGCACCGGTGTGGCGCTGAAGGAGCATGCCGTGAACCTTCATCACGCGGTAGACGCGCTTGGCATTCGGCCAGGGACGGTTTTCGCTGCGGGCTTTACGGCGCAGGATCGCGTGGACCCGGCGATATCCGTAGGTCGGCATGTCATCGATGATCGTCTTGATCTCATCCATCAGTTCCTGATCGGCGAGCGGCGGCCGCCCCCGGGTTCTGGAAGGACGTTGCCTCACACGTTCCGCTATGTTGGATCGGGCGACACCCAAGGTCTCGCACACCGCCGTCATCGCGAACCGTCCTTCGGCAACGAGAGCGAGCGCAACAGGTGTTTTTTTGACCCTGATGCGATCTCAAGCGCTTCCTTCAGGATTTCGCCTTCCATCGTCTTTTTGCCGAGGAGGCGCTGCAACTCTTTCACCTGGTTCTGAAGTGCCCTGTATTCGGATGCCGGGACGACCTCTTCCTGCGATGCCGTCGCCGTCAATGCACCCTGCGCCGCTAGTTTGCGCCAAGCAAACAACTGGTTTGGCTGAATGCCGTGCCGTCGGGCAACGATGCTGACCGTGACATCAGGCTCGTAGGTCTCCTGGACTATCGCAAGCTTCTCCGCTGTCGACCAGCGACGGCGGCGCTCAGGGCCGGACAACACTTCTATCTTAGGTATGTGACTGGTCATAATGGGCACATTACTCCTAACACTTAACAAGTGGGAGATCGTGTCCGGGGATTTAGGGGGCCACTACAGCGACCGGCCATACGGACGTGCGCAAAGGCTTTTCCCGGTCTGTCGCTGATGGTGCAATAGACGCTGAAGCGCGATCCGATGTGCGGCCATCTGTTCGTCTTCCGCGGTCGTGGCGGTGGCTTGAAAGGTCATCTGGCATGATGGCCAGGGAGCCTGCCTGTCCACGAAGAAGCTGGAGCGGGGACGCTTCATATGGCGGTCGGCGGCCGATGGAACCGTCGTGATTATGCCTGGGCAGCTCGGTTATCTGCTGGAAGGCATCGAATGAATGATCACGCGCTGAGCAATGTTGTGCGTGAGGCACTCCTCCAGCTCGAAGCCGACGGCCACATTGTGATCGTGTCGACAACAATCGGGCCAATAGTCGATGCCATTGTCAACAAAGTTGCCGACGTTGTTGAGAGGACAGACCTCTCCCTTCGAGAGTTGTCAGCCACTCGGCTGCTAATTAATCAGGTCATCCACGATACTCGATTTTTCGACTGGGAAACGCCGACGCTGACTGGTTTGACTATCGAAGAGTTCAGCATCGTTGCAGGCAAATTACCGCGTGTATAGCCGGTAAAAAATGGCACGCGATATCATGTCCGCGGCCTTCACCGGAGGGGTACAACGGGCCAGCGCAGTCCTCGACTGCTTCGATGCCCATCTTCTTCATCGGCGTGGCGACGTGGAGTCGCCCGGTTTTCAGCCCTTCTCCTCTCAAGAGCCCTTGCAACATCCGACATCCGGCGAATGGGTAGTCGAGATGCAGTTCGTCGATCCGGCGCATCAAAGCCAGATCGCCGTCGGGCACTGGACGAGGCAGATAATAGACGCTGCCACAGCTAAAGCCGAGTAGCTTCGCCTGCCGTGCGACCGACAGTTTGTGTGCGCGGTCGATCATTTCTTTCCGCCCAGCAATCCCGCCTTGCCGAGCGCTCCGGCTAAAAAATCGTTCTCCAGTGTCAGTTCACCGATCTTGGCGTGCAGTGTTTTCACATCGACGGTTGGGCTCGTCGGTTCGGCCTTGGTTTCATCACCAAAAACGCCTGTCGCCCCCTCAAGGAGCTGGTCTTTCCACTGTTTGATCTGGTTGGCATGCACGTCAAACTGCTGGGACAATTCCACCAGCGTCTGCTTGCCTCGGATGGCGGCCAGCGCCACTTTTGCCTTGAAAGCTGGGCTATGGTTCCGGCGGTCGTCTCGTCAGGGTCACTCCTGTTCCCGGCATTTAAGCCGAAGTCAGGCAGAAATTCCACTTATCCCAGCTGTCGAGATTTCCCGAGCCAGCTCTGTTCTCAGAATTATCGACATCAACCATAACCTCACGCTTCAAAGTGTCTGAGAGCCGGAACGGGTTGGATCATAATGAGGTGGCTAAGAAAGCACGTCGGCATCGGTTATCGGAGAATGTACGCAGCTGCTTAACTTTATCTGAAAAATCACTTTTACCTTACAAGCCAACGAAATGCTAATAGGCACTCTGCGGGTAAGATACAACGGGTTCATCACATGTCAGCATTTTCGCACATGCAATCTGAGCCAGAGCCCGTGCAATAAAACCAGCCGGCCCGCATAACCGGACCAGCCTTTCTCGTATAGCGCAAACGCGGACCTACGACCCCCAATCACATCGCGGGAAGAACAGTCATATCGCGCAAGCCGTTGTCTGCGCCTGTGATCCCGCCGATTTCGCTTGCTGCGCCTGTTTCGAGGTTGATGGTGTAGAGCGTGTTGCCGGCGGCCAGGTATGCGGTGTTCTTGCCGCCTTCCTCGCCGTGGATATCGAATGCGTAGGTTGCCGGCATGTCCTTGAGGCCGAGCTTGCCGATTGCCTTCAGTGTGCCATCATTCGGCTTCGTCTGCTGAACCAGGGCGCCGATGGTCGCGTCGATATTGTACATCGCCGTCTTTTCCGGCTTGCCGATAGAGTTGGTATAGGCGGCGGCAACGATGTTTGGCGTTTCTCCCTTGTGCATGTCGCCATCTTCAAAAGCCAGTGTTCCATCAACCGTCACAGCGCCGGTATCGGGATGCACGCGATGATTGGTCGTGCCGGTCATGAAGCGAAGACGATCCGCTGCTGGGTTGAAATCGACCACAACAGGCGCTTCGGTCATGGTCAGCATCTTGTCCATCTTGGCCACATCGGTTGCAGCACCTGTCTCAAGGTTGATGGAGACGATGCGGTGGTCCGGCGTCACACCGATGACGGTCTTGTTCCCGGGGCGAAAATCGATACCAACGAGCTTGTCGACGCCGGTGACATCCATTGTCTTTGTGACGGCAGGCTTGTCAGTGTCGAACATGACGAGCGTCTTGTCGCCGGTCAGCCCGAGGACCGGTGCTGAAACCGCGATGCTTGCCGATGCTGCGAAAGCGGCGGAGGCGATCAGAGTGGAGCGGATGATATTCATGGTGTTTCTCCCGTGCGTTGAACCGTTCGGAAGGCGTCCAGCGGTTGGTTTTCGACGCTTCCACAGTTCAAGACACCGGGCAGGGTGCATTTGGATGCAGACAGCGAAAAAATATTTGCGAGATGCATCCATATGCCGCCACGATGGGTATTATGCCCAAGTCGACCATGCTGGCGATCAGACGTTGAAAGGTTTCAAATGCAGATGGGCTCCGTGCCGGACGATCTACACAGGGCGCTCACTGCCTGCGCAGAAGGGGACAAAAACGCATTGCGTGCGATTTTCGATCGCGAGGCAGGCCGGCTGATTGCAGTGGCAGAGCGCATCGTCAAGCGCAGGGAACTGGCGGAAGAGGTGGTACAGGAGAGCTTCGTGCGCATCTGGACCCATGCGCACCAGTATCGGGCAGATCAGGGTTCGGCGCGCGGCTGGATTTACGCGATCGTCAGAAACAGGGCGCTTAATCTTCTGCGCGACAGCAGGCGTGAACTCCCCGTGGAGGATGTTGAAACGCTCCGCGATGGCGCGCAGGCAGATGAAGTAATGGCCGCATGGCAGAAGCTCGATCGGAATTCACGCCTTTATGAATGTCTCGGCGGTCTTGAGGAGACAAAGAGACAGGGCATCCTGATGGCCTACGTGGCCGGATATTCCCACGGCGAAATCGCTGGTCGGTTGCGCATTCCGCTTGGAACGACGAAATCCTGGATCAGGCGCGGCCTTTCGGCGCTTCGGGAGTGCATGGCATGATGATGGAGCGCAAAGATATTCCCGCCATCGCCGATGACTTTGTATTGGGCTTGCTGGAGACCTCCGAAGCCAAGGCTGTTGAGGCGGCAATGGAAACGGATGGCGAATTGCGGGCGGCAATCGCGGCCAGCCGTGAGCGCTTTCTGCCGCTCGATACTGCCGTCGAGCCGGCAGCCATCAAGGGCGAATTGTGGAGCAACATCGAATCCCGCCTGCCGCTCCAGTCGAAATCCGCATCCCTCAAGCCCACCCACACGGCAAACGACAACAGCACAATCCGCTGGCGCGCCATTGCCGTGTCCGCCATTGCCGCAACCGTCGTGCTCGCCGCCGGCCTTACGCTTAGCCTGACACGGCCAACGGAGCCACTGGTGATCGCAGTCCTAGTCAACGAGACAGGTGAGGTTCAGGCCGTTGTTGAGGATTTTGGCAACGAAAGAGCAACCGTGCGGATGCTAGCCGACTTTGCAGTGCCTGGAGACAAGACGATTCAGGTATGGACATTGCCCTCCAAGGATGTTGGCCCGGTCTCGCTCGGCCTGATCGATGGCGTTCGTTCAGCGCGTCTCGATGGACCGGCTTTACCGACCCCCAGAAGCGACCAGCTCTACGAGATCACGCTTGAACAGGCAGGCGGATCACCAACAGGAAGGCCAACCGGCCCAATTCTGGCAAAGGGATTCGCCCGAATGCCGCGATAGATCGCCCAAAGGCAAAACCGATAAGATCGCGGCGAAATTTCCTTCGCCGCATTCTATCCGCCGGTTTCGGGCACCAGCATCTTGATGTCCCGAAACCGGCCGCAAACAATCAGGCAATCTATCAGGCGCCAAATGCGCCATCGATCGTGTGCATCGCGCCCGTCACAAAACCGGCTTCAGGCCCGGAAAGCCAGGCCACCATACCGGCCACTTCCTCCGGCCGTCCATGGCGCTTGAGTGCCATGAAGCTGTGCATCAGGTCTTTCATCGGCCCGTTTTCCGGGTTCGCGTCGGTGTCGATCGGGCCGGGCTGCACAACGTTGATGGTGATGCCGCGCGGCCCGAAGTCGCGTGCCAAACCGCGCGCCAGCCCCTGCAAGGCCGATTTGGAAACGGCGTAAGAGGCCATGCCCGGCACCGGCATCCGGTCTCCATTGACTGAGCCGATAACGATAATCCTGCCACCGTCAGGCATCTGCCGCGCCGCCTCCACAGAGGCGTGATAGGGCGTCTGGATGTTGATCTGAAACAGGCGGTCGATGGCATCAGGGTCCTGCTCGAGAGCATCGCCAAAAATGGCGATCCCGGAGTTCACGATCAATATGTCCAGAGGACCACTGTCACGCACGACGCGGATGACTTCGTCGCGGTTAGCACTGTCCGCCCGTATGGAAGTGCTGCCCGTCGCTTTCGCCAGCTCTTCCGCCGCACCTTGGGATGCGCCATAGGTGAACGTTACCTTTGCACCTTCGTCTGGAAACCGCCGCACGATGGCTGCGCCTATGCCACGGCTGCCGCCGAGAACCAGAACGGATTTTCCTTGAAACACGAGCACTCTCCATGACCTTGAAAATTAATTTAATGATCGATACATAAATACCGAATAACTCACTCGTCAAGATATTATGTAATGACCGATACAAAAAATATTCGCTCCCGCGGCCGTCCGCGCCGTTTTGATCCTGATCAGGCTGTGGCCACGGCCAAGCAGCTTTTCCACGCGCGTGGCTTTGATGCTGTGGGCGTCGCGGAGATTACCTCGGTGTTAGGCATCAACCCGCCAAGCTTTTATGCCGCTTTCGGCAGCAAGATGGGCCTCTACAAGCGGGTTCTTGATCTCTACGCCGGCACGGAAGCAATTCCTCTTGCCGATATCCTGCGGTTGGATCGTCCTGTTGGGGAATGCCTTGCGGCGTTGCTGGAAGATGCAGCAAGGCGTTATACCGCTCATTCCGCAGCCCCTGGCTGCCTCGTTCTGGAAGGCACGCGCTGCGACGATGAAGAGGCGCGTGCCGCAGCAAGCTTTTTTCACACGGCGGCAGAGGGCGTGATCCGCTCCTATATCGCCGCGCGCCATCCGGAAGAGGCTGAGCGTCTGGCGGATTTCGTAAGCTCAACCATGGTTGGTCTCTCCGGAATGGCACGGATTGGCCGCGATGTCGAGCGACTCCTGAGTATTGCGCGCGTTGCGGGGGGAGCGGTGAAGCAGGAGCTTTCCGAGGCTTGAATCTCGGAGCAGTCTCAATACTTCTTACTAGTGAAGGAAGCTGGCAGGTTTCGAAAACCTGGCTCATTCTCACCAGAGATCGATCAGGCCACCTGATGCTCCGTGCACGGGGTCGGTTGTCGGCTTTGGCAAAGACTTTATCTGTGCAAGCATCGCACTGGTTGGTGCAGACGTCTGAATATCGGCCTCCTGGCCGGGTGGATAAGCGCCGACAACCTGAAAATCCGCAGAGGATTTCAGCTTCATGTGGCCTGTGCCGGCTGGCAAGACCAGACAGTCACCTTGCGTAACGTGCAAGGGTTGCCCATCCGGCCCGCCAATCTGCAGCGTCGCTTCACCGCCCCCCACGCCCAGAACTTCATGCGCGCCGCTGTGGTAATGGTGATAGGCAAACACACCATTGCGCCAGATGCCGCGCCATCCGTTTCGTGCGAACAGTGCCTCGAAAGCAGCGGAATCGAATGGCGAGCTGACTTGCCGATAGATGATGACAGGGAAGGTCTGGTTATTGGGGATCCGACAGCTTGGATCGAAAGTGATTTTTTCAACTTTCATATGAATGTTCCTTGCGTATTTGGTCGGCTTAAGACCCTTTAAGCTAGCTACCACTTGTTCCGCCGCCAGAGCGAGGTTGGCCAGCCATTCGCGCTACGATTGGATAAACGTGCCGGCGCAGCAGTTCCATCAGTGACTATGATAACCCAAAAGTGGTCGCGGGAGCATATTCGCGGATGATGTTCAGGGTATGGGGCTATGGCGACACTGCTCAGCAATATGCACAGCTTAATATTGTACGAGGTTTTGCCGTCATCGGCTTGAGTTTTGTGGCGAGGGGCCCCTCGATAAATTTCTTATAGATTTCACCTCCTGCAACGATCACAACCGAAAGACGATGTGAATGGTGGTCGCAGCTCTAAATACTGAGCTACAAACAAGCTGCGGTTTTGGGGAAGAATCGTGACCAGGGCAGCGGACGCTGCAAGAATGAACAATACAATCCGCTCACTACTGCGGCATTTTTGTGCATGCGTCGTATTCAAAAAGAGGCCTGTCGCTCGCAATACAGCGACGAGGCCTCATGCCGCGGCCTGTTTCAGGGGACGCGCGGCGGCATTTTTTATCGCTTGCGACTGATATTTGCAATCTATCTAAAGTATCAATCAGGAGAACACCTTGCGACTGTTTGGGAGGGGCGGGCCAATTGAACCACAGCGGCGCGGCGACTTTCAATCTATCGACCCGGAACTAGCGAAATAGATCGAGGATGGTCTCCGAGCGGCTGTTTGCGATTTGTAGCGATTGAACACCGAGCTGCTGCTGGGTTTGAAGGGCCTTCAGCCTGATCGATTCCTCATTCATATCCGCATCCACCAGGCGGCCAATTCCCCTGCTAATCGAATCTGAGAGGCTTGCGGCGAAACCCGCTTGAAAATCAATGCGGGTTTGAATTGCTCCGAGCATAGCTGCGCCGTCAATCGAATTGGCTGTCACATTTTCAATATACGTTATGTAGGTATCGATCAGATCGTGGTTCTTTACGATGTCAAGGTCGAGTAAATTCAGGGTGGAGCGTGGTTCGTTGCTAACCCGGATATTATCAAAGTTGATTCTTGTTCCAGCACCCCATTGTCTATCCACATCTGGATTTGACTTGATGACAACCGACCCGGCGTCAGCTTGAATAATGAGATCTGGCCAGTCTGTGCCGAGTAAGGCTTGCATTAGAGTAGCCATGTCCTCTGGCGACGAGACCTTGCCGTCGTCGCGGTTCAGCACTTCATTCACGTAGTGCCGGTTAAACGAATAGGAAACAGGTGAAGAACCGTTCACTGAAAATGTGAAGCTAACATCGATGCCGGCTTCGTCCTTTCCATCCCTATGAACGATAAATGGCTCGAAGTTCAGCGCGACGCCTGAGCCACGAAATCCGAAATCGAGGTCTGGCTGAAGGCCGCCTGTACTGACGCCAACGCTGTTGACGGCGGAGATCTCGACATAGGAGCCGTATCCGTGCTGCTGAAGCGTCGTGATTGCTATCGCTTCTGGATCGTGGATCGGAGGGGAGCCTGTCAATCGGTTAGCCGATGCTGACGCACCAAGTGACACGAGCTTTGCGTTGAGCACCCCGGCAAACTGGGTATTCGTAGAGACGATCCCGCCTAGCCCGACATTGTAGGCATCGACATCTGCTTTGGTAATGGTGACGGTTGCGGGGTAACCACCATAATAGGGTCCGGGAAGTTCCTGGATGTTGCCAGTAGCCCCGGCATGACCATCTGGATTGGAAGCCTCCTTGTCCAGGATGATTGTAAAGCTGATCTCAGCTCCTGGCTGATTGAAGTCCAAAGGTGTTGCAGCCGGGAACTTCAGAAAAACAGTGCCTGCGCTTCCCAATTCATATCGGGGAACCATATATCCCGAAGATCCATCAACGCCGTCATACGCTGTATAGTCGCTCACGATAGCCTCAGGATTCGACGTGGATATCAAGGATCGAAGTCCGCCGATTGTTTTTATGTCCCGCGCGTCTGCCTGAAGCAGCCCGCCGCCCGTGCTGTTAAAGAGCGATATCTTCGAAAGATCGATACCTATCGTTTTGACGGAGACGTCGGACGCCGAGCGCACGAACGAAGAAGCGACCGACGATCTATTCAACGCGCTGTCATATATGTCGATGATGTTGGTATTCAGCCAATTTTGACCGCTGAAACTCGCGGATTCTGCGGTGCTGACAATCTGCTTTTTTAGTTGATCCAACTCCGTCTGGATTTTCGTCTTATCCACACCTTCGTCGGTTGCAGCGACAAGCTTTGATTTGAACTTGTCCAGCACGGCGATAACTGAATCGATACCCGCGTAAGCAACATCAACCTTTGCCGCGCCAAGACCAAGTGTGTCTTGAACCGCAGAGAGTGCACCCTTGTCGGAGCGCATGGTTGTTGAAATTGACCAATATGCCGCGTTGTCGGAAGCCGTTACCACCCGTAGCCCAGATGACACAGCTTTTTGGGAACTCTCCAAGCTGGAAGATATTGAGCGAAGGGTTTGCAGCGCAGAGATGGCTGCACTGTTGGTCAGGATTGATGCCATGTACAAGCTCAGAATTTGCTAGAATCGGGCTCTTCATGAGCAATTTTTAATGTACTAATACAAGCATTTGGATGGTTAACGAAACGTTGTCAATGTGTTATCAGGACTAGCAGCCTCCTCCCGTTTTCGCTCTCAGGATGTATGCTGCCGCCATCATTGCTGTCATCGCGCGTTGGAGTAAGCCTGATCCTGCCGTTTTCATGGAAGGGATGAATGTGGGCTTAGGGTTTGTCAAAAGTCAGCGATCGACCGATACAAACGCGGACATCAAACCAGGTTTTGTAGGCGTGGAGGTACACCTTATCGTATCTGATCGGCCGCCAGAGGCGCTCGACGAAGACGTTGCCGCGCCACTCTCCCTCGGCGTCTAGTGAGGTAGCGCTCTCAGCATTCCTTTATTCAAAATTTAAATCGAATTCCATCGGAACGTCTTCAGACGCCAAGAAGGCCGGCTAGGTCTACGGCACCGCTGTGGTTGCCGAGGAGGACTTCGCGCGTCGGTAGGGCGTCGCAGGATGTTTCCTTCTGTGGCTGAAACCTAATTACCTCCATGAGATCGCGGCGATGTCCGACCCGGAATTCAAGCGCGAGGATGACCGCTGGTCGTATTCCTGCGCCATGCTGAGGGAGCTGATTTACCGCGCGGGCAGATCATAGAGCCTGAGTGACGTCCGCGATGGATAACGCCGGTTGTTAGGGATAGCATTTTTCGCTGATATAGAGATAGCGATCCACGAGGGTACCGCGGAGCCGTTTCTGATAGATTTCTTTCCTGTCGTGCACGCGTTGCGCAACCTTTTGCGAGGGTATGTTGTCCGAGCTGGTGATACTGACCACTCTGCGCAGACCAAGATTTTGAAAAGCATAGTCGCGGCAGGCGATCGCCGCCTCGGTTGCAAAACCCTGTCCCCAGAATTCGCGCCATAAATGATACCCGATTTCAGGCTCGAACCCCGCAGGGGTTTGCTGTAGCGTAATCCCGCAATCACCGATGACCTCGTTCGATGTTGCATCGACAACGGCCCATAGACCGAAGCCATGGCGATTGTAGCTGTCGAACGCGAGTTGCTCAAACCATGCGCGCGTCTCTAAATGCGACTTGATGCCAGCATAATATTGCATACAGACGGCGTCGCTATAAATCCTGGCGAGAAAAGCGAGATCGGCCTCCACGATTTCGCGTATGTGCAGCCGTTCGGTCGTTGTAATGAGGGGCACGTGACACTCCAGTGTGTTCAGGAATTTTTGCGATCGGGTATCAGGCCGTAACCAAAAATCAGGAGGTGACATGATGTCAATTAACCCGGGTCATGCACGATATCTTGGAGGCCCCACACCGTTTGTAACTGACCCGATTGAACAAGGAAAACGACGCGTCGTAATGCTGCCTCATGGTTGGCTGTTTCTCGCGCCTGTGAGAATGCTGTTACCTGAGAACTGATGACAGGAACTCGCGGGTCCTTTCTTCCTTTGGTGCGCCGAAGATTTCTTCTGGCGTTCCTTGCTCACAAATACGCCCTTTGTCGAAGAAGCAGACCCGGTCCGACACTTCCCGAGCGAAACGCATCTCGTGGGTAACAAGTAACATGGTCAAATCGTGCTCGTGGGCCAGGCCACGGATGACGGAAAGCACTTCGCCGACCAGCTGGGGGTCTAGGGCGGAGGTTGGTTCGTCAAAAAGCAGGACACGCGGGCGCATGGCAAGAGAGCGGGCAATGGCGACACGCTGCTGCTGGCCGCCAGAAAGCTGCACTGGATAGTGATCCTTCTTATCAGCCAGGCCGACCATCTTCAGGAGTTCGATTGCCCGTGTTTCTGCCTCCGGCCGGGCAATGCCCAGTACACGCACCGGCGCCTCCACGATGTTGCGCAGCACCGTCATATGAGGGAAAAGGTTGAAGCTCTGAAAAACCATGCCGACGTGGTTACGGATCTGGCGCAGGTGTTTTTCCGAGGCTTGGAAGGGGCCTTTGCCGCCGGCCTGATGGTAGGAAATGTCCGCCAGCGTCAGCTTTCCCTCCTGGAACGGTTCCAGCGTCATGAGAATGCGCAGAACCGTCGACTTACCGGAGCCGGAAGGACCGATGAGAGTGACTTTTTCGCCTTTTGCCACGGTGAAATTGAACTGGTCGAGGACCGTCAAAATGCCGAACCGCTTTGTGACATCGGAAAATTCGATCAGAGGCTGATTGGTGTTGTTTGTCATCGCAAGGGTATTCCTGCTTTTGGAAGCGCCCTTTGCAGGCGGCTGAGGCCTGCTGAGCAGATTATGGTCAGAAGAAGGAAGATCAGGCCGACAAGCGTCAGCGGCACCAGATATTCGAAGGTGCGCTCGCCGATCATGTTTGCCAGCCCCATCATCTCTAGAACCGTGACGACGGAAAGCACCGGCGTTTCCTTGATCATGGCGACAAGATAGTTGCCCATGGCCGGAACTATGCGCGGGATGGCCTGCGGGATGATGATATCCCGATACGTCTGCATGCGCGTCAGATTAAGCGCAGTCGCGGCTTCCCACTGGCCATGATGCACCGCCTCCATGCCGCCGCGATAGACCTCAGACGTATAGGCGGCATATTGAAGGCCGAGCGCCAGCGCGCCGGTGAGAAACGCCGGCAGAACGATGCCGAATTCCGGAAGAACGTAGTAGAGGAAGAAAAGCTGCACCAGAAGCGGAGTGTCGCGAAGGAATTCGACAACAACTGCGGTCGGCCAGGAAATCAATTTCACCCGACTGCGGCGCAGCAGCGCAAAAACCAGCCCCAGAATAAGCGCGATGGCAAAGCCGGCGGCGGCTGCTTTCAGCGTTACCGTCAGGCCGATCAAAATGATGGGCAGGATCGAGGTCGTGTAGGTGATCCAGGTGGTCGTGTCCCATTCGTAACCATACATCATGACTGAATATCCTTACGAATGGCGAGTGCGCGGAAACACATTGCCGCGCCGCACGACATGTTCGATCACCCGGATGATGGCCATCAGGATCAGCGACATCGCGAAATAACAGAGGAGTGTGATCGAATAGATGCTGGTGCTATCCAGCGTCAGGTTGCGGATCGACTGTGCCGCGAAGGTGAGGTCGGCAATCGAGATCAGCGATACGAGTGAGGAAAGCTTCAGCGTTTCGATGGCCAGATTGCCGAAGGACGGCATCATCTCGACGATCGCCTGCGGCAAGGAAATGCGAAACAGCGTCTGCATCCGCGTGAAGTTCAGCGCTCGTGCGGCTTCCAGCTGCTGCACCGAAACGGAAGATAACGCGCCGCGAACGATCTCGGCGCCATATCCACCCGCATGGGCGGCGAGCACCATGACGCCGGTGGTGACGGGATCGAAACTCAGACCGACGAGCGGCAGCGCGTAATAGAACCAGAAAAGCTGGACCAGCAGCGAGGTGCCGCGAAACACCTCCGTGTAGCACAATGCGACAGTCGAGAGGATTGGTCCACCCTCGACGCGAAGAATGCCGAAGAAAAAGGCGAGTACCGTGCCAACAACAAGGGCTGCGAGCGTAATCGTCATGGTGACGACGGCGCCTTGCCACAACATCGGCAGGTAGGCGGTCATGTCCATCTGGAGTGTTCCCGAGTTCATGGTAATCGGCGCCCGGTAATGCCCGGGCGCCGGCTGGCGTCATTTTCCGGCGCAGAGATCGGCGACCTTCTTTTCGGCCGCTGCCGCGATACTCTGTTCGGAGAGGCCGTATTTTGCGAGGATTTTCTTGTAGTCGTCGGTCTTGCGGAATTCGACGAGCGCGGCGTTGAAGGCGTCACGCAATTCTTTGTCCTCCGGCCGGAAAGCGAAACCGCCGTAGTTGCGCACAGGCGCATCCTTCACGACAGGATCAACGAAGGGCTTCACCTGCTCGACATTGGCCTGGCCCTTGGCCAGTTCTGACACTGTCAGTTCCGTGGCGGCATAGGCATCGGCGCGGCTCTGGACAGTGGGGATGGCATCTGCATTGGCCGGGATGAAGACGATCTGATCTTCCTTGACGCCGACGGCGCGCAGGAAGTCTACATTGTTGGCGCCAGATACGACGGCGACCTTCAATGCAGGATCCTTGGCAATATCGGCATAGGTGGTCAGCTTTTTAGGATTTCCTTTCTTCACCAGCAGGCCTTCGCCATAGGACGAGTTCGGTTCGGTGAAGGCCACCTGCTTGCAGCGCTCGGGCGAAATGTTCTGTTCGGCGGCTGCGAAATCGAAGCGACGCGCCTTCAGCCCGGGGATCAGCGTGCCGAATGGGGTCACCGTCCAGTTGACCTCTTCGATGCCCATCGATTTCAGAACTGCATTTGCGACATCGGGGCCGATGCCGGCAGAGGTGCCGTCGGGCTGCATGTATGAATAGGGCACTTCATTGGCAGTCGCTGCGCGAATGTAGCCTTGCTTCTTCACCTCCTCGAGGGTGAGTGCGCTGACCGCTGTCACGCTAATGGAAAGAGCAAGGGCGGAAAGCCCGGCGAGTTTTGTCATATTCATGTTCTAACTCCTCTGGTTGGGTTGCGTGGTCCGTTTTCGGATCTCACTTCATTCTTCGGACTAGTTATTCTCCGTGACCGTGGCGATGACGGAAAGGCAGTCGCCGGCCTTGATGAGGCCGGGAACGTGGCGCGCTGCGAGCACGCCACTGATAGAGGCGCGGTATTCGACCGGCGCAAGACCGGTTTTTCCAACAGGGTAGACCCTGGCGATGGTTTCACCTGCCGTGACCGTGTCTCCGAGATCGCGGACGAAGACGACGAGCCCGTCATCTTCGGCAAAGGTGAAGCAATCGTTGGAGGGCATATCCAGCCAGCGGCTCGGCGTCGGCACCGCGGCGCCGGTCAGGATGCCTGCATGGCGCAGCAGGTTGATGGTACCTTTGCGGGCGATGTCGATCGATTTTGCACTGGCCGTGCCCGCGCCGCCAAGCTCGGTGGTGACAAAGACCCTTCCCAGTTCCTCGGCCGTCGTGTCCAGCATGCCGACGGCGTCAATCTCCAGCATCTTCATCGAATAGGGGGCAGCAAAAGCTGCCACCGCCTCAAAGCACCGGGCTTCCTGTATCTTGTCGGGTAATTCGTGAGCGGCAGCGTAAGGCAGGAAATCAAGCGTCCTGCCGCCTGAATGAAAATCAAGAACGATATCCGCAAGCGGTAACAGATGGCGGGTCACGTAATCGGCGATCTTCTCCGTCACGGAACCGTCCGGACGACCGGGAAAGCTGCGATTGAGGTTCCCGCGGTCGATCGGCGAGGTGCGTGTTCCCGCGCGAAAGGCCGGATAGTTGAGTGCCGGCACGATGATGATACGCCCGCTGACGTCATCTGGATCGAGTGTGTGGGCAAGTTCGAAGAGTGCGGCCGGCCCCTCATATTCGTCGCCGTGATTGGCGCCGGTCAAAAGGGCTGTCGGCCCCTCGCCGTTGGCGATCACGCAGATCGGGATCATTACCGACCCCCATGCACTGTCATCGCGGCTGTATGGTAGCCGCAGATGACCGTGCTGCACGCCTTTCTTGTCAAAATCGACCGACGACGTGATAGGTGAGGGGCGTAGCGCGGTGCTTAACATCTCTCAGCCTTTCACGAACAGTTGCCGCGGCACATTGGAGAGGCATTCGACACCCGTTTCGGTAATGGCGATACTCTCGGTGATTTCGAGCCCCATGTCGTCTAGCCACAAACCGGTCATGAAATGGAACGTCATACCGGGCTTCAGCTCCGTGCGGTCGCCGGGGCGCAGGCTCATGGTGCGCTCGCCCCAGTCCGGCGGATAAGAGAGGCCGATGGGATAACCGGTTCGGTTGTCCTTGATGATCCCGTATTTTTTCAGCACCGCAAAAAACCCATTGGCGATATCTTCGCAGGTATTGCCGGGTTTGGCAGCCGCAAGACCGGCCTCCATGCCCTCAAGCGTGGCCTTCTCCGCATCAAGGAACGCCTTCGTCGGCTTGCCGAGAAAGACAGTGCGAGAGAGCGGGCAATGATAACGGCGATAAGCGCCGGCGATTTCAAAGAAGGTGCCTTCGCCCAAGCGCATCGGCTTGTCGTCCCATGTCAGATGCGGAGCAGAAGCATCGGCACCCGACGGGAGCAACGGTACAATCGCGGGATAATCCCCGCCGAATTCCGCGGTGCCACGAATGCCGGCATCGTAGATCTCGGCGACGAGATCGCATTTGCGCATGCCCGGCTCGACTACGTCAACGATACGTTTGTGCATCAGCTCAACGATCTTGCCGGCCTTGCGCATATAGTCGAGTTCGGTCGGGCTTTTGACCGCTCGCTGCCAGTTTACAAGACCGGCGGCATCCTTGAAGCGGGCGTTCGGCAGATGTTTCTGTAAGGATGCAAAGGCAGCAGCCGAGAAATAGTAATTGTCCATCTCGACGCCGATCGACAGGCCTGACCAGCCCCGGTCATCGACGATCTTCGACAACAGATCCATTGGATGCCGTTCGGTCGATTGAACGTAGTGGTCAGGATAACCGATGATGTTGTCCTGGGCGAGGTAGGCGGTGCGCTTGGCGCCATTGGCATCCTGCTTGCGGCCATACCAGATCGGCTCGCCTTGCGGCGGCACCAGCACGCATTGGTGGACATAGAAGGACCAGCCGTCATAGCCCGTCAGCCAATGCATGTTGGATGGGTCGGTGACGACAAGCAGGTCGATGCCTGCCTTTTCCATGGCGTCGCGGGTTTTGGACAGGCGCGCGGCATATTCCTCGCGCGTAAAGTTCAGCGTTACGCTCACGCTGCGTCTCCCATTTTCACACTGTTTTCGATGATTTGGCCGCTGCCGCCGTCTTTTGCGCGGGTAAACGCGAGATTGGCGATGGCGGTGTCCTGCACTCCGGTGCCGGTCAGATCGGCAAAGGTGATGTCGCCCCTCGATACGCGACCGCGTGCCTTGCCAGCGATGACAGCACCGAGCTCGGCGAATTCTTGATCCAGCGTGACAGGCCCCGCGGCGATAGCGTGGTGCAATTCACCGAGGATTCGGGTCTGCGAAAGCCGGTCTGCGATATAGCGTGCCCTGGAAAATACGGCCGGATCGATCTCGTTCTTGTGTTCGGCATCCGATCCCATGGCCGTCAGATGCTGGCCTTCTTCAAGCCAGCCGGCAAACAGTATCGGCTTTTCGGCTGGCGTCGTGGTCACGACGATGTCGGCGCCCCGGACAGCGGTCTGCGGATCGGCCGTGGCGATGACCTCGATACCGTGTTGGCGGGCCAGATCGCCTGCGAGCCCCTCGGCCTTTTGATGGTCACGAGCCCAGATGCGTGCGGATTGAATGGGTCGCACCAGTTTCAGCGCATCGAACTGCAGACGGGCTTGCATGCCCGCTCCGAAAATTGCTGCGACGGAAGCATCTTCACGGGCGAGATACCGTGCTGCGACCGCCCCGGCTGCGGCGGTACGCACATCTGTGAGATAGCCGTTATCGAGAAGAAGGGCCTCCACCAGTCCGGTCCTTGCGCTGAAGAGGATCATCAGCCCGTTGAGGCTCGGCAGACCGAGCTTGGGATTGTCGAAAAAGCCGGGGCTGACCTTGATGGCGAAACCGTCAAAACCCGGCACATAAGCCGTCTTTACATCCACCTCGCCACGAAACTCTGGTATATCGAGCCGCAAGATCGGCGGCATGGCGACCGCTTCGGTTGCGAGCGCTGCAAAGGCCTGCTCCACGCACTCGACTGCCGACAGGTCGAGCTTCACGACAGCGCGCAGATCTTTTTCGGTTAGGATGGTGATTTGGCTCATGCAGCAGGCCCTTCGATGATCGTCTTGTGAACCGCCGGATCGATATTTCCACCCGACACGATGATCGCGGTTGGGCCGGTGATGTCCACCTTGCCGAAGAGGATCGCCGCGAAACCGACTGCGCCGGCACCCTCGACCGTCAGACCTTCTTCATGCGTCGCATGGCGGATGCCGGCTGCGATCTCTTCCTCGGATACCAGCACGATCTCGTCGAGAAGAGATTGGCAGAGCGCAAATGTGATCCGGTTTTTCAATCCAATCCCCCCTCCCAGCGAATCCGCCAGCGTTTCTTCTTCCTGGACGGTGACGGGCCGCCCGGCAGTGACTGACGCATGCATGGCCGCGCCCCGCTGCATGGAAACGCCGATGACACGTGCCTCCGGCTTCAGCGCCTTCACCGCAACGGCGATACCGCCCGCAAGGCCACCGCCCGATAGAGGAACGAGAATTGTCGCCAGTTCAGGCATGTCTTCGACGACCTCGAGGCCGATAGTGCCCTGGCCAGCCACGACGTCGGCGTGATCGAAAGGCGGGATAGCGGTCAAGCCTCTGCTTTTGGTCAGGCGCTCCACTTCCTCCTGCGCATCATCCTGTGATCTGCCGACAATCCGGATTTCCGCGCCGAGCGCGCGGATCGCCTCCACCTTGTTTGCCGGCACCAGCGCCGACATGCAGATTGTGGCGGGGATGCCGAGTTTGTCTGCGGCATAGGCCACGGCCCGGCCATGATTGCCCGTCGAGGCGGTGACGAGGCCACGCTGGCGCGTCGTATCGTCTAGCGAGAGAATGGCGTTCATCGCGCCGCGCAGTTTGAAGGCGCCGATGGGCTGAAGGGTTTCAAGTTTGAGATGAACGGGATGACCACAGCGCTCAGTGAGAAAGTCCGAGCGAACCAGCGGTGTGCGCTCCACCTGTCCCGCAAGCCGCGCCGCCGCTCGCTTTATCGCGGTCAGTGAGACTGGGAGCAAGTTGTCGGCGGCGGATATGGACAGGTTTTCGCTCTTCATGATTGTCATGTTGAGAGCGAAATAAAATCATGTCAATTATTATATTGTAATGATTCAATGATTTTCGGCTGGCAACTTCAGCCGATTGACCCGATATCGTAGACCGGCGGCAGTTGCTCGAATGTCTGCCGCACGATGGTCAAAGCCCTGGCGAGGCTTGCATGATTGAGGCGGCCGCCGAGGCATATGCGAATGCCGCCGCCATGGCTAGGACCGGCAATAAATGGTTCTGACGGGGTTACCGCGACGTTCTGGTTCGTGAGCGCGCGCACCAGTCCGTCCTCCGTCCAGCGCCGCGGAACCTTCAGCCAGGCGCAGAGGGAGAGGGGGTGGGTCGACCCTATATGGTGGCCCAGTATGTCCATGGCGATTTTCTGCCGCGCACGGGCCTCGGTGCGCTGGACATCCAGCAGCAGCCGTGCCGTTCCGTTTTCGACCCAACGGGTAGCGATCTCGGCCGTGAGATATGTCCCGCTCCAGCTCGACACTCGCAGAATGGAGGCGGCGCGGATGGAATAGGCGGGTGGCACGACGAGATAACCGACGCGCAGCCCTGTCAACACTGTCTTGGTGAAGCTGGTGACGAAGAAGCCCAGATCAGGCAGCATTTCGGTGATGGATGGCAGATCATCCTCGATCATCGGACGGTAGACCTCGTCCTCGATGACAAAAATGCCGTACCGCTCGGCAATTGCGGCGATGGCCTGCCTTCGCGCTGCGCCCGACACATGCCCGGTCGGGTTGTTAAGCGTGGGAATGAGCACCAGAGCGCGGACACCTCCGGCTGCGCAGGCGGCCTCCAGCGCTTCGGGCAAAATGCCTTCTTCGTCGGTGGGTAAGCCCTTTAGGCTGAAGCCGAGAATATTAGACAGGCCGATAATGCCGTGGTCGGTCAGGTTTTCACAGAGCACCACGTCATTAGAGCGGATAATGCAGCTCAGAGCGAGAAAAATGCCGTGCGCCGCGCCATTGGTGACAAGAATGCGTTCCGGACCGGCGGTCACGCCCATCATGCCAAGCCATGTTCTGGCCGTTTCGCGATGGCTCTCGAGCCCCGCGACCGGCCGGCAGGGGCGCATGAAGCCAGAATTGTCACCATCGGCCATCTCGCGAAGAATGGCGCGCGAGGCATTTTCATGGTCATCGAGATAAACGCCGCGGATGATGGATAGATCGAGCACCTCGGTTGGGCTGTGATCAAGCATCATGCGACCTGCCCGCTCCGTCACCCGCGTCTTCACGAAGGTTCCACGGCCAATTTCGCCGCTGAGATAACCAAGCCGCTCCGCCTCCTTGTAGGAAAGGCTGACCGTCTGGACAGAAAGGCCGAGTTCGCGGGCCAGATCGCGGTGTGTCGGCATGCGGTCCATCGGCTTCAGAACGCCGGCGTCGATATCAGCAATGAGGCGTTCCGTCAGTGCGGAATGTTTCGTTTCGCCTTTCTGCTTGGCTAGCGTCGGTCGCCATGCCACCGGTCTCGTTGGGGAAACTGGATCTGGGCTGGGTGAATTGGCTTGACGACGCATGAAATTGTCTCGTTTTCGACGAAGGTAATTTCATGACATTATGCATGCTTCTATGAAAAGATGAAGCCTTATGCAGCGCAGACAGCAACTGCGCTGCAAAGAGGCGCAGTTGCCGTCGAAATGAGCAGCATTTGCGACGTTGAAAACTGAAGCTGCCGATCAGATTTTCTCGCCGGCCTGGACCAGATCATCCATGACACTGCGGACAGCGGCTTCAGCAATGGCGATGATCTCGTCGACTTCCTCCCGGGTCGTAACGAGCGGCGGTGCAAAGCCCAGAATATCGCCATGCGGCATGGCGCGTGCTATGAGACCGCCGTTGCGCGCTGCCTTGGAAACGCGTGCACCCACCGTGAGTTGAGGGGCAAAACGCGTCTTTTTTTCCCGGTCCGCCACGAATTCGATAGCGCCCATCAGTCCCACGCCGCGCACCTCGCCGACGATCGGAAGCTGGGCGAACTTCGCCTTCAGTTGTTCCTGGAAATAGCTGCCAACGGCTCGTGCATTGCCTGGCAGGTCTTCCTTTTCGACGATGTCGAGCACGGCGTTTGCAGCCGCCGCTCCGATAGGATGGCCGGAATAGGTGTAGCCGTGGGAGAAGGCGCCGACGCGATCCGCGCCTTCTTCCATCACCTTGTAGACTTTCTCCCCGACGATAGCGCCGGAAAGCGGGAAATAGGCCGAGGTCAGGCCTTTAGCGACGGTGATCAGATCCGGCTCAATGCCATAATGCTGTGAACCAAACATCGAACCCGTGCGGCCGAAGCCGGTAATAACCTCATCGGCAATCAACAGGATATCGTATTTTTTGAGAACCTCCTGAATGGCCGGCCAGTAACCTTCCGGCGGCGGTGTGATACCGCCCGTTCCGAGCACCGGCTCGGCGATGAATGCACCAATCGTGTCCGGTCCTTCGCGCAGAATAAGCGCGTCCAGCTCTTCCGCGCGCCGCCTCGAAAATTCCAGCTCCGTCTCACCGGCTTCTGCGCCCCAATAGTGATGCGGAACGCCTGTATGCAGGATGCCGGCCCGTGGAAGGTCCATATGGTCGTGATAAAAACTCATGCCGGTCATTGAGCCGGAAACCACGCTGCAGCCGTGATATCCCCGTTCGCGGGAGATGATTTTCTTCTTTTGCGGCTTGCCGCGCAGATTGTTGTAATACCAAACGAGCTTGGCCTGTGTCTCGTTGGCGTCTGACCCTGACATGCCGTAGAAGACCTTGCTCATTTTGCCTGGTGCCATTCTGACGAGGCGATCGGAAAGGATGGCCAGCTCATCCGTCGTGTGGGCGGCATAGGAATGATAATAGGCAAGGCGGTAGGCCTGGCGTGAAATCGCCTCAGCCACCTCGGTACGTCCATAACCGACATTAACGCAATAAAGACCGGCGAAACCGTCGATCAACTGCTTGCCGTGCGCGTCCTGAATGCGGATGCCCTTGCCGGTTTCGACAATGGTGGGCTCGCCGAGTTTGCCGCTGGCAAAATCCTTGAGCTGCGTGAAAGGGTGCAAAACGGCGTTTCGATCCATTTCCGCAATATTCTTGACGTCGATTGTCATAGGCGAGTTCCTTTTCACGCAGCTAAGTTGCCGAAGCAGACATATTTGGGTTCGAGATATTCCATGAGACCATGACGCGAGCCCTCACGACCAAGGCCGGACTGTTTCCAGCCGCCGAAGGGAACGGGCGCGCCGGTAAATTTCGGCGTGTTGACGGCTACCATGCCATATTCCAGTTGATGCGTCAGACGCATCGCCCGGCCGAGATCGTTGGTGTAGAGATAGGCCGCAAGCCCCATCTCCGTCGAGTTGGCGCGTCGCACGACCTCCCGCTCGTCATCGAATGGCAAGATCGCGGCCACAGGACCGAAGGTCTCCTCCCGCGCGATCAGCATGTCGTCTGTGACATCGGCCAGCACGGTCGGGGTGACAAAATTGCCGCCGAGCGGACTGTCCTGCCCGCCGCAGATGAGCTGTGCACCGGCAGAGAGGGCCTGCGCGATTTGCTTGCGGCACTTTTCAGCGACGGAGGGGCGTGTCATCGGCCCTATATCGATGCCAGCCTCGAAACCGTGGCCGACCTTGAGTTCGGCACTTGCCTTGCCGAACTGACTGACGAAGCGGTCATAAATACCTCGCTGGACGTAAATCCGGTTGGCAGCGAGGCAGTCCTGCCCCGATGTTGCGAATTTCGCCCCGATGCAACCTTTTACGGCTTTGGAGACATCGGCGTCGTCGAACAGGATGAAGGGCGCGTGACCTCCAAGTTCCAGCGAGGCCTTCTTGATGGTCGCCGCCGATTGCGCCAGCAAAATACGACCGATTTCAGTCGAGCCGGTAAAGGAAAATGCGCGCACATCGGTGTGTTGCAACAGGCGATGCGCAAGTGGTGCGGCGTGACCAGTGATGACCTGGAATACGCCGGCGGGCATTTCAGCTTCCTCAGCGAGCTTTGCCAAAGCGAGCGCCGAGAGGGGTGTTTCAGGCGCCGGTTTGACGATCATTGTGCAGCCAGCGGCAAGCGCTGCGCCCGCTTTGCGGGTGATCATAGCAGAGGGAAAGTTCCACGGCGTGATGGCCACGGTGACGCCTAGCGGCTGCATCTGGACCGAGACACGGCTGTCGGGCAAATGGCTCGGTATCGTCTCGCCGTAGGCGCGCTCGCCTTCGCCGGCAAACCAATCAAGGAAATTGGCAGCGTAAGCAATTTCACCAAGCGATTCCGAGAGTGGTTTGCCCTGTTCGGCCGTCATTATGACGGCGAGATCATGCGCGTTGTTGCGCATCAACTTGCCCCATTCGCGCAAGATCTGCCCGCGTTCGGTTGGAAGTTTGTCGCGCCAATCTGGAAAGGCATTTTTCGCGGTACTGACGGCATCATCCGCATCCTCAAGCGAACATGCCGCCACACCGATGAGATCTTCTCCGGTCGCCGGATCAATGACACTGAGCGTTTCATCGCGAGCAGCCCAACTGCCATGGAGAAAAGCGCGTCGCTCGATCAAATCGGGCCGCCGCAGGTTTTTTAATGCAGTGCTTGCAATACTTCTCATATGGAGCTCCCGGTAGATTTACAGGGAGACTAATCAAGCGCATTGAGCGGTTGACTGCGTTAATTATATCGTTCAAGCCGGAATTTCGCTTATTTTAGGTTCCGTACGCAGGATTTGTGCATGAATACTCTCGATAGAGCGGACAAGGCGTTGCTTGAGGCCGTTCAAAAAAACAATCGCCTTACGTCGGAAGAGCTGGCGCAACTCGTCAATCTTTCACCGACCGCATGCCAGCGGCGCCTCAAACGTCTGCGCGAAGATGGCGTCATCGAAGCGGATGTCGCCATCGTGTCGCCGAAGGCCGTTGGGCGCGGCATTACCATGATCGTGCTCGTTTCACTGGAGCGCGAACGCGCCGATATTGTCGATCGCTTCAAGGCGGCCATCCGCGCGACCCGGGAAGTGATGATCGGATATTATGTGACGGGAGATGCCGACTTCATTCTGGTCATCACCGCCAAGGACATGGAGGACTATGAGGCCTTTACCCGGCGGTTCTTTTACGAAAACCACGATATCAAGGGCTTCAAGACCATGGTCGTCATGGACCGGGTAAAGGCCGGATTTTCCTTTCCGATCGAGGTTTGACGACTTGCGGTTCACAGATCTCGCCACTAGACGTCCGGGGTGGTTGAAAAGGCTGATGAGTGTTTCCTGAGACCTCTCTACCCATCCAGACCTCGCAGTTAACCCTTCGCCGTTTTGAGCCTACGGATTTCGACGCCTATGCCACGTATCACAGGCGCGGCGACGTCTATCGTTTCCTGTACGCCTCGCGGAAAAATTGACCCTGGTTGGGGCAGGTTAACACGCTGATCAATTTGCCGTTTCTTCGGCGTGGCGGGGGTCAGCCTCTCGCGCCATGGAGGGGTCAAATCCCACGCTGAAACACATTTCAGGCTGTTAAAGAGCGTAGCCGCTTGACCGTAACGGAGCGGCTTTCCTCGCTGGCGGAGGATATGCGCGATGGCTATCAACAAGGTTTCAGTGCCGGTCTCAGCAATCTGGCCAGCGTGGCCGGGCGAACCATGGTGCTGGAGCGAACGATGAAGGTGCCGCGAAACATCGTCTGGAAAGCCTGGATGAACAAAGAGGCGCTGCCACAATGGCGGGGTCCTGACGGCTTTTCCCGCCGCATGAAGAGCATTGACCGGCGGACCGGCGGCGCATGGGTCTTTGACATGATCGGCCCTGGCGGAACAGTCTTTCCGAACCATCATCGTTATGTCGAGGTCCGGTCCGAAGAGAGGATCGCCTATACGCTGCTATGGGGCGAAAACGGGCCACAACATGCCGATGCGTGGGCCTGAAGATCAGGATGGCACGACGAAAGTTGTGCTGGGCATGGTGTTCAGCACGGAAGCCGAGTTCCAGCGAGCGAAGGGTTTCGGTGCCGTGGAACTGGGTCAGCAAACGCTGGCCAGGCTGGAGCGCTTTGACTCCTCAGCAGCGATCCTATCGCCTTGAAAAAGTTGTTCCGCGCTGTACACAGCAACTGGACCCGTTTGAGCCGCGCCAGGGAAGCTCGATAAAATCATCAGAACCAGTGCGGGGTGGCGGAGATCGTGGGAAAGCCACACGAACGCCAAAACAAGCGGCTGCAATTAGAGGCGAGTTCCTTGATAAGGAAACGGCTTCCATCGGCTCAACGGGTTTTTGTCAACTGTGTATATGGGAGCAAGTTTGCTGCGGCAGACAGTCTTTTTCTGTCGGTGATGGCATTCCAACGATGTAAACAGGAAACAAGTGCTCGGGATCGTTTTGAGGGCGGGCTGATTTCGGCGCTGCGGGATTGTTGAAAGCCTTGGCTCCTGCATGCGGTTTGGAGAAGCCAATTGCCGCCACCGGAGTCGTTGTCCTGCTTATTTCTCATCGGTGCATTCTAGGAGTTTGCTTCGGCCGGATCCAAAAAGGTTGCGGAATGGTCACACCCTTTCTTTCGACAGAAGGTTTTCCATAAATTGCAACCGCTAAAGTTGTTGCGATGACGTGTCGGGATGATATCTCTGCGTCAGGTTGAATCATTGAGGGGACGAGGGATGAAAAAGTTGGGGGCGATTTTGCTGATGGCTCTTTTGAGCGCATGTGCAAAGCCATCTGACGGACCGACCGCAGGCAATATCCGGTCTGCGACTTTACCGCGAACCAACGAGAAAATCCCCGTCATCGAGCTGGCTAACGCATCGGCAGCCACGGTTTCCGCCGCAAGCACACAGAACGCCTCCGGGCCCGGCCTTACCGCGCTTCGCAACACCGGTTACAACTCCCAGAGATTGCGGCGCGGCGACGTTATCGACATTACCGTGCTGGATACGGGAGAAGACGGACTTTTCTCCCCGACACAGAGCAAGACGCTTAATCTCGGCCGCTTTACAGTGGATCAGAGCGGCTCGGTGAATATTCCCTTTGTTGGCAAACAGAGGGTTGTTGATTCCACACCGGAAGGGCTGCAATCGCAGGTCGTTGCCGGCCTCAAGGGGTCGGCCGTGAATCCGCAGGCCGTCGTTACTGTCGTTGATAAGCCGACGAGCGCCGTCATGCTCAGCGGCGCGGTGAAAAATCCCGGAAAGATCGTGCTCACCGCCCGGCAGGAGCGGGTGCTCGATGCGCTCAATCAAGCAGGTGGCCCTACTGTCGCTGCGGGAGCGGCCACGGTCACTGTCGTTCGCGGCTCGCAAAGGGCCAGCGTGCCTCTTGACCGCGTCATGCGGGAAGACCGTCAGAACATCCGCCTGTCACCGGATGATCAGATCATGATCGATGGCGACGCGGCGAGCTACACCGCACTCGGTGCCTTCAAGAGTGCCGGTGAATTCCAGTTTGAAGCCGGAAAGCTGACCCTTGCGCAGGCCGTCGGCCGCGCCGGTGGCTTGCTGGATGACCGCGCAGACGCGCGCAATGTCTATGTCTTCCGCAATGAGATTGTTCAGGTTCCAGCCGCAAGGATACCGGGCGCGAAAGGCCCGGTCGCTACGGCCACGACCATGCGGCCTGTGATATATCACGTCAACATGCGCGACGCTTCCAGCATCGCACTCATGCAGCTCTTCCAGATGCAGAAGGGCGATGTGCTCTATGCCAGCAACGCGCCGCTGGTGGATTCGGCCAAGCTGCTGACCGTGTTCCAGAAGAGTGTGCCGACTGCGGCGGCGCCGCTTCCCGGCGGCGGCAACTGACCAATGAGGCGTTACAGAAGCTGTAAAGCTTCCATTGCCGATTGTGGGCGCAAAGCGGGATCATAATGGCAACAGGCGTCCGCAAGATCTGCGAGGCATTGCGGTGATTGTGCCTTATCCGTCTCGATTAGCCGCCTGGCGAGCCGTCCCACGGCATATATATCCTGATCCGGCTTTGCAGGTGCGCCTTGCATCTGTTCCGGCGGCGAAAATTCAGTTGAGGCAGCAAAGCGCAGGCCCTGTCCGGCGTGTTTACGACCAATCTGCAGGGCGATGCCGAAGTCGCCCAGTCTTGCCGTTTCGAACTTACCATCAGACAGCAGAATATTGGCGGGCGTGACGTCGCAGTGCACATATCCAAATGCATGCACTGCACTCAGCGCTTGCAGCACGCGGCGAAGGATCACGATCGCCTCCGAGGCGGCAATCGGTTGCGCAGATATGATTGATGCCAGTGAGTGCGCAAACCACGGCTGCAACAGACCCGGCCGACCATCGGGTAACCGCAAAAGGGCGGACGTTTCCACAAGGCAGGGATGGCGCAGCGCGAGCCCGATCTCGGCCTCGTCCCATAAACGGTGCAGCAAAACGGTGTCGTCCCTGCGGGCAGGCGGCACGGTTTTAAGCGCGTGCAGCGAGCCGAGATCGCGGTGGCGCAATTGGAGCAAAAGTGTCGTCTCGCTCTGGTAAGCTGTGAAATTCACGGCAAAGCTGTCCGCAATCCAGTCCGGTTTTTCGCCAGAAATATCTGGTAATTTTCGATCCAGCGCATTTCGGATCTGGTCGATCAGGTCTTGCTGCTCCTGATAGCTTCTTTCCCGCGTGCCCTCATGGCGGATGCTTCGCCAAAGGTCGGAAAAGCGTGCGGCTACCTCTGGATATGCAAGTTCATTGTTCACGCCGGTTTCCAATCACAATAGCGCTTATATTCTCGCGGGCGTTTTCGATGAGCGCTTCCTGGACCAGGGCATTGGCGCAATCCTTGACTGGGGTGTTGAAGACGATCTCGGCGATGGCGCGGTCCCGGAGGATCTGCACAAGCGGGTAACTGCACAGCAGGACCCTGTCCTGCAAACCCCACTCCTCGAAAACGATGTCCGGCCGGAACTGCTGGGAAAGCCCGACACATTGCGAGAGTTGCTTTTTCATGCCGACAACGACGTGATCGCGCGAAAGCTGGTGCATGGTGCCGTTTTTCAGGAGATAGGCGCGCGCATCACCAGACCACAGGACGCTCAGCCTGCGCGAGATGATCGAAGCTATGACGACGCTGGCCATCGGCCTGACATCGGCACCGGTCGTCTGGCGGGAGAGGAGCAGGCTGTTGATGGTGCCAAGCCTTCCCCTGATCTGTTGCGCCATCATCTCCGGGTTTTCGGCATCTGGCGTTTCCGCAAGTATATTCGTGGCGAGACGGGCGGCCTCTGCAGCGCTGTGCGAATCACCTTGGCCATCCGCTATGGCGAAGAGGGAAGGTGTCTGGGAAACGAAAAGAGCATCCGCATTCAGGGAAAGCCGCGTTCCAGGGTGTGTGGCATAGCTGTAGGTCACAGATGACGGCTGTTCCGCTGCCGGCGCAGGCGCTGGCGCCACGGGCGGCATTTGCTGTTTTGTTTTCTCCGGCGCCGTTGCTGGAATTGGCGCTGGCGTTGAACGGTCCTCGCCGCCTTTGCCCGGCATGTCGCTAAAGAGGCGCACGAAATCGGAGGCTTTGGGTTTGCCGTCAAATTTGAGGCCGCGGGCACGACGGCTGATGGGATCGATATACCACCAGAGGCTCGTCGGCATACGGCCGCGCACCATTTCCGGCACATCCTCCTCTTCCCGCGATTTTGGCAGACGTAGTTTTTTGATCGAAGTAATAAACCGGGAGATGTCGAATTCGCGGGTCATCGATGTCTCCGCCAGCGCCTCCGCGGCCATGAACCAGGTATCGTCGAGATAGAGGCTTCGTGGATGTTCGCGGAAGCCATTGAGCTGCGCGATGATGGCGAGCGGATATTTGCGTCCCACCCGGTCCGCACTCGGCACCAGTACACCGACATAGGCGCAGTTTCCCCATATGCCGCGCTCAATGATGAAGCGTATGGGTGGCGACGAAGAGAATATTTCGGGCCATCGGCCCGTAAACATATCCGCACCGGCGTACATGCCGGATCGCATCCAGCCGTCAAAGGTACCGATCAATTCCCGCTCGAGCCCATCGGAGATGAAATCGCCATGACTTGGGACCTTGCCGAAGAAACCGATGCGATCGCTTTCCGTCGTCGTTTGCGTGGACCTTGATGCCTGATCGGCCATCAGTTGCGATGACCCGCTGTCTTTATCGTGCCTGCCTTCATTCTAATCCCCTCCTTTGAAAAATCAGCATTCCGGTCCGTCACTAGAACTGCGCGGGGCAGGCGAAGCTGGCAATTGCATCCAGCTTGAACGGATTGAGAACCGAGCCGAACTGAATATCGAATTCGGCAGCCTGTCCGCCATTCTCAAACCGCACCCTCAGCAGATCATCCGACTGGTTCTCGATATCGGCACCGTCAAACAGCCGGAAGGGCGACCAGTCGCCATTTTCGGTTTTGGCCTGCTGCCAGCCGCCGGGCTGGAAGGCGATGCGCGACAGGCTTGCCGTGTTTTCGCGCGAGGGCCAGGTGATCGATTTCGCCTGGACCGGACCATGATAATAAACGACCCGCTCGCCCTCAATCTCCAGCATTACCGCGCTGGATGCATTGGTAAGGGAGACGGGTTTGACATTGATCGAAACCGCCGGCGTTTCGCTACCATTCGGGAAAAAGGCGCGCGAGATCTTGTCGGCATTTTCGAACTGGGCGACGGCGCTGCTGGGAAGGCCGGCCGCGCCAAAGGTACCCTTCCAGCTCCATGGGGTCGTCGTCTTGTCGACAAACGGTTCCATGCGCTGTTTGAAGAAACTCTGGAAAACCCCTGCCGGCCCGAAGAGACGCGTGAAATCCGCAATGGCGACATCGCGCGCGGAAGTCCGGTCGAAGGGATAACGACCGGTGACGATCGAAGAGCACAGGGAGGCTGAATCTGATGCCCAGAGTTCGGCAATGCGGCTGCGAGCGGACTTCACCGCGAGCGAGCCGACATCCGCTGCCACGCCTGCCACCCAGACGTCGAGCGGTGCCGGCAGTTCGCGGGCCTGCTGCAGCAGGTCCTGATTGGCCTTGGTGAGCTGGCTGTCCACGTCGAACACCTTGGCGACTTCATCGGAGGTTGTTGCCGAGCGGGCAAGCTGTTCGTTCAGCAGCTTGAAATGCGCGAGCAACTGTTCCGATGGCGAACCACCGGTCTTGTCGCCATTGGCCTGCTCGCCCGTTGTGGCTGCGCCTTTTGTCGCCAGCATGTCGCGCAGTCTCGCATAGGGATCGGACGCATTCACCGAGGCCGCCAGAACGGCTGTGGTTGCGTCGCCTTCCGCAGCGGAGGCGAGGGTGGCGGGGTTTGCTCCGGGGCGGAGATCGGTCGCCTTCGCGATCGATCTGGCAGCCTCCATCACGATATTGCGCTCATTGGCAAGCGCGCGGGTCGTTTCCACTGCGTCGCCGAGGGTCTGGGACGGTTTGACCCGAAGGTCGGCCAGCATATCAACCCATTTTTTCTCAAAACGGTCGAAATAGATTTGTAGCGTGGCCTTCGCCACCTGCTCCACAGTCGCGCCCTTGATGGCATCATCAGAACCACGCACCCAGCCTTCGGAAAGTGCGATGCGGGCGGCATGAGCGACTTGCGGAATGACGACACGGTGATATCCATCCGCAGTGAATAGGCCCTCTATGCCCTCCACCATAGGCGCTTTGCTGCGACGCTCGAAAGCACGCTCTCCAAGAGGACCGAAAGCCGTCGCGGGTGTCCATTCCATCAGTTCGCGCACCTGTGGAAGACCGGCGAGAATATCATAGGCGCGTGTGCCGATCGCTTGATCGCGGATCGTTTCGCGGGCGGTAGCGATGAGCCGCGCATCGAGTTCGATCGGGGCAAGCACGCCGTCGGCCAGTGCCATTGCGTGCTGGTCAAGCGCTTCTCGCACCGCTGCCCTTCCATCACCAGGGTAAAGCGATGCGAACATCAGATGCGTCTGCACGGTCAGGAAATCGCGGTCCAGTGCACCCATCCCGCCCAGCATTCCATAGAGTTTCAGCGAATTGAACGTGCGGGTGACATCCTTTTCTTCCTTTAGCTGCTTTTGCAGCTGCACGATCATGCGCGGCAGCAGCAGGGCGTTGAGCGCGCGCTGATAGGCATCACGCTGGCGCCCGGCAATCTTGTCTTCCTGATCGAGACCGAGGCTGACATTCCACATGCGTTCGCGGGCAAAGCCGGAATTGGCATCGCGCAGATTGTCGAGCGCGGGGAGGATGCGCAGGAAATCGGCATCTGCGACCTCTCGTACGGGAATTCCCTGAACGAGTTGCTCATAAGCGCCAAGTTTGCGATCCGCTTCGGCGAGCGCCTGTGTATTGGCGAAATAGGTGAAAATCCAGCCAGTAAAGACAATGGCGACCGCGGCGGCGGATGCGCCATAGGCAATGCGCCGCACCAGCAATTGCCGCCCGGAAAGGCGTTTGTCGCGCATCACCAGTGCGGCTTCGGGGAAGATGACGTCCTTGAACAGCCGCGAGAGGAAGTAGCTCCGGCGGGTTCTGGGGGATGCGGGAGATCTTTCCGTTTCCGGCTGCGTTCCCGACGCTAAATAAACGCCGCGCAGAAGCGGCGCCTCAATGAGCGGCGAACTTGCGCAAAGCTCGGCAAGGGCTTCGTGCAGCCGGTCTTTCAGCCGCGCCAGCTCGGCCGGAAAACGGAAGATGCGTCCGCGTATCTCCGCATTCTGTTCCTGCTGCAGGCGTTCAATCAGCATGGCATCGACCCGCTGCTGCAGCAGCTCGAATTCTTCCGTCAGGCGCTGCGGCAGGTTCTCGGCGGAGTAGCTCTCATCCAGCTTGAAGGTTGTGCCCCAAACCTGCTGGCGATCGGTCTTGTTGAAACCGTCGAAAAACTCCACGAAACCATGCAGCAGGTCGGCCTTCGTCAGAACGATATAGACCGGGACCCGAGCGCGCAGATATTCGTCGAGTTCCGAAAGCCGCTGACGGATGGAGCGCAGTTCCTGCCGCTGTTCTTCGGAATCACGGTTGAGCAGATCGGGGATGGAGAGGGTAACCAATGCGCCGTTGATCGGCTGCGAACGGCGATATCGCCTCAGGAGGCTGAGAAAACCTTCCCAGCCGGCCTTTGAGGATCCGTCGAGATCGTCCTGCGTGGTATAGCGGCCGGCGGTGTCTATCAGGATCGCCTCATCGGCGAACCACCAGTTGCAGTTGCGCGTGCCGCCAATGCCCTTCACCGCATTTTCGCCGAGCGCATCGCCAAGCGGAAATTGCAGGCCGGAATTGGTGAGTGCCGTCGTCTTGCCGGAACCGGGGGCGCCGAAGATCACATACCAGGGCAGGTCGTAAATATAACCGAAGCGCTTTTTCGTGACGCGTCGCAAGAGAGCGAGCGCTTCCTTCAGGCGTGTCTGGATTTCGCCGATTTCCGCCTGCCGATTGGCCAGCGCCTCGCGCTCGATACTGTCGACGAGTTCCTTGTCCTGCTTGCGTCCGCGGTAGATCGTGACGACGATGTAGACCAGCCAGATGGCGACGATGATGCCGATGGCGATGAGCCGGGCCTGCACCGTTCCAAGCGGCTTGAAATCGCCGAGCGCAATCAGATAGCCGTAGAACCAGATGACGACGCAGAGCGCTATCACCCATAAAAGCGACAGGAAACGTCGTCCGACGAGGGCCGCATAGCTCTCGACATAGGAGCGGATCGTATAAAAATAGCTCAATGGATTCATGGCTGGGTCTCTCCCGGCTGCTGTCCCGGACTGTTCTGTATGGGCGGCGAGAGAATGCCGGCATCGCTCAGTTTTTCATCGGGATTGGTCAGGACCATGATTTCTGTTCTGCGGTTTATCTGACGGCCTTCTTCCGTCTTGTTGTCGGCGATCGGGTCGCTGTCGGCCCGGCCTTCGGTCAGGATTGCCTCAGGACCGGTGAATTGGGAAAGAATGTCTCCAACGGCCTTGGCGCGCGCCTCGGAAAGGTGCCAGTTCGATGGAAACTCCACCGTCTTGATCGGCACGGTGTCGGTATAACCGATGACCACCGCACGAAATTTCTCAGCCGCAAGCGCGCCGCCGATACGCTGGATGAGATCGCGGAACTGCGGGCTGACATCGGCGCTGCCTGTCGTGAACAGGCCCGAATTGTTGATGCGAACCCGCAGCCGCCCGTTCACATCCGCAAGGGTCACGAGCTTCCTGTCGACTTCTGGCTGCAGGAAGGCCATCAGCTTTTCAAGCCGGGAGGGTTGTCTCGGCTCCACGATTTTGGGTGGATCAACGACGCGGGGAGTTTCCACTTCAATTGGCGGCGGCGTTGGTGCAGGAGGGCTTGCGATCAACACGCTCGGTGTTTCGTTCGGCGGCAGATGAGCAAGTCTTTCGAAGGTGACATCGGATGCGCTGTTGAGCGACAGCGTGAAGAAGAGATAACCGAGCGCGAAGGCGAGCGCCATCAGCGACAGCAGGGTCCAGAGCGCCGCCATCGCGCGCAATGGCGTATGTCGGGCATCGACACCTTTCCAATGCGGAGAAAGCTCCCGTTCGAAGGCGCCATATTGGCCGATCAGCGTTTTGTAGAGGCTGTCGCGGATGCGTGAAAGCTCGAGCGCTCCTTTCGGTGAAACGCGGGTTCGTCCCTCGAAAGCCAGCGACAAGCACAGATAGATCAGAAGCAGCAGATCCTTGTTGGCGCCGGGCGACTGGTGGAAATGGTCGAGAATGTCGAAAACCCGGTCGCCGCCAGTGACGTCATTGTGGAACGTGGAAACGAGCCCGGAGCGCGCCCAGCCTGCCCGCACACCCCAAGGCTTGCTGAGAACGACGTCATCGACCGTCGCGCAGACGACATAATGCGCAGCCCTTGCCCGCTCGGGGCTGATGCGGGCGGAGGCGAGGTCGCGTTCATAGCGTGTAATTGCTTCAACGCAGGCGCGGCGAAGCTGGTCGGGATCCGGCTCGGCATCGCTGAAGCGCAGCAGATGTGCGAGGTTGAGAAGGGGAGCTGCCGATTGCACAAGTGTCGGAACCTCCTCGCCGCCGAAGTGGAAACCGGTCAGCAGCTGTTCGACCGGCATGGTGGCTTCTGTCCTTCTGGCGTGACGGGCCGGTTCGTCGGCCTCGACGATGTCTTCGAGGATTGCCGCCATGTTGCGGGCGTTCTGGTTGCGCCGGCGACTTTCCTCGGTGATCTCGACCACCGTTGGCAAGTCTTGCCAGGAAGAGGGGTTTTCCGTGCTCATTCGCGTAACGCCCACATTTCCATTTCAAGCCCAGGGAATTCGCCCGCTAGATGCAGGGCAATCGCCCCTGAACTATCGAGCTGTTTCCAGAGCGGCGACTGCGTGTCGATCTCGAAATAAACGGTGCCGGATCGATAGGGCAGTTGCCTTGGCAGAACCGGCAGAGACCGCACGGGAATACCCGGCAGTGCCACATTAACCAGTTCGGAAATCCGTTCCACCGGACCGACCTTGATCTGTGCCGGCAGGCGGCGGCGAATATCCTCGGCAGCCATATCCGCCCGCACGGCAAGCACGAAGCCGGCGTCGCGCAGAAGTGTGCGGTCGTGGATAGTGCCGACGCGGACGCCATGACGGCGTTCCACCAGTTCGATTGCGACGGCCGCCTGTTCTAGAACCGCAGACAGCGAGGTACGCAGATCATCAAACACAGCGCCGAAGGTGGCTTTCAGATCGTCGTGTCGATAGGGCGGGAAATCTGTCGCCCGCTTTCTATCCGTGGTGAAGGTGGCGAGCTCGCCGGCAAGCTGGATGCAGTCTTCGTAAAAGCGGATGGGATGAAAACGCGTAGCGTTGGCACAGCGATGCGCCAGTAGCGGATCGGCCCGGTTCAGGATCTGCAGCAGGAAATAATCGCCCACTTCCGCCGTTCCACGGATCGTCGGGTCACCGATGCGTTCGGCGATCGCCTGGGCGCGGTGGCGCACAATCCCCAGAAGCTCCGTCAGCAATTCGTTGAGACGGGGCGCAGCCGCGCAGCTGAGGCTTGGCGGGATGAAATCAGGATCAAGAATGACCGCACGGTCGGAGCGGACTTCGATCACCCGCGCCAGCCCGATGAGGTCATAACCTGAAAGATCGTCACCGGTCTTGAGGAACTTCAGGCTCAGGCGGCCGACATCAATCGGGGCCACGAAATCCGTCTCTATATTGGTATCGGAGACTTCATAGGTGGATGCGGTGAAACGCACATTGTTGGTGTCATTGTGGCCGCTGGCGGACATGTCGGCCTTGCCCGGTTGCCGAGCCGGCAGGGCAAGATAAATGATGGCATTCTTGACGCTTTCATCGAGATCGAGCGGCGGCGGCAGGTCGGAATCTTCAGGCGCCTCGAAGGGCGTTCCATCTGGAAGAATGCCGCGCAGGTTCGACAGAGCGAATTGCCCTATCGACAAGGCGCTGCGATCGACCCCGATCTCGGCGACGCCCCACGGATAGGGCGAAAGGTTGCGTGTGGTGTTGCGCACCAGGCGTTCGGTCCAACGGTCGGACTGCTGAAAATGCTGGACGCGAAGAAACATGCCCTCGCTCCAGGCTACACGGTTCTCATGTCTCATCGTGGTCATTTACCCCCTTGGCATCGGCTGTGGCCGCGTCAGTCTGCCGTACCGGCGCGGCTTCACCACGCGCTGCGCGCTGCAGGAACTGCCTGACCGGCAATGGACGGCCGTTTTCTTCGAATTGCTTTTTGTAGGCGGACCAATAGTCTGTTTTGGTGATTAGCCCCTGCCAGTCCCGGCGGCCGATCTTTGCCCGGAAATCGCTGCCGGCGTCGACAGACGCCTCGATAAGCCTCGGCTCGAGCCTTTGCGTGCAACCATGGATCAGGGTTTCAAGCGCGTAGGCAAGTTGCCGCTGCTGGCGGATGAGCCTTTCCATCCGCTCGCTCAAGGAGGCTGACGAACCTTGGCCAGCGCGCTCGCTCTCGAGTTCGAGAACGGCCAGACAATCGGCGCTTTCCTGCTCCAGCGTAGTCAGAAGATCGCCAATCTCCTGCGCGGTAGAAACGCCTGCAGCCGGTGCGTTCTCCGCTCGTAAGTCTTCTTCCGTCTCCGGGAAAACATTGTCGAAATCTTCGCTGCGGGCGGTCGAAACGGGACGAGAGATCATGACGGGCGTGTTTAGCGCGTCGGTATGTTCGTGCTCGCTGCTTGCAACCGGCTCCTCATCCCAGTTATCAGGAAGAATGGCACTTATTCCATGCGCCGCGGGCGGTTCGCTCCAGCCGATCTCGACATTTCGCGAAATGGATTTCGCCTTCCGTTTGGCGCCCTCGCGCCATGTTTCGGACCAGTCGTCGACAGAGGCAGTGTTGCCCATCATGCCGCCGGCCGAACGGCCGTTCGGGGCGATGTCCGCAAGGATCGCCGAAATGGTCAGCGGCTCGTCGCTCATTCGCAGGGATGCGTCGGGGTCGGAAAAATCCAGTTCGGCATCGCCGCTGATGGCGACCTGAAAAACCTGCCCGCCAATGTTGATTTGCGAACCGTCGCGGAGACGTGCGCTTTCGCCTTCGAGCAGCAGGCGGCCATCGACCAGCGTGCCATTCGCGCTCTGGTCCATTATCGTGAAGCCTTCGCCATCGCGGTTGAGTGTACAGTGCAGCTTGGAAACGCGCCGTTCATTGTCGTCGATCTGCCAGTCGCATTCCCGCGAACGGCCAATGACGCGGCGGCCGCGCTCGAAAGTCCACTGACTGGCTCTTGCTGCTCCGATATTGCGTGTGTCCTTGAGTGCAAGCTTCATATCCATGCCCTCACGCGGAAATCGCCGAGCCTTCCCGCTCGGTCACCACAGCGTCAGCGCTGTCTTGTTGGGCGGGTGCCACGCGAGCCCAGCTGTTCCAGCCGAGACGGGCGGGAGCATCGGACTGGCCGAGGCGGCAAAACGGAATGTCCTCCTTTTTCAGGATCACCTGCACATCGAAGTGCAATGCGCTTCCGACGAACAGGCGTGTAAGAGAAAATATTTCCGCAAGCCGTTTCGAACCGGGCGTGAGGGCCAGGTAATCCGCATAGGCGACAGGACCGATCACGACCCGGAAGCCGCCGCTCATATCTTCGACAGCGCTTCCCGCTGTGGTGTTCTGTCCGAGCCTCAGTCCTGATGCCTGCCCCAGCTGGCTTTGTTCGTGAAGCGGCAAAGCCACCCAACGCCGGCGAAACTGTTCGATATGGACCGGAAGTCCCGTGAATTCGCAAAGCATTGATGTCAGGGCCGAAACATTGCGGTTGCGGCCGGCCAGAAGACCGCTGAAACGCAGGAGCGCGTCTTCGCTCACGCCTGCTTTCTCGACCAGACCGGCAGTGCGGAACCCGATGAGGGCGAGCAGTGTTTTGCGGAAACCGTTGTCCCTCTGATCGGCCGACCAGCGCAAACCCCTTGCAAGACGGTATTTTTCCGTCGCGGATACAAACAGTTCGCTGAACCTTGCCGCAAAAAGGTTGAAGAAGCTCGCCAGCGCGCCCGAACGATTGCGTTCTTCCCGTTGCAGCAGTTCGCCGTAGGTCGGCGGTAGCGAACCAAGCGGGCCGACGATGGGCGCGAAAGCTGATTTCAGTTCGGCATGACCGCGCTTTCGGCTGAAACCGCTGACTGCAAGCGGTGTCGGCTGTATTCCGCCATGAGCACCGATGACGACCGCGTCATCCGGCGAAACGAACTGGGCGACGCGAAACGCGGTTGCAGGGTCAAAACGGCCGGGATCGTTGCTGAGAAGCGCCGCCTGTCTGTCTTTGATGGTTGGCGTCTGCTGTTCCATACCCGTCTCCTAAAGCAGCGGCCGGTCGGCCGCGCGGGCTGGCCAGCGGGCAATCGGTTTGGAGTGGCCTCGCATCGTCGCCGTCAGTCGCGTGAAACTGTTGATCGAGGTGTAGAGCCCGAAGAAATGGTTGAGGACGCCGGCGAAAACAAATGCGGCAGGTCGCGCGATCAGTGCCGGGTCAAACTCCACCGTGATATCTGTTCCCGGTACCATTGCCGAGCCAATCCGGGCATGAGAATTCTGCGCCTCGACATTGCTGATCGCCTCCACGATCTGTCGGGTTTCCGGGCTGTCCCTGAAGGAATAAAGCGAGAGAATGTCCTTCAGCGGCGCGCCGCCGTTGTCGGTGAGCGAGAGATGGTTGAGGAGAAGATGTGAGATCAGCCGCCACTCGCGTGCCGAACGCTCGTTGACGCGGATCGCCTCCGTCGGCGGCATCAGCGCATGGATGGATTTCACCGCCTCGTTGCCGGTAGAAAGCTGCAGGAATGGGTGCCCGCCGCCAAAGGGAAGCTGGCTTGGCAGTTCGCGGTTGAGGCAAAGTGTATCAATGCTTGCCACCATGTCGAGCGGCCCAAGCGGGCCGCGCTTCTGATCCACGAAGGCGATGTCCGTATCGGAAGAGCCGTCATCATCGAACCGGCGCTGTATCTGCCAGTAAACGTTTGCGCCATTATTGCGCTGTGTGCGACCAAAAAACGGAGACGTCTTCTCGGTCTGTCCGGAACGGCTGGTCAGTTGGACGTTTTCAACGGCATAGATCTCGCGCGTCCGCTGCCGCCGTGCATCCGGCAGCAGCCTGTATTCCGTCCGCGTACCATCAAGACTGAGCGGTTCGCAGCTTTGTTTGAACAGGTTGATCACCGGTGAGGCGTTCAACACAAAATCTCTGACCGACACCATGCGCTCAAGCCGCGTGTCGGCCGCATCCAGATAAATGTATAGCTCGCAGTCGCCGCCGCCCCATTTCTGCAGGCCGTCAATGTCGAGAAACAGAAATTTCTGCGGCAGCGCGAAGAATTCGGTGAGAAGCCGGTATCCATCAAAACTGTTGGCTGGATATGGCAGCATGGCTTTATCGCGAGAGTACCCGGACGGCGTAAGATTTCCGGCGGGCAGGAAAACGGCTTCCTTGTCCTCGGCGTGACGCGCAAGCGCCATGCCGACGCAATGGTTGGTCAAAAGCTCGTAAAGCGCTGTCGCCTGCTGCCATGCGGCGGACAGGAAAATCTGGAGTTTCGTCAGTCCCATTTCCGGGAAAGTACCGCTGCGCGGGGCCGTGCTGCGTAGCGAAAGCCTCAAACAGCTGGCCGTGCCGGCAAAGGACGCCGAAAAAGGGGCATCGATCGGCTGACCGGTGAGTGTGGCAGCTGCGATCTCCAGTGGAAGGATCTCGACGTCCTGCGTGGTGCGGAAACGGCAGCTTTCGCCGCCAACCGGTTCGGCGAGAATTTCGCTGTGGCGGGGAAGCGTCTGCACGGTTGCCAGCGCCGGGCTCGGAGCGAATTGCACGACGCTCATCGAAGGGATCGGGGCAAGATAATGCGGATAGAGCGTTTCCAGCAGACTGTCCGACAGTTCGGGGAATTCGTCATCCAGCTTCTGGCGCACCCGGGCGGCGGAATAGGCGAAACTCTGGATCAGACGCTCGACATGCGGATCGTCGGCAACGTCGCCCGTCATCCGCAGCCTGCCGGCGATCTTTGGAAACGCCGCCGCGAAACGAGATGCGCGCTTTCGCAGCGCAAAAAGCTCGTCATTGTACTTTTCGAGGAAGCCTTCAGCCATTCGTCGCCTCCACCAGGAATTGCTGCGTGGAAGGATCGATCCGGGATTCAAAGCTGATCGGCGGCATGCCTTCCTGTAGGCGGAAGCTTGCCTGTATGCGCATGCGAAGCGCCCGGTCACCATCCGTGCGGTTTTTCAGGATCGTCACATGCACGTCGGCAAGGCGTGTTTCGAACAGGGAAATCCGCCGCTCGATGCTGCGAGCGAGTCGCGCCTTGGAGGCATCCGTCACCAGATTGGCTGAAAGAATGCCGTCCACGCCGTAGCTTACGAGGGCATCGGACAGTTCCTTCAACGCAGCCGGCGGGCCGGCCGGGTTGCGGCGAGTATTGAGCAATGCCTCGAGGTCGCGGCGGATCACCTCGCGCATCTCGCGGGCCTGATCCTTCAGGCTGACGAGCGTATCCGTTTCCGCATCCGGCGCGTCATCGAGCAGCCGGTCCAGAACCGAGCGCGACAGCGTCCTTTGCCGTGCGCGATATTGCTCCAGCGGATCAACCACGGGCGATCTGCCTTTCTTCGTCGGACAGGGCGGAAAGCGCGCCGATTTCGTGGAACGGCACAACATCGTCGCCAATCAGCAGGCAGCGTTGGCCGAGACCCGTTATCAGTGGTTCACCCTCACTCCAGTGCGTTTCTCGACCGAGAAGGAGGCCGACATCGTCGCCCGCACCGTGATAGATCGCAGGAAGCAGCACGGATGCGACTGCCCCGTCGCGCAACGTCAGTTCGGCGCCGCGAAAGGCGAGGTCGCGCGGGCGGCTCATGGGGTCGATGCTGAGGCTCTCGATGCGTCCGTAATCGATCCAGAGATAACGTCCGCCGTTGGTCAGGACTTCCAGCGCATGCGGAACCCGATCGTCCAGATCGCGGATGTCGCCGGCGCTCTTGCCGTCGTGGCCGATTGGCACATTGCCGCGTTTTTCGTCGAGTTCATTCAACGCGTCTTTCGCGCCCTCGACATCGCCGCTCCGCGCGGCAATGTTCGCCCGGATGGCCAATTGGTCAAGTTCGGAGGGGCCGCCGGGGAAATCCGGTACGGCGCCGCTTTCAAACCACGCATTGCGTGCGGCCATGGCGCGCAGCTGGTGGCGGAAGAGGGAAAAACCGACGCTGTCCTGCGGTGAGAATGTTGCGGCCAGATTGCATTGCGCATCGGCCTTTTCATAGTCGCCGGCGAGGACCAGCAGATCGATGTAGAAATGGCGGCCATCCTTGTCGGTCGGCCTGGTTTTCACATGGTCCCGCGCGAGCCCGATTGCGTCTTGCAGCTGGTTGTCGTCCAGGAGGCGGGAAATTTCGTCGCGCAGCGTCATGCGGATATCCTTTGCGGCTCGGCCGAAGGCCGGGATGCGGCGGTGGCCGGCATCATGGTTTCGGCAATGAGGTGGAAGCTCGTGGAGACGTCATCGAGCTGGAAATGCGGCTGAAGGCGGACGGTACATGAGAATGTTCCGGGCTTGCCGGGAACCTCGAAGACATTGATCCCTGCAGAGCGCAGCGGATAGCGCGTGCGCAACGCCGCCTCCGCATCGTCGTTGCCGAGCGTATAGGAGGAAAGCCAGCTTTCCAGTTTACGCTCGATGGTCGTGGCATCGCTGAGCTGGCCGATGTCATCGCGCATGATGACCTTGAGGTAATGCGAGAACCGGGAGGCACACAGCACATATTGCAGCATGGCAGCGAGGCGGGCGTTCTGCCTCGCCGCTTCGGTGGAGTAATGGCCGGGTGCATGCAGGGATTGGTTGGCGTTGAAGATCGCCATGCCGGAAAGATAGGTTGTGGAGACGGGTACGATGCCCAGATCGGAAAATTGCTGTTCCTGCCCAGTCGTCAGTTGCACTTCCACGGGCGGCTGGGCGGACAGGCCGTTGCTCTCGATGCCGAGATCAAGCGGTGGCAATTGTCGGGCAGAGAGCATGCCACCATCCACGGCGTCCTGTGTCACACCGCGCAGATCCGCAAACCAGCCGGAATCGACGAAATTGCGCACCACAACCGTTGCGAAGGCAAAGGCGGCGTTGCCCCACAGCAGGGTCTCGCCGCTTTCCGCCACATGCTCGCGGAATGGAAATCCGTCATCCCGCCCGCGCGCATGGGGCCTGTAGGGAGAACGTAGCAAAACGCGCGGTGCGACAAGGCCTACGAAGCGTGAATCGTCGCGTGCGCGAAGCGCATTCCACCGCAGCCGCGATTTCTCCTGTTTCAGCCAGGAAAAGTCATGGACCCGGCTGAGCTCCGAAAAGTCCTGCAGCCCAACGGTGGAGGGCGAAGCCGCCGCTACGAAAGGGCAGAAGGCGGCCGCAGCCACCATGCCGATCTGTGACAGCGTTGTGATGGAATCGGCACCATCAAGATCATCAGGGGAAAAGGCGTAGTCACCGATCAGAAGGCCGACCGGTTCGCCGCCCGGCATGCCAAATTCGCGGTTATAGACGACCTCGAAAAGATGGCTCTGGTCGAAGTCGGTGGCGCGTTCCGTGTTGCGGGCAAGGTCGCGCCAGCTGGCGTTCAGCAGTTTCACCTTCACGTCGGTGCTGCGGCCCGCCTCGCGCACGACCATGGCAAGCCCGCGCCATCTCGCCTCCATCGCCTGAAAATCGGGATGGTGGAGAATAGCGTTCACCTGGCCGGTCAGCGCATCGTCGATGAGGGCGATGAGCTGGTCGGCGAAAATACGGGCGTCCGTGAAGGACTGATGCGCCATGAGTGTGCTCCGGATGATGAACGGGGCCGGGGTGGCTGAGCACCCCGCACCAGGCTCAGTTCTTCGACGGAATACGGGCGACCATGCGCAGCGAGGTCGTCAGTTCTTCCATCTGCAACCAGGGCCGCATCCATGCGACCGCATTGTAGGCGCCGGGTTTGCCGGGCACTTCCTGCACGGTCACCTTGGCATCGCGCAGCGGATATTTGGCGCGGCTTTCCTCACCCGCCTCGTCATTGGCGTTGACGTAGTTGGCGATCCAGCGATTGAGCCAGACTTCGCAATCGGACGCTTCCATGAAGGAGCCGATCTTGTCGCGCCCCATGACCTTGAGATAATGCGCGAAACGCGACGTGGCCATGATGTAGGGCAGACGTGCCGAAACGGCGGCGTTGGCCGTTGCTTCCGGCTTGTCGTAGAGCTTCGGCTTGTGCGCGGTCTGGGCGCCGAAGAACACCGCATAGTCCGTGTTCTTATAGTGGCACAGCGGCAGAAAGCCGAGTTTGCCGAGTTCGGCGTCGCGGCGGTCGGTAATGCCGACTTCGGTCGGGCATTTCAGATCCAGGTCGCCGTCATCGCTGGAGAAGACATGCATGGGCAGGTTTTCCACCTTGCCGCCGTTTTCAGCCCCTCGGATAGCCGTACACCAGCCGCTTTTTGCGAAGGCATCGGTCAGCTTGGTGCCCATCACGTATGCGGCGTTCATCCAGCAATATTCGTCATGCTCAAGGTCACCATTCACCGCACCCTTGGTTTCGTCATAGGCGAAGTCATCGATCGGGTTGGTTTTCGGGCCGTAGGGCATACGCGCCAGCACACGCGGAAGAGCAAGCGTGACGAAACGGGAATCGTCACTTTCGCGGAAGCTGCGCCACTTGGCATATTCGACCGTGTCGAAAATCTTTTCCAGATCGCGCGGACGGGCGAGATCGCGATAGTCCTCGAAACCGAACATGTGCGGGCTGGCAGCAGAGATGAATGGCGCGAAGGCTGCCGCCGCGATCGATGAGACGCCTTGCAGCAGCTGGACGTCATCGAAGGAATTGTCGAATTCGTAATCGCCGATAATGGCGCCGAGCGGTTCGCCGCCGGGGGTGCCGAATTCGTCTTCATAGATCGCCTTGAAGAGGCGGGACTGATCGAATTCGACGGCTTTTTCGAGATCGCGCGCCAGTTCACGCTTGCCGGCATTCATGACGCGGATCTTGAGGTTGACGCTCGTTTCGGAGTTCTTGACGAGATAGTTCAACCCGCGCCAGGTGCCCTCAAGCTTGGCGAATTCGGGCGCCTGCATGATAGCGGCGAGCTGTTCGGAAATCGTGCGGTCCAGCTCCGCGATCGCGTGGTTAAGGGTGACGGTGAGGTTGCGATCATATTTTACCGTCCCCTTCAGTGCTTGATCGGTCAGCGTACGCAGGAGGTTCTGCGCGCGGTCCGGTTCGGTTTGACGGGTAGCGGCAACCACCTTGGACAGCAGTCCCTGATCTTCGGCGGTCGTTGCCTGTGCTTCATTTTTCAGCAGGCTCTCAGCGCTCATGTTTCAGTCCTTCCACATGCGGCTTTGAAAATGCCGCTTGAACAGTTAGAAGCCCCAAGCGGGGCCGTTCGAGGAGATTTTCCTCCACACAGGCGATTATTCGTTCGCGCCGTTCTTTTCCTTGAGTTCGGAAACCAGCGTTGCGAGGTCGGTCTTGTTTTGCAGAATATCCTCCAGCATCCGCTCCAGATCTTCCGAACGGTCGGCCTTGGAAAGAAGGTCGCGCAGTTCATTGCGGGCATCCAAAAGCGCCTTGAGCGCCGGAACCTGCTGCACGACAGCGCCGGGTTCGAAATCATCCATACTTTCGAACTTCAGGTTGACCTGCATGTCCGTGCCATCCTTTTGCAGCGTATTGGCAACGGAAATATTGAGGCCGGGCGTCATGCGCCGCATGACTTCGTCGAAATTGTCGCGGTCGATCTGAACGAATTTACGCTCCCCGAACGGCTTGAGCGGCTGGGTGGGATTGCCGGAGAAATCACCGAGCACGCCGACCACGAAAGGCAGTTCCTTGACTACCATCGCGCCTTCGGTTTCGACTTCGTATTTGATGTGAACGCGTGGTTTGCGAACACGCTCCAGCTTCTCATGTACACTTGCCATTTCAACCTCCTTGGTGCCCCTTGGCACAGACGACTGTTACGGAGCGGCGTCGCGCTCCGCGCTTTCTATTTTCCGTTGCTCTCTCCGCTTGGCTTGATGCCGGCGGCGGTTAAGACTGCGTTGCGAACCTGGGCTTCCGGCAAAAGCTCGGCCAGCAGTTCCGAAAAATCCATGCGTCCCCTGCGCACCAGTGTCTCTATGGCAAGGGAGATCGGTGAATGCGGCTCGGTACGGCGGAAGTAACGCGCAACCGAGAGAAGAGTTTCAAATGCTTCGTCGCGCGATAATATGCCTTCCGGTGCGGTCACGGCGGGCCGCGCGGCCGCCGGCCCGCTCTCGTCTGAACCGCTGATGCCCACAGGTTCCTGTTCGACGGATGCCGGCTCCTGGTCACGCCCGCCGAGCGAGCGAATTGCAGACGCTGCTTCGACCAGCGTGTTGCGGATATGGGAACTCGGTGGTGCGGATTGCCCGCAGCGCTCGGCAAGGATGGCCATGATGGCATCAAACGCGGAGAGGCACGCAGTCACCTCTGCCAACTGGGATGACATGGCGGCAACGCCAGTTTCAGACGCAAGCCGATATAGCTCTTCGCGACGTTTGCTCTCATTTGGGCGCTGCGCGAGTTGAAAGTCCCATAGGCTGTGTTCGCCAAATTTGCCGCCTGGGATCAATGAGGCGAGGCGCAAAGGCTGAACAAGCGTTCCTTCGCTGCCGACACCGTTCAATCCCGCTAAAGGTGCAAATTTTTCTTCGTCATTATCGTCGCTGATTGACCGCAGCGAGTCCCAGTGGTTGTAAAACAGCTCTTTGCCGAGGTCGTAGATTTCGCGCAGACCATGAAAGCCGCGCAGGCGCAGCGATGCTTCCGCAAGCCACGCCAATATTTCAACATCCTTGCTTTCGGAATATATAATCTGCAATCCAAGATTGCTGACATTATCCCAGCTACTGGATATTTTCAGGTTATCCTGCGGAGAAGCGGCGCGCTCTTCTGTACGAGCTTGGTTTCTTTCATCCTTAATTCTATAGTATATTTCACGCGTTCTTGCGTTGACCCGGATATTTTCTCCGCAGTCATTCAGAAATTCTACATCTGTTTTAACGTTCGGCGCGTCCAACGGCAGTCTATCTCCGAGAAATAGTAATGGATTTTTTGTAGTTACTTCCCTTACGTAAGGCTATTCATAAGACAGACTTATTCTAAATGTGTCTAAATTGTGGCGTCTAGTGGATAATCTCATCTGGCAAAAAATCAACTTCGGGGTGGACAAGTTGGTTTCATCATCATATTTACTCCACGTCACGTTGTGGAATGAACCCGGGCAGGAGGCTCATTGCATGTCGCATATCGATCTCAACCGCCTTGTTGGAGCGCTTGAGCCAGACCTGCGTGTTACCCTTGAAGCTGCGGCTTCTGTTGCGGTGCGCATGGGGCACAGATACGTGGATATCCCGCATTGGCTGCTTGCGGTTGTGGACTCCGGCATCTATGCGAAAACATTCGAGGAATTAAAAATTCCACTTCCGGTATTGCAGGCTGAAATCAGCCGCAGTCTGGAGGAGTCCATCATCGGCGACGGAGAGGCATTGTCGCTCTCCCAGAACATTCTCACGGCAGCCCGGGAGGCATGGATTCTCGCATCGCTGGAGGCTGGCCGCGACCGTGTTACGCTTTGCGATCTTCTGTTGGCGATGGATGAGGAAACCTCACTTCGCTCTTTCGTCCGCTCGGCATTTCCTTCTCTCAAGGCGATGGATCGCACCGCGCTTGAGCGTCTTCGCAACTCGACTGAAAATGGCGCAGGCGTGGATGTTCCTTCCGCGCTGGCAGGCTCAGGGCAGGCAGGGACAGGACAGTCTGCAGGCCAGAATGATTTCTTGCGCCTTTACACCCAGGACATGACCGCAGATGCCCGCAATGGCAAGGTTGATCCTGTTATCGGCCGCGATGATGAGTTACGCCAGCTTGTTGATATTCTAACGCGCCGCCGACAGAACAATCCCATCCTGGTAGGTGAGGCGGGGGTTGGCAAAACGGCGGTTGCCGAGGCGCTGGCGCTGGAAATCGCGTCTGGCAACGTTCCGGAAAAGTTGCGCAATGTCCGCCTGCTGAACCTCGATATTTCGCTACTTCAGGCCGGTGCCGGCGTTAAGGGTGAGTTTGAGCGCCGCCTTCATGGCGTAATCGATGCGGTCAAACGTTCTACCGAACCGGTCATCCTGTTTATCGATGAGGCCCACGGTCTCGTTGGTGCGGGTGGTGCGGCCGGGCAGGGCGATGCGGCCAATATTCTCAAGCCCGCTCTGGCGCGGGGTGAAGTGCGCACCGTCGCGGCGACGACCTGGAGCGAATACAAGAAGTATTTCGAAAAGGATGCGGCGCTGACCCGTCGTTTCCAGCCTGTACATGTGCGCGAGCCGGATGAGACGACCGCCATACGTATGTTGCGCGGTGTCGCTGACAGCTTCGTCAGCCATCACAACGTTGTCGTTCGTGACGAGGCGGTCGTGGCCGCGGTGCAATTATCCGCACGCTACATGCCCGCGCGGCAGTTGCCGGACAAGGCCGTCAGCCTTCTCGATACGGCTGCGGCTGCCGTCTCACTGGCACGGCAGACCGAGCCGGAGCGGCTGCGCGCTATGGAAAGCGAGCGGCGCCTTCTCACCGATGAGTTGAACTGGCTTCTGCGTGAACCGCAGGATGGCGAGATTGGCAGCCGTATCCAGTCGATACGGGGCGAAGTCGAAAAGCTTGAGAGTGGAATCGATGATCTGCGCAGCCGTTACGACGCGGAGATGGCTGAGCTAAGCGAAGAGCAGCCGGTTGAAGGCGATGTTTCCAATGTCTCTCCCCTGCGGCCTGCGGTTGAGGCAAAACCGGCAAATGCCGAGAGACTTGTCCCGACGGTCGTTGATCGTGAGGCGATCGCCGCCGTCGTTTCGCGATGGACCGGAATTCCACTTGGCAAACTTCTGGCGGACCAGATCGAAAGTGCCCGGACACTCGATGCGCGTATGCGGCAGCGGGTGGTGGGGCAGGATGCTGCAATTGCACGGATTGCCGATGCCATGCGCACTGCGCGGGCCGGATTATCCGATCCGCGCCGCCCGCCGGCCGTTTTTTTCCTTGTTGGCATGTCCGGAACAGGAAAGACCGAAACCGCGCTGTCGCTCGCCGATATGCTCTACGGCGGCAACAGCCATCTGACGACGATCAACATGTCGGAGTTCAAGGAAGAGCATAAGGTTTCGCTGCTTCTCGGTTCGCCGCCCGGCTATGTCGGTTTCGGCGAAGGCGGCATGTTGACGGAAGCGGTGCGCCGTCGGCCGTTCGGCGTTCTGCTCTTGGATGAGATCGACAAGGCTCACCCCGGCGTCCAGGACATTTTCTATCAGGTGTTTGACAAGGGCGTGTTGCGTGATGGCGAAGGCCGCGACGTGGATTTCAAGAACACCACTATCTTCATGACGGCCAATACAGGCTCGGAGTTGCTCTCGGCGCTGTCGGCCGATCCCGACGCGATGCCGGAAGGCGAAGCGCTGGAAGCGCTTCTGATGCCGGAGCTTACCAAACAGTTCAAGCCCGCGTTCCTCGGGCGCACGATCATTCTTCCCTTCATGCCGCTTGGTACGGAGGCGCTTGCAAGGATCGTGGATATGCAGATTGGCAAGATCAGGGAACGTGTGCTCGCAACATATGGCACCGGCCTGACCCTGTCCAATGTGGCGCGAGATGCCCTGGTGGCGCGCGCCGGTGCAAGTGAGATTGGCGCACGCGCCATTGAAATCATGATCGGCAAGGACCTCCTGCCGCCTCTTTCCAGCTTTTTCCTCGAAAAGGTAATCGCGGGAGAGCGTGTCGGGAACATTGTTGTCGATTTTGGTGAAAACGGGTTCGGCATTCGTGCCGAAGAGGCTGGGGAAGCAGATGAATTCGCCGTAACCGAAGAGGTTGGGGTGGATAAAGTTGCCGCGTCGGATGGGGCTACCCGACGCATGCGGCATTAAACGAAGGGTAACTCGGCCTCGGAGCAAGAGGTCATTTTAGCTACAGGAGCTTACAGCATGCCAATTTATCTGCAGATTGACGGTATCCAGGGCGACGCCACCCATGAAGAACATCGCAAGTGGATGGATATTGAAGCCATTCACTGGAACGTGGCCCGCAACATGAACACCTCTGCTGGTTCTGCTGCAAACCGCGAGGCATCCGAACCGACCATTTCGGAAGTCATTCTGACCAAGGTTAGCGATTCTTCTTCCACCAAGCTTTTCCAGGAAGCCTGCGCCGGCCGGACCGGCAAGCTCGCAACCATTCATCTGGTGACCACGGGTAATCCCGGCAACACCTATATCGAGTATCTGCTGACAAACACGCTTATTGCCAGCTACTCGGTGGATTCCAGCGGTGACCGTCCGGTGGAAACCGTCAAGCTCAACTTCACGAAGATGGAAGTGAAGTACACGCCGTTCGACGACAACAACTCGCCGCAGTCTCCGATGATCGCCTCCTACGATCTGGCGACGACGAAGGCTGCCTGATCGTGACGCGACCCGGTGCCGGCGTTGCCGGCACCGGAACGTTTTCAATGCAGTTTTGCAGCTCACGTCGTGATGTTTCACGTCGAGTTTGGTCTAGGTGGTTTTTTGATGCGCTCCCTATATGCGTTTTTTGTTTCCGTGCCGGTTGTTCTGGCATCTTCCGGTCTTTCGCCGGTCGGTGCGGCGGAGCGGACATGGATATTCTCTGGTGCCGAACTCAAGCAGGCCATCGAGGGTAAGCTTGCCCCGGAGGTGTCCGATCCGGAAATGCGGCGGCTGGTTTCCGTTGCAAAATCAAGCGCCTATATCGCTGGCGTGGCCGATCTGACGAGCGGATCGGACTGGTGTGGTGCAGGCGCCGTGGCGCCCCATGAACTCAACGACCGGATCTACACCTATCTCGGCGATCTTCCTGCGGAAAAACTGGATGAACAGGCAGCCACTCTCGTGCGGGAGGCGCTCAAGGTCTCCTTTCCCTGTGAGCAGAAAAGTAACTAGTGGGACGAACCATGCGCGTTAACTTTGACACTCTTTATAAGAATTATCCGAGCAGCGACCCGTCGCACCCGAACTATGTCAGCCAGCGTGATCTTTTCACGGAAATAGGCTGGGATGATTTTATCGGTAACCCGAACTATCACAATACCTGTGCCATCCGCGTTAGCATCGCTTTCGTGAAATCGGGGATCAACATCGTGCCAGCCTCGCATCGCATCCAGAAAGGTCCATATGCGGGCAAGGGCATTGAGGTGAACATGCGCCGCCTCGCAAATCTGGTGAAACGGACGAGCTATCTAGGCGAGCCCGAACCGTTTACCCCCGCGACAGCGCGTAATGGCATCGGTGCCCGTAACGGTGTTGTGGCGTTCAACAATATCCCTGGTTACACCGGAGGCGGCCATATCGATCTTGTGCGGGGTGGCTCAGAGGCCACCCAATGCGCGTCGGCCTGCTACTACAATTCGGAAACGATCTGGTTCTGGCCACTTCAGTCCAGCCGCGGGTCCTGATTAGGAGTGTTCCATGAACGACCAGTCGTCACTTTCTGATTTCGTTCAGGCAAGCCGCGTCCTCAAGGTCAAGTCGCCTTTGGGAGAGGATCAGCTTTTGCCGGAGCGTCTGACGGTCGAGGAAGGCGTATCGCAGCTCTTTGATATTCGCCTGACGGTGCGTGCCAAGAAGGAGGCGGTTAAGCCCGAGGAACTGATCGGGCGGCTGGTCGATGTTTCGCTCGAGATCAGCCAGGGCGAGGGTGAGGGCGGCGGTGTTCGCCGTCCCTTTAACGGCCTTGTAACAGAGCTCCATGAAGGTCCTCCGATCACGCGTGGGTTGCGCTCTTACTCGATGACCATTCGGCCACAGATGTGGTTGCTTTCGCGGCGTTCCGATTGCCGCATCTGGATGGACAAGACGGCGGTCGATATCGTTGAGACGCTGTTTTCAGAACACGGCATTCCTGCACCCGATACGTCAGGCATCATTTCGCCGCCGCCTGCACAGCACTACAGCGTACAGTTTAACGAGACCGATCTGGATTATCTCACCCGCCGTTTCGAAGAGGATGGCCTGTTCTACTGGTTCAGCCACGAGGACGGTTCCCATAAGCTGCATGTTGCCGATAGCGCCAGCGGCTGGCTCGGGCCGTCTCCGGCTGCCCAGGGGGATGGAACTGTGCGGCTGGCGCAGGGCTCGTCGGACCGCAACCACATCAATGACTGGGCACGGCGGTTCTCCTATGTCTCCGGCCAGCGGGCGGGCGCGGACTGGAATTTCGAGACGCCGGGCATGGTGCCTGGCACGATGACGCCGTCTCTGGTGCAAATGCCGGACGCGACGAAGCGCGAGCTCTACGAATATCCGGCCCGCATCAAGACGGTGGAAGAAGCGGAACGGGCGCAGAAACTGCGCACCCAGGCGATCGAGGCCGATCACGACCGGGTATTCGGATCGTCCACCTCACGCATTCTCGAACCCGGCCGTCGCTTTACGCCTTACGAGGTCGCCCATCCCGAACATGCCTATGAAGAGCATGTGATCATCAGGGCAAGCCACAGCATCGTTGATCTCTCCTATGAGACAAACAGCAACGAACCGGAATATCGCAATCACTTCGAGGCAATTCCGGCCCGCGTGCCGCTGACGCCCCATCGGTCAACAAAACGCCCGCGCATCGAAGGCACCCAGGTGGCGATCGTCGCTGGCCCGGAGGGTGAGGAAATCCACCCGGATCAGTATGGCCGCATCAAGCTGTGGTTCCCTTGGGATCGCAAGGCAAAGAAGGATGGTACGGATACGTGCTGGGTGCGGGTTGCGCAGAACTGGGCGGGCTCCACTTGGGGCGGCCAGATCATCCCGCGCATCGGCATGGAAGTGATGGTTGCATTTGTGGATGGCGATCCGGACCGGCCCCTGGTCACCGGCGTGGTGCCGAATGCGCGTCAGACAGTGCCTTATGAGCTGCCTGCCAACAAAACCAAGAGCACGTTCCGGACTAACACGCACAAAGGTTCGGGCTTCAACGAACTGACTTTCGAAGACGAGAATGGCCGCGAGGAAATTTACATTCACGCGCAGAAAGACCGCAACGAAAAAATCCGAAACAATCACAGCGAACGGATTGATAATAACTGGGTCCAGTCGGTTGGCCACAATAAGTCGATCGAGGTGCGCAACAACCACCACGAGGTTGTTGGTGGCAATATGATGGTTACAGTTGGGCCGAGCGGGATAGGAAGGGTCGTGAATTCGGTGCTGAATTCGCTTGTGAGCGGGATTGGCGACGTTGCAAAGAACCTCGGTTTTCCAGGGCTTCTCAATCCTGGCGAGGGCAATATGTCCGTCATCGTCGAGAAGAACAATACTGAGAGCGTGGGTGTGTTCAAAGCCGTCAACGTGGGGGCCGGAATGGCTACCAATGTCGGTATGTCCTACAGCGTCAACGCAGGAACACGTGTCAATCTCATGAGCAACGACACGATGTCGCTGTCTGCGCAAAACAGCGCGACCGTACATAGCGGGGGCGAATTGCACCTGACTTGCGGAAAGGCCAATGTTTTGATGCATGAGGATGGAACTGTCACGCTGAGCGGTACGAAGCTCTTTCTCGACTTTGAAGAGATCGAGATCAATGGCGAACAGCGTGTTGTCGTCAATGGCGGAAGGATAGATTTGAATTGAGAAGCAATATGACGAGAATCCTGGCCCCGGCATGTGTGATCCTTATGGCCTCCAGCTCTTTTTCCTTCGCAATTGAATGCGAAACCGATCCGGCCAAATTCGCCTTCACATCGGATACGCCATCCACCTTCAACATCGGAGAGAAGCAGGATGTTGACCGAGCCTATGCAGGGCTTGCGGCCGTTCTTGGGCCGTTAGACAGCTATACGAAAACGCGCATTTTCTATTCTAAAGGTTATGAGGACATCAGGGACTACGACTGTAGGGAAGAAAAGTGCCGAGCGATGGAGGTTCTCGAGGGGCTCCAGCAATGTGGCGCGGGCGGCATGGCCAAGAAGGACGCGTGTTATCCACTGGCGGTCGTTTACAAACAGAAGCTCTATTGCCTTCTTTATCCGGGACAGCAGAACTTCGATCCGTCGAAACCATTCGTACCCTATGTGCCATTCAAATACGGTCAGGCGGAGCAATGAGCGACAGCGCATTTCCCTATGGCAACGACCTGAAAACTCCCGACTCCTGGGCTGGATTGGCACATACCAAATCCCAGTCATGGCTGATTGGTTATGACAGTGGCGCATCTCTGATTCTTGGTGCGCACACCTTTCTGTTGTTCGGCCGGGAGAACTTGTGCGCCTGTGTCGCCTCGTTCTACGGGGCCGGCCTGTCAGCAGGTTACGGCATGTCCAATGCCGCCAAGCGCGTTGAACGCGGCGGCGGGCAGTCGATGAGGATCGGTCAGGGCGGCGGGGCTTCCGAACAACTCAAGACGATAGAGGATATGAAAACCGCAAAGGACATATCGGACATCCCGACAGCGGGAGACCAGTATGATTCCGCTGAAAAAATTTACCGTTTTCTTGCTGCGCAACAGAACGGAATGAGCGCTCTCAAACCGTTTTGTATCAACGATCTGGATTACACCATGGGGTGGGTCTCAGGCGCTTCTGTTGATGCGGCAATAGGGGTCGGGACATATTATCTTGCCGACGCCCGCAATCTTTTCAAAGGGGCGACGGCCCTCAATGTCAAGACCGAAGCCACCCTGGTTGGCGCGTCCCTTGGTTCCATGATTGGCTTTTGGCGAGTTAAAAAATGGTACTCGCTCTGGAACGAGTTGTCCCGGTCAAAACGCGAGGAATACCCATTCCAAGCCTACAACGTTCATCCATATTTCCGTGAATGGAAGTCGGAAGAATATACCTATCAAAAGCAGCTTGATCGTATCGCGGAACAGGACCGTATCATCAACTCGATCACTAGGGACATGCAGGTCAATCCCGCTAAATACGGTTTCCCTGATTCCGGCTATGCACTGCAGAGGTCGGTAGAAATGACCGAGAAATTCTATTCGGGTGCGCGTTCCCCTGACAGTAACCCGTTCATGCCTTGGGTGCCTATGGACAAGCAACATATATTCTATGAGGGGAGGTGAGGCCGGATGTTATCAAAGCCAGTGAAATTTGACGACGGATCTACGCCGGCGGGAATTTGGCTAGAGCTCCATTCCACCGAGCGCCAGTGGAAAAATACCTATGTACGCATGCTCAATGCGGGTGGCTCAAGCCGTGACATCGCGCTGAAAGCGATAAGAACCCAACATGAGCTGTTGACAAATCTATCACAATTCTCGGCCGACAGATGGAGAATGCTGTGCGATGGCCAAGGCTGGACACCGCTGGGCTGCTCCGCTCTGTCCTGGTGTCAGGGGGATGTGACCTTTTCCGAGGTCGCAGGACGCGGCAAAAGTTTGCATTGGAAGATCGACCCTGAAATCGGCAGCGATTTTGCTGCGCTTATGCTCAATCCCGCTATTGTTCCTGTAGATCTGAGTGCGCTTCTGCGCACCGAGGATGACGATTTTGCCGTTGCTCTTGCCTTGGCCTCGAAGCCCGAATGGCTCCCTGGATCGTTTGTCCCGCCGCAGGGAGCACGGCTTGGGTTACTGACACGCGCCATGCTTCAGGCGCGCTGAAAAGGGGATATAGCCGATGCCCAAAGCTCATCGCCGTGCCGATATAGGTTCATCCCATTCCTGCCATTTTCCACCCACACCGGCGACCGGGGGTAGTAATAATGTCTATGTGAATGGTCGGCCGCTGATGCGCGTCGGGGATGCCTATTTGCCGCATGGCTGCCCGTCCTGCCCGAAGCCCTCACATCCGCGGGCTCTGGCGGCTGGAGCATCCACCGTCTTCATCAACGGCAAGCGGGCCGGTCGAGTAGGCGATGCGATTGACTGTGGCGGCAATGCGCAAACTGGTTCGACCGACGTCTACATCGGCGACCGTGAGCCAAAGGGCGGCAGTGATGCAACCTCCTGCCAGGCAAGCATGGCCGCGCGGTCCGTTCCAACGGTTCGAGGATAAGATGCAGAGCCAGCTTAACGGCGGAGCGGAGGTGCCAGCGGTCGGTCAGGTTTATCTGAAACGCCTCTCCCGGATTGCGGACAGTTGCGACAGGCGAATCTATGCGGTGCTGGACGGAGCTCTCTTCGGTAACCTAACAGCGGATCTTTCGGCGGCTGGTTTGTGCCACAGGCCGCTCTATCGGTCGGCGGGTTCCAATTCGGCAATTGTGCTCGGCGGGCCGTGGCTCGTTTCACTTAGTCTTTCGCCGCCGGCCTCAAGTGCGCCGGATAGCTTGGTCGAGACGGCGGAGCCAAGCGACGAGGAACTGCAGGCGCTGGCAGCGAAACTGTCGAATGACATGGCGAAAGCAGTCGCCAATGGTGATGAAAGTGGCGGCGGCTTGATGCCAGCCGACGAGATCGATTTGCCTGGGCGGGTAAAGAGCAGAATAGAGGCCCTGCTCAAGCTTATCGCAGACAGGCCGGCTGTGGTATTCTGGGTCGGTGATCGCGGCCTTTCTGAGGAAACAATCTACAGGCATCTTCGTGGTATTAACCGCATCTTTCTGCCGCTTGAGCGAGACGCGCTCGCGGGATTGAGCGGTTCGGTTTCTGGAGAAGCCGGTGATATCTCCTTGGCGGCCGGCGATGCGCAAGAAGGGGCATCGTTCGCCCTTGATCTTGAAGAGGCGCGGGGTCGTAGCGAAATTGTTGTTTTCCGCCATGCCGACCCGAATGTCATGATGCAGGTGTTGCCGGCGCTTTCGCCGGAACAGGTGGTGCGCCTTATGGGCCCGGCCGAAGAAATCTACTTCGCTCCGGCCGAGGCATGGGGTGGGAACATCAAGCGCGCTCATCGACCGGTTGATGTCGTCGCGCAGGGCGGCATGTTGCGCCTGACTCCTGAGAATATCGAGGTCATCAGTGCATCGCGAATGCTCGCCGCGCGTCGCCGCCGAGTGACGGCCTTTCAAAGGTCCGCGCCGCACTTGCTACAAGGCATGGACGAGCGCGAAGCGCTCATATTCATGGAACGATATGAAACACAGGCACGAATTTACGGATTGAAAACCGAGCGCGGATTCTTTCAGTGGACCTACCTTATGAGCGCAAGCAACGGGCGCTTCATCGAAGCACCTGATATTCGCCAGAACCTCAGAGGCCGCAATCCTGACGCTCGGCTGGATGAAATGATGCGGCTGATGGCGAATGCGGCGAAAGAACGGGGGGGTGCATGACTGCCGTGGCTGCTGCTGGCGGGGAGGTTCTGCTTGGCCGTGCGGCTGCAGGCGTGGCAACGAGGCTCGGTGCCCGCGCCGCGCTCGGTTTTCTTGGGCCAGTTGGTGCAGCAATCGGCCTCGCCATGCTGGCCTATGAAGGTTACGAACTCTACAAAATGTACAATGAGAGCCATTCTGAACCCGCCGATGGCGAGGCGGGAAGCTGCACTGGGAACTGCGATTCGGCAAAGGCGGAAGAACAGAAGAAGCGGCAAGAGGAACTGGAGGATGAAGCGGGCGTCAGTCAACAGACAAAGGGTAAGACAAAACACGGCGAAAAGGATGGCGGTATGGCGGAAGCTGAACGCGACTTCGATTCCTTGAAACCGGGCAAGGAGAAAGGTATCGAAACACAATACGGGCCGGGCCGCACGGGGGAACTGGAAGACGGCAGCAAGGTTACCGTCCGTCCGGGAAGCTCTGACGGTCGTCCGACGTTGCAAATACGTAGGCCAAACGGTCGTCAGACCGAGATACGCTATAATGACGGACCTGGGGTTTAATTATGGACTTCATTGGAAAAGACTGCACGCTGGATCATCAGGCCATTCGAAACAGAAATTTCGCGGCGAGGATTTACCCCGAATTTCCAAGCGAGGAGGAAATCGCTCTCGTCGCCGCGCGTATCGGTAGTAACGAGATTGATTTCGCTGCTTACGAGTTCGGTCAGCCTCCGCGCCATTTTGCACCGCAACCGGTCGGGTTGGTGCTTGATGCACTGTTTGAAAATTCGCCTTATGGCCTTCTGATCCATTTTTCAGCTCATGATCTCTGGATCTGGGCGCCGGAGGATCACGAATACCTCGTTGTCTTTGGTGATACCAATCTGGTCAAGGCGATAGAACGAAGTGACATATTCTCATTCAGCTTTGCTGATTATCTGGGCAGTGGTGTTTTGTCACAAGCGACGGTCACACATCTTCGCGGCGTAGCATCGAACTATACGATCGGGTAATGGCGGACGACCCCACTGAGGACTGATCACGGGTGTGCGGGAAGGGTCTGGGAATGTATTCGCTGGCCGGCACCTAGGTCGTCTACACGAAGAGCGGAACGAATGCGATCGCGAAGGTCAACGATTTGGACCTCGAGTTCAGCGTTTAAGCGCATCTTGCGGATTTGCGCAGCCAGAAGAGGCATTTGTATCCGCTTAACGTCGAGGTGGCTTTGAACAGCCCGCATGGCCACACGCAACCGCAGCGCTATACGCAGGCACGTCAAATTTAAACCTCGGCCTAAACCGAATGACTAAGATCGCCATTGCCTCCGACCGCTTGCCGAACAAAATCGCATTGTCTTGGCACCGGTGAGGTGCTGCAGGGGGCTTGCCGAAACCAGTCTGGTCGACGAGCAATGCCAAGGGCAACCTAAGCCTGGCGTTTCAGTTAAAGCAAAGAGACTACCATCATAGCCCAAACAAAGACGAGCATCGCGATGCAGGCTGGGCGGAACAGATAAAATCGCTGCCAGTTCGTGAGGCGGAGGTCGTTGTAGTGCATGGATCTGTCAAGTTTGACGTGATCCATGTTGCTGTCGACAGAAAAATCACCACCATTCTTCTTGTAGAAATTATACTCCCGAACCTGCGCGATAATCTGCTGCACAGCCAGAAGGCCAACCGCGATAAGAGCCGCAGAAAAAATGACGATCTCAAGTATCAGCAAGCGTTTCTCCTGTGCGATCGGTTGAAACGGCGACGTATCCGGGTTTGGATCAAATCGTGGGAGACGAAGTGTCAAATCGCTTCAATGGATGCAGTTGTTGTTTAAAACTACGCAATGTCGATTTTTTCGTCCAGTATCTGATAATGGTGTTGCGCGGTATTTCGGAGAGGTGAGAGATGGAAGTCCGCAAGCTCGATGCGGACACAGGGATAAACTGTCATGTGACGTCCTACATGACGGCATCAGATAGTGCCGGAAGAAAGTTGCTCAGGTGGCTGTAGAGAAAGGCAAGCAGACTGTAGATCCTTCTCGGAAGCCACTTGCACCGAGGCTGTATGCGATCCTGGCACGGTCAGCGAGAACAGGTGTCATATTTCGGCGCGGCCCGAGCCGGCTGGTGCAGCTCATTCGCTGGGACTTGCGCACCGACACTTTTGAACATGGTCAATGGTTGAAGGGACGGGTCTACGAGAGACGCTGCGATCTTTCTCCGTCCGGAGAACTTCTGGTCTACTTCGCGGCCACAAATCGCCCGCCCTACGCGAGCTGGACGGCCATATCGAAGCCGCCATTCTTCACCGCACTGACGCTTTGGCCAAAAGGAGACGCGTGGGGAGGAGGCGGTGTTTTCGAGGACGAGAACAAACTGCTTCTCAACCATCCGTTTGACGATAACCGCGTCTCGTTCGCTCCAGGTTTTCGATTGAAGCGAGGCATGCAAGTGGACCCGTGCGGTATATTGTCGGGACGTGGAGAGGACGAGCCCATCAGCGGCTACATACTTGCGCGTGACGGTTGGCGTGTGATCGACGCCGGTGAGGGGCAAACCAATGGCCTGAAGGCCTCGACCTTTTACAGCTTCAACAAGCCGCGTGTCCTGCAAAAACCGGGTGCAAACGGCCGGAGCCTTCAGATGGTTCTTCATTCGATCGGTCGCAGTCAAAAGGCGTGGTACGGACTGGACTACCGCGTGTTTGACCGGGACGGAACATTGCTTGTCGACCTTCCGGAAACGGATTGGGCAGACTGGGATGGCGGCGATCTGGTGTTTGCACGCGGCGGGTGCCTCTATAGGCTGGCAAAAAGCGACTTCCGATCCGGTAATGTCATGCCTATTGAGTCTTCCTCGCGCCTGCATGACTTCAACGGCGCAGGTTTCACCGCCCTGGCACCTCCGCACGCCGCTCGTCACTACTGACGCACCCAGCCTCGGGGGGAGCTTTGATATCAGGCATTACTCATCCACTTGTATCTTCGGGTCGTAACCGCCTTACGATGCCACCGGAAACGTGGAGCTGTTTGTCGCCCACCCGGACCGCGTAGAGGCCGGCTAGCTCGACTTCGCCCGGTTCAATATCCTCAATGAGCAGCAGTCCTGTATCGGTCATCGCGTAAACATGCCGTGCGTCAACTGCGAATACACGGTTGAGGAAATGCAAAATGGCTGGATCGATTCCAGGAATCTTTTTGCGATAACTGCCTCCGAACAGCATCTCGCCGTTCGCATCAATCAGAAGCTGATCGTTGACACCACGCGCTGTGGCGGGATTGACCTTGCCGGGCCGGCTGATGGGCTTCCCGCGATAAAGCAGGGTATCGCCCATCCGTGCAAAGGAAAAGCCGAGCGATTCCACCGCTGCGGGATTGTCGATGCCGCGCTTGCGCACACCTTCAACGATCAGCCCTTTTGCGTCACGAGCATAGGCGCCGCCCAAAACCTCGAAGCTCGCCATGTCGATTTTGACGACAGCAAGCTCTGGTAAAGGTGCTGTACTGTCGATGTAATAGGCCTGCTGCTTGTCTTTGAACCATGGGCCGTCGAGCTTTTCGAAGCTAGCGGGATCGGCTTTTTCAATGGGCTCCATCCCGTAATGTTCGAGGCCGGGCAAGAAGTAGCGCAGGCCGTGCCGATCCTGCCCGAACACATCAACGATGTGTCGGAAGCTGTCGTGGTCGAAATGATCGAGTGAGACCCATTCGGCTTCCTGCGGACGCTGTGGCCTAACCAGAATCCGGCGTCCATCGCTGTAATAGAGACCGCCGATCGGTACTGGCTCATTCCCCACAGACGCGCTTACCGCACGGCGTGCCTTCTCCCGGTGCCACCAGCTGTCGGCAATCTCGGGATGGTTCTCGAAATAGCCGCTCCAAGACTCAAATTCTGCCGAGACTGATTGAGGTTGCCCTGCATAGTACGGCCGCTCGCTGTCATAAGCGCGATACTGACCTGCTTCTGATGCGCAGACAAAACTCTCTCGGTCCGCGTCGGGAATCAGGCTCTTCTCCCAATAGACATGCTTCCTGTCAGCGAAATATCTGCCTTCGTCGCCGATGGAATGGAAACTGGCCGCATCCGCGCCTTCAATCGCGACCCCGTAAGCATAGACTTTGCGACTGTCCTTTGCGTAGTGACTCTCTTCGATACGGATGCCCGGTTTCTGGCCGCTGCCGTAATAATAGCTGACGATCCCGAATGTACCCGGCTCCTCGGTGGGAAGGCGCAAGTTGGTAATGTAATAACCGGCGGCCTTGTCGACACCATAACGTTGATTCAGAACGGTGAAGCTGTCTGGATCGGCGCCGCGCGCTGAGAACCAGAAAAGCTTCGTTGGTGTCTCGCCCTGGCCGTAGACATGTCTATCGTCGCAAAACCAGCGGTCACCAAGCTGTCGAAAGGTGAAGGGGTCTACCCCGGACAACGGGACGCCCTTGCGGTCGCGGATTGGTGCGCCGTCCACATAGACCTGATGGCCATTGTGGATATAGCGGATGGTCGGGAATCGTCTTTCTCCGATGTAATGCGCGACCCAGTCGACATTGGCGAAGGGGCCGATACGAGGATTAGCTTCGACTGCCCGCCGCAAAGCCGCAAGCTCTGTGCGCATGCTGAAGGGTTCTGTTACCGATAGGCCGATGCCGTCATTCCCCGTCAGACGCTGGAAAAGCGCCCGATCCTGCTCGGGTTCGGGAAGTCCGTCCCGCCTGAACGCGGCCGCAACCCAATTTTTATTGGCGTAATGAAGTTGGCTGTAGCGCTCTTGGAACCGTTGCCAGCGCGCGGGATCTATGTTGAGACGCTCGAATATCTGTGACGCAGCATATCCGGCCTCGGCAAAAAGAGTGGCCGCATACCAATGGGCATAGGGTAGTGGGAAAAGTTCAGTCAGCTTAGTTCCGCCCAAGTCCGCTCCGATCTGTGGTGTCAATGCCAGCCGTGGTTCCAAGCCAGTTTACCTGTCTATCTTGCGCCATTTTTTGCGGCTCAAAATACCAGAAGGAAACAGGCTTTTTTTTACTTTAAGAAAATATCCTAGTTTGATGTTTTTTCTACATTTTGTGCGCTTTGGTTCTTTATCTGCGCCGGACCTTATTGCTGCGTTGTTACCATGGCTTGTCGCACGATATCGTAGACAGTAAGAGCTGGAAGACGGGAAAAGAAGTTGCTGTTATCGGCGGCGGAGGGCCACGCTGACCAAAGGGTGAGTACATGCAGGCGCCCATTCCGCCATATGACGGTCGCATCTATATCGCCGCTGTCCTGACCTTTTTTGTCTGTCACTGAAAACCGGAAGGTGCGTGCGGGGATTCCCTGTTTTGCAAGCAGACTGTCTTCCTCACTCGATATCAGTGCGGGTGGCCGGGCATCAGGTGTCTGCCTGACAAAGTAATCCCTCACGATCGTGGCTCCGGCCATTTCCAGGTCCGGTTTTTCCTTCATGTCCTGAACGAGCAGCCATATCAGGCCAACATCTCTTCCGCCCTTGCGCCTGATCATGTGCAACTCGGCCGGCAAAGCGCCATGAAAATCGTTGATCGGTATTTCCCACTGGTCCGGGATGCGGAGTGCGATCCGCTCGTTGCCTATCCGAACAGGAACCGATTGCAGCTCCTTCCCAAAGCTTGATTCTTCTCCATTTTCCCATGAGAGGCTGTCAATGAACGCAACGGCATACTTGTCAGCCCGAACTACCAGATCATAAGCCGCGTCAGCATCCGCCGCGTTGCTGACATCTGCAATGAAATTTATGCCCAGCGCCTGCTTCCCGCGAGAGAAGCAATAGCTGATAAGGGCGCTATGTGGTTCGCCGCTCTGATCCTTGGTGCCCAGAAGCATAGCTTCTGTCAGGTCCGATGCAACTTTTGAGACGCGCGTTGTGTATCCAGCAGTGTCTGCCTGGTAAGTGCAGATCCGAAACGCTGCCGATGGCGCCTGCAGATTGTACCCGATAAAGGTCGTCTCGATTTTCGGACTGGACGAATCTGAAGTTATTTTTCCGATGACTTTCACATTACCGATTGTGCCAGGCTCCGTCGGACTCATTGGTACGGTTTCGACCGTAGCATTTGGGGAGAGCGTACCTTCAAGATTGAGGGCTGGCGCTGAGAAATCGAATTTTCTCATCACCGGTACGGCATTTTGAACGGCACTATCGTTATCCTGTGCAAAACCGGTTCCGGCGAACATCGTAACGGCGACCGAAGTTGCGACAAGCACACATGCAAAAGACCGGCATTTCTCTCCGTGTACCATCCGCTCTCCGGTCAACATCAAAAATTATAATTCTGCCTAACCGTGCAATGAAAAGTACAGCAACACAACCTCTGAGTTTAGACTGGTGAAGACTCTCATGGTAACGTCATTGGAAAAAGCGCCAGACGGCCGAAATCGTGACAGCTCTCAAAAATCTCCGAGAACAGATGTCAAGGGAATGTGATGTTCGTGTGCGCGAACATGGCGGCTATGGCGTTGTCGTTGAACCGGCCGTGGCGTCTCAAAGCTACGTGAAGGTGCAGTAAAGAATGTTTGGCGACAAGCTAAGAGATTGCACAAGAACGCTCATGACTTCGTCGTTAACGTCATCACCTGAAATAGTGACATCAATTGTGATGCTCCTATCCAGTGAATTGACGCGGCGTGCGAGTGATGTGACTGCTAGTTGATCGTCACGCGTTTGGCTCATCAAACTCGACCGGACCTCGGTTTCGCTTTCCGTGGTCGTGCGGACCTCAACCCTACGACGTTGTGACTCGACTGGGTGTTGTAGAACAAAGCGCTCGATGAGCCGAACAACTCTGGGGGAGGTTATGTTGATCAGCAAGATCAGAAGCGTTGCCTCAGCAGCCTCGAAAATTTCTCCATAACCCGCGAGGACGCCGATCGCTCCCGTAGTCCGTATTGTCGCCGACGTGCTCAACCCGCGAATGTTGAGGCCGTCGCGCATGATCAGTCCTGCGCCAAGGAAGCCTATCCCCGTCACCACCTGGCCGCCCATGCGGATATCCTCGTTAACTTCGAGGATGGCGGGCAGGGCGCAGGCCGCTGGGCTACTTGGGCTTCGTGTGACCCAATTTCGTGGGGGCCCCTCTGTAGGCAGGCTGGAGTGTACCCCGTTTCGCCGGACAGCTCGGCTTGTTTGATTCAGTCCTGATGAACTGCTGAGGGAAGCCGTCTCGAGCGCTGAACGGGGATAGGTGCATCGGGACGCCTAGGAAATTTGGAAGCGCGGCGCACTTTTGGGGGGGGGCGATTAAAAGACGCCAATGTTGTCGTCGGCGCGTACTATCGGCTCAATCCAAGCCCCTGCGACCGGGAAAGCTGCTGTCTCAACGCGTGGTCATGGCTAAGCTCGGCATGGCGTGTACGATGCACTATGCGGGCGATTGTGTTGATATGCTCGGCCTGCTTTGCGAGCTCCGGGCGTGGCTCGAGTTCTTCGGCGAACCTGCGAGGATCGGAACTACCAAGCCGCCGCGTGAGCGCTTCGGCCACCAGCTTGGCCTCATCGAGCGCGGCTCGGCCCTCAGGTGACGAGCGAAGCTCCGCGATAAACTGGCTCCGCTTCGCGACCGGCATCTTCTCCACCTTGGCAAGGATTTCGGCACTGCGCGGCGTGAGGTCGGGCACCTCGATGACATCACGCTTTTCGCGCTGCCATTGTTCGCTCGCGCGTTCTTCGCCAAGCCGGCGCTCCCATGCCTGGGAGACATAGCCAATATGGGCAGACAGAGATCTGGCATATTGCAGCGCCTCTTTCCGCTCCCTGTTGTTCCCGAACAGACCCGTCTTGCCGCGTAGCTCCCCGAAGCGCTCTGGTTGCTCGGCTATGGCCTTTGCCATGATCTTGCCGTTGCCTTCCTTCTCGGTCATCGCGGTACGCAGTCTCGCCGCGACCTCGACCGGGTCACGGAACACGTGCCGCACCAGAGATTCGACCGTATCGAATCTCTGCTCGATGACGGACATCGCTCTTTCCCGTGCTACCTGTTCGATGCTGCGGTCGTGACGCGTGATGGCTGGCACCAGCGGAGCTGGCTTACCGGTTTCGATCAGCGATTGTTGGACTACAGTTTCTGTGGGGGCAGGGACGGCGCCGTCTTGCGACATGACCTCGGACCACCGGATGCGTCGATACCCTTTATTGCCTTCTGTCCGCTCATCGCGCTGACCGTCATCGATTGTTCGGGCGGACTGATTGCGAGGATCTTCGCGGTGAACAGGGCCGGCCAGATCGCCGGCACGTTCCTCGTAAACCTGCTGACGCTCTGATGGCCGGTCCTGCTGCTCCCGTTGCAGATGGGCCGCACGGGACAAGACCTCTTGACGCTCATCCCGTCCGGACGCAAGTTCGATCTCGCTTCTGACACAAAACTCTTGCCCGATCCCTTGGCCGTTTACGATCCATCTATCGCTTGCGATCCCGCGCCGCTCGGCAAAGTCGCTGATGTAATCCAGCGTGGTTTCCTTCGCGCCGGAACGCGACAGGCGGCTTGTCAGCTGCTGGTACGCCAACGCGTTACCCTTGACGACACGCCATGCATTGCGCTCGGCCTGCGTGCCATCCGGAAGCGTGACAGGCGTGGCGCCTTCATGCTGCAGGGAAATCCTGTCCCCGATCTTTGGCGATGCATCTCGCATGGCCCGCTTGAGATCGACGCCCCACACCGTGCGCTGATCGCCCTTGTCATTCTCCAGCGTCACAAAATAGTTTTCTCGCGCCTGTCGGTTATGCCCGTAGGGCGCAACGCCGTGATCAACCAGCCGGCCCGCATTGGTGAACTCCTTCATGTCGGCATAGAGCTGCACGCCGTCGCGATGCCTGGTCATGGCAACATAGGTCAGATGCCGATCCATGGTGCGGGACGCCAGCACAAAGGCGCGATCGACTGTCGCCCCCTGATTTTTATGGATCGTCGTCGCATAGCCGTGGTCGATCGCCTGATAGCTGTCTGTCGGAATGCTGACACTGTCGCCACCTCGACCATCGAGCCGGGCGATGATCTTGCCCGGCTCCACATGCTCGACCGTGCCAAGCATGCCGTTTTTGACGCCGAGGTCGCGGTTGTTTTCGAGGAAGATGATCCGGTCACCGGGGCCGAAGGCGCGCTTGCCGCCATTGGTCTGGAACGAGAGTTCTCCAACATCCTCACCACCCACACGGTCCGCACCATTCCCACGCCCCGCACTGGCGCCCAGCCCGGGGCCACGCTCCAGCTTTTGTCTGTTCTGAAGCTCGGAGCGGATGGCGGCATTGAGGGCTCGCACGTCGGCTCGGCGATGCGCCATGGCAACCCGGGTGCCTTGCGGATGCTCTTCGTTATCGGCAAGAAAATCACGCACAATCTGCGCCATCGCCTTGTCGCGGCTTTCTGCAAAGTGGATGTCGCCGTGATCGCGATAGGCGGCGAGCCCCTCGGCCGTCTTGTGGGTCGCAAAGGCAACCGATGCCTGTCTCTGCCAATCATGGCGCTGGCGGCGAATGCCCGAAAGTTCGACATGGCCAATCTGCTCGGCAATCGCCCTGAAGGGTGCACCGGCTCCGATTGCCTGCAGCTGCTCATGGTCGCCGACGAGAACGATCTTTGCGCCGCGCTCTTCCGCTTCTCCGATAAAGCGGGCAAGCTGCCGGCTCCCGACCATGCCGGCCTCGTCAATGACGAACACGTCACCGCGACCGATCAGATCCCGGCCAAGGTCCCAACCGCGGGACCACGATGCAAGCGTGCGGCTCTCTATGCCGGAACTTTCCTCAAGACCCTCGGCTGCCTTTCCGGCCAACGCCGCACCATGGACCTGATAGCCTTGAGCCTCCCACGCCTCGCGAGCGGCTGCCAGCATGGTCGACTTTCCAGCACCGGCAAACCCGACCACAGCCGCGATGCGTTCGGGACCTGTAATATGCGCGATCGCCTGACGCTGTTCGTCCGACAATCCCGCTGACGGATCGCTCGCAGCCGACGGTCCGCTGGAGCTTTTGCGAATGGCGTTATCCTGCCTCTCCATGGCTCGATCGACATGGCGCGGATCGACGCCATGGGAATGCGCCTGATGCAACCGTTCCGCCGATCGCGCCATGCCAAGTTCCAGATCGATCATGTCCCGCGTCGAATAGCGCGCTTTGGAAACGTCGCCTGTCTCGGCATCGGTGCGCTCAGGCTGAAGCGCCACGAGCGCTGGTGATGCCAAAACAGCCGCAAAGGCGTTCTGGAACGTTTGCGCGTCATCGTTGATGTAGCGATGCAAGGTTTTGGCAATATCGTGGCGATCGAACACGCTCTTCTCATGGCTGATCAGCGTCAAAACCTGTTCCGGTTTTTGACGGATCAGCGCGGCATTTTGCCGTGCTGCCCCGTCATCCAGCCGCCCGCGCTCGACGGCCATTCCTTGCTGGCGCATCTGCGACGCATGCACGCCCATATGTTCGGTCGGCGATAACTCAAGACCGCGCTCAATATGCGAGCGATGATCGATGCGAACATCCAGGCCTTCGCGTTGCAGCTGACGGTTGGCGATGCCTTCCCATAACTGCCGGATATCGCGAAGCTGCATGTCGGTTGTCGCCATGCCATTTGCCAGCAGCCGTGCGTTCTTGTGCTCGAGAACAGTTTTCTCGCCAAGGCCGGCTTTGCCAACCTCTCGCGTCGTCATCAGCACATGCGCATGGTAGTTCCTGATATCACCATGCTCACTTGGCGAATGGATTGCAAAATCCACGGCCGCGCCATAGCGGTTTGCCAGATCCTGAGCAAAGGCGCGTGCAGCCTTTAGTCGTCCCTCTGTCGAAAGCTCATGCGGAAGCGCGATTTCGAATTCGCGGGCGACGCGGGCGTCCTTTCGCTTTTCTGCAAACTCTGCAGCGTTCCACAAAGCCGAACGATCCAAAGCCCAATTGGCAGAAAGACCGTCCGGCAGCACGATCTCTTTATGCTCGACACCCTCTTTGCGGGTGAAGTCATGCACAAGGCCATCGCGATGATTGACGAGAAGAACAGCACAACGGTAGGCGGCAGATGCCACAGCGCTGCGGCCGGATGAGCGCGAGACAGGTTTGGTGCTGAGATGATAAATCGCCAAACGAAATCTCCGATACGCAAACGGGGAGACCAAACGCTCAAACGTGCCGCAAGTCGTAAGTGCGCCCTTGTCTGTTTACCGGTGGCGAGGCTAGCAACAACGAACGGGCATTTCGACTACTAAAAGTAGTAGTCGCCAAGTGGCAATTACTCGTGTTTGAATAGGGACACAAACGCATCAATCCGAGGAGGGGGATGCACAGGCCGATCGCACAAGGGGTCAGGGACAAGGGACAATGGTTGCTGGACGAGCGGAATAAAGGATTGCAGGCGCGGCTGGACAAAACAGGAGCGGGCGCGGGCATTCGATTGGCGGCTACCAAAAATCGGAGTTTCAAAGAAGTTTACAATGGACCATACAGGATACCGTCCAGAAACGGAGCAGACATGAAGACCAGCCTTGAACATTTGCCGGAACGAAAGCAACGCGAGCTCGCGCGCGTCGTCGGAATTATCCAGGAAGAGTTTGCTGATCTGGTGGAGCGCTCGAAGTCTGACGCCAAAAAAGACGGACGGATTTTCAAAATCATTCTGTTCGGTTCTTACGCGCGTGGCACCTGGGTGGATGAACCGCATACGTCGAAAGGCTATCGCTCGGATTTCGACATTCTCGTCATCGTCAGCAACAAGGAACTGGCCGATCCCAAATACTGGGACAAGACAACAGACCGGCTGATGTGGGACAAGGAGATCGAGACGCCCGTGGGCCTGATCGTGCACGGCGCTCGCGAGATCAGCAACTTTTTGAATGATGGCCAACCCTTCTTTGTTGATCTCGCCCGTGAAGGCATCGTGCTTTACGAATTCGACGATAGGCCGCTGGCTGAACCGAAACCGCTCAAACCTGCTGATGCACTCAGGGTGGCAGAGGAGCATTTTTACGAAGAAATGGCTGCCGCTCGCTCGTTTCTCGATACGTCGCTGTATCTGAAAGACAAGCGGATAAAGCATGCTGTCTTCGAACTCCATCAAGCAGTGGAGAGCGCTTACAATTGCTACCTCCTGACACTGACAAATTATTCGCCTGCGTCGCACAATCTCAAATTCCTGCGTGGACTTTCCGAAGGTCGTGATCACCGTTTGATCGACATCTGGCCGCGCGATCGTCAGCGATTTACCACATGGTACAACATCCTGAATGAGGCCTACGTCAAGGCACGCTATTCGAAGCGTTTCGAGGTTTCCGAAGAGGCGCTCACCTGGCTTCAGGAGCGGACGGCGGAACTTCACAAGCTGGTTGAAACGCTTTGCCGCGAGCACATCGAAAAGCTCGAACAGGCCGCGAACGCCAGCGACTGAGCTTCACGGGTCGCACAAAGCCTCCTGTACTCAGGTGACGGCGACCACAGCGTCATGAACCATACGGTCCAACCTACTCTCACAATCGCTATGTCGATCTCCTCATAGAAACTGGTCTGTCTTCCAGGAACGAAGCCGTGGTCAACAGCGGCAGTTCCGGTGCGACCGCAATCGAAAGGAACAATCGTGGCAAGGAAAACAATCGAACAGCGCCTGGCTGAACTGGATGCGCAACGTTCCGCCCTCAAGGCCCGCCTCTCGAAAACCGAGCGCAACAACGATATGCGCCGCAAGGTCCTGATTGGCTCGCTCGTTCTGCA